>CAIXGS010000036.1 GCA_903919125.1 uncultured Spartobacteria bacterium | reverse complement strand
GTCAACTGTGCGATTAACCCGCCTTCTCCCAGAACTGCCTCACGACTAATCCCGCTTTTTGCCAACAATTGGTCAATCAAGGCATCTGTTTGTGCCTTCGCTGCTTTTTCTTCTTTGGTCATATCTCTGTTCTCTCAGGTTTTGACCCGCACACAAAACTTCTGACAGGCTCCTGACGGTCTCAAAAAATGAATGCGCAGTGACAGCAGCAGGATTCGCTTTTCGCCCCACTTCCGCGCCCCGCGCGCGCCGTCGCGTCGCGGGGCGCGCTAAACCGTCAGTCTAGCCTCCACCCATCACGCACTAACTCATCGAGAGATTCGTACATAACAACCAAATCGCGATCCGCCCCCCCGTCTCCGAGTGAATCGAGATCGTCAGTCTTTCGCACGGAAATACGCCCTGCAACAAGATCATCCCTTGCAATGAACGCAACGCAGTCATCCTCTAATCCAAATTTACGATTGCGTCTGAATACCGGTGAAAACCTTCCATGCAAAGCGACCAATTGTAATTCTCGCTTTTGAAACCATTGGTCTTCACTCAGGGAGCTATTTTCCTCGGTTTCCCTTCCTGTTTCAAGTTCCGCACGAAGAAATTCATCAGAATTCGTTTCGTCTTCAGTTTGCATAGAAAACCATTCCCAACCCGGTTGCCCAAACCCCCAACCATCCAAAACCAAACTTTCTATTGAATTGTATTCAGCTATTACATCCTCCTCACAACTCCGCCGCTTTTCAATATCATCAGTCGCCCTTACGATGCAATTATACTCCATAATATCAGCGTATGATATAAACGGAATGGTCTTATTTCCATTCGGTTTGAACTTTGGATTCCAGCAAAAAATAAGGATGCTGCTTCCCGATTCAAATATACCCACTAGGTATTCAAGAGCTCTACTTTGATGCTCGTTCATGATGGTGTGCTTGTATTAACATTGCCCCTGAGAATGCCATCTTCAGTTAAAATAAAAATGGTTAAAAGGAGGAGGCCTCTCGCCATCGGACCATACACACAGGGGAAGGAACCGAGAGGAGGAAGATAATTCCCGTAATTAGCCCGCAGCATATTGCGTGCCAAAGGGGCCAACGGTGACGAGTCGTGATCGCGCGGCTGTACTCTAACGAGAATTTCCCTCTTCCACCTGTCATCGCGCTGAGGGAGTTCGGCCACGATGTACTGAATTCGCATGAGTCAGGGAAAGCGAATGACGCCATTCCTGACAGCGGAACCTCTCAGGGGACAGACACTCTGGTAAAACCTTTTCCCCTTCGCATCCGTAGCAAGGGGTATATGAGGCGCGCGAGATTCAAGGCCGAGGCTTCGGTGCAGGTCGCTCACTACCATTGTGTTTCCAGAGTGGTAGACAGGAACTTTGTTCTGGGCGAGTTGGAGAAGGAAATTTTTGTAAAACTGATGCGGCGTTACGAGACCTACTGTGGGGTTCGGGTTCTTTCGTTTTGTATCATGACGAACCATTTCCATATTTTATTGGAGGTTCCAAAACGCCCAGCCCCAGAGAATCTTCCCACGGATCACGAACTCGTCGAACGCCTGCGTCTGGCTGAATGCTCTTATGGAGCCGACACGTTGGCCCAGCAATTGGCGGCGCTACGTCATGCAAGCCGGGTGACGGAGGCCGAGGCGCTCAGAGAGCGATTTTTCGCACACATGTGGGACGTTAGCTTCTTTATGAGGCTGCTCAAACAGCGATTTTCCCAGTGGTTCAACACGATCCATAGCCGAAAAGGTACTCTATGGGAGGAACGCTTCCGTAGCGTTTTGGTCGAGGGCGGCGATGCCTTGCGAGCGGTATCTTTATACGTCGACCTGAATCCGGTACGAGCTGGGATTGTCAAAGATCCGAAAGACTATCGGTGGAGCGGTTACGGAGAGGCCGTGGCCGGAGTGCGGAAGGCCGTCGAGGGGCTTTGCACAATTATCGAAGGTTTGAACAGCCTCCCTCAGTCGGAGCAGCAACGTCTCGCACAATATCGAGTACAACTCTTCGCTCGAGGCGAGGTTTGGCCCGAGCAAACAGAAGCGTTTTCAGAAAAACTTGGTTTCTCTCAGGACGAGGTGGTTGCCGTGGAAAAAGCCAAAGGGGAATTGGGAATCTGTGATAAACTGTCGTGCCGAGTACGGCATTTTACCGAAGGCTTTCTCTTGGGAAGCGCGTTGTTCGTGGAGCATCACTTTAGAATGCGGCAGAGAAACCGTCCCGGGTTCAGTTCAGAGCCGGGAACAAGACGAGCGCGCATTTGCTGGGTTGCTGGATTCTTTTGCTTGGCCAGTTGAACGTCTGGCAAGCGCCTTAACTAAGTGCCATTCGCACCTGTCCCCTCCGCTTCCGAGCCTCAGTTTTATCGTCAATTTGGGCAATGGAGCATCCTCGCTGGGGGCCCATCGTTTCAAAAGGCTGATACCTAAAAAAGAGGCCCACGCCGGGGTCTCTTTCTCGCCAAGGACGCCGTGGCATCCCTGACTTGCAAACTGGACATCTCTAGGTGAACTCCCCGTATTCCTGAGGCCCTTTAATAGGGCGCGTTCGGACGTTTGAAAGTCTCCTTTGAGGTCTTTGAATCATCCAAAAACATAAAAGAGACGTTATAAGTCTGCTGCAGCGAGTGCACGTCGAGAGCCCCGCGACAGCATCGACGCCGCAGCGCAGACTAATTTCTGCGGAAATTCTTTCACATCAAACGTCGTCCTAGCCATCCTATTCCCGCATGAAACTCCTCCCCCTTTCAACCGCTTTCGCCTGCCTGCTCCTCTCGCTTGTAGCACAAACCCAGACGCTTTGCGCCGCAGGTTGGCGGATTGAAACGTTCGCCGGCAACGGTAAACAGGGCTTTAGCGGGGATGGCGGCCCGGCCACCCAAGCCCAGATTGATAACCCCTTTGGCGTCGTCCGAGGCCCGGACGGCGCAATTTGGTTCTGTGAATACACAGGGCAACGCATCCGTAGGGTCGCTCCAGATGGAACCATCTCCACGGTGGCTGGTTCAGGGAAAAAAGGCTACTCAGGGGACGGCGGGCCCGCCCTTGAAGCAACCTTCAATCTGCCGCATGAAATCCGCTTTGACCGTAGCGGAAATATTTTCGTCGTGGACATGGGCAACAACGCGGTTCGCAAAATCGACATCAAAACCAAGATCATCACCACTTTCGCGGGAGGTGGCGGCGCGGGTTACTCAGGCGACGGTGGCCCCGCCTCCGCTGCTCAACTCAAGCAACCGCACAGCATCCAATTCGGCCCCGACGGAAGCCTGTACATCTGCGACATTGGCAACCACACCATCCGAAAAGTGGACATGAAAACAGCCGTGATCTCCACCTTTGCCGGCACCGGAATCGCGGGACCCACACCCGACGGCTCCCCCATCTCCGGAACGCCGCTCAAGGGGCCTCGCTCCCTCGATTTCGACGCCGAGGGCAACCTCTGGCTAGCCACGCGCGAGGGCAACCAAGTCTTCAAATTTGACTTGGCGGCCAACCGCATTTCACACATCGCCGGAACTGGTGCAAGCGGCTTCAGCGGCAACGGCGGTCCAGCACTCACCGCGACGCTTAAAGGCCCAAAAGGCATTTCCATCGATGCGGCAGGCAACGCATGGCTCGCCGACACCGAAAGCCATTCAGTGCGCATGATCCGCAAAGCCACAGGCAACCTCGAACTGATGGCCGGTACCGGCGAAAAAGGAGACGGCCCCGACGGCGATCCCCTCGCATGCCCGATGGCGAGACTTCACGGCATTTTCGTCGATGCAGACAGCTCCGTGTTCATCGGGGACAGCGAAGCCCACAAAGTGCGGGTACTTCGTCAAATCCCGTAATCCGCTGGCGCCCGTCCTCAAGTTTTCCCAGCGCAAATTGAGCAGGCATGCTGGCCTGTGGACGCTTTTGAGGCGCAGAGGGGTCCCAGGATTAGCTGACTATTTGCCTTCGTTTTTTAACGATAGAACCTCATTGGTCTTGGCCACTACAGCGTCGGCAATCATCTTATAAGCGGGACTGGACCAGTGGTATTCATCACCGGCGGCGAGTTCCAGTTTGGCAGCGAAGGGAGTGTACATATCGATGACCTCGACTCCCTCCTCTTTCATCACGTCTTGCGCAATGCGGTTGATGCGAAGGACAACGGGGTTTTTATCGCCCAAAGCGTCTACTGGCTTGCTGGGGTCGCTACGACGGGCGGTGTGCGGAGTTGTGGCAATCCAAAACAGCTTTGCCTGAGGCGCACCAGTCTTAAAGCCGCGCACAATGGCACGGGTGGTGTCGGCAATCTGCTGGTCCGTCGCCTTTTCTGGTGTCCACGACAACGAGTGCAGTCCGTTATTGAAGAAGATGAGTTTGAAATCAGCGACGGCGGCCCCTTCTTTGATGACAGCGTCCACCTTGGGATCGATTCCGCCAACGAAATGACTCCAGTGGTACGCATAAACTTTGCCGTCCAACGCCGGAAGCAGGTGTTGCCGATAACCGCCAGAAATGGAGTCACCGTAAAAAAGCAGCTTGGGACGTTTGGGGTCGACGACGGTGGGCGCGTCGATCATCCAGTTTTTGCCGGCGATGGCACCGCGAGGTTCGGCGCTCACTTTTTCCTTCGGCGACTTGTAGATGAAATCAGCGCCGTACACTTTCAATGCGGAGACCTCAGCTGAGGCAAAGGGTGTCTCACGAGGGAGAAGTTTCTTACCCACCCACATCGGTTCATCGTTGGGAAGTAGCAGAGTGAAATGCTTACTACCGGGCGCGTCATCTAGGTAATAAGAGGCGCTGCCGTCACGAACCGATACGGTAAAGGTGTAAGGCGTGTTCGGCTGGAACTTCGTCCGAATACCGCCGATATGCATGCCGTTAATGATCGGACGATACACTCTCCACGAGTCGGACTTTCCATAGATGCAGGTCAAGCCAAGGCCGGTATCCTCACCGTCCTTACGTTGTTTCAGCAACACGTTGAGGCTCGTATCGTCAGCGGGTTGGGGAAAGGAAACGGTGACTTGGACGGTGAAATTTTTTTGGTCTGGGAAGGCGCTCGCGGGCACACCGAAATAGTTGCCGCCGCCGACTGTCATGGTTCCATTTTGAGAACGACTGGCTCCGTGATTGAGTTCGTGCGGGATCGAATCCTTACTCAGGTCCCAGAGCGGCACCTGCGCAGGGAGCGCCGCAGTGATTCCAAGGGCGAGTATGGCAGAAAGTAGGGTTTTCATGGGGGAAGCGTTTTTATAGGGAGCTAAAAAGAAATTGTCGATCTGCGGGCCGTCTCAAACGCTCACAAAGCTCCACAGTAAACCGCGGAGAAGGACTACTGTGAAATGTGACTCAGGCGATTGCTCCTGCACGAGTTTTCAATCTACCTTAACCGTCATGCGTATACTTCCCCTGCTCGCCTTCTGTTTCGCCATGCCCCTCTTTGCCGAGGAAAACCTTGGAACCCTTGTTTTTTCTGACGACTTCGAGCGGACAGAGACACAGAAAGTGAAAGATGAACCGGGGAATGGCTGGAATACGAGCAGTTCCTGGAGCGCAAAAGGGAACAAGGAAGTCGATCTCGTGGACGGCACACTCCACATTTACATCCACCCAGAAGCCATTCATGCGGTTGATGTTGGACACGCCTTTGAATTCATCGATGGCACGGCGACTATGCGGTTTAAGTTCCACGAGGAAAAAGACACCCTCATGTTAAACTTTGCCGATCTTACTTTTAAGGAAGTCCACGCTGGGCACCTTTGCGCCGCAACTTTCGGCACTAAAAAAGTGACGCTTCAGGACATGAAAACAGGCGGGATGGCGTTGAAATACTACGATGCGCGCAAGGCCGGAACGCTTTCCAAAGAGGATCAAGATCTGCTCAAAACGAAGTCGCAGGCTTTCCCCTACGAAATCGGCGTGAACACCTGGCATTCACTCCGCGTCACCATCGTCGGAGACACCATGACGGCCGCAGTCGACGGACAAAACATCGGGAGCTTCACCTCCCCAGGCATCGCGCACGAATCCAAACGGGTCCTCCGGTTGCTGGTGTCCAATCAGGTGACTATTGACGACGTGAAGTATTACAAAACGAAATAGCCGTCCAAAGTGACAAAGCTGCTGCTCCCCAATAACCCACTTGCCTCCGGTCCTTCACCTACAAAAATTTGCCCCAGACCATTCGCCCCCTCCCCCTAGCCCTCAGCTTCGTCCTTGCGCTCACTTCCATCGGCGCAGCTCAGGAACCCAACTTTGCGCCGCTTTTTAACGGAACAGACCTCTCCAATTTTAAAGCGGAAGAATCCAAGGAGTTCTGGCGGGTCGAAAACGGCGTACTGGTGGGCGAAAACAACGCGGCACTGAAGGGCAATTATCTGTGGACCTCAAAGGACTACAGCGACTTTGTGATCGAGTTCGACGTTCGATGGAAAGGCACCACGGAACGCGGCGTCGATACGGGAGTGGAAATGCGCAGCCCGAAAATCCAGCTCCAGTTGGGGATCTCGGGGAGCCTTAAAGTGGATATGTCCGGCTCATTTTACACCGGAGGTAAACCCGCCTACCCAGAAGAGGGACAAGCTAAGGAAGCCAAAACCCTCATGCATCCCGAAGGCGAATGGAATACGTTCCGAATCCAAGCCAAAGGCAACACGTTCAGCTGTTGGATTAACGGCAAGAAGGCTTCCGAATACACGGACGCCAAGTTTTCAGGAGCGGCCCCGATCGGCCTACAAATCCATGGGAACGTCGTGATGAAGTGCGAGTACCGAAACCTTCGGATCGCGGAACTTTAAGCCCAGACCGCTAGAAATTTGGAGATCTACGGCGCTTTCTCTTTTGCGGGTTCCTTCGCGGGTTTGTCCTTGTAAAACAAGACTCCGGAGCGCCGCAAGTTGGCGATTAACGACTTGAGATTTTCTGCCGTCTCTTTGTCGCTGATCAGAACGCCGAGCGCGCCTTTACCGTCGTTTGCAGTTTTACCGAGTTTCTGGAAGGTATCCACCGCCTTACCGGCGCGTTCGGTGACATCGCCCACTTTGGCGAGGGTGTTATCCAAGGAGACCGACGTTTTTTTGAAACCAGCGGTCGTCTCCTTTAGATTCGCAAAAGTTTCCTGCAAGTTCTGGACGTTGGACTCCGTTAAAATCCGCTCGTTAATCGAAGTGGTGAGCGTCTGAACCTGCTTTAAACTTACAGACAATTGCTCCAAAACGTCTCCCCCACGAGCGGCGAGTTCCTCAAAACCACCGGCGCGGCTGCCTTCGATCACTTCACCGGGTTGCCAGACGTCCGCTGGATCCATGTCCGCCGAAGGGACAATATCCACGTATTTGTCGCCCAAAAGATTGGCGCTTCCGACCATGAACTTGCTCTTCCGCGGGATTTTCACGTTTTCCTGCACCTTCAACTTCACAGCGACCCGATAAGAATCGCCCAGCAACTGGGGCGTGCCCCCGATGTAACCCACCTTCGCGCCAGCCAGCAGGGCATCGGCACCGGAGGAAAGGCCGCTAGCGTTGGCGAAAATCACCGTCAACTCATACGGTTTGCCCATCGAAGTGGTCATGCGGCCGAAGGTGACCGCCAAAATACCCAAAACACCCAAGCCAATGGTGAGAAACAAGCCGACCAGTATTTCAGCGGAACCTTTGCGTGCAGTTGACATGGGTTAATCAGATTCGCCAGAGCGGCCTTCTATGAAATTTACGAGAACAGGATCCTCAGACGCACGCAAATCTTCCACAGTTCCCTCAAAATAAATACGACCTTCATGCAAAAATGCGATGCGATCGGCCGTGTGAAAAGCAGTTTTCATGTCGTGAGTCACCACCACGGAAGTCGACCTTAAGCGCTTTTGCAGGCGACGAATCAGTCGGTTGATCGAATCCGTTGCGATCGGATCCAACCCGGTAGTAGGCTCGTCATACAAGATGCACGCGGGACGAGACACCAACGTGCGCGCCAGACCAACGCGTTTGCGCATCCCGCCGGACAGATTCTCGGGCATCTTGCCCTCCTCTCCCGCCAAATCAACCATCCCAAGCGCTTCCGCCACTCGCTCCCGAATTAATTCGGGATCCAACATCCCTGATTCCCTCAGCGGAAAAGCAAGGTTTTCGCCTACGCTCATTGAGTCAAACAAGGCGCCACTTTGAAAAAGGATGCCGACTTTTTTGCGGATCGGGCCCAGTTGGCGCTCTTTCAACCCTGAGATGTCCTCGCCGTTCACCAGAACGCGCCCGGCATCTGGCTGGAAGAGTCCGACGAGGTGTTTGAGCAGGACGCTTTTGCCGGAACCCGAGCGGCCCAAGACTACGAGTGTGCCGCCTTCCGGGACGATTAAGTCGATCCCGCAAAGGACTTTCTCTACTCCCAACGTCTTATGGAGTCCAATCACCTGAATCATACTCAATAAGTCCCCGCTGGGAAAAAGATGTTGAGAAAGAAGGAGAGGAAAAAGTTGGAAATCAAGATGACCAACGAAGCGATCACCACCGCTTGAGTGGGTGCGCGACCAACCCCAGCCGCACCGTTTGCCGTCTTCAGCCCCTCTTCACACGCGATAAAACCGATGAGAGCTGCGAAAGCCGTTCCCTTAATGAGCGCCATCTTAATGTCACGCCCCGTAGTGAAGGAGAGCATGTTGGTCATGTAATAGGCACGCGAAACTCCCAGCACTTCCGTCGCCACAAGATATCCTGCACCAATTCCAAGCCCGATGCATTCCGCAACCAGAAGCGGGGTGGATATCAGTAGCGCCAAGACCCTTGGCACAATCAGGTAATCAATCGGATGCACCCCCAACGCGCGCAACGCCTCGATCTGTTCAGTGACTTTCATGGTCCCAATTTCCGCCGCGATCGACGCCCCGACGCGCCCCGAAAGCATCAGCGCCGTCAAGACTGGCCCCAATTCACGAAACAAGGACACCGCGACAACCGCTCCCACCGCTGAATCCATTCCAAGCCGATGAAACTGGAAATAGGTCTGCGCCGTGAATACCGCTCCAGTGAAAGCTCCAGTAACCACCACGACCAGTTGCGAGCGAAACCCGATTTCAGCAACTTGATTGAGCAACAGCCTCCATCGCAGCGGCGCAACCCGTATGGATTCGAACGTTTCCACCATCAAGAAGGCAATCTGTCCCACATAGCGCAACAGACGCAGAACCATTTCGCCGAAAGCATGGAAGATGACGTGAAACACGGGGTGCTACGGTTGATGCGGTTTAATCGGCCGCGGCAGGCGGCGGTTCGAGACGCGGAAAAAGAGGGACAGGCAGACCGAGGACATGGCCGTCTTCCAAACGTCCCCAAACGGCGTCGTGCAATGAAGGAGTGGTGTCCACTGAGAGTTGGGCAAGAATACTGAGCGAGGCATCCGGCAGCACAGGATTAAGCAAAATGGCGACGATGCGAATGGCCTCGGCAAGGTGATAAAGCACGGCATCCAGGCGTTCGGCCTGAGCGGGATCCTTGGCGAGCTTCCAAGGCGCGGAGGACTCAATGAGTTGGTTGCAAGCGCGGGCGAGTTGGATCGCGGCGTCCAAAGCGGCGTCGACTTGGTAATGAGCCATGGCGTCGGTGTAGGTAACGACGGCGTTTGGAGCGTCACGGTGGGCTAGTTGGGCAAGGTCGGGATCGGGGCTGGCGATCTTGCGCAGAACCCCGGCGCGGTAACGATGGGCCATGTTGAGCGTGCGGTTCAGTAGGTTACCGACGTTGTTGGCTAGTTCGTCATTAAAGCGCATCCGGAGCCGTTCCTCGGAGAAATCCGCGTCTTTACCCGTGGAAATGTCCGCCATGAGATAGTAGCGCAACGCAGTGACCCCGTAATGGGCGGCGAGCGCGGCGGGATCAATGACGTTGCCGGTACTTTTGCTCATTTTAGCGCCCGAAATGTTCCACCACCCGTGGACCAGCAGATTGGGGATCTGGTCATCGGGAAAACCGATTGCATGTAACATTATGGGCCAATAGACGCCGTGAGCGGGGATGAGGATGTCCTTGCCGATGACGTGCGCCTTGGCTGGCCAGAGGGTTTCGAAGCGAGGCAGACCGGAATCCGGGTCGGCAAGGTAGCCGGCAAAGGAGACGTAGTTGATGAGCGCATCAAACCAGACGTAGGTCACAAAACCCGTGTCGAAAGGCAGTTCAATTCCCCAAGAGAGGCGGTTTTTGGGGCGGGAAATGCAAAGATCCCCGGACAGCTTTTCCACCGCGTTGCGCAACTCCACGCGCCGGAACGACGGAGTCACAAAATGTTCATGCCCGTCGATAAACCCGAGCAGCCAGTCCTTGTATTCGGAAAGCCTGAAGTACCAGTTTTCCTCTTCCAACTCGACCACCTCGCCCCATTCCGGACCAAACTCGCCAGTCTCGGTGCGCTCTTTGTCGGTGAGAAACTGCTCCTGGCGCACGCTGTAAAAGCCGCGATGCGCCTGTTTGTAGAGTTTGCCGCTGGCAAAAAGCTGTTGAAGGATGCGTTGGACGGCTTGCTTGTGGAGCGGATCGGTCGTTGCCGCCCAACCGTCGTAATGCACACCGAGTTGCTGCCAGAGCGAAAGAAACTTGGTGGTGCACTGCTGGGCAAATTCCAAAGGAGAAAGGCCCTCCTTTTCAGCCGATTGCTGCACCTTCTGGCCGTGCTGGTCCACGCCCGTCAAAAAGTAGACGCTGCGTCCGCTCAGTTTTTCGAAGCGGGCGAAAACATCGGTGAGCACCTTCTCGTACGCATGTCCGATGTGCGGAGCCGCGTTGGTGTAATCGATGGCTGTGGTAAAAAAAGTGCAGTCCGGCATGTCTTGAGCCCGACGATTAAACAGGCATATTCGCTCGGAGCGAAGGCAAAACGTGCGAGCGGAATATCGTTCCCGCCTGTGTGCGATATTTCAATAAACGACGGGGACCGGATCAAGCGATCGCCACAAATACCACGTTGATACACTCCGAAAAGGACGCCAGCGTTCGCCAAGCGCAATCAATTCCGGTTTAGTGAGTTTCTGGCCTTCAGCGTAATACTTTTCGATTGCCTTGATCATTGCAATGTCTTGGAGCGGATACACATCAGGCCGTTGCAAATGAAATATTAAAAACATCTCCACAGTCCAAACTCCGATGCCCTTGATCGTTGTAAGCTGTTTGACAATCTCCTCATCGCTCAAGCCTCCCCAGTAATCGCTAATCCCATCAGATGGGAGATCTTCGAGAAAGAAACGCGCCAGATTCTTGCAATACGAAACCTTCTGTCCCGATAAACCCGCCGCACGCAGCGTGGTATCTCGAGCCCTCGCCACTTTAGCTGGCACCAGCGGCTTCACCTTTGCCTCCAGTCTTCCCCACACCGTGTCCGCCGCTTTGACCGAAATTTGCTGCCCTACAATGGAGCGCAGCAGGGTGTAAAATGCATCTCCACGCCCAGTCAGCGTTTCCATTGGATACTCGGCAATCAGCGCCGCCATAGTCGCACAACGGCGACTCAGGTGCTCGGTCGCTTCGGTCCAGTAGTTTGGAATCATGGCACAAGGCTGGCGCGAGCTTCGTCTTTAACTGTTGGGCGGGTGCGGGGCGGCTTCGTTGCTCGGGGTGACGTTGTTATTGATTTGGACGGGCGCGCCCGGACGCAACTTGAATACGCCAGAAGTCACCACTTCATCGCCGACATCTAACCCGCTTAAAACACGGACTTGGTCTCCTCGATTTTGGCCGAGTTTTACGAATTTTTGGACAACAGTTTTGGTCGGTTTGCCCGTTTCATCTGGGGTTTCTTTGACCACATACACAGCATCGCCGTAGGGCGCATAACTGATGGAAGAGGCCGGCACGACAAGTACTTCGGCTTCTTTTGGAAGAGGAAGTTCGACATTCACAAACATCCCAGGGCGAAGCGCATGGTCTGCGTTGGGTAAAGTCGCTTCCACCGTAATTGCGCGGGTGGCTTGATCCAATTGCGAGTCCAGTGCCAAGATGGTTCCTGCGCGCGGGTTTCCGGAAAGTTCGTCGACGAGCACCTGCACGGAGTGGCCCGGCATGGCAGCGGCAATTTGTTGTTGAGGAAGCGTGAATTGGACTTGGATCGGGTCGAGAGAATGCATTGTGGCGATGGGCGCGCCGGGGTTTAGAAATTGCCCGAGACTGACCTGGCGAATACCCATCACGCCATCGAAAGGAGCCGTGATTCGTTTGCGGGCGAGTAACGCTGCAGCCTCAGCGCACGCGGCTTCAGCTTTACGCAATTCAGCCTCCGTGGTGTCTCGGTCCGAGAGCGGTGCGGCTTTGAGGGCAACAAGATCGCGTTTACGGGCAGCATCGATGGTAGCGAGATCGCGCCGTGCCTGGGCGGCGGCGAGCTGGGCACGCTCTTGGTCGGAGCTTAGTTGAACGAGAAGATCCCCCTTTTTGACGGGCTTGCCTGATTCAAATGCGATCTCGGCCACGATACCGGCCAAATCCGTCGAGACTTGAACTCCCTGCACTGCCTTGAGCGACCCTATCACTCGGATGGTGGGCTCCCACTGCTGATAGGCAAGCACGAGCGTGGTGACCGCAGAAGGCGGCGGAGCAAAGGACTTGCCCATGGCTATGGCCGCTTGGATTTGTTTAAACTTCGCAAAGCCAATGCCAAGTATCGCCAGAACGACGCACAACAGCATGGTAAACATTCGTAACTTCATAGGAAAAAAGGGCGGTGCATTTTGCGGTCTTTTTTCAGAGAAAGCGATCTAAAGCAAAGTCGGTTCTTCAAAGGTCACTCCGGAGCTTGTTTAGAGCTGTTCACAAACACTGCTTTGCAACCACTCAGAGCGCACAGGACACAAAGAACGAAAAAGACGAACTCACGCGTTTCAGCCTCTTTTAGGCTGTTTGCTAACTTTTTGTTTAGAAATAGATTCCAGACAAACTTGCCAATATAAAAGTGGTACCGAAGTGATCGTACCAAATCTTGAAGAAAACTGGCCCTTCTCCCCCGAGACCGCGGAGCTGGGGCTCCGCAGTCCGAGGTGCTGAGGTCTTTGAACCATCCATAAACCTAAAAGAGTATCCGGAAGCGCCCAAAAATTCATTCGAAAGCACTAGTTTTTTGAAACGTGCCCTCATACGCGTCTACCCTCCTTCCAGCTTGCGTTGACTGTAGCGCAAAGTCTGCCGCTCCGCACGGGTCAGGCTCTTAATCCCACGGTGCGCGATTTTTTCTAAAATCGGGTTGAGTTCGACATTGAGAAACTCCTCCCAGCTCATAGTTTCGAGGCGCTTTTGATGGGGGTCGTCGCTGCGCAAGATTCTTTGGTAAAACAACGTTCCGCCAAAGCCCAGCACCCGAGTGTAAATCCATCCCACGCACAACGCAGCCAGCATGGCTAAAGGCCCAGCCGCCCCCCCCCAATGGCTTCGCCACCATAGCACGCACCCCACGGCCGCAACCCAGCCCACCTCCTTGGCCCGAATGCCACCCATCCAAAACCATCGGGAATATCTGGAGCTACTCCCCACCTGCCAACCCGGCAACACCGCACTGTAAACCCCCACCAAGGCGAGCACCGCCGGCAGCGCCCCCCAAAGAGCCTGCCCCGCGGGCAACGCCCCGTACTGACAAGCCATCCCGTGCACTAGCCCCCCGACGACAGTCCCTAAACCACTCGCCACCAGAACATGCGAACTTCCTATGATGGGCTCAACGGAACGCCCAAACGCATAAAGTCCAAGCATGACTGCCAACCAATGCAGCAACCCATCTTGAACGAGCACGTAAGTAAAAAGCGCCCACCAACGTCCCTCTTGAAACCTAGGCCACGAAAAACCGCACACTATTTGCCAAGAATAGGCATCTCTCTGCTGTGGAGTCTGAAGTAGCCAGAAAACTGCCTGCAAAACGGCGGCAACCGACCCCACCACCGCAATTGCCTTGGTGGCAGGTGCCCGGATAGTTGTGGCCCGATGTCTGTTTCCCGTGGAGCGCATAAAAATAAACCCCATAATTTACTGACCACTAGCATTTTGTTAGAAGTCGACTTGAGCGCGCACGTTGAGCGGTTCGCTGTGTTAGTGCGCTGGGATATCAAACCAAAAAAGGAGGCCCGAGGGGGCGGTGTGCGTAACGGCACCGAGTGCGGTGTGCACTACGCAAAACACTTCCAAAGCTCGCCCTAGGATCTTGAGCCGATCGGGTTTGCGGGGCCGGCCTTAAATTGAGTTCAACTTCCCTCTCCTTGCTACGGAGGAAACTCACCATTAGTTTTAAGAAAAACTTAAAGTGTGAAGATTGTTGTTCACACGCACGCGTGCATTTCTTCTAAATTGTGCCATAATCCAGCTATGCCAGCCCAACGCTCCTCAGACGCCGCCTCGTCCAGTCTCCTCGCCGTGACCCAAACAGCCGTAGGTTGTGGAATTGGACTGTTGCTCGCAGGAAAACTTCAGCGCCCCGCGCAGAAGACCACTGCGGCCACATTGCTCTCTTTGGGCGTGCTTCTGGCCATCCCCGCCGTAGTTCAAACCGTCCTTCGCGTCTGGCAGGGCCCGGAATCAGATCGCGGGATGAAGCGTCGCTTGGATTCCATCCGGCAAGACGCGGGGTTGATGGATGAAACCGAGGCGTTCTAGCTTTTTTCCAAGAGGAATACGCTCCCGCCAAGAGTAATACGCTCCCAACATCCGTTTCGCTTCACCCCATCACCTCACCCCCAATCACCCACCCCACGACTTTATGCACGCTTTAATCGCCCTCTGGTTCGGTTGGGTTCGAGACTGGGGCTACGGGGGGATCATCGTGCTCATGGCTATGGAAAGTACGATTTTTCCAGTTCCTAGCGAGGTGGTTATTCCACCTGCCGCCTACTGGGTGAACCAGGGACACATGACGCTCACGGGAGTCATTATCGCCGGCACGGTGGGTTCGTATATTGGCTCTGCGCTCACCTATTTGCTCGCACGCTGGGTGGGCCGACTTGCAGTAGTGCGCTTCGGCAAACGACTTTTGATTACCGAAGCCAAGATCGAGCGGGCGGAACGTTTCTTGCAGCGCTACGAAGCGGGCGGGATATTCTTTGCCAGACTGTTGCCTGTGGTACGGCATCTCATATCGATTCCTGCTGGTGTTTTCCGCATGAGTTTTGGTGCGTTTAGCGCGATGACGATTATAGGTTCGGCCCTTTGGTGCGGGGTGTTAGCCTGGATGGGAGCACGTATGGCGGAGCGCAATCCCGGCCTCATTGACGATCCTGAAAAGATGATCGCCGCTGTGAAACACGAATCCCTGTGGTTTGTATTAGGCGTCTTGGTAATGGCCGCCCTTTACACGCTGACCATGCGCTTGACCGCCAAACGCGCTTAAAGCGGCAGCCTCATAGGCGCTTCAGCGAGAAACCCACCCGCTCGCCTCCATGGTGGCGGGTCGAACTTGTCTTTTTGCACCGCCCCCCTACGTTTCTTCTCCTTGATAAAGCCCTTCCAAATTCTAGCGCAGGTCCGCTCACCCGACGGCTCGATGATCACCCTTCACGAGCACGACGGCGAACATTACATCAAGCACAATGGTCGCCAACTCATGAGCACCATTGCCACGGTTTCCGAGCTGCTTTTAGCGGACCTGGGCTGCCGACAACTTAAGGCCACCCCTAAAGCTAGGGTACTCATTGGAGGGCTTGGCCTTGGTTTTACTTTGAAGCGCGTGTTGGAAATGGTGGGCACGGACGCGGTGGTTCATGTGTCGGAACTTCTCCCCGAAATCGTCCAGTGGAATCGAGAACTGCTCAAAGGCGTAAATGGTAATCTTTTGAAAGACCCTCGAGTGACGGTGCTTGTCAAAGACGTCTTCAAGGTGATGCGCGATTCCAAAAACGACCGCTACGATGCCATTCTTCTGGATGTCGACCACACGCCGTCGTCTTGGGTGCAAAAAGATAACCGCCGCCTTTACGAGCGCGCTGGATTTAGTGTGGTGCATCGCGCCTTGAACCCGGGCGGATTGGTTGCCTATTGGTCTGCGGGCGATGAGCCCGACTTCGTTTACCGGATGCGCGGGGCGGGGTTCTTCACGCAAATTTACGAAGCGAAAGCGCACACCACAGCCAAACGAGCTGCCCACCGGATTTACGTCGGCGCTCCCCAGCCCAAGGTGGAACGCACCGAGCCGGTCAAGCCGGTGAAGACAGCGCAAGGGCCCGCATCTGGAGCCGCTCAGCGCAGCCGTCCCGGTGGGGCCACGCGGACGGCGGCCCGTCGCGGGGACGCGGTGCGGGCGGCGAGTCATCCGTTTCTTTCGCCCCGCCAGATTGAGGGGTTAGCGCGAAAGGAGAGGCGCAAAGCGGAGGCAAAACCCGCTCCAAAAAAGACCACTCCCAGCGTAAGCAAGACAGAGGGTGCCGGCTGAGTCGACGAATCAAGATTCGGCACCGCGACCATGCCGCTGCCTCTGAATCACCTCACCTCTTTAGCCTTTGGAGTAGAAAAAGGCTACGCAGCGGTGGCGCCTTGGAGCACCTGCGCAGCTCGCCGCTTCGCAGCAATGCGACGAGTCAGTTCGTCGGCGACCACTCCGAGCAGGATGACCGCTCCGATGATCGCGAATTCCACGTTATTGCGTGTGGTCACCAAGGTAATCATGTTGCGCAATACCTGCATCAAAGCGGCCCCGACGAGCACCCCGACAATAGAGCCCTCACCCCCGCGCAAGCTGCATCCCCCCAGCACCGCAGCAGCGATCGCGTACAGTTCGTAAAAACTCCCAAAATCGACGGGTTGCGCGGAGTTCACATCCAGCACGAACAAAACCCCGCCCAAACCCGCCAGCCCCGAACTCACCACATAAGCGAGGATCGTCATGCGCTGGGTAGAAATCCCGCTGTAAGTTGCAGCCTGAGGATTACGCCCTAACGCCAAAAGATAGCGTCCATAAATGGTGCGATTCAAAAAGACTGCGGCCAGTATCGCGACAACGGCGAGAAATAGTAGCGGAGCTGGAAGATCAAACCCTGGAAAAAACGGCACCTTGCCCGTTGCCAGAAGACGGAGAGATTTGAATTCATTGCCAAACCCAACGGTTTGATCCGCAGTGAACCCCCGCGCGATGCCTCTATAAAGAAGCAGTCCGCACAGAGTGACAATGAAGGGTTGGATGCGCAGTTTGGTAATCAGCAAGCCGTGAAAGAGCCCGATTCCTAACGACAACGCGACCACCGCCAGCAAGGCAAGGGGGACTGGCCAGTGTTGCACCGTGAGTAACCACGGGAGGGCGCACCCCACCAAGCAGACTACCGAGCCCAACGAAAGATCGATGCCGCCAGTAATGATGACGAAAGCGACTCCGATGCTCAGAATCCCGAAAAGGGCGGAGCGACGCAGCACATTTTCCACATTGTACGCGCTCAGAAAGCTATCTGAAAGAGAGGCTGTTACAAGGCAAACGGCAATTAAAAGCCCGAGGATTCCGAAGATTTTTTTCATATCAAGACGCGGCTACAGCGGTGGAATGATTGCCTCCCGTGGCAAGGCGCATCACCGCTTCTTCACTAAGTTCAGAGCGCGAAAGCTCCCCATTCAGGCGGCCTTCGTGCAGCACCAGCACGCGATCCGACATCCCAAGAATCTCTTCCAGATCGCTAGAAACAAAGAGCACCGCCACCCCCTTGGCCGCAAGCTCCTCCATCAGCCGATAGATTTCCTGTTTGGCACCGATGTCTACCCCTCGCGTGGGTTCATCTAGCAAAAACACGCGGGGCCTCGTGGCAAGCCACTTTCCGATCACCACCTTTTGCTGGTTGCCGCCTGAGAGAAACTGGACGGGCTGTTCGGTGTTCGGCGTTTTGATGCGCATGGCCGGAATCATTTCTGCGCACAAATCGCGCTCTTTCGTACGATTCAAAAACCCGACTCGCTGATCGCGATGGAGCGTGGCGATGCTCAGATTTTCGCGCACGCCCATTTCCAAAAACAACCCATCGTGTTTGCGGTCCTCGGGCACCAAGGCCAACCCAGCGGCCATCGCATCCCGAGGCGAAGCCGCAATCACAGGCACTCCAGCCACGCGAACCGTACCCGCGAGGGCCGGCACCACACCGAAAAGCGCCTGCAACAATTCGCTGCGACCCGCTCCGACCAGGCCAGCCATGCCGACTACCTCGCCTGCGCGAATCTCGAAACTCACCGCATGTGCGGGATACGCGGCCGTGCGAAGCCCCCGCACTTCCAAGGCAACCTCCCCGCTTGGGTGGGTCTGGTGAGGATAAAACTGGGAGAGCTCCCGGCCCACCATGAGTTTGACCATTGCCGCGTGGGAAATTTCCGAGCGCGAAAGGTGGCCCGCATTTTCGCCGTCCCTGAGCACTTCAACCCGATCCGCGATACCGTGAACTTCGCCGAGGCGATGGGAGATGTAGATGATGGCAACCCCTTTGGCGCGCAATTCCCGAATAAGGCGCAAAAGCACCTGCGTCTCATGATCAGAGAGACTCGACGTGGGTTCATCCATGATGAGAACACGCGCTTTCACTGAAAGCGCCTTGGCTATTTCCACAAGCTGCTGCTGCCCAATAGTCAGCGTACTCACGAGCGTGCCGGGATCGACCAGAAGCCCGACTTGCCCCAGCACGGCCCTCGCCTCCCGTGAAACTCGCCCAGCATCAATCCAGCCCCAACGATGCGGCTCGCGACCTAGGAAAATATTGGCACCCACATCGAGTGTCTCGGCCAGATTAAGTTCCTGATGAATGAGCGCTATGCCGAGTGAAAGCGCCTCTTGCACAGAGCGAATGGAACGACCCACTCCATCCACCAGCAAATCGCCCGTGTCCGGCGCCTGCACGCCCGCGAGGATCTTCATCAAGGTGCTTTTGCCCGCCCCGTTTTCCCCGATGACGGCCAACACCTCGCCGGGATGCACGGCCAAACTCACCCCTTTGAGGGCGCGCACGCCCGCGAAGGACTTGCAAATAGCGCGAGCTTCCAGAATTGGCGAAGACATAGAGGGGAGGCTTTACTTCGCTCAGATCGAAAACGCGCGCGGCCGCTATTGAGCAGCGCTCAACCGCGACTTGAGCTCGGAGCGAAACTCCACGACGTTCTCTTTGCGGATTTTGCGTGCAGGAATATCGAGAAACTTCTCCGAGGGCACGACTCCGGGTTTCCCCGAGATGAGCGCGGAGAGCATTTCCACGGACTTGTACCCGTACATATAGGGATCCTGCACGACCGTCCCCACGACGGTGCCTTTTTCGATGCCATCAAGCGTGGCGTCGTCCTCGTCGAAAGCGACGAGTTTGACGGTCCCGAGCTTGTTAGACTGTGCCAAGGCCTCGAGAATAAGCGGAGGATTGTAGGCGAAAAGGCCAACCATGCATCCCAGATCAGGGTACTTGGCGAGGGCGTCCTCGGCGTTGGCCTTGCCCTTGGCGCGGTCAAACTGGTCGGTGAGCGTGCCTAAAATTTTGAAACCGTTGCCTTCTAAAACCGCGGAAATTTCGTCGAAATGATCGCTGTTATCGGGACGTCCCAAAATGGCGTCGATGGTGCCCTGTCTGCGCCGCTTTGAATTGTCCTGCTCGAGACGACCGATGAAAATCATCACCGAACCCCCATTGGGCATCGCTTCGCGCACCATTTCTCCACACATCCTACCGGCCTTGTAATTGTCCATCCCGATATACAAAAGCCGTTCGCTTTGAGGCGCATCGGAATCGTGGGTGATGACCTTGGCTTTCTTGGCAGCGATATTGATCAACTCGGTTTGATTCACCGGATCGATCGGACTCACCGCAATACCGTCAATTCCGCGAGTGAGCAAATCCTCGATCATGCGCTTCTGATCGCTAATTCCCTCGGCAGGCATTAGCGTCTGAGCGTCGACCTTCAGATCACGCGCGGCCGCTTTGACCCCCGCAGAGGCAATGGTCCAAAACGAGGCGACCCCGTTGGTTACAAAGGCGATTTTTTTCAGCTTCCCTTCGCCCTCGGCGACACTGGGAGCAGCGGGTTTGTTACAACCGCCAAGGCTGAGGCTTAACAAGCCGAGTAGCGCGGCGAAACGAATGGAGCGGGGGGATTTCATGGGATTTTGCGGGTTAATGGGTGGTCATTCCACCATTGATGTGGAGGTTTTGACCGGTAAGAAAAGCAGCGGCTTCGCTGGCGAGGAACACTGTGGCACCGGCGACGTCGTCCGGAACTCCCCAACGATTCAGAGGGATCAGGCTGCGATACGCTTCTTTTTGCTCCTCGGGATCATTAAGATGCCGTTCGACTGGTATCCAGCCCGGAGAGATCATGTTCACGGTGATTCCCCAAGGAGCGAGTTCGGACGCGAGGCTGCGATTAAAGCCGTTTTGCCCGCCTTTGGCCGCCACATAAGCGGTGAAGTTTCCAACGCCGCGTGCCACCACTTCCGAGCCGATGTTGATGATGCGACCCCACTTTTGGGCCTTCATGTGCGGCAGACATGCGCGGGTCAGCAGGAAGGGACTTTTGATGAAAAAATCCAACATTTGTTGGTAGAATGCCCAATCATATTCCTCGATCGGCTTTTGCGGCTGAGGAGGCGTGGCATTGAATACCAAGATGTCCACAGGCCCGAGCTTGCTGGAAATTTCATCCACCATGCGCCCCACCTCCGCCTCGTCGGTGACATCGCCGCGCACGAGCATTCCCTCGATTCCCGCCGCTTCGATCTCCGCAAAGGAGGCCTCTGCGCGAGAAGCGTTGTTCTGATAATTCAAGGCGACCTTTGCGCCAGCCTTGCCCAAGCCTGCCAGCATGGCTTTGCCCAGACCCGTGGAACTGCCAGTGACTAGGGCAACGCGGTTTCGAAGTGAGAAAGAAGCGGGGTCAAACATCAGAAATATAAAGTGCGATTTAAAAAGAGGAGGGCGCGATCACGCCAATAGGCATTCTAAAGAAACTTACTTTCCACCGCCGATGCCGACGCCGTCAACGACATCCACAGCGACTGTCGAATTTCCAAACCTCTCATAATCCGAGTAAGACCAAACGACTTTTTTGGAGGCGTCCACTTCTATACTCAGTGGCATATTCGCCCCAGCATGGCAATTTCCAAAGCGAGTGTTGCCGTTGGGAAGACGCTCCACACGGGTCACCCACGCGAGTTTGATTCCAGGCAAGTCGTCCTGTTCCACTTTCCACACGATTTCCTTCTTGGGATTGACCTCCAACACACTGTGACCATTGCCGGTGCCAATGAGCGTGTTCCCGTTTTCAAGGCGTACCGCGCTGAAGAGATGATTGCCGAAAGCCTCTGGTCCGTGGCCGGGCGCCGGTTTTTTATCGAACAAGGGAACTTCAAATTCCCAGACGACTTTGCCTGCACGATCGTACTCCCGCACCTTGCCATCGGCCTCGTGGGCAACGAGGTAAGTGCCTGCGGGCGTGCGGCGCACCAAGCGAGTGTCGCTGTGCTTACTGGGATGATCACGAACGAGTTTGATTTCGAGTTGCAGCTTTCCTTCGCGGTCGACTTCAATAATCCGGCCTACGCCAGATTCGGAGATCATGGTCAGTCCGTTTTCAAGGCGCTGACAGGCGTGCACTTCCAGAGGTATGCCTGCGTTGCCGTTGGAGGTGGCGGAGTCGTATTCCCAGACGACTTTACCTTCCGGGCTCAGCTCGCTCACTTTGGTCCAACTGGATTGCAACAAGAGGTTCCCGTTGGGGAGCAAAGAGGTGTCATGGAGCCCCGCGCTTTTAACATCGCGCTCCAAAGTGCCATCCGGAGCGACTACAGCGACCCTGCCTGTGTTAGCGACGAGCAATCGGTGGGGAGTGCCGGTCTGCCCAGCAATGGCCGGAAGAGTACCGAAAAAAGTGACCGAGGTGGCAAGACTCAGGACTAAACTAAGCGGACGCAACGACGATGGGGAGTTTTTGGGGAGCATTGGTTTTTGGAGGGTGAGGGTTGGTTGAGAAAGTATGTTTAGAGAAAAATAGCGGGGATTACGACTACGCCATAATCGCCTTAATGGGGTCTGCGCCTTCGACTCCTACGAGCTTTTGATCCAAGCCTCCGTAGAAAAAGGACAACTTGTTAGGATCCTCCCCAAGCAGGTGGAGAATGGTCGCGTGGAGTTGTTTGACCTCGCAACGATTTGCGACAGCACGATTGCCCAGTTCATCCGTTTCACCGTAAGAAACGCCGCCCTTGATGCCGCCGCCAGCCATCCACATGGTGAATCCAGCGGAGTTATGATCGCGACCAGTGCCCGCTGCGTACTCGGCGGTGGGCTGGCGGCCGAATTCACCACCCCACACAACGAGGGTTTCGTCGAGGAGTCCGCGCTGTTTGAGGTCTTTGAGTAAAGCGGCGATGGGTCTGTCCGTGTTCCCTGCATGAAACTCGTGATTTTTAACTAAATCACCGTGTGCATCCCAGTTGTCATCATTGTGGGCGCCGCCAGAGTACACTTGGACAAAGCGAACGCCTCTCTCCACGAGTCTGCGGGCTAATAGACATTTACGGCCAAAGTCCTCCGTTCGTGGAGTATCAAGTCCGTAAAGGGCGCGGGTTTCAGGGGATTCCTGCTCGATGGCGATGGCCTCTGGGGCGGTGGCCTGCATGCGATAAGCGAGCTCGTAGCTATCGATGCGCGCGGCGAGGTTGGTGTTGTCGGCGTGCGAGGAGAGATGAGAACGATTGAGGTCGTTAAGCGAATTTAGCAGCAACCGCTGCTGAGCGTCGCTCATGCCTTCGCGAGGGCTCAGATCGAGGATCGGCGCGCCGTTAGCTCGGAAAACGGTCCCCTGATAGGTGGCAGGCATGAAACCGGAGGACCAGTTCTTGGCACCGGAGATGGGGCCTCCGGTTTTATCGAGCATCACGACGTAGCCCGGGAGATTGTGATTCGAGGAGCCAAGGCCGTAATTGATCCAAGAACCCAAGGAAGGCTTTCCACTCAGGATGGACCCAGTGTTCATCTTCAGCATCGCCGACCCATGAATGGGAGACTCGGCAACCATGCTGTGAATGAAAGCGATGTCATCCACGCACTGGGCCAAATTCGGGAAGAGGTCGGATACCCATTTACCGCTCTGCCCGTATTGTTTGAATTTCCACTTGGGCTCGACGATACGGCCCTCATTTTTTGACCCGCCCCGCCCCTTAGTCTGGATCTGAATCGTCTTTCCATCCATGCCGAGCATGGCGGGTTTGTAATCGAAAGTGTCGATGTGGCTGGGGCCGCCGTACATGAAAAGGAAGATGACACTCTTGGCCTTGCCAGGGAGTTTCAGCTCGGGTGCAGGCGAGGCAACACCGGCGGCGCCGAGGGCTTGATTCGTAAAAAAACCGTCTTTGGCGAGCATCCCGCAAAGGGCCAGATGCGTAAATCCACCGCCGATAGTGTTCAAGAATTCCCGACGGTGCACGTTTCCACAAAAGTTGGGAGGTAAGGAAGAGTTCATGGAGCGAGAGGGTTAATCGAGGTAGAGAAACTCATTAAGATTCAAGGCGAGCAAGGTCAACCGCTGCAGGGCAAGCTCGGGAGGGAGGTTCAATTCGGATTGAAACTGCTGGAGCGTTTTGAGGCAAAGAGCGAGCTCGCTTTGGGCGGGATCGCGCTGAAGCACGAGTTGGAGTCCACGACGGATTTGCGCTTCAGGGCTGAGACCGGCCTCGTGCTGGAGGCGCTGTGCGAAACGGAGCGCTTGGTCGGCCATGAACTCGGAATTGAGCATTCCCAGCGCCTGGGTCGGCACCGTGCTCACAAACCGCACCGCGCAGGGGGAGTCCGTCGCCGCTTGATCATGGTCGGCAAGGAGCGGAAGCGACAGGCTACGCTTCACATGAACGTAGACGCTCCTGCGAGCCGTGGCTTCGACGCTCTCTTTGGGCCAGCCTTTACCGGGAACGGACTGCGTTTCAAGCACCTCCTTGGGAAGCGGCGGATGCACCGGCGGACCAAACGCATCCAGTTTAAGCATCCCTGACACGCTCAAGATCGAATCGCGAACTTCCTCGGCAGTCAGGCGGCGCATCGGGAAACGCCACCAGTGGAGGTTCTCCGGATCCTTGGCGAGGGAGTCGGGCGAGGCCGCCGAACTCATCTGGTAAGCCTCAGAATTCATTAAGAGCCGGTGCATCGCTTTAATGCTCCAACCTTTTTGGACAAAAGTTCGCGCCAGAAAGTCCAACAATTCAGGATGGCTGGGAAGTTCGCCCAACCGGCCAAAGTCGTTCGGAGTCTGTACGATTCCCCTGCCGAAATGATGCTGCCAAAGCCGGTTTACCTCCACTCGACTCACCAGCGGATTCTCAGGCTGAATCATCCATCTGGCCAAAGCCAATCGGCGACCGGAAGAACTCTGCCCAATGGGCTTCACTTCGGCGGGCTTGGATTCGACGCTGCCGGAAAATACGGCGGGGAAAGCGGCTTCGACGGGTTCGCCAAGGTTCTGAGGGCTACCCCGACGGTGAACGGCTAAAGGAGCGGGCGCTGACCCGTTTTCCGAAACTGCACTGAGCATCACGCCAATCGGACGCTCAGCCTCCGCGAGCCACGCTTCTGAGTTTTGCTTCAACCGAGGGAGCGCGTCGGCCCCCTCTCCCTTCTTGAGTCCTGCCAAATCGTCCCGTTTGGGTTCCTGCAACAGGGGCGATTTATCCCCAAAAAGCCGCACACGGAGCAACCTTCCATCCGAGGAAACAGACCCCTTCACGGTGAGCAAATTCGACCCAGTGTGTAGAAGTTTGGAATGACGACTCAGCTCTAAAAACCGGCTTCCATGAGGAAGATCGCTCGCATTGAACACGGAAGTCCCATTGAGAAAAACCTCAGTATCCCCGCCGTATTCCAAATCGATACAAAGGTTCTTGGGAAGTGTGGCGAGGCCAAACCGAGCCCGCATCCAGATCGTCTGCCCAGCGGTCGCTTTGGTTTCCGGCGTGGTTTCCCAGTCTTTGGCAGCGAAATTCTCCGCGCGCCAGTTCGGACCGGGATTTGTTGCGGTATGGATCCAAGCATTCTCGCTCCCCGCTTTTGCCTCCACTAACGGCGACTTTCCGCCAGCAATCACATTTTTTTCATACCCGGCAAGAAGTGAAGGCGCTGACTTTTGGTACGCCTCATCGAGGCGGGTCAGGGTTTGGCGTTTCTGCTCACGAAGGTTCGTCTTCTGCTCTGGAGCGACCCACGCGAGCGGACTATTTCTAGTGCCGCCGTATTCCTTCAGCCCATGAAAGAAGGACATGAAGCTGTAGTAATCCTTCTGGGTGATAGGATCCTTTTTGTGATCGTGGCAGCGGGCGCATCCCATGGTCATCCCGAGAAAGGTCTCGGCGGTAACTTGCACGTTGTCAGCGAGGAGATCGTATTTGGCCTGCAAGCGGTCTGAAGGCTCGTCGTCAAACTGCATGAGGCGAAGGAAGCCGGTGGCGGTTAAACTCTGTTGAGTGGGAGTCTGAACTTCGTCTCCTGCGAGCTGTTGGGTCAAAAACTGATCATACGGCAAGTCTGCATTAAACGCCTCAATCAGGTAGTCGCGGTAACGCCAAATGTGCGGCTTTTCGCTATCACGTTCAAACCCCTCAGTCTCGGCATAACGCACAATATCCATCCAGTGACGGGCCCATTTTTCTCCGTACTGCGGTTTGGCCAAGAGGGATTCGATGAGTCGCGGCCAAGCCTCGAGCGAGCTGTCCTGTTCGAAACGTTTGACCTCTTCAGGAGTGGGAGGCAGACCGATGAGGTCGTAATAGGCACGGCGGACGAGCTGGGCTTTAGAAGCGCGAGGGTTGGGTTGCAGCCCCGCCTGACGCATCGACTGGAGGAGAAACGCGTCCACCGGATTACGCGCCCAATCCGCGCGAGCCACCGTCGGCGCAGCAAGCTCGCGTACAGGCTGATACGCCCACCAATTCGCGGCGTTTTCGGTCGGAGCTGGCGCTTTGGGAGCCACGGCTATTTTCGGGGCACTTTCCAAAGCGGGGTCGTAAGGGGCGCCCAGCGCGAGCCATTTTTGAAAAACCGCCAACTCCGAATCGGGACGTTTGCCAGCTGGAGGCATTTCATGATCTCCATCCCGATAACTCATCATGTCGAGAAGGAGGCTTTTGGCTGGAGTGGAAGCATCTAGGGGCACGCCATTTTCGCCTCCTTTTAAAAATCCGTCCCGCGAGGTGAGCACCAGGCCGCCCTTGATTTTCTCGCCGCCGTGGCACTTCACGCAATGTTCCTTGAGAATAGGGTAAACCTTTTCCCGAAAAAACTGCTGCCCATCTTCTGCGCCCTCCCCTTGGACTATCAGAGGAGTCGCGAGCAGGAAGAGCACTCCAAGGCTGATTTTCACAAACGAAATCTGCGAAGGCTGATTGAGAAAGATGCGCGTTTTCACGGGTGGAACGTAGGGTTTATTCGGCAAAATGGCCCATCTTAGCTGAAATCTGACGGGCGGCATCCCGCACACGCTGGCCCAAGCGAGGGAACTCCGAAACTGGCACTCTTGACGATGGCCCTGTAAGCCAGACAGCCCCAGCAGGAAGACGCTGCCGGTCGAGTATCACCGCCCCGATACAATGAGCTCCCTCGCGTTCCTCACCCGCGTCAACGCCATAGCCATTGGCTCGAGTCTTCGCCAGTTCCCCGCGAAATGCCTCGGGTTCTGTAATGGTTTGAGCGTTGAAACGAAAAAAGTGCATCTTGCGGATAATCGCCTCGGTTTCACTCTCCGGTAAAGCCGCCAACATTGCCTTACCTGGAGCGGCAGTGTGCAGCGCAAAACGCACCCCTATATCCACACAAAACCGGAAGGAATGCCGCCCTGATACCTGCTCAATCACCACGCCCTCAGCCCCCGCAAGCGTCCCCAAAAGAACGGTTTCCAACGTGTCGTCTCGCAGTTCACGCATCGCAGCTAAAGCGCACTCCGTGAGGCTACGTTCCCCCGAAACAGGACCGCAGCTCAGTCGGAGCAGTTTTTGTGTCAGGCAGAACCGTTTCGTCGCCTCTTGCCGTTCTAAATAGCCCCGCTCCTCCAGCGTACGGCTGATTCGAAAGACACTGTTGGTCGGAATTTGGAGAGTCGCAGCCAATTCGCTCAAGGTCAGTCCAGAGGGCGTGGCGCTGAGCACTTCAAGGAGACTCAAAGCGCGGTCAAGGTTAGGGACGCTGTAACGGGACGCTTCTTTGGGAGGGAGATCTAGAAGGTTCGCGTTTGGCATATAGAAAGCGTTTTAGATAACAAAACAAACAATCCTCGACCAACTCATTTGTTTGGGAAAATTTGCGCCCTTCCCCAATTGTTTTTCGGCAAATGAAAAACGCAGCCCAAAATCCAAGGCATGGACCCTTGCTCACCCCTCGCTCCTCTTGAAATTGTGTCTACGTTTTCAAAAAAGGATTCACGACCGTCACACTTCCATAGTGTTGCCCATGACTTGGGTCTTCGCTTAGCAACTCATCACACCGAGCACTTTGCGCAGCAGCTATGATCGATGCATCCCAATACGAAGTTCCGTACCGCCTCTTAATTTCTAGCGCATCACGGAGTAGCAAAACCGTGTTGTCTTGAATTCGAAACCTCATCCACTTCTCGATCAATCGAACTGCCAAATCATGCGTGAGCGCGTAAGGACGCTTTGAATGAGTGGCTTGCACATAAAACTCCTGAAGCACTTGCACTGAAAGAGCTAGATCAGCGCTCAACAATATCTTCCTCGCTATTTCTGCTTTCTCCGACTCCCCTGCCTCCAATTCCAAAGAATATAACAAGATATTGGTATCAACAAATCTCATGGCGGGAATGCACCTCTTCTCGACTTAGATTATGAGATGCACTCAAGCCAACCCGTTGCGAACGCAATTCGTCACGGAGCTCGCCTTCCTCCCGTTCAAGACGCTGGAATTCAGTTTCCCCCGTGCCGCCACACGCAATTTGAAGGAGATAAGCCTTCACTAAAGCCGAAACAGAGGTCGCACGCTCAGCCGCTCGAATGCGTGCCATCCGGTAGGTGTGATCATCCACGCTGACTGTGATGTTTTTCACATCCTCACTTTAACACAGAATCACAGTCCCCAAAGCGCATTCTTGGTCACCGTGTTGCCCTAACCTTTTCCCAAGAACGAGCCCCGCTCTGACCTTTTGGAACACTTCCATGCTGCGATTCAATTCGTCAATTTTCCACTCAGCATAACGGTCCACTAGCACCTGATCTGGCACCTGATCTAGCACCTGATTTTTCGGTGCTCAAAACCCGCGCCCCTAACTCCAACCAATCAATCTAAACAGCCTGCTGCGAAGTAGCGCTCCTCAAGTGAGCAAGCGCCTTATCAAAGCTGCTGCGCTCCAAAAAGTGTCGCAATTGGGGATCTACTGGGGCAGGTAACGCGAGGGAGAGAGAGCTGATGCGTTCTGAAACTGACTGCAAAGCGGCCAGATGACCAACCGCATCCCGCGCGTACCATGCTCGGTCCGCGATGATTTGAAGCCGCTCTTCCAGAGCGATAATAAGCGCAGATTCAGGCCTCATTTGATTGATTTAATTTAACTCGGCCTGAACTGCTAGGAGCAGAACGAGACTAATCTCGGGACTTTCGCAACAGAGCTTGATTGATGGAATAGCCTTCGAAACGCAACTGCCGTTCCGCTTCAAGCCAATCGTGCCTCGAGTCTCCCTCCTGACCAAACATTCGCCGGTTTTCCCCGATGAAATAAGCCCTCAACTCGATAGCCTCATGGGTGACATGAACTGAAAGCAGGTCTTCCTGAGTTACGGCGTTCACATCCGAGTTTGAATCAACGAGCTTGGACGACTTGGTCGCTTTGGCTTTGGGAGCTTTAGCGATGGTCTGTTTAGCGACAGGCGGATTTTTCTCGCCCCCTTCCGACAGGGCTACAGGCCCCTCGGTGAGGGGTTGAGCTTTTTTCGCGGCTGGGCTTTTCGCAGTTTTCACCACCTTAGGCTTCGATGAAATAACGTCAGCAACGACGTCTGTAGCGGCGGTAGACTTATTCTTCGGTTCTTTTTTGGTAGGCATAAAGAGCTTTCAACTTGTGCTTTAACTTGTAATTCAAACAAGCAGCTAGGGTTGTACCTAAACCGGGGGAGATGGGGCGGACGTACTTTTACAATTTAAGAGGCCAAGAGCCTTACGTCCACAAAAAGTGCGAAACTTACTTAAAATGTCACCCAGTTTAGACCTTGTGCTGTTTCAATAATTCCAACGCCGCTTCCCAAGCCCGCTCCGGAGCATGCGGAGCAAGAGCGACTTCCTTGCGAAACCACGTTTCCTGACGCCGCGCGTACTGACGAGTCGCGGCAGTAATCTCCGCGATTGCCGCTGGGCGAGAGACCTCCCCCGCAAGCACCCGGGCCACCTGCTTCACGCCAATGGCCTGGCCGGAGGTCGGCCCCAATTCCGATAGAGCCGCCGCAACCTCCGCCTCCACGCCTGCCTCGAACAATCCCCTAGCCCGCACCTCGATCCGCTGATGCAACTCCTCCCTTGGTAATGCCAGCCATAGCCCCGCTGCTACAGATGGCGGGGTTCGTTTCTCGCGGAAACTTGTAAAAGGGCGCCCCGAAAGCAAGCACACCTCCAGCGCACGGATGACTCTCCTCGGATTCTGTAGATCCACACTGACCGCAGCCTGCGCATCGAGTTCGACCAATTCTCTACACAAATCAACCAAAGGACGCCCCTCCAACGTGCTTCGCAGGGCGGTATCCGGTGCAGGTAACCCGCTAGACAAACCGTACAAAACCGACCGCAAATATAACCCTGTCCCCCCCACAAGCAGCGGCAAACGGCCACGTGCCCAAATGTCCGCAATACGCTTTCGGGCCAACTCCACATACCGGGCCACATCGAAAGTCTCCCCTAGGCCAAACTCACCCACCAAATGATGCGGCACCCGCGCCTGTTCTGCACCACTGGGTTGCGCGGTCAAAAGCGGTAAGCCACAGTACAATTGAAAAGCGTCTGCATTGACAATCTCTCCCCCCATCTCAGCGGCGAGGCGCACAGCAAAGGCGCTTTTTCCAGAGGCCGTCGGACCGCCAATCATCAAGGCTGGCTGCGCCAATGAGATACGAGTCATGCCACGTCTTAGATACTTATAGCCGCAAAGGAACAGCTGGGGTTCTCGGAATCGCGATAAACTTGCCCCATGCCAGCGCGCCGTCCTACGCCAAACCTAGGCGTCGAACCGTCATCAACAGCCAAATGATCGCCACAGCAAGGATCAAAATTCCACCAAAGACCAAGAGCGGCACCACCGATGGCGTCCTTTCGCGGGGCGCAACGGAATCCTCGGGAAGCTGGCGAACAGGAACATTTTTGAGGTACTGGTAATCTTTAATATGCAGCGCACTGTGCCCCTCCATCGTGCGGGCCTCAGCTGAGACATCCACGCCGACATACTTCCCATACATCGTCAAAAACCCACGACTGTACGCAGGACTCGGGAACGAGGAATAGTCGTCTTCCTCCAAAGCAGTCAGCTTATCGGGACGAATGCAGGTTGCGTGAGCCACTTGCTCCAAGCTCCATCCACGGGCTTGCCGCGCTTTCCTAAGTTGTTCTCCGATGCTTTCAGACATGGGTTTGTAGAGGCTCCATCTTGCTTATCCGCATTTATACGCGTCCGGCTCAATTACGCCATCTTTACAGAAGATTGCTGACTGGAACCCTAGCGTCGAACCCTAAAGTCGATCCATAACGTCGTCTGCATGAAATCCCCGATGTTTGAAACTCGAAACGATCCCGTTGAACTTTAAAGTGCGTCCAAGTCCACTAAGATTTCCCGAGGTTTGGCACCCTCACCCGGGCCCACATAGCCGCGCGATTCCAGAATATCCAGAATCCGTGCCGCCCGAGTATAACCTAGCCGCAGCCGCCGCTGAAACAAGGAGGTACTCGCCTTTTTCTCCTGCCTCATAATTTCAATGCAGCTTTCTACCAACTCTTGATCCTCATCGCTGACTTCCTCCCCTTCAGCACCGTCCCCGCCTTCTAATTTTGCGTGAATCGCCCCCTCAAAAGTCGGCCCACCTTGCGCGGCAGCGAAGTCGACCAGACGTTTCACTTCATCGTCAGTGACCAAGACGCCCTGAGCACGGATCATGCGCGCCGTTCCTGGCGGCCGGTACAACATGTCACCCTGTCCAAGCAGACGTTCCGCGCCGTTTTCATCCAAAATCACCCTCGAATCCAGCGCAGAGGCCACTTGGAACGCCATCCGGCAAGGCACGTTAGCCTTAATTACGCCGGTAATAACATCCGCACGAGGTGTTTGCGTGGCAATAATCATATGGATCCCCGCCGCACGCGCCTTCTGCGTGATACGAGCAATCGCGCTTTCGACATCCGCTGGGGCCGTCTGCATCAAATCGGCCAACTCATCCACGATGATGACGATGTAAGACATACGATCGGGAATAATCAGCTCCCTGTCGCGGGGAACCTTCACCGTCGTCATCCGCGTGATGCGTTCCTCAGAGGAAAGCGACTCCACCGCGGGTTCTTGGGCGTCTTCGTGCGCGTCGGAATCGTGCTCCTCCAATCCAGACCGAAGCGCTTCTGTGACGGGTTCCGTGAGCAAGTCCGAGTCTGATAAAGGGCTATCCGGATCCAGCAGAGCCGCTGGCAAAGCCGAAGCAATCAACGCAGCGTTCGCCACGGGTGCATGGACCACGGGCTCTGCAAAAAGCTCCGGTTGCAATTTTTGTCGCTCTTCATCCAGTTCTTTTTGCGACTTGGGCAAGGGCCGGGCGTTAAAGGAACCGATGTTGCGCACTCCAGTTTTCGCAAAGATGGCGTAGCGCTTTTCCATCTCATCCACCGCCCAGCGCAAGGCTAGAAGCACTTTTTTCGGATCGGTGACCACAGGTACCACCAAATGCGGCAAGGCGTTGTACATCTGCATTTCAACGACCTTTGGATCGATCATGATGAAACGCAATTCGTCTGGGGCGAACTTATAGAGAATCGAGGCAATGATCGCATTGATGCACACGCTTTTACCCGACCCGGTCGTTCCAGCGACTAGTCCGTGGGGCATCGCGGCCAAATCAGCGATGATGGTTTTGCCGTAGACGTCCTTCCCCAAAGCGATGGGGATTTTCGCCTTTGTGGAGCCGAAATCATCGCTCTCAAACAATTCACGCAACGTAACTTTCTGTTTTTTCGCGTTGGCAATTTCAATCCCGACGGTGTCTTTGCCCGGAATGGGAGCCAAAATGTTGATGCGCTCGGCCCGCGTAGCCCGCGCCAAGTCGCGTTCCAGCGCCACAATTCGGTCCACTCGCACCCCTTTGGCTGGGTAAACTTCGTACCGCGTGATCGTCGGGCCGCGGGTGATGTCGCCGGCAGAAACCTCGATTCCAAACTGCAGCAAAGTCTCAATTACGATGTCCTGCAGCGCGCGCAATTCCAGCGGATCCGCAGCTTCCCGATCGGAAAGATCCACCGGATCAAGCAAGTCTAACGACGGCAACTGGTACCCTGGACATTCTACGGAGGACAGTACGGAGTGCTCCTTCTCTCTAATGGGCTCGCGCGGCTTAGGTTTAACGGGGGCCGTGCTGTCGATAATCTGAGGTGCGGGACGGGGAGGAGTGGGGTTGGGAAGCAGCTCGCCAGTCGTTGGCTCCTCCACAGAAGCAACTTCAGCAGCCAGCGACTTGGCAGGCGCGATGGCTTCTTCCATGTCACTAATCACACTCTGAGCCGGTGCAGGAGCGGGCTCAGCCTCGGGAGAAGGCGCTTTACTCTTGCGCCGTTCATTGGTGGGAAGCGTGTTTGGCAGAGGCGGGGTGATAAATGCGTCTCTTTCCAGAGCGAATTCTCTGGAGGCACGACGCGCAGCCCGATCTTCAGCCCAAGCTGCGTAGGAAGCACGCAGCGCCGCCAAAGCCTTGGGGGGCAAAGTCAGTAACCCCGCCAACACTTCTGCGGGCTGGATGCCTGTCATGTACAAAATACTGGTGCAGTACAGCACCACAAGTACCGCCAGCGCACCGACGGAGCCCAGAAAATCTCGCAAAATGCTACCACCCAAAAACTTTCCAACCAGACCGCCTTCACCGGGCAGCTGTAACCGCTTCGCCTCTAAAAGCGGCCAGTCCAAGAGCTGCGCCAGACACGCTCCTGAAATCACAAACGAAATGCTCCACAACGCCCGCCTGCCCAAGCGCGTTCCCGGGAGAATGAGCTTCGCAGAGCCATAACCCAACAACATGGCGCACATCAGGTAAGCTGCACTACCAAGCAACGAGTACGCGCTCCAGGCAATGAGGGCACCGAGGGTCCCAAGAAAGTTCAGGGTGTGCGCGGCGCCGGACGAAACTGGAGCGCTATGAAAGGGAAACCACCCAGGAATGTCCTGCGGGGTATAAGAAATCAGGGAGAGAAAGAGGACCAGTCCAAGCGCGAGCAACGCGAGCCCCTTGAATTCATGGGCTGCGGGGTGCGGGGGAACGTCTACTTGCTGAGCTTCGTGAGTATCCTTGAGGCGAGGCATGAGTTTAGAACCCTTCATTGAACCTTTATGAGGCTCTTTTAAGGCAGGACAGGCGACAGAGGGACCCTGTGGTCATGACGATTTAAGTGGGCTGCAAAGGGGGCGCAGGGGATGGAACGGCAAGCCGAGGAGCATCGCCCCAAAGATCTTCTAAAGCGTACTGGGCACGCTTGGATTCGTGGAAAAGATGCACTATAACATCGTCAAAATCAACAACCACCCACTGACTGAACGGAAAGCCGTCTACGCGTCTGGCCCGCACCCCATGCTCGAGACGCAGCACAGTTTGGATCTCCTCGGCAATCGCTTTTAACTGAGGCTCCGAATTTCCGGAACAAATGACGTAAAAATCAGTGAAGTTTGAAATCCCCCGTAGATCCATGATCACGAGATCTTCCGCTTTTTTGTTTTGAGCGGCCTGCGCGATCAGGAGAGCAACCGCTTCGCTGGTCAGACTTTTGCTTGCGAGGATCGGAGCCAAACTTGGATCTGGACTAAGAGTGGGACTGGTAGAGGACATGTTGATGGATCAAAGTTCGAACTGCTTCAGGCACAAGATAGCGGATAGATTGCCCAGCCGCAATGCGTAGTCGGACTTCCGTTGAGGAGATGTCGACGCGACGCTCCAAGCGGAGGCACTTTTCCGACACAACATTCTCTGGTCTAGCAGTATGCCTCCCAAAGCAAACAAACTCCACAGACGCCCTTAACCACTCCACGCGGTGCCAAGTGTGCAAATTCACAAGGTTATCCTCCCCCAAAAGTAGAAAAATCTTCGCCCCGGGGCAGCGTGCCTGAAACGCCTCCACCGTGTCGGCCGTGAAGCTGGGGCCTTCTCTCTCCAATTCCAAGGAGTCGACTGCAAATGTCGAAACCCCTGAAATGGCGGCACGCAGCAGTTCCAAACGCGCTTCGCCAGAAGCCCTTGGAGCCGCCTGCAACTTGTGGGGATTCACCCCCGCAGGCACAAACACCAAACGATCCAGCTGCAACTGCTCCACGGCGTCCTGAGCCAAAAGCAGGTGGCCGTTGTGCACTGGATCAAAACTGCCACCAAATAAAGCGATACGCATGAAAAGGGGTGAAAACTCCGCGACAGAACATTCTCATTCCGAGGCCGTCAGTAAAACAAATACCCGGCCCGCTCCGAGCGAAACTTCTCCACCCCGGCCTTCCATTCCTGCGCTAGGCGTTGGACTGGGGTTCCCTTGCGGAGTTGGTCCCGGATGCTGCTACTTCCGTAGACTTTGAAAAAGATATCGAGCTTTTCGGACGAGGACTTAGCGAACAAATCCGGCTTGGAGAGACGGTTGATCTCAGAGAGAAGAGCCAGTCCCAGAAAGGTAAAATCCCCTTTTCCACGGGGGTTTAACGTCAGACGGCACCCGCCGAAGCCCCCAACGGAGCACGGGGTCGCCTGAACACCGTCCACTCCGAGGCTCCTCACGTAACGGGCGAACGCCTCCGGATCCACGCCTTTTCCGGCGCAAATCTCAAACGGCGTCGACCCACCAACGCCAGTCTCCAACCCGGCCAATGAACCCACAATCCCAGTGGCCACGTAGTAAGCGGGCGAGTCAGCGCGTGGGATGTTGGGCGAGGTTTGCACCCAGCGCAACCCTGTATCCTGCCAAATCATCTGACGCTCCCACCCCCGCATTTTAACCACAGTCAGACGACAGCGAGACGCCATCCATTGCCGGTCATTGAGCATTCGGGCCAGCTCGCCGCAGGTCATCCCGTGCACATACGGAACGGGCAGTTGTCCCACAAACGAGATCCACTGAGGCTCCACAGGCGGCCCTTCGATGCGTAGCCCTCCAAGCGGGTTAGGCCGATCGAGCACCATGAACTCCAACCCCGACTCCCCAGCGGCCTCCATACACTTCGCCATGGTGGAAATGTAAGTGTACGAGCGCACCCCGATGTCCTGCATGTCGTAGACCAGCACATCCAGGCCCCGCAGCATCTCGGGCGTGGGCTTACGCGTCGGACCATACAAGGAATGGGCGACGAGCCCGGTGAGTGAATCCTTACGATTCGCGACGTATTTTCCCGCTAATTCTTTGCCATCAAGCCCATGCTCTGGCGTGAAAAGAGACACCAACTTGACTCCAGGCGCCTTCGCAAGGATCTCGCGCGTACGCCGCCCCGCAGCGTTCACCCCAGTTTGATTGGTGATCAGCCCGACACGCTTGCCCTTGAGCTGTTCGAATTGTCGGGACTCCAGATTGTCTATTCCGAGCTCCACGGCCGCTGCCGGAAGCACGAAATAGGTGAGGCACAGGAGACTGAGAAAGAAGTGGCGCATAACTGACGAATTTTTAATTAAGACTCCGACAGTCGCACGAAAAAGTGATCGGATCAAATTGACCCTGCGTTTTTTCAAAAACGGCATCCTTCCGAAAACGGACCCGCCAGGGACGACACGCGGTGCAATGACTCGAAAGTAAACCAGCTTTTGACTACTTAACACCGCAAATGCCGCCCTCGGGGTTGAATTGGAGACGCGCAGGGGGTTTGCTATGGCTCTGATGCTTGGCTTCCGTCTCTTCGATCTAAACCCAGAACAACAAAAAGCCGTCTTAACCAAGGACGGTCCTTTGCTCATTTTGGCCGGCGCTGGCACTGGAAAAACGCGCGTGATCACTTGTCGAGTTGCCTACCTGCTGGCCGAGGGTGTCGCGCCGGCAAACATACTGGCAGTGACGTTCACGAACAAAGCCGCCAACGAAATGCGGGAGCGTCTGGCTGGGATGGTGGAAAAATCCAAGGCCTCCAAAGTGCTGATGAGCACCTTCCACGCTCTGTGCGTACGAATCCTGCGCTCGGGCATCGAAAAGTTGGGCTACAAGAACAACTTTTCCATTTACGACGAAGGCGACCAGATCGGGCTCATCAAAAAAATCATCACCCGCACGGCTGCCAAAGATGAAAAGTTGGAGCCGAATCTGGCGAAGAACCTCATTTCCAAAGCCAAAAATAACGGCTGGCGCGAACCGGCGCCTGGCGACGAAAAAAGCCTCGTCGGCGCAGTTTTCGCCCGTTACCAAGCCGAACTCAAAACGCTCAACGCCGTTGACTTCGACGACCTACTTCTGCTCACCGTGCAGCTTCTCGAAGAACACGAATCAGTCCGGCTGCAATGGCAGGAGCGCTTCCACTACCTCATGGTGGATGAATTCCAAGACACCAACCGCCTCCAATTGCGCCTCATCACGCTGCTGGCGGACACCCGCCAAAACGTCGCAGTGGTGGGCGATGACGATCAGTCTATCTATGGTTGGCGTGGAGCCGAAGTTAGTAACATTCTGGAATTTGAAACGCATTTCCCTAACCCCACAGTCGTGAAGCTGGAGCAAAATTACCGCTCCACCAACGCCATTTTGCAGACCGCCAACGTTCTCATTCGCAACAATCCCAGACGCCGCGCCAAAAACCTCTGGAGCGCTCAGGAAGGAGGGGAAAAAGTTCGACTCATTGCGATACCCGATGATCGGCAGGAAGCACAATTCATCGGCGAGGACATTCAGAGGCGACAGACCACCGAGGCACTCAAGTGGGAAGACTTCGCCGTCTTGTTTCGGATGAACTCCCAGTCCCGTCTCGTTGAACAACAATTACGTCAGCTAAAAATTCCTTACAAAGTCGTGGGCGGGAAGAGCTTCTTCGATAGACGCGAGATCAAGGATCTGCTCGCCTACGCCAGTTGCGTGCTTAACACCGACGACGACGTTTCGCTGTTGCGCATCATCAACACTCCAGCGCGCGGGCTCAGTCCGACACTCGTGGCGCAGGCTCTCGAGCACAGCACACACAAGCGATGCAGCGTGTGGGCGGCGCTGCACGACCCCGAATTTCAAGCGGCGCTACCCAACCGAGCCCGCACTGCAGTCCAGACATTTGCCACGCTCGTAGACGGTTACGAAACGCGGCTCAGCCAGCCCTTGAGCGATCAACCCGCCATTCTACGCGAATTAGTCGAGGAGGTTGGCTATCTGGACGACTTAAAGCGCTCCTGCAAAACGCCTGAAGAGGCGCTTTCCCGTGAGGGCAACGTTCGCGAAATGCTCAAGTCCTTCGAGGAATACGGAGCAAGCTCCAGCGAAGGATTGAGAGGGTTTCTCGACGAAATGATGCTGCGCCAGGAAAGGGAGGAAGAAGACGATGAGGGTAAAGGCAGCGGCGTATGGCTGATTACGTTGCACGCGGCAAAGGGGCTGGAGTTTTCGCACGTTTATCTCGCTGGCTTGGAGGAAGGTGTTCTTCCACACGACCGCTCGAAAATGGAAGGAACGGTGGACGAAGAACGCCGACTACTTTATGTCGGAATCACTCGGGCCCGCGTCTCGATGTGCATCACTTGGTGCCAGCAGCGAATCAAGTTTGGCAGTGTCACCCCCTGCAATTTAAGCTCCTTTGCCAAGGAATTACCGGCGGAATTCGTCGAACAAAAGTCGCTCATACAAATGCAGAATACCCCTGTTTCTGCGGAGTCAGCGAAGGACCGTTTTGCCGCGATACGCGCCATGTTGGAGCGCTTATAGAATCCCTCTGCACATTGCGATAGGCATCCCGAGAACGGCCCGAGTCAGCGCGCCTTGTTGCGCCTGAAAAGCAAACTACGACCTTGCCACGCGCCGCTCGGTCGCAATCTCATTGGCAGCAGTCTTCTCCTTTGTAAAACTCTACACATGCTTCTCTGGCGCGAACCGCTACCCAATTCCTGGCTCCCCAAAGTGCGTGCTCATCTGGGTGAAGTGCTGGTGGACCACGCCCATTTGGAGCGCAAGGCGGCGACCAACGCCCTGAATTTGGAAAAGTACAAAGAGCTTTTCGGCCACCTGAGCGAGCTCAATGAAATTGCGATGGAGGAACTTCAACACTTCGGACAAGTACTTGCGCTGCTCAAGGAACGAAACATCGCTTTTGGCCAGCCCATCCGCAGTCCGTGGATCAGCGGAATGATGTCCCATGTCCGCAAAGGCCGACGCGAGCAGGTCATCGATCATCTCGTCGTGTCTTCCCTCATCGAGGGACGAAGTTGCGAAAAGTTTCAGATTCTCGCCCAAGGCGTTCGGGACTTGGATCCGGCGCTCGCGGATTTTTACGCGGGCCTTGTGGAAAGCGAGGGCAACCATTACGCGACCTACCTCATTATGGCTCGCGGCATTGACGAGGAAGAAACCCGTAACCGCCTTGATTTTTTCCTGAATCTCGACGCTGAACTCATCCGCAAACCGAACGATCTGCCGCTATTACATTAGACGAGAGATCAAAGCCGCGGCAATCAGCCTGCCACGAATCACCGCAATTTCACTCACTTACGTTCAATGCGTTGTTTTGTCCAAGCGCCGGCCTCCAGCTTACGGCGCGCCCGCACCCAAACGGGGTGAGTCCATCGTCTGTTTCAAAAACGCTAACACCAATTCCATTCGCGTGGCGTCGTAGAATTCCGAACCTCCATGTTTACTACCAGGAAGCACGTGAAGCGCGACTGGCACCCCAGCCTTTTTACAAACCTCTACAAGCTCCTCGGACTGTTGGGGAGGCATTTGAGGATCAGCATCGCCATGCAATAAAAGCACCGGAGGATCTCCAGCATTCACGTGTGTGACCGGACTCGCCAGCGCGGCCAATTCCGGCTTTTCCTGCGGTGACCCGCCCAAAAAAAGGCTCAAAGCCGGAACCCGCATTTGAAGACCGAATTCCGTAGATTGCGCGAGAATGGTGTTCAAGTTGGATGCGCCAAAAAAGCTGATGATCCCGCACACGCGGCTGGAAACGCCAGCGTTCTCCCCGATGTCTCCCTCCAAGGAAGGGCTACCCTCTGAAAGTCCGACTAAAGCCGCTAAATGTCCTCCTGCCGAGGAACCTGCGATGGCGATTTTATCACTTGGATAGCCGTATTTTTCAGAAGAATTACGCAAAAAACGAATCGCCGCCTTTATGTCGTGAACAGCCGCAGGAAACTTGGCGAATCCGCTCAGACGATAATCCACACTGGCGACCGCAAAGCCTTTGTTGCGAAGCCCACGGATGGGGCAGTCTAATTTGGAGCCCGAACGCCAGCCACCCCCATGGACGTAAACAACGAGGCCAGCGGGTTTCGCATCAGGTAGAAATAAATCGAGCGCCAGCGATTGCTCTCCAACTCGCGCATATTCCAAATCCAAAAGAACAGGTCCCTCCGCCAAAGTAGCCGGCAACAAAGGACAGAGGAGGAAAGAAAGAAGGAGGAATAATTTTTTCAAAGGGTTAAGGGGCGTGGGTGAAGTGTAAGAAAAGAACACCGATGACGGTAAAAGGAGAGAAGTCGGCTTTCAGTTTGGAGACTCGCGCTAAGGGACGGGCGTTTCAGCAGGCAGCTTTTCCTTCTCCCCCTTGGGCAGGAGACGGGCTTTCCAAACGGGCTTGGAGAGTTTCGAATCCGATTCATATTCAAGCAATTTACTGACTGGGAACAACATAAATCCTGGAATACCGCGTGCATTAATCCGAGCGTAGAATTGCATGGAATCATCCATGAAGCGTAAATCGCCGTGGCCGATGAGCGAAAAGCCGGCGCCGTCGATATGCAGGTCCTGGGTGTTGAAAATACCATTTTTGACCGTAAAGGTGGCGGTCGCCTTGTGCGCGTTACTCATCCCAAGCCCCGGGAGAATCGAGTTTAGGATGCCGGAAATCGGCCCGAGAAAGGGGATGGCAAATACGTTACCATCGGTGATTGTGAGTTCGCCCGAGCCATCCACAAGCCGCGCATTGTCGCTATCCCCCTTCCATAAAAACGAGCAGTTCAGCTTTCCCTTGGACTCGTCGTATCCCGTGTACAAGCGGCTCAACGGTGCGAAATCCATGTTGGTGATGTAAAGCGACGCCTTATGGGGCGAAGAGTTCGGTTTGAGCGCAATTTCTACATTGCCGGTAAGGTGGCCTCCAAAAAGCTCGCCATCCATTGAACTGATCTGAACCCGACGTGGCATAAAGACGAGCTTAGCCGAAATCTGGTTGAACGAGAGAGTCTTACCAGCGAAATCATAGTCCATTCCAGTTTTGCTCGTGACGTCCACCAGCAGATTTGTGCGATCTGGGGTCTGCGGCGCGGCCTTTCCTCGCACCGTCACCAACGGAGGTTCGCCCTTAAACCTGTAAGGCACCACCTCCTCCAACCACTCCGGCTCAATCATTTTCATGGTGTCCACCGGATTTAAGCGCAGACGCAAATCATGGAGAAAAAGATCATTGTGAACCGCGTCATAAGTCACGCTTCCCTCCCCTAAACCCTCGGTACGCTTCAGTTGAAACGGACCAAACGACCAGACCCCGCCTCTGAAAGCGAACGGCGAAGTAAACCGCTCCAGCGCGACTCCGCGAAAAGTCGACTTGCCCACCTCCACCCTCCCCCAGGCCGCGCAGGCCGCCAGTTCAGGCGTTTTTCCACGAGCCTCCAACTCCACACGCAACGGTTCCTTGTTTTGCAACCAGCGCAAAGGCCCTTGCGGCGCGGGTTCGGGAAGAGCCAATTCAAACAACGCCGTTGGGAGAGTGCTGGTAAGGCGCACCCGGAAGTCGTCAGGGACTTGCATGATATCAGCGGTAAGCACGCCGGATTTGTGCGCCAAACGCAATTCGCGCAACGACCAGCGCCCGGCCTCCCAAGAGCCCGATGCCTTGAAACTCTCAAAAGGCTCTTTCTTGAGCAAAAAGGCCGCCATCTCCAGCGTGCCCGTTGCGCGCATATCTTTTTTCTCAAATGTAGCCCCAGTGAGTTGCACTTGCACGGAGGGGCGCTGCTGGAATTGTACCCATTCTTGAGACAACGACCGCCCTAGCGCTGTCGCAACCTGAGCAGGATCTAGGGTAGATTCCACACGCGCCTCATAGCCGCCTTCTTGGGTGAAACGTCCTACCGCATGCAGGCGACCTCCCTTATCCTCGAGAGTCAGATCCTCCAACTCCAACGCCCCCAAGCGCCACGCCGCGCTTAAAGCCAGACTCTCAAGCACAACTCCCTTAAGCGTAGCATCCTCCGCCTCAATTTTTAAACTTGCTGCGACCGATTCCGGGGCGCTCATGTCACCAGTAAATTGCACCCTCAAACGAGGCGCGGCACCTCTCCATTGCACCGCCTCAAGTTCCTGCAATGCACGCTCCACTCCGGGTAGCCACGAGGGCTGCTCACCAGACTCAGGCTGCTTCGTCGATGCGGGATTGGAGAGCCATCCTTCCGCGCTCACCTGAAAGCCCAACATGCTGGCCTCCGCCTGGACGAGACGGATTTGTTTCTCCGGAAACAGCAACCGCGCCTGCAGATGTTCCACCTCAAGTCGACGGCTTTTAGGATCCCGTCGATTCAACGGCAGAGAAAGCCGCGCATTTCGCAACTCCAGCGCGCTGACAAACGAACGCCGTCGCAACAAGCGGCTCCAATCGATGTTGAGCGTCAGCTTGTCCACCTCCGCCAGAATGCGCTGGTGGTCGTTTGCATCAAAAATCGTGACCTCTCTCGCCACAAATCCGCGCAGTGCGTCCGCAGTGAGCTTCTTAAACGTAATCTCGATCCCCTGCGCCCGGAACTCGGCGAAAACGCGCTCCCGCCAGTTACGCGTCAAACCGCGCTTGGCTCCGTACCACGCCGCCCAAAGCGTCACCCCGACGAGGAGTAACACGATAATCTGTAAAATACGGCGCAAACGGAAACGGGGCATGGAAGGAGCAGACTTAGCGAAAACCTGCAAAATGCCTAGCCGAAGCAGTGAAATAACTGCTCGAGAGACTGCTGAATCACTTCGAAAGAAAGTCGCTGCTTGGCCAGCGCTAGGGCCTGCTCCACTGCAGCATCCCTGTCATGCCCATGATCCAGCATCCTTGAGGTGAGATGCAATAAATCAGGCGCCGTCGTGCCATGACCGCACAGCTCGGGAAAAACAATGCGTTCCGTTATCCCATTTCCCCCAATGCACGGCACTCGGCAAAGTAGAGCGTCCCCAGCTACGCTCCCCACCCCGCCGGATGCGTCTAGTTGAAACACAAGTTTGTGCTCTGCCATCCGGCGCAAATACTCAGGGTAGGGAAGCCGCGCCTCAATCACCCGAAGCATCCCCGAGGGGTAACCCAGTTGCCGCAGCCAGCGCCGCCCCTGCCAACCGTCCAAATTCACCACCGTCACCGGCTCGTACATCTGGGAAGCCACTTCCCGCAACCCCAGCAACGCCGCTAAATGCCGCCGCGCCGGATCGTGCCGATCAAAACTTCCCACCATGATTCCGTGCCGTTGCTCCGGACGTCCTGAAAAATCCCAAGCCCCTTCCTCCACAGGTAGCGGAGTGGGAATCGTCTCCACATGCAAAATGCCGCCCCCACGAAAAACGGGCTCAAGTTCTGGGGTAACGGCAATAGCGCCGTGAGCGCGGCCACAGATATCGCGAAACAGCGCAAGATCGCCCGGCGAACGGATGAGGAAATCCAAGGCGAAGGTGCCCGGTTTTTCCCATGCGAGAATCAGGGTTTTTCCCGCACGCCTCAGATTGATAGCAGCCTGACGACAGGCCTTTAAGTTGCGCGTAAGCACCAGCACGACTCGGCGCTCCTCCTCCGGAATCGCAGCATCATCTCGGTAAAAACCGCCTCCGGAGCAGGCCGCAAATCCATGGTATCCTGTGGGCGGATGTTTGGCGGGATCCGGCGCGCCGGCGAAAGACGGAAAGAGTTGTTGAGGAACCCGGCTACCGGGCTGGAGAACGCAAAGCTGCATGGGGAGGAGGAAAATGAGGTGCTTGGGAAGCGGCGCGTATATTGAGGCCGTTGCGCTCCGGGCGCAAAGTTTTCATGCAATAGCCCGAAGAATGCATGTCTCAAAACACACCATTTGCGCCTCGGACTACGAAACCAAAGGATGACACCATCACTCTAACGTTCGGCGCTTGGGGGGAAGTAATTTAGATTTATCTCCCTCCAGTGCCCTCTCGAAATACGTAGCTAAGGGTGTGACGTATTCCGCGAAAAACGCTCTGTGGAACACTGGGACACAATCCTAGTTGGATCGTTATATAGTTGAAACGGGTGGCACGGAAGACGGTGGGCTTGAAAGGCGGCGAAGTTGCGGGCTGACAATGTCGCAAAATGGTTGGGACGTGTACTGGATAGGGCGGGGTCTTTGCTAATTGCGACTGATTGCGACTCATTGCAATTCAGCGCGGCGGGCTGCTGACTACGGCTCAATTCCGCGCTTCATTTCAATGTATTCCAGAAGTTTTTTAGTGCTAGCCAACCATTCAATTATCACTGGTTAGTAACGGCTTATATCTAAAAAGATTTAGAAGCATATAGAAGTTTTAGCCGAAAGGAGGGTCTTTATGCAGAGGGAACGCGTGGTTTGTTTTGTTAATCACACCGCAGAAATGGGCGGCGCAGAATGCGCCCTTGCTCGCCTCATTGCCGCGATGAATCAGGAACGGTGGCATCCTGTGGTTGTTTTCGGAGAGGAGGGAGCGGCGGTGGAACTGTTACGCGCCAGATCCGTGGAGGTCTACGTGCTTCCGATGCGTGAGGGACTTGCCCATGTACGCAAAGAGGAGCTCCACATGGACTTCTGCTTGCGCGGGAAGCTGACCGTTGCCGCGGTTCGGTACATCCTAACGCTCAGCCGCTTTTTCAAGGAACGCGGCGTAGACGTCGTACATACCAATTCTATGAAAGCTCATGTTTTGGGGGGGATTGCGGCGGCGGCAACGCGCATACCGTTGGTCTGGCGATTACGCGATTCGCTACATCCCGCTTGCCTCCCAAATGCGGCGCTTCAATTCATGCGATTTTTGGCGCGCCACCTCCCCCAACGGGTGATGAGTGCTTCACAAAGTGTCGCTCGGGATGCCTTTGGTAAAACGGCGGTTAAGAAGTTGGAAATCGTGTATGACGGCATAGAGGAGGCGTGCTTTGAAAATCCAGCTCCATTGCCTTCCCTAAAGCATAACGGCCCTTGGCGGGTCGGGATTGCAGGCCGTATTTGCCCCTGGAAAGGGCAGCACGTTTTTATGGAAGCCGCAGCGAAGCTGCTGGAGCGTGGTTGGGATATTCAGTTTGAAATTCTGGGTGGCCCCCTTTTTTCTCAGGAAGCCTATCAGGAGAGGCTGCTGCGCTTCGCCACTGCGTGCACTCTGAGGAAAAACGTGCTCTATGCCGGACAAGTTAATGACGTCCCAAATCGCATCCGTCAGTGGGACATTTTAGTGCACGCCAGCACGCTGCCGGATCCCTGTCCAAACGTCATCCTCGAAGCGATGGCGGCAGGCGTGCCAATAGTGGGAGCCAATGCGGGAGGCGTGCCTGAGCTGCTGGATCACGGCCGGTGCGGAGTACTTTTTAAAGCGGACAATCCAGATGCGTTATGCTCTGCAATCGAGGATCTTTTGAATGCACCTCAGAAACGCCGCGATTATGTCCGGGCAGCCAGAGCACGGGCACTGGAATGTTATCAAATCGAACGTGTAGCCCGCGAAGCGGAGCAAGTTTGGGAGCAGGTTTTTAATCCAGACGTGCACCAGCGACGGCAATGGCCATGGCTGGAGGGCGGGCTCAGAGCCAAACCGATTTCACCAAGCGCCCGTGACCCTGCAACAGCCTCAACTTCCTCCGTTGGGACTCGGGTTCGCATCCCCACACATTCAATAAAATGAACGCGCCCTTTGGCATGCCCGTCAACGACAGAGCACAGGAGCACTTCCCTCCTCCAAAACGAGTAGCCATCGTTCACGATTGGCTGCCAGAAGTGGGGGGTGCAGAGCACGTCCTTGGAGAAATTTTGGACGTTTTTCCAGAGGCAGAACTTTTTAGCTTGCTGGATTTTATACCGCAGGCCGACCGCTCTTTTCTTCGGGGTAAGACTGTGAAGACTTCCTTTTTACAGCACATCCCTTGGGCCCGCCGTTTCTACCGCGGATTTTTACCATTGATGCCCTTGGCGATCGAATATTTTGACCTCTCCAAATTTGACCTCATTATCTCCAGTTCCTACGCAGTTGCCAAAGGTGTCCTCACCGGACCGGATCAACTGCACCTGTGTTACTGCCACTCTCCAGCCCGCTATGCATGGGATCTTCAGGAGCAATATTTGCGGCAAACCCGACGCGACAAAGGAATTCGGGGCTTTCTGGCAAGAGCGCTTCTACACTACATCCGTCTCTGGGATTGCCGAACACCTAACGGGGTAGACGCCTTCGCCGCCAACTCGCGCTTCATCGCACGGCGAATCTGGAAGGTGTACCGGCGACGAGCCGTGGTGATTTATCCCCCCGTAGCTGGAATCCATCCAGACGAAAAAACGGATACTCTCAAACTTCGCTCCTCCTATCTGAGCCTCGGCCGTTTGGTGCCCTACAAACGCGTAGATATTCTCATTGAGGCATTTCGTAAAATGCCTGATCGCGCCTTGCTAATCATCGGGGACGGCCCGGAGCGCCGCCGTTTGGCACGAGGCCTCCCCCGCAACGTCCGATTGCTCGGACGTCTTCCTCAAAAAGACGTCGATACCGCACTCCGAGAGGCTAGGGCTCTTTTATTCGCGGCCGAGGAGGATTTCGGACTCGTGCCGGTGGAGGCGCAGGCAGCAGGAACCCCGGTAATCGCCTTTGGAAAAGGGGGGGCCTGTGAATCAGTGATTAACAATGTAACAGGGGTGCTTTTTTACGAACAAACCGCTGAAGCCGTCATAGAGGCAGTTTTGGCATCGGAGTCGATGAAGTTTGACCCCGACACCCTTAAACGCAACGCCATGGGATTTGAACCAAGGGTGTTTCGCGCAGCATTGCGGCAATGGATCGATGCCGCCTGGCGTAAATTCTCGCAACGTCGCAATAGAGGGGCCTAATGCACCTCTTCAGAAGCAGTCCTGTGAGTTCAAAACCGCCCGCCTGGTTCTATGCCGCAACGTGGGCAAGGGAGACGAGCGCGAGGCTGTGGATGCTTCTAGCGGGAACCTTCCCTCTGTTTCTTGGCGGCGTAACGGATTCCGCTCGGATTTGGTTTGCTGCACTGGCTTCCTTCTCGCTCCTGCTATGGACTGGTGCCCAACTCATAAGATTCCGTGCTTTCTCTTTTCGCCCAGCGCTTGGCTGGCTGGTGGCTGGAGTACTGCTACTCGGCTGGACGGCAGCGCTTAATCCGAGCTTCATTTTTTTAGGTCCGAACCAAGGATTCCTCCCATTGAACCACTGGAGTTGGCTGCCCTCCTCCGTGGATGCGATCACCTCGCGAACTGCGATGATACGCTGGACGCTTATGCTAGGGCTGCTCTGCATGACAGCCGACCTCTGCTCCAATGCACGGCGCCGTTTCCAAATGCGAATCGCACTTCTGAGCGGGGGGCTGATCCTGCTACTCATCGCCTTGGGACAGCGTCTCGCGGAAAGTACCTCGATACTCGGTTCCGGGGTGGGGGCGGAGCAGCCCTTCTTCGGGACCTTCATCTATCCGGGTAGTGCAGGTGCCTACTTTAACGCCCTGCTACCAAGCTATTGTCTCCTGCTGTACGATCGCCGGATCCAACGTTGGATCGGCTTCGTCGGGGTGCTGTTGACTGGCGTGGCGCTTTTTTGGAATACATCCCGCATTAGCAGCGTGGTCGGTTTGCTGGAAACCCTCGTGCTTACGGCCGTCTTGATGCGCAGCAGGGAAGGGACCCTAGAAGGCGTGCCATCACACCAAACCACGCTAGTGGGCGCGCGCAGCGAAAGGCGAACTTGGGCAATTGGTTTACTCGCTCTAGCATTCTTGAGTTTAGCAGTCTTTCAGGTGCACCCGTTGTTGGAAAAATGGCGAATGCTTCCCCAACAATGGACGCTTTCAAACCCCAGAGTGGAGGCCGCAAGGGTGTCGCTCAAAATAACACGCGATGCTGGGTTTTGGGGATTTGGACCCGGTACTTTTCAATCCGTTTTTCCGCAGTATACAGCAGGTGCTTCGAAATCCATCGCCGGGGTGTGGAAGCATGCCCACTGCGATTATCTGGAGTTTTGGATCGAATGGGGGTGTGTCGGTGGACTTTTTTGGTTGTGCTTGCTTCTTGGCGGCGTGTTCGAGGGGTTCTCGCTCAAACTGCTTCCTACCATGGCCCCGCTATCGCGATCGCGGAGCGATTTTCGGGAGAAAGCCTGCGGAGTTGCTGCCTTGTGTGCCCTTGGCCTACATGCCATTGCAGATTTTCCACTTCAAAATCCAAGCGTTTTACTAGTCGCTTTTTTCTGGTTGGGCTGCGCCTGGAGCAGCCACAAATCAAAAATTCCTCAGGTACAAAAAGCTCCCAAGCAGGAGATTCCTCCCAAGGCTCAAATAACTCTTTCCGCAGCGAAGGAATCCGAAAAATTGCCCCAAAGAACTCAAGTACCGGTTGTCGGGGGCGAGCACGAAATCACAACCTTGCCTGAGGCCCCCGGTTGCATTTGCAATGCCGCCGCGTCGCAGGCGTGTTCCAAGTCAAACACCGCCCAAATCACAGGTCTCAGGGTGCCTTCGTTGAGACCGGTGAGTAGGTCAGTATGAATTCGGGCCAAAACGCCCGGGGGCGCTTGCAAAATCATCGCTCCTCGGATGTCGGCCTCACGCGTCATCAGGTCGCGAGGTTGAATCTGCACCGGTCCCCGACTCCCAACAATCACCACGCAGCCACCCTTTGAGAGAAGAGGCAAGTCCCGCCCCAAATTTACGTTAGCCAACATTTCAAGAATGACGTTCACCCCCTCACCCTGCGTGCTTTCTAAAATCTGCTGTTGGTAAGCAGGCTGATGATGGTCAAAAACGTAATCCGCACCATGACCCTTAACCAATTGCCGCCCAGACTCAGTGCCACCCGTAGCAAAGACACGCAGCCCAGCACGCTTGGCCAATTGAACCGCGGCAAGACCGACCCCGCCGGTGGCTCCGTGGATTAACACACTCTGCCCTTTTTTGAGAGCGCCCCTATAAAACAAAGCGTAACTTGCCGTGGCATATGGAATTCCAAGGCAAGCTCCTTCTTCAAAACTAATTTGCGCAGGCAAAGCGTGAACCTGCGTCGGCAGGCACAAGCAAAACTCCGCATAGGTGCCCGTCAAACTCCCAGACAAATACACCCGTTGCCCCTTCCGATACCCGCGCAACTGACTTCCGACGGCTTCCACTACCCCAGCACCGTCCATCCCAGGAGTATACGGCAAAGCAGGCAAACTGCCGTAATTTCCCGAACGAATGTAGCCGTCCACCGGATTAACCCCAGCCGTGTGCAATCGCACGAGAAGTTGCTCCGGACTGGGGCGCAATTCAGGCTGCTGTTTAAGCGTTAGCACTTCCGGACCGCCAAATTTTTCGACAACAATCGCTCTCATCTCTTTGAAAAATACTCGGGCGAACTCGCACCCCTTGCTACATTTCTATTAAACACTCTCATGAGCCAGCCAAACTACACGTCTCAACCCGCTCATTCCGCTTACCAACCGCCGACGGAGCCCGAGTCAATCGCTCCAAAGGGAGTGGAACATGCTGGTGTTATTGACTTTCTCGGATTCAACCGCGTGCCGGAGGAAGTCCTCTTGGTGATGGTGGAAAAACGACAATGGACCGACATCGAACTCCAATTGTTCCAACTTCAAGAAAAGTTAAACGCCTACCTTTCCTTCGCACTAGACGGTGAAATGGCGGATGCGTATCCAGACTTCATCGGCAAACCCCTACGCATCCGATTGGATTGCGTGGCGCCCCCCGGACAACAGGAGCTCGCTTTCCTCCAACATGTTCACGATCAGCTGGCACTGCAATCCATCGCATTCGAGGTCGAAGTCACTGGGGAAACCTGCGGCTGCGGCCAACCCATAGCAGACTGCGACCGCTAATTCTCCAAAACCGTTACTTCTTGCCGCCTGCGGGAGCGTGACTGGCCTGATAATGCTCCTTCAACAGATCCGTGCCGAAATCTCCGACACGGTCCCGCCAAACTGCATGCGGATGATTGGCCCCATTCTGAGTGTTGTCATACTCCATGACAAAGTTTGCCCCCTGGATACGGTAATAATGGCCCACTCCAGACTCGAAGCCTCCCATCCAGCAGAAGCGCGCCTGATCCCATTCCGCTGACTTGATCCGATCCCACTCGGTAGCCGCGACCTCCGTGCGGTGCGTTCCAAGATACTCGCGAACTAATTGCGCCGCCATTTCCTGCTGAGGAGCGCTCAGCGAAGACACCAACACTCCCTCACTAGGAGTAAGTTCCGTGCGTTTTGGATCGTTTAGAATGTCTTTAGGAACTTCACTCCCGATAACCGCCGCCTTCTTTTGCTCCTCGTTCAGAGACTTCACCAGCGCACGACCGAGCTCTTCTTCCCTTTCCAATAAACGTAATCCCATTCGCGGGCCTTGGCGGACTTCTCCGGGATTCGTCCCAAAGAATGACGGAGTAGAAGTCGTGCCCTTGCCTGAACAGGTGAAGTTTAACGAAAGATGGTGCCCCTCCAAACGCCACCCCCACGCGGTTCCGTCTTTTGGAGTTCCAAATACAGAGAAAAAGTACATCTCGGGATCACGCACCGCCTTACCGGTTTGCCCTTTCTCGAGCTCCGCAAGAACCGCCTCCAAGCTCATCACCGTCAAGGCTTTGCTGTAGCCTTGACTACTGAGTCCCGTCGCCAACAGGGCCTGTGCGACGAGTCGTTGCTCCGGAGTCATCTCCTTCAAGGGAAGCCCCAAGCGCACCCTCGGGATAAAATGCCAGTTCTTGCGCTCCGCGTCTTCGAGCGAGAAGACGGCTTTAGCAGTTTGTTCCGGCGATAATGTCACCAAGAAGCGCTGTGCAGCTGACGCCATTTCAGTTTGCACCGACGAGGCCCCGGCCAGTGAGGCGGAGCAAACAAGAGCGAAGGTGGGGAGGATCCAGCGAGGGGAAATCATAGTGTGTGAGAGAACCAAGTTTTAGGAAATGCCTTTGAACGTATTAAAGAATTTATCGCTTTGAGAAATTAAATCGCCCCGAGCTTGCGCCACCGAACGCGCATTGTTTACTACACCTCATGGATCCTGAAGCTATCAGTGTTCGCGAGCTCCTGGAGGATGAATTACCGTTAATTCTGCCTCTTATTGAAAAACATAACGTCAAAATTCCACCCGAGGAATTGCAGCGCCGCTTACAAGTCATGATGACGCACGGCTACCACTGCATCGCAGCTTTTGACGCAGGGCGCTTGGTGGGCGTTGCAGGATACTGGCTAGGAGCCAGGTTTTACTGCGGAGAATACATGGACGTCGACAATGTCGTGGTTGACGAAGCTTTAAGGTCAAAGGGCATTGGCGCTAAAATGATGGAGTGGCTAGAAGAGAAAGCCCGATCTTTGGGATGCAAAATCGTTGCGCTAGATTCTTATGTCACGTTTGCGGGGGCTCATCGATTTTACTTCCGCCAAGGCTACGAGATTCTGGGGTTTCATTTTAAAAAGGATTTATAAATTAACACAATAACCACAGCTCCCGCCGGTTATTGTTGTGGATACCCCCTCAGCCACCCCGCAAATGAAACTTCAGATCTTCGCACTCATCGTCCTAATCACCCAAACAGGGCTGGGTCAAGACAGCCCCAACACATCTCCAGCAGCACCGACCAACACAGTGGAAGCACCCAAACCCAAAGCCGCCCCGCTTCCCGAGCCCACTTTAGCGAACATCGCCTACGGCCCCCATGAGCGGCAGGTGCTGGATTTTTGGAAAGCCGATTCGCAAAATCCCACCCCCGTGCTATTCTACATTCATGGCGGCGGCTGGGTGCGCGGCGATAAATCGAGCGTCGGAGGCATGGTCAGGCGCTGCCTAAAAGCGGGGATCTCTGTCGTATCAATCAACTACCGTTACACTTGGCAGGCACAACTCGCCGAGGTTAAGCCGCCCGTAGAGTGGCCCCTGAAGGACGCGGCTCGGGCACTGCAATTTGTGCGGAGCAAGGCGCAGGACTGGCATATCAATCCAAAGCGCATCGGCGCTAGTGGCGGGTCAGCCGGTGCCTGTTCCTCTCTCTGGCTTGCCTTTCATCCCGACATGGCTGACCCGAAAAGCCCTGACCCCGTTGCACACGAATCCACCCGACTCTACTGCGCGGCAGTAGACGGTGCCCAAACCTCCCTCGATCCAATACAACTTAAAGAATGGACCCCAAACAGCCGTTATGGTGGCCACGCCTTCGGGTTCATGGACCCATCGGACTTGGCCACCCGTGACACGCGCTTCGCTGAATTCCTCGAGCACCGCGCAGATGTGCTACATTGGATCAAAGAGTTTTCTCCTTTCGAACACGCAGCAATCGGGGCACCTCCCATTTACCTGAATTATGCGGAACCTCCGGGGCTTGGACAGGTACAGAAAGATCCCACGCACACCTCCAATTACGGAGTGAAACTCCAGGAAAAACTCCAAGCCTTAGGAGTTCCCTGCGAACTCGTTTACCCTGGAGCTCCCGACGTGCAGCACCAATCTTCTCTGGATTATCTCCTGGAAAAACTACCCCTCCCCTGATTCCCCTCAATCCCATACCCAACTCCCCTCGCGCCCTTCCCTCGCACTCCCCAATCTCCATCCCATGCGTTTTTCTCTCCTCCTCGGGCTGTGTCTCTTTCCCCTCCTAGCTGCCGCCGCCGACTCTCAAGATTTCCCACCAAAGCGCCAAGCAGTAGAGTGTACCCCCCGAAACGGTCTCCCAAACTTCTTTGCCAAAACCGCAAGTGAGGGCGAAATTGCCGTCGCCTATTTGGGCGGCAGCATTACAGCCCAACCAGGATATCGCGTAAAAACGTTGGCGCAGTTCGCAAAGCTTTACCCAAAAATTCACTTCAGGGAAATCAACGCAGCCATCGGAGGAACCGGTAGCGACTTGGGTGTATTCCGACTCGAACACGATGTTTTCAAAGGGAAACCTGACCTGCTTTTTGTAGAATTCGCAGTCAACGATGGAGGAGCGGTTCCCGTGGAAATTATCCGCGCCATGGAGGGTATCGTGCGGAAAACTCGCAAATCTTTTCCGCAGTGCGACCTATGTTTTGTGTACACGTTCACCGAGCCAATGCTGGCCGAGTTACAAGGCGGCTACTTCAATCGCTCCGCTGCGACGATGGAGATTGTTGCCGACCACTATGGCATTCCAAGCATCCACATGGGCATGGAAGCAGTGCGTCTTGCATCGGAAGGTTCACTGCTCATGAAGGCAGTCGAGGCCAAAGTGGAGCGCGTCTCCGGCGAGCAACTCAACGTTTCTTCGCCCATGGCACTCGGGCCAGACGGGAAAATTCCCTTTTCTCAAGACGGCGTACATCCGTACGTCGATACCGGCCACCGACTCTACACCGAAGCCGTTATGAGGTCGCTCCCGCGCATTCAGCAGGCGAGCAAAACTCAGGCTACGCTCCCTTTGCCTGAGCCTCTCGATCCGCACAACTATCAGAACACCGTCATGGTTCCCCTCGATAAAGCCCACCAAAGCGGCCCTTGGACATTGCTCCCTTCAGATGCAGGCCTTGGCCGACAATTCTCCTCTCGAATGGATTCCCTTTGGAAAGCCGAACCTGGGGCGGAACTCTCTTTTCGCTTCAAAGGCAGCGCTGCAAAAATTTACGACCTAGTGGGTCCTGACTGCGGCAAAATTGAAGTCACCGTCGATGGCAAGCCATCCAACCGCCAACGCTTTGACGGTTATTGCACCTACAGCCGATTGGCGACCTCCGCGCTCGCCGCAGGTTTGGTGGAGTCGGACGTGCACGAGGTGAAAATTCGCGTGCTTCCAGAAAAATTGGCAAAAGAATCCATTCTTTTCGAAAAAAATCGGGAGGATTTTGTAAAAAATCCAGCCAAGTACGATGGATCCAATTGGTACTCTGGAGCCCTCTTTCTAGTGGGAGAACTCGTCCCCTAATTCCTCGGCCCCCTCTTTCTCCCAAGTTCTCCTAAATCATCCCAAAGCCGAATTCACCCTCAACTTTTGAGAATCCCCAAAACTTTCGCTTTCGAAGCGATTTTGGTAAAACTTTAACCACACGAACTCCGTAGTTATAGTAAAGCTTCTTTCCGCGCGCCAACGTCTGTGCCAAAGTCTGAGTAAAGATTGTGTCAGGTTTGTTTCAAACTCGGCGAACTCGGCGAAAAATTCGACGCGCGCGCGGAGCTGAAGTCAGTTCAGGCTCATTGGGGCTCATTGGATTGTTTGGGCTATCCGAGCACTGTACTCAACAAACGGGCACTTTACTTATAACTCCCGCACCAGCCTCAAAGTATCGCTTCCTACCAATCCTACCAATAGACACTCTGGGTTTCTCATCTAATTCACGCACGCTTCGTTTGCACTTCTCCCATAAAGCATTCTATTACTCTCTGTTCCAATAAGAAAACGCCTCCTATGAAGCTGCACAGATATTTCCTAATCCCTCTCGCAGCAATCAGTCTGCCATGGACGCTAAACCTCCCTGCAGCAGAACCCGACCCAGGTCAGGTGGCCATTTCCGTAGCCCGCCTCCTAGAAAATGTGCATTACTCCAAACAGCGCCTGGACACGGCCCTTTCCAGACGCCTGCTGCGTAACTATCTGGATGCACTAGATTACAATCACCTCTTTTTCAACCAAGAGGACGTCGACTCCTTCACCTCCCAGTGGGCAGACAAACTCGATACAGAGATACTCGCTGGGCGTACCCTCGCGGCCCATCAGATCTACGACTTATTTAAAAAACGCGCCGAAGAACGAGTTACTTTCGCCAAAGAATTCCTCAGCACCGCGCCCAATTTCGAAGGCAACGGCTTTGTGGAAATCAACCGCCAAAAAGTTCCATGGCCCGCCAACGAGGAAGCCGCTCGCATCGTCTGGAAAGACAGGGTGACCTCCGAATTACTTCAGGAAAAACTCGGTAAAAAAACCACGGATCCTGTCATCGCTGTGACGAAGCGCTATGACCAATTCGCACGCAACCTCTCCGAGCAAACGCCGGAAGATGTGCTGAAAACTTTCCTGCTCTGCCTCGCTCAAACCTATGACCCGCATTCCGAGTATCTCAGCAAAAACGATCTAGAGCAGTTCAGTATCAACATGCGCCTCTCTCTCTCGGGTATCGGAGCAAAACTCCGCGCTGAAGATGGTTATGCCCGCGTGGCTGAACTCCTTCCCGGTGGACCCGCCATGAAAAGCGGAAAGATCAAGGTCGGCGATAAGATTGCAGCCGTCGCCGAGGGCGACAAAGAATTCGTTGATTGCGTGGACCTGAAGCTGGACAAGGTCGTCGGAATGATCCGAGGTAAAAAAGACACCGTCGTGCGCCTCCAGCTCATCACCAATGGTACCGAACGTAACATTGTGGAAATCAGGCGTGACGAAGTGAAGCTTAAGGACGAGGAAGCGCGTGCAGAACTGCTCGAATGGACAAAACCAAACGGTCAAACCGTCAAGCTGGGCATCATCGTGCTTCCCAGCTTTTACGGGGATCCCGATCGTAATGGCAACCCAAACGCGAAAAGCACCACCCGAGACGTCCTGGCGCTACTCAATCGCCTCAAGGCTGAAGGAATCCAAGGGCTGATCATGGATCTGCGCCGAGATGGCGGAGGGTTTCTCGATGAAGCGGTAAATCTAACCGGCCTCTTTATCAAGAAGGGTCCCGTCGTACAGGCCCGCAGCTGGAACGGGGAACTTACCGTCAACCGAGACAAGGATCCGACCATCTCTTACGAAGGGCCGATGATGGTTCTCGTCAACCGTCAGTCGGCGTCCGCCAGCGAAATCTTCGCAGGCGCTATGCAAGATTACGGCCGTGCGGTCATCGTGGGCGATAGCAAGACCTTTGGGAAAGGTACCGTACAACAGATGATCGAAATGAGCCGAGCAGTGCCCTTCCTAGCCAACGGCTCGGAAGCCGGAGCCCTCAAACCAACCATCCAAAAGTTTTACAGGGTTTCGGGAGGATCCACCCAGCTCAGAGGAGTAGAAAGCGACATTATTCTTCCCTCCATTTACGACCAACCCGAGATTGGCGAGGAGTCGCTTAAGGATCCCCTCCCCTATGACACTATCACAGCGCAGGAATTCGATAAATGGGAAAAGCCCCTCCACATCGGTGAGCTGCGTCGCCGCGCGGAATCACGCATCTCGCAAAACACAGAGTTTTCATACGTCAAAGAGGATTTGGATAGAATCCACAAGAAGACTTTGGAGAATCGCGTTTCTCTCAACGAAGCGGCGCGCCGCGCCGAGATGGCTGAAGAAACAAACCGCAAAGAACAGCGTGAAAAAGATCGATTAAGCCACACAAAGGACAAGGCGCCGACCGTGTATCGGATCACGTTGGACAACGCTTCCAAGAAGGATTTAATACCCGTGAAGTTCGTAGAGCCTAAGCCCGCCAAAGACCCGGCTTCGACCACCGATGAAGAAGAAGCTCCACCCAGCGACGCCATCACCGAACCTCAGCTCGACAAGGAGGGTAAACCGGCGTTCAAAAGCTCTCCCATTCGCTTGGATCCAGTGAAGCAAGAAGCCCTCAACATCCTTTCCGATTTAGTTGATCTCAGTAAATCTGAAGGCGCTGCGACGGCCAAACGAAAGTAGGGTGCGAACAGTCTCTGGCTAATCAAACCCATGTTTGCACCAGCGCAATAGGCTTTCGATCCACCCGCTCTGAACAGGCCGGACAAGAGGCAGACTTTGGTTGCTCGCGACTCGGTTAGCGCGATCGAAGGGCCTGCTCCAGCTTCGACACACGATCCACCAGTTTGTGAAGGCGGCGAATATACGCGACTTGTTCCCGATATTCGGCTGCGGGCACTGCTGGAGTACCCATATACAGAGCGGATGGTTCAAGACTTTTGCTCACACCCGATTGAGCTCCGACCACGACGTTAGAGCCTATCTCGATGTGCCCCACCACGCCAACCTGACCGGCGAGTGTCACCCTATCCCCTAGCTTCGTGCTACCAGAAATACCGGCCTGCGCCACTAGGAGAGAATGTCGTCCCACGATCACGTTGTGGGCGATCTGCACAAGGTTGTCGATTTTGGTACCTTCCTGAATCCAGGTGCGTCCAAAACGCGCACGATCCACCGTCGTGTTTGCTCCAATTTCAACATCGTCGTCTACCTGCACGATGCCGACTTGCGCAATTTTAACGTGCCGCCCCTCCACATTTTCAAAACCGAAACCGTCACTGCCCAAGACCACTCCAGAGTGTAAAATAACTCGGTCTCCGACCAAGCAACGCTCGCCAACCACAACACGCGGGTGCAGAAAACAATCCGCGCCCAGTCTAGCACCGTGTCCAAGGTAACTGTGGGAGCCAATCACCGTGCCCGCCCCCACACACACATCTGGTTCGAGTACTGCGTAAGGCTGAACGGAAACGTTCTCGCCCAGAATCACACCGCTCCCCAGCACGGCAGTCGGGTGGATTCCAGGCTCCCATTCAATTGGCGTAGGCGCAAAGTACGCCACTAGTTTTGCGAACTCCAGCGAAGGATTACCCACTCTAATGAGCAGAGGTGACGCCGCTTCGTCAAAATCCAATGGCACAAGAGCCGCTCCCGCTTTGGAGTGCTTTAAAGCGGGAAGATACTTCGCATTCCCCAGAAAGGTCACATCCGTCGGGCCGGCTTCGGAGGCACCGGCGACGCCGCTAATAAGCAACTCGCCAAGCTCGGAGGTCCTTGGATCGCCTACAAAAGGAAACTGGCCGCCCACTAGGGCGGCCAGTTGCAAAAGAGATAAGTTGGGAGATGTCTGTGACATCAGTGAAACTACTTCTTTTTTGGTGCTTCAGAATTGAGCTTAGAAACGACTTCATTGGTGAAGTCGAAGGAATCCTTGGAGTGCACCAAAACGTTCACTGCATTGAGGCTCTGTCCAGACTTGTCAAACACGAGGTCATAGCCAGCAGCCTTCACTGCATCGTTGATCACCTTGTTGATTTCTTCGACGAGGGCATTACGGGAACGCACAGATTGCTCGGAAAGCTGACGCTCACGAGTCTGTTGAAACTCTTGAACTTCGCGCTGCATGACGCCCAGTTCCTGAAGCTTTTCATTGAGTCCCTTGACTTTTTCGGCCTTCGCTTTCTCGGAAAGTTCCGGCTTGTTCGCTTCGTCGTTGAGCTTGCGAGCCTGTTCCTGCCCCTTGTTGAAAGTGTCCAGACGGTCGTCCAGTTCCTTTTTGGCTTGGGTGCGCGACTCGTTGATCTTCGCTTCGGCGTCCTTAGTTTTGTAGTAATTGTCGAAGACTGCCTTCATGTCGATGGTTCCGACCTTGATTTCAGCCTGAGCAGAAATAGGGGCAGCAACGATCCCGAGGGAGAGCGCGAAGAGGGCAACAAGATTATTTAATTTCATGATTTGTTAACTAAGGGGTATTTTTGGGATGGGTCTTTCGTCGTCTAAAAGGCTGACCTAAGAAGACGACTGTCTCCGAGATTGTGTATTTACGGCCTCGGTCGTCAACTCACAAGTTTCGATTTATTTGCGGCTCCCAGATTACTAGAACTGATAGCCGACGTTGAAATTGAACCTCCCGCGACTGGAGCCGAGATCCGAGTCTTTCTTGGTCGGAACTCCGTAGTCGATACGCACTGGCCCGATGGGAAGATCTAGGCGCAACCCGATCCCCGCGTCCGCGTTGTACATGGAAGAAGAAAAGTCGTACGCATCGCCGTTGACAAAACCCACGTCGTAGAAAACCGCCCCGCGCACCTTGTCGACGATCGGCATGGTGTATTCCGCCGTAGCGCGCGCCAAGGACTTGCCCCCAATCGGTTCGGTGCCGTCCTTGATGTTACCAGCACCACCCACAGCGCGATACTTAAAGCCGCGCAAATCGTTGGCCCCGCCCAAAAAGAGACGGTCGAAAAGAGGTACACCGTCGGTGCCCACGAAAGTTGGGTTCGCCTTGCCCCAACCATCCACAACGCTGGCTTGGGCATTCAGCGTGAGAATGGTGTCCCACCTGAAACGTAAATATTTAGAGGCCTCCAAATTCCATCCGTAAATTTGGATATCTCCACCCATGGGGCCGCCAGAAACGAAAGTCGAGGCATCAAAACGCTCGCCTTTGCGCGTTAAAAACAAAGAGTCTCGAGTGTCGTAGGTTATCCCTGTAAAAACCTGACTTTTCAGGAACTCCTTGTTTGCGAGGATTGTTGCTGCCTGAGGGGCTCCCGTTACGACGTCGTGGATGCTCATTTGGTCCACGCGATATCCGAGGCGACCAAACGCGAATTCCGTCAGTGGCTTGCGAGCCACTAATTCAAATCCGACGTCCTGCTGGGAAAAGTAAGAGGAGAGGTAGGAGGCATCGTGATAAAACACTTCCCCACCCAGCGAAAGTTTCCTGTCTAAAAAGTAGGGTTCCGTCAACGAAATCACCGCATCTTTACGCTTTGCCCCGTACTGGATGCGCGAGCGAAATTTCTGACCGCCGCCGGTGAAGTTATTCCAATTCGAGGCGTCGAAATTGCCCTGCGTTAGCTCCACGAACCCCAACAGACTATCCACCGAGGAGAAGCCAGCTCCAAAGTTGAGCGAACCCGTACGCTTTTCTTCCAATACGACATTCATGTCGCGCTCGTTCGCTGCGCCGGACTCTGAGGGATACAAATCAACTTTTGAGAAATAGTTCAAATTGTTGAGGCGCTGTTTACTCGCATCCATACGGACGGTGTTGAAAGTTTCTCCCGGGGCGAGCGCCAGTTCTCGGCGGATGACCTTGTCCTTGGTACGTGTATTGCCGGTGATATTGACGCGACCCACGCGGGCCTGCCCACCTTCCTCCACCGTATAGGTCAGATCGCTGATATGGTCGCCGCCTGAAGTCGTACGCACTCCCGCTTGGAAATCCACATAACCCTTTGCTCCGTAGAAATCCTGCATCGCCTTGACATCCGCCTGCACCGCTGAGGGAGCGTACACAGCGCCGGGTTGCAGTTTGGTTAACCCCAGAAGCTGTTCGGTGGGGAATAGTTGCGCGCCACGGAGCACGATTTTCCCGACACGATAAGGGGCACCTTCAACGATGGAAAAAACAATATCAACCTTGCCACCGCGCTTCTCAATGCGTGGTTCAGCGATCTGCACATCAGAGTAACCCCGATTTTGATAGTATTCCCGGATGGCGACAATGTCCTCACCGAGTTGCTCCTGACTGACCCGTCCCGTCTTAACAATCGGACTCCAAACCGGCACGAATTTGCGGGTTTTGACCACGCCCTTAAGTTCGCTCGTTTTAATTTGCTGGTTACCCTCGAAGCGTACTGAAGCAATTGAAGTTTTGGTGCCTTCGGTGATTTTATAGGTAACCTTCGCTGTTCCAAGTCGATCGTTGACGTCCAACTTGTACTCTACATTCACATCGGTAAAGCCCTTGGATGCGTAGTACTCGAGAATCTTTTGGCGATCAGCCTCCATCGCAGCTTCGCTCCCCGCGTCCCCAGGCTTTACGGAGATTTTTTCCTTTAAGCGGCTCAATTTAACCTGTTGAGCACCCTCAATTTCGACAGAAGTAACTTTCGCCTTCGCTTGCAACACCACAATCACCTTTACTCCATCTCCCTTGGGCTCCCCAAAGATGCGGACATTCACAACATTCCCCGTCGAGTAAAGATTGCGGATATCTTCCTCCACCACGGCCTCAGAATATGGCTGCCCTACACGGGTGCGCATATTTGCTAGCAAGCGATCTTTAGCAACGGTTGCCGCGCCCGCGAACTGCACTTCAATCTCTACTACATTAGGCGCTTTATTCTGCGCAAAAGCCACTTGTGAAGCCAAGGGTGACACAGCCACCAGACAAAGCAGAGGAGGGATAATACGTGGATTCATAATCAACAAACAAATAGATAAGCCATCAAAGGCCCAGTTCTCAAAATAAGTTATCCATCACAAATAAAGAAAGTTGAGAGGTCAAGGCGGCATTTGTCCCCGCGCGCCTTATCTCGGAATCAAACACTGCTTCTCTCGTCACAACGTCCATTCGATGTTCACAAAACAAAAAAGCGCGCCCCTTACGAGTCGCGCTTTTAGATGCGAAAAATTTTCGCTCTCGCTAGGACAATCCTTAAAATGGAACATCGTCATGGCCGGCATCCAAATCCGGGTCATGAGGCTTGTGCGCACCAACTCGATTAGGCGCCTCTGAACGCTCGGGAGGCCGCTGGAACGAACGGCCCCCGCCGCCCTCATCCCCGCCACCAGATTCCCTGCCCCCCAGCAACTGAAGAGACTCCCCCACCACTCGCATTTTGGAACGCTTTTGTCCGGTTTGCTTATCATCCCAACTGTCGAGCTTCAAACGCCCTTCGATGTAAGCGGGCCGGCCTTTACGCAAGTACTCCCCAGCAATTTCCGCCAAGCGTCCATAAAGCACCACGTCTACAAAAGTGGTTTCTTCACGCTTCTCGCCCTGGTCCGTAGAGTAACTCCGATTAATCGCCAAAGCGATATCCGCGATGGCGGACCCTTTTGGCGTGTACTTAATTTCTGGGTCTCGGGTTAGATTCCCGATGAGCATCACTTTGTTTAGATTTGGCATAAAAGTAGCGAAAGATTACTGCGGTTGAGACACTGGCCCCAGACAAAAAAGAAGGCGGCCCTTAGCCGCCGTTCTTAATTGCCTTCTGCCTGACTGCATCGCTGCTGGGAGTTGTTCTAGCCGTTGGTTTAAACGATTATAAACAACTAAACCAACTTATCGGTTCCCTAGGCGGCTTTTTTGCCCGCAAGGCGGAGATAGTGCTGCCGATAAATGGCCTCATCCAGCTTTAGTTTGGCTTGGATTTTAGCAAGAACCACGGGAGCGGCCTCAAACACGATGTTAACATAGTAACCACCGTTCAAATCACCCGCTGCATAGGAAAACTGGCGGTGTCCCATTTTCTGGACCTGCTCCACAACCAGACCTTCCTTCTTGAAATCGGCTTCCAGCCGCTCAATGACCTCACGGGCACCATCTTCACTGCCCTTGACATTCAAAATCAACAATCCTTCGTATCGGTTCTTCATCGCTTATAAAAATTAGCCACTCATCTTGGGTGCCAGACAAACAGTAGTCAATTAAAAGCATTCATCGCAGCCTCAAAACCCTCACGTTGCGCGGTAGTGATGGCGAATTCGCTGCGTTCCAGCATTTCTTCCAACGCTGGTTTTTCGTCCTTACGAAACTTTCCCAACACGTGGCCCACGGCTTCCCCCTCCACTGCGCCACCGATGCCCAAACGCAACCGCGCCAACTGCTGGGTACCAAAATGCTCCATGATGGATTTCAGGCCATTGTGCCCCCCAGCAGAGCCTCCTGGACGCAGACGTAAACGCCCCATTGGTAGGGCCATATCATCAAGAACCACCAGCACTGCCTCGGGCGGGATTTGATAAAACCCCGCAACAGCCGTAGCCGCCTGACCACTCAGATTCATAAACGTTTCTGGCTTGCACAAAACAACATCCCCAACCTTCGCCAGCAGGGTTTTCCATGCCCTCTCCCTTCGCCATTCCGCCTTCCCCATCGCCAGCCTATCCACCACCATGAATCCTACATTATGGCGCGTGTCCTCGTATTCACGGCCCGGGTTTCCGAGCCCCACAATTAACCGAAAGCGGGGTAACGGCTGCATGATAAAAACCTCGAACTAACTGCAATCACACAGTTCAAACCCAGACTCAAAACACGACAAACGCCGTCCCCGAGCTGGTGGACGGCGTTTGACCAAAGTACAAAACGACTAGTTCTTTTCTGCGTCGACCACCTTCTTTTCGCGAATCACTTCGGGCTGGGAAGGTCCTTCGACAGCCACCTCCTCGGTACCCGTCGTTGAGGCCGCGATTCGCAGAACGGTCAAATCACCGTCGCCCCGGAAAGCCACCCCAGCAGGAAGCTCCACATCTCTGAGGTGAATGGCGTCCCCAACATTCAGGTGAGCAACATTCAGCTTGATGATTTCAGGCAAATCCTTGGGGAGACACTCCACCTCGATGTCGTGCAACATCAACTCCAGACGCCCGCCATAAGTCTTCACCCCAACAGCTTCCCCGACAACATCCACCGTGACATGCGCATGCAGTTTTTCATCGGCAGAAACCGCGTGGAAATCCACATGCAACACGATCGAACGCACGGGATGATGCTGCACCTCCTGAATCAGCGCGAGCGTGCTGGTTGTTTTGCTTCCATCATGAATTTCTAATTCCACCAGCATCTGTTCTCCAGTTGCGTGGGAAAGGACTTCATTGATCTCACGGGCAGAGATCTGCAAATTTGCGCTGGAGGTGGTCGCTCCGTAGATGACCGCAGGGACTTTGCCAGCTGCGCGGAGTTTTTTGACGGAAGTACGGCCAGCTCCGGAACGGGTCTGAGCGGCGAGTTTAATTTGCTTTGACATAGAATGTTATACTTTCTCTTTTTTGCTGATTTCGAAAAGTGAACTCACAGATTCATCGTCGTGAATCCGCTTAATTCCCTCCCCTAAAAGTTCGGAGATACAGAGAGAGGTGATCTGAAACCCCGCAACATCCCGCACGGGAACGCTGTTGGTGGTAATAAGTTCTTGAATGGAACTGTCCTTCAAGCGTTCCGCGCCCATATCAGAAATGACCGCGTGACTCACGCAGGCGATCACCCTGCCAGCTCCACGCTCCTTGAGCGCGCGGGCGGCACTCACCAGAGTCCCCGCCGTCTCAGTTAAATCGTCTACAATAATCACGTCCCGACCGTCGACTTCACCAATGACGTTCATCGCCTCCGTCTCCGTCGCGCTCTTGCGCCGTTTCGCCACGATGGCAAGCCCCGCTCCCATATTCTCCGCATAGGCGGATGCCATCTTCAACCCACCCACATCAGGGGAAACCACCACGGGATTCACAAAATCGCGGGACTGAAGTTTGCGCACGATCACGGGAGCCGCATAAAGATGATCCACCGGGATATCAAAGAAACCCGCCACCTGTTGAGCATGCAAGTCCATGGTGAGCACACGATTAACGCCCGCTGCAGTGAGCAAATTAGCGATTAACTTCGCGGTAATCGGCACGCGCGGCTGATCTTTGCGATCCTGTCTTGCGTAGCCAAAAAAAGGAATCACCGCGGTGATACGCGCGGCACTGGCACGACGCACTGCATCCACCATGATAAGCAGTTCCATTAAATTCTGGTTGGTCGGAGGACAAGTGGGTTGAACAATGAAGACATCGCGCCCGCGAATATTTTCGTTCACCTTCACGTAAGTTTCGCCATCAGGAAACGAAGTCACCGTAGCGTCTCCCAGAGGCACGCCGATATAGGCACAAATCCTCTCGGCAAGTTGGCGATGAGCCGAACCAGTGAGGACTTTCATCTCTGTAGAAACGCGGAACATGAGGAAAAGGGCCCAGTAAGCTACAGGCATTTGAGTAAAAGACAAATGTTAAAATCAAAAGCGAATCACACCGTGCAAATGGCTCGGCATCTGCTACCTTCAAAGATGTATGATTGGTGGACATTCATCCGAAGACCGCGGCCCGTGGTTTGAGTTGGCAGGGCATCCCGTCAACGCGCCCTTGGCACTGGTGGGCGCGTGCATTGTTTCGATGCTGGTCACCACCGCTGTGCTGGCGTTCAACTCTAGTTGGGAACCGCTTCTTGAATTTTCAAGCGCCGGAGTGTGGCGGGGTGAGGTCTGGCGTTTGGGGTCTTACGTGCTTTGGAATTCGCCGGCACGAGGTCTGTCGCTGGCACTGGATATGTTGATGCTTTGGTGGTTCGGGCGGGAATTGGAGAATTTCTTCGGGCGCAATCTATTCCTGAAGCTGTGCGGGGGTCTGGTGATCGCTCCGGCACTGACTGGTTCGCTTCTAGGACCTTTGCTTCAGGGGGATGTGCACTGGGTGGGTTTGCCCGGAACTTTCGCGCTCTTTGTCGCGTTTGCCACCATGGCCCCCAGCGTAACTCTTCTTTTCGGTGTCTCGGCAAAATGGACGGCGATTATTTTCCTGGGGCTCCAACTGCTCTCCTGCATCGCGAGTCATGCTTGGGGGGACTTGATCAATTCGCTCTCTGCGGCAGCATTCGCCTTTGGTTTCGTGCGCTACCAGCAAGGCAACTGGGTCCTGCCGGAGCTGCATTTGCCAACCCGCCGCCCAAAATTACGAGTCCTCGAAGCGGTGCCCTCCCGCGCCCCATCGCAGAAACCCGAGGCAACAAAGTATCCTCCGCTCCGCTCCCTCCCGCCAAGCGAAGAGCTCAGCGACTTGGATCGGATTGATCCATTACTCGAAAAGATCGGCCGCTCTGGTCTCGCAAGTTTGACAGCAGACGAACGTGCACAGTTGGAATCCGCTCGCGAGGCATTGATCAAAAAGGGCGCTGGCCGTTCTTAGCCGCCTTCGGCTCTCTCAGCGAAAAAGCGCATTGTGCAAGCAGGCTCCTCTCGCTGGTGAGTGCGTTTGGCGAACTTCCCAAGTTCCATTAGTTCAATTGTCTCGGACGGAACCAAAATTGTTCACCTCTATGGAATTTCCCCCGCCCCCAAATTTTTCGATGCCTGAGTCGACGCCTGAGGGTGGCCGCAGTGAACAATCATCCAAACCGTCGCTTTCTGATCCTAGCTACGTCAATGCGATGTCGCACTTTTACCGGGGCGAATTGGGGCGCATTATGGCGTGGCGTATGCGTTTGGATGCGACCACAAACTGGGCTATTACCGTCACCTCCACGGTTTTCACCGTTGCGTTTTCAATTCGAGACGTTCCCCACGGGATCTTCTTTTTCAACGTCGCGGTCGTCTGGATGCTGCTCTGGATCGAAAGTCGACGGTACCGTTTTTACGATGCGTTTAGAGCGCGGGTCCGGTTACTGGAAGCCCATTTTCTAGTGCCGATGGTGCTTCAAAATACTCATCTTTTACAAGGGGACTGGCAGAAAATGATGTGTGAGGATTTGTTGTTACCCTCGTTCAAGATCAGCAAGTTTGAAGCGCTGGGACGACGACTGAAGCGCAACTATATCTATCTTTTCATACTGATTTTAGGCGCGTGGATGACCAAAATTTTCATTCATGCTCCAGACCCAGTGTGCTCGTGGCAGACGTTTTTCGATGCCGTAGCGGCGGGGCACAGCATGGCGCCGTGGTTGGTAATGGGCGTATTCGCGCTAACTTTCATAAGCGTCACCGGTCTATCCGTTTATATCAGCTACTCTTCGCCGGGTGAATTCAATGAGTTCGGGACGCGCCCCCGAGCGCAGTGGAAGATTTAGAAGGGAAGGCCAGTGAGACGCTCGTAAGCCTCGATATATTTGGCTTGGGTGCGAACGACAATTTCCTCGGGCAACTCCGGCGCGGGAGGCGTTTTGTCCCACGTCAAAGTCTCCAAATAATCGCGCACGAACTGCTTGTCGAAGCTTGAAGGACTCATCCCTGGCGCATAACCCGCCGAGGGCCAGAAGCGCGAAGAATCGGGGGTGAGGCACTCATCAATCAAAATCACCTCTCCATCTAAAAGCCCAAACTCGAACTTGGTGTCCGCGATAATGATGCCCTTTTCCGCAGCCAGAATCCGGGCGGTTTCATAGAGTCGCACTGAATGGGCGCGCACCTGTTCGGCGACAGAATCACCAAGAAGACGACGGCACTCATCCCATGAGATGTTTTCGTCATGACCAGAAGCCGCCTTGGTGGATGGCGTGAACAGCGTTTCGGGCAAAAGGCCCGCCTGCTCAATTCCCTCGGGAAGCGAAATGCCACACACACTTTGAGTCTGGACATATTCCTTCCACCCAGAGCCTGCCAGATAGCCGCGCACCACACATTCGACGGGCAGCGGAGCCGCCTTTTTCACCAGCATCGAACGGCCTTCAAGCTGGAACTGAAACGGTTTTAAGGCGACGGGAAAGTCTGAAAAATCTGTGCTGACAATGTGATTCGGCAGAAAGTCGAATTGCTCAAACCAGAAAGCGGACAAACGGGTAAGCACCTCGCCTTTTTGGGGAATAGCCGTGGGCAGGATGCAGTCAAAAGCTGATATGCGATCTGAGGCGACTAGCAAAAGGTGTTCATCCACAGCAAAGATGTCGCGGACTTTACCCGAGGCAACTTTTTGGATTCCAGGAAGTTCAGGAGCGTACAAAAGCATGGGAAAAAAGTGAAGGGCGGGATTGTGTCATTCAATAACGGAACGCATGATTTCGTGAACCAGCGTCCAGGGAACATCCTCGACCTGTCGCCAAGAGCCGGGTGCCAAGGGGAGGACGAACACGTTTTTACCGCGCTGGAACTTTTTGTCTAATTGCAAAGCGCGCGCCATCGGCTCGAACAACTCGGGGTGACCGGGGTAAGAGAGCGGCAATCCGGCACGCTTCAGGAGCGCTTCGAGACGGGCCGAGAAAGTCACGTCGCACAGCCCGAGGCGAAGCGCAAGACGTGTGGCGGCCACCATGCCGATTGCGATGGCCTCACCATGAGTAAGCGCGTATTCGGCACTCAATTCCAGCGCATGACCAATGGTGTGGCCGAAATTCAACACATTGCGGATGCCCAGCTTGTCAAATTCATCCCGCTCCACCACGGCGGCTTTTAGGCGGACGCAGCGCGTCACCACATCGACAAGCGCGGCAGGCTCCTGCGCGAGGAGCTTTTCCAACAAGCCAGCCTCTAAGTCCGAGAACATTGTTCCGCAACATACCGCCCCATACTTAATCACTTCCGCCGTCCCTGAGCGCAATTCCCGTGCGGGCAGCGTGGAGAGCGTCGCCAAGTCGCACAGCACCAAACGCGGTTGCGAAAACGCCCCCATGATGTTTTTCACGCCACCGAAGTTGACGGCGACCTTGCCTCCAACACTCGAGTCAACGGCGGCCAGGAGCGTCGTTGGCACTTGGACAAAAGGGACGCCCCGCCGGTACACAGCCGCCGCAAAACCACCCAGATCACCTACGACACCCCCGCCAAGTAAGATCACCAAAGGAGAAGCGCCTGCGTCTGGAAAATGGTGCAGTAGCGCGGCACAAGTCTCGGAAAACACATCCCAGTTTTTGCCCTCCTCGGTGGCAGGAATTTCGTGAAGTACAACCCGCTCAAAGCCGACTTCGGCAAGGGAGCGTTCCACGACGGAAAAATAAAGGGCCGCGACAACAGAGTTGGTGAGGACAAAAGCGTTGGTGTGGGCAAGCCCGTGTGTGCGCAACGTGGCTCCGAGCTGCGGCAGACAGCCAGTGCCGGAGAGAACGGGATAGGAACGGGCGCCGAGATCGACGTCAACGCGAGAAAGCATGTCTGAGGTGTAGCGGGTGAGAGCGGGAGAATCCAGCGGTCCGAAAAAGAAAAAGGGCAGCCCCGAAGGACTGCCCTTTCAGACTAGCTGAAAACAGTGGTTAGACTAGAACGCCACGCCAAGCCCGCCCTGAGCGACAAGGTCGCGGTTGGCATTGTTACCAACAACGTTGTTGTCCAGCGTGTAGTAAGTCGCGCCTGCATTCGCAGTCCAAGTGCCGTAGCTCTTGGAAACTGGCAGCGTGTAGGCCACGTTAAGACCAGCGGAGAAGAAGCCGTAGCCGTTTCCTTTGAAGTAATTTTGCGAACCAATTCCTACGACTAAGGGCAAAGTCACTGTCACAGGGCCAGTAGAATAGCTCGGAGCCAAAGAGCCTTCCCAGTAGTTGCCGTGCCTAGTAGCAGCGGGATTTGCCTGCTTGCCATCAATTTCGTGCGTCAAAGACACCGAAGGATGCAGAGCGAAAGCGCCGAGTAGGTCCGCGTCATCGAAGGACAGCTTCGAGTTCAACGCCTGACTGTCATCAAACTGATTGTTGGGCGAAGAGAAGAATTGGTAGGTTTCCGTAATAGTGACCTTGCCGAAGCTAAACGCCACAGAGGGAGTCACGTCATGCTCATACCAAGCGGAGTTGTTTGGGCTATACTTTTTGTACGTTAACCCATTCGACCCTACTGTGCCCGCGTCAGTGTAGGATTCCCAAACGCCTAAGCCGAAGACGACCTTATTAAGAGCACCATCACCTTCATACGCCTTGAGGAATATATCAGCGTAAGGCTGCAAGCTCGGCTTGTGTTTATTTTGCAAAACACCGTGGAAATAATAAGCGCTAACAACATTCAAACCGAGATCGCCGGTGATGAAGCTTTCGTTCAGTTTCTCCGGAGCGGGGGCCGTAGCTTTGGAAGCCACAGTCTTGCTGGTGGTACCTGCCCAAGAAAGGGAAGGCATAATTACTACTGCTGCGATTGCACAGATCTGTGCGACGGATTTGTTCGTCATAGTTATGTTTGGTTGTGTTACGGGCAGCCGGGGGGCTGTTGTGTCCCGTGTAAGACTCTTTATTGCCTATAAGTATCGCGCCTCTGCAAGAAAAATTGTGACATTTTAATGTCAATTCAGAAACAAATACGTCTCAACACTCACTTTTAGCGCCCTGCCACCCGCCGCAACCCCGGCACCCTCCGCCCCAGTGCCGCGTACAATGTTGCCCTCACCGCGTCCTGAACCGCCCGCAAACTCGGCGCATCCTGAGCCAAAACTCGAACGCACACCGCTCCTCGCTCCCCGAGCCGACTCGCCCCCACCCACGCCGCATCTCGCTGCAAGTCGTGCAGCGCCCGCACCACGTCCGCCCCATCCCCAAAGCACTCGCTCACCGCCAGTGCCGTCCCATAATAACCCGCAGGGAATTGCGCTCGCAACGCCTCCAACTCCGGCGTCCCTGGCTCCAAACGCAACCGTTCCCGCGCCAAATGCACTCCGCTCACCCATAGATCCGTCGCCCATTGTAACCACTCATAACAAAAAACCTCCCCAGAAGCTGTCCTCCCTGGCGCAATCGTTTCGAAAAAAAACAGTTCACCGCCCGTCTCCACACGCAGCTCCGTGCTCTGCTTGTAACACGCACCAGCCTGAGGAATAAACACTTCCGGTAACACTTCCAAAAAACCACCTCGCTCCACCGTAAAATCCTGGGTCACCTCTGCCCAACCGCTGCGCACCCGATGCGCCCTCGCCGCTCCAGGCATAGTCAACAGCAAGCGCGCCCCTCCACGGACTGTCGCGGACTGCATAATTCGGTCATCTTGCAGCAGTCCCGCCGTGGGATTCATCACGTTTAACACTAACGTGTCCTCATCCCAATGCGGTTTGCTCAGATGAATGGGCGCCCGAAACGATTGCTCCCGCAGACTCGATACCCCGCGCCCGTCAAGGCCACACACCAGCCGTAAATGCCCCGTGATTCCGCTCACAGCCCGAACAGGGTTTCGCGCCGAATCCACTCCAGCAAAGGCTCCCTCCCCAGCTCTGAACGCAAGTCCGCAAACAAAAATGGCCGCTCACCGCGCATCCGTTTCGCGTCCCTCGCCATGACGTCCAAATTCGCTCCGACATGAGGAGCCAGCTCAATTTTATTAATTAAAAGCAGGTCACTGTGCCGAATCGCGGGGCCGCCCTTTCTCGGGATTTTGTCACCCTGCGCCACATCGATGACGTAGATAAAAGCGTCTACGAGTTCGGGTGAAAAAGTGGCGGAAAGGTTGTCTCCACCACTTTCCACCAACACCAACTGGACGTCGGGATACCTCTGTTCGAGGTCCGCGATGGCGGCCAAATTCATGCTCGTGTCATCTCGAATCGCGGTGTGCGGACAACCCCCAGTCTCCACCCCCAAAATGCGCCCCGAAGGAAGCGCCTCCTCCCGCGCCAGAAACTCGGCGTCCTCCCGCGTGTATATGTCGTTGGTGACCACCACCATAGAAAGCTCGTCGCGCAGCCACTGACAAAGCCGCAAAACCAGCATAGTTTTCCCCGAACCCACCGGCCCGCCGATTCCCAACCGTGCCGCTCGACGTGTAATGGAATGATTCATAACAAAACCCGTATTAATCGGCGCTGTGGCACGTCTGCCAACCTCAAAAGCCGCCCCACTACAAGCGGCGCAGCGCTACTTGACCATGCACTGCTCCAACTCAGCACGAATGCGTCCCTCGTTAATCTCCCGCCCAATAAACACCAACTGACTCTTGCGCGCCTCGCCCTTTTCCCAGAGACGATCCCATAGCAGCGTAAACCGATTGTTAACCCCGTGGAAAATTGCCCGGCGCGGATTGCCCTCTATCCATAGAAAACCTTTGGAGCGGAAAATTTTTTCCTTTTCGGAAAGCTCTTGGACAAACATTTCGAGGGCTTCCACGCTAAAGGGCTTCTCGAATTCAAAGGAGACGGAGTTAATTTCGTGATGATGCCGCTGGCTGAGCTCGTCCAAAAACTTTGGATCCGTGGCGAGCTTCTGATCCACGTCGAAGGCGTGCATATCCAGCAACTCGTTAAGATTAACCTGCGATTGGTTCGTTCGGAACAACGTCGCGTGCGGATTTAGTTCGCGAATTTTTGCTTCGGCGGCGAGCAGAGCAGCTTCGTCTACAAGATCCGTCTTGTTGAGCAGAAGGAAGTCGGCCATCCGGATTTGTTCGCGGGCAGTTTCTAACTCACTAAGCTGCGAATGAATATGTTCCGCATCAACAACGGTGATGATGGAATCCATGCGCACCAACTGCTGGAGGGCCGGGATATTGAGGAAGGTCTGTGCGATGGGGCCGGGTTCGGCAATGCCCGTGGTCTCGATCAGTAAATAGTCGAACCCGCCCTTTTTGAGGAGATTTTGCACCCCTTTGACGAGGTCCTTGCGGACAGTGCAACACAGACAGCCATTGCTCATTTCCACAATCTCCTCCTGCTGTCGCTCCACCAGCTGACCGTCCACGCCGATTTTACCAATCTCATTGATAATCACCGCAAACTTGTACCCGTGCTGTTGCTTAAGGATGTAGTTAAGAAGCGTGGTTTTGCCGGCACCGAGAAAACCAGTGAGGATACTAACGGGAACGGGCTTGGTTGGGGTCATAAAAGAGGGCGGTATCTTGGCTAGGTTGGGACAGAATTCAAGATTCGCCCATACGCGTTGTTTCGTGCAGAGTGAAAAGGTGATCAAGTTTATCGGCAACATTTATGAGCGACTGCGTAAAAGTCCCAAGCGAATCGTGTTTCCCGAGGGAACCGAGCCACGGGTGCAGAGAGCTGCCGCGCGCTACGTGAAGTTGGGCTTGGGGACGCCTGTTTTGCTTGGAGATAGGGAAGAGATCGAGGTTGTCGCAAAACGTGAGGGCGTGAATCTTGATCACGTCGGGGTGATTGATCCGGCGCACGCGGAGGATTTGGAGTTGTTTTGCGGGCGGCTCGAGACGCTCAAACGTTACCGGGATCTGGGACCGTTGGTGGCAAAAAAGTTGATGATCAAGCCCAACTATTTTGGTGCAATGATGGTGCAATACGGTCACGCAGACGGCATTGTGACTGGCGCTGGAGAGGAGGCCGCGAGCACTTTGCGGCCGTTGTTACAATTAATAAGCCCGCAACCTCACCTCAAAAGCGTCTCCTCCTGCACCGCGCTAGACTTATCCAACAAACGTTACGGCGAACGCGGAGTCATGTTCTTTGCGGATTGCGCCGTGATTCCAGACCCCACGGTGGATCAGCTCGCCGATATCGCTGTGGAGACGGGTGTTTTGTGCCGGACTTTGACAGGAATGAAGCCCCGTATCGCGATGCTTTCTTTTACAACTCATAGCAACGGAAGTCTGGCCGGCCCCGCAAAGGTGGCGGCGGCGACGGCACTGGCGAGGCAGCGCGCAAGCCAGCGCGGCATCGAGATGGAAATTGACGGCGAAATGCAGGCTGACACCGCTCTACTGCCAGAGTTGGGGGCGAAAAAGGCGCCTCAAAGCCTCGTTGCGGGCCGCGCAAACGTCCTGATTTTCCCCGACCTCGCAAGCAGCAACATCGCGGTGAAGCTTGTTCAATATCTCTCGGGCGCGGAAACGTATGGTCAGCTTCTGCTGGGACTCGCGCGCCCTAGCGCCGACCTTTCCCGAGGCGCCACCGAGGACAACATCTTGGGAGTGGCCGCCATTCTTGGAGTCTTGGCGATGGAAAGCCGCAAAGTAGTGTCTTAATTTTACGCGATGAACACGGTCACACCCCGCATTTTTGTGGCGGCCACAGAACAAAACGACGGCAAGACCACGACTTGTTTGGGCCTGTTCGCTGCTCTCCGCAAACGCGTCGGGCGCATCGGTTACATCAAGCCCGTCGGACAGCGTTTTGTGACCATCGACGGAATGAACATCGATGAAGATACGGTGCTCATCGACGAGACCTACAAAGTTCACACGCCGCTGGAGGCGATGAGTCCCATCGCTGTGGAGCCCGATTTCACCCGGAAATACATCGAGGAAGTTCATCATTCGTCGCTGGTACGCAGGATTCAAAACTCCTTCGACAGAGCAGCTTGGGAAAAAGATTTTGTCATTATCGAAGGCAGCGGACACGCGGGCGTCGGCTCGGTGTTTGACCTTTCCAACGCGCGGGTGGCGCGACTGCTCCAGAGCAAAGCGATCTTGATCACGCGCGGCGGCATCGGGCGACCTGTGGACGAAATTGCTCTTAACAAGGCACTTTTCCAACAGGAAGGCGTCGAGGTCATTGGAGCCATTATTAATAAAGTCCTCCCGTCCAAGTTTGAGCTCGTGCGAGAGTTCGCCGGACGCGGTCTGGAGCGGCTCGGCGTCGAGCTTTTGGGGTGCATCCCAGATGATCCGGTGCTGGCGAAGCCAAACCTCGGTCAGATCAGTAAAATCATCCGAGGCAATTTTTTACATGGAGGAAGCCAATCCCGACGTCTCGTAAAAAAGGTTGTCATCGGCGCAATGAGTACTGCTCGCGTCACGGACTTCTTTTCGGCTGGGACGCTCATTATTTCACCCGGAGATCGCGAGGATATTTTATTGGCGGCACTAACTTCGGTGGACCCCGGCGCTCCAGACGGCAACCGGCTCGCCGGCTTGGTTCTTTCGGGCGACGTGCTCCCCGACGCTCCACTTTTGGAGCTGTTGCGCAACTCGCGCTTGCCGGTAATTAGTTCGCCATTAGATAGCTACGATGTGGCCAGCAGCATCCACTCCATGACTATCAAAACGCTCCCTGGCGACGTTGAAAAAATCGACAAAATCCAGGCAATGATCGAGGCCCAGGTGAACGTCAACCGGTTACTCGAGAAGATCGGCTAGACTTGGGCACATTGCTCCACGAATCCCCGCGCAGGGCGCACTCAGATCACCGTGTCCGACGGAATAATCGCGTCCTTTGGAATGACCACGATGCCGTCGCGGATGAAATAATTTTCCGCGTCCACCTTGTCAGGCTTGCCCGCTGGGTTAATGGTGACGCGATCGCCAATCCGCGCATTTTTGTCGATGATAGCGTTCTCGATGTTGCAGTTACGCCCGACGCCGACAGCCGGGGGCGCAGTCAATGAGCTGGGGCGCGATTGTTCGGAATCAAAGAAGTCGGCGCCCATCATTACGCAATTGCGAAGCACGCTACCGCTTCCGATGACGCTACGAATACCGATCACAGCCCGCTCGATCGTCGCATCGGTGATGACGCAACCGTCGGAAACAACGGCCTCGGTAACGCGGGCGGAGTTGATTTTGCTGGCGGGCAAAAACCGGGCGTGGGTGTAGATCGGTGCAGAGCTGTCAAAGAAGTTAAACGGCGGGTGACTGCGCGCCAGAGCGAGGTTGGAGTCAAAGAAGGAGCGGATCGTACCGATGTCTTCCCAGTAGCCTTGGAAAATGTAGGCACTCACTTTGGAGGTATGAATCTGCTCTGGAATGACATGTTTGCCAAAGTCTACGTGCGTGTTGTCGAGCGCTCGAATGATGGCCGCCCTGTTGAACACGTAGATTCCCATGGAGGCCTGGTACAACTCAGCGTCTGCGGACTTGCCCATTTTCTCCAAAAGCTGCGGCCCGACACGCAGTCCGTCCAGAATGGCGGCGTCCTTTGGCTTTTCCACAAACTCGTAAATCCGACGGTTTGCATCGGTGCGCATGATGCCGAATTCGGAGGCGTCCTGCCGTGAAACCGGAGTGGTGGCGATGGTGATGTCAGAGCCGCTTTCGATGTGTTGGGCAAGGACATCACGAAAATCCATCCGGTACAACTGGTCGCCCGAGAGGATGATAAAGTGGTCGTAGGGAGTGTTTAAAAAGTCCCTGAGATTCTGGCGCACCGCATCAGCAGTGCCTTGGTACCAGCGCTCGCCACTGAGGGTTTGCTGGGCAGCGAGGATCTCGACAAATGCGCGGGAGAAGTCGTCAAACTTGTAGGAGGCGTGGATATGGCGATGCAACGAGACGCTGTTGAACTGGGTGAGAACGAAGATGCTGCGCAAACCGCTGTTGATGCAATTACTCACCGCGATGTCCACAATCCGGTATTTGCCAGCAAGCGGGACGGCGGGCTTTGCGCGCTCCTTGGTGAGGGGAAAAAGGCGGGTACCTGCGCCGCCTCCCATGATGATGGCGAGGGTTTTGTCGGTGACGGAAGACCAGTTCTGGAGGCTCATAGGGAGTTATAGGGAAAAGTATGCACGACGGGTTTACTTCATCGCTGGGGATTAGTCACCGCTGGAGTATGACGAATACACGCCCGCGAAGAGAGCGGAGCTGCACGAGTGCCGGACGCGCACAATCGCGCTTTTCGGCCATTGTTGCCCTTTCCCAATACAGAAGTTGGGGCTTAAAGTGAGGGTTAATATATGTGTGGAATTGTTGGATACATTGGCAAACAGGAGGCGGCGCCCCTCCTCTTGGACGGGTTGCGCAGGTTGGAATACCGGGGCTACGACAGCGCGGGGATAGCGGTCCTTGATGCGGGCGAGATTTCCTTGCGCAAGCGGATCGGGCGCATCGCAAACCTAGCGGAGTTGCTGCACGAGCAACCGGTCAAAGGTCGGATGGGGATTTGCCATACCCGCTGGGCGACTCACGGCTCGGTCACCAACGAAAATGCGCATCCGCACACCGACCAGTCCGGCGCGCTAGTTTTAGTGCATAACGGGGTGATTGAAAACCATTCCACCCTGCGCGAGGCCTTGGTGCGCGAAGGGCATCGCTTTCTTTCGGAGACGGATACGGAGGTTTTGGCGCACCTTATTGGAAAGCATTTGGCTGCGAGTGGGGAGCCAGTAACGGCGCGGCGATTAGTGGACGCCTTGCGCACGGCTCTCCAGCAAGTCATTGGCACGTATGGAATTGCAGTGCTACATCGAGACGTTCCAGGCGTGCTGGTGGGCGCGCGGCGCGGCAGTCCATTGGTTCTGGGGATTGGCAAGGGGGAGCATTTTCTGGCGAGCGACGTCGGCGCGATCGCAAATTACACGCGGGAAGTGGTTTATTTGAAGGATTTTGACCTGGTATCTGTGCAGGCAGACGGCTTCGAAATCTCGACGCTTCCAGGCGGAAGCAGTGGTTATGAAATCAGCGCGGTGGATTTCAAGCCGCAGGACATGACCATGGGGGAATACCCGCATTTCATGCTCAAAGAAATTTTTGAGCAACCCGAGACGATCACGGACGCATTGCGGGGGCGGCTCTCGCGGGAGGAAGCCACGGCGAAGCTCGGTGGGCTAAATATGAGCAACGCGGAACTGCGCGCTGTCGAGCGCGTGGTGCTAACAGGATGCGGCACTGCTTTCCACGCTGCGATGGTCGGGGAGCATCTTATCGAGCAGCTTGCGCATATTCCTGCTGAGGTTGAGTTTGCCTCCGAATTCCGCTACCGAAACATGCCCCTGCCCAAAGACGTCCTCGTCTTCGCTTTGAGTCAGAGCGGCGAGACGGCCGACACCCTCGCAGCCCTGCGCGAAAGCCAACGAAAGGGCCATCGCACCCTTGGGATCTGTAACAACGTCGCCTCCACCATCGCCCGCGAAAGTGACGGCGGCGTTTACATGCACGCAGGCCCGGAAATCGGGGTGGCCGCAACCAAGAGCTTCACAAGCCAATGCGCCGTATTGACGCTGGTCGCCCTGCTTATGGGACGCATTCGCAACCTCTCCAGCTCTCAGGGGCTCAGAATGTTGGACGAATTGGAAGCTTTGCCGGACAAAATCCGCTCCATCCTCAGCCTCTCGGATCATATACGCAGCATCGCGCTCAAGTATTGCCATTCGCAGGCGATGATGTTTTTGGGCAGGCAATTCAATTACCCGGTGGCATTAGAGGGGGCATTGAAGATGAAAGAAGTGTCTTACATCCACGCCAGCGGCCATCCCAGCGCGGAGCTCAAGCACGGGGTCATCGCGTTGATCACGCCCGAGGTGCCCAGCGTCTTCTTGGCTCCACAAGACGGCGTTTTTGAAAAAAACCTCAGCAATATCGAGGAGGTTCGCGCCCGAAAAGGGCCGGTGATCGGCATCGGGACGCAAGGCTGCCGTCGCTTGGAGAAAATTTGCGACGACACCATCCTCATCCCGCAATGCCCCGACTTCCTTTCGCCCATCCTTAACGCAGTGCCACTGCAATTACTGGCCTATCACACTGCGGTCGCTCTGGGGTGCGACGTAGACAAGCCGCGCAATCTAGCAAAAAGCGTCACCGTAGAATAATGAGTCGATACGAGTCTCCATTGCCATGATTTAAAGGATTTTGGAACTCACTTTGCGACTTTGAGCATAACGTGACGAAGAATACATCCTGCTCCACAATCAAATCTGGTCGCAGCTAATAGAAACCATCGCGCACAAACGCTCCAACGTTATTCCGTTGAAAGCAGCTTTTTCCCTCGATTCCAAATCCGCTACGATAAACAATTGAACAGCTCCTAAGAGTTGCCCGAGCCCCGAGAGGGGTTTATCTTAGCGTAGTCCCTCAAAAGCGTTCCTCAAAAGCCACCCGCCATGGAAACCACTACCACCAGTAAACACGCCTCGGCACCGATCAACGCAGCCTTGGACGCTGCGGAAAAAATTCGCCTCCTCAAAGATATGGTGCGCGTGCGCCGGTTCGAGCAGGCCGCCCTTAAAGCTTACCAAGGCGGTAAGATGGGCGGATTTTTACACCTGTACATCGGTCAGGAAAGCGTGGCGGTCGGAACCTGCTCTTTGATGGGACCCAACGACCACGTCATCACTGCGTATCGCGACCACGGCCACGCACTGGCAGTGGGAATGAGCATGAACGAGTGTATGGCGGAACTTTTCGGGAAGGCGACGGGCTGTTCCAAGGGCAAGGGCGGTTCGATGCACTTTTTCGCTCCGGACAAAAATTATTGGGGCGGTCACGGAATTGTAGGCGGCCAGACCCCACTCGGATTAGGCTTGGCCTATGGGGTGAAATACAAAGGGCTTACGGGCTCAGCCATGTGCTTCATGGGGGACGGCGCAGTGAATCAGGGCTGTTTTTACGAGTCCATGAACATGGCGTCTCTGTTCAATTTGCCGGTGATTTACATCATCGAGAACAACGGTTACTCGATGGGCACTAGTCTCGCCCGTTCCAGTTCTTTCAAATCGTGCCTCGCTGAGCGCGCAGAGGGCTTTGGAATCGAATGGGATACACTAAATGGCGAAGACCTTTACGAAGTCCGCGCAAAAGTGAATGTCGCCGTGGAACGCGCCCATAAGGAATCTCGTCCTACAGTGCTAGAAATCGCCACGTACCGCTACTACGGGCATTCCGTGGCGGACGCTAAACACAAGGTTTACCGTTCTGAGAGCGAAATTGAGTCCTACAAGTCGCAGCACGACCCCATCAATTTGTGGAAGGCCCGCCTACTGGATGAGCGGGTTCTAAACGAAGAACAGTACGAGGCGATCGACGCTGCGGCAAAACAGGAAGCCACTGACAGTGTGGAGTTTGCGGAGGCAAGTCCCATTCCAAGCGTGGAATCCATCACTGAAGACGTCTATTTTGAAGTAGACCGCCAGACGCTCGCCGGACGCACCGGACGCCACTTCTTCAACGACTAATTTTCCACCAAGGAACACCGCTTACTATGGCTGAAATCACTTACCGCGAAGCTTTGCGCCACGCCATGGCCGAAGAAATCGAGCGCGACACAAATGTCGTCATCATGGGCGAAGAAGTCGCTGAATACGATGGCGCTTACAAGGTTACCGAAGGGCTATGGAAGCGTTTCGGAGACAAGCGCGTGGTGGACACTCCCATCAGCGAGGCCGCTTTTATTGGCATGGGCGTCGGCGCTTCCATGCTCGGTCTGCGCCCGGTAATGGAACTGATGTTCTGGAGTTTCTCCTCCGTCGCTTGGGATCAAATCGTCAATAATGCCGGCTTCGTGCGTTACATGAGTGGCGGACTAATCAACTGTCCCATCGTCATCCGCGGCCCCGCCAACGGGGGCACAAACGTCGGAGCGACACACTCGCACACGCCGGAGAACTGGCTGGCGAACGTTCCCGGCATCAAGGTGGTTTGTCCAGCAACCCCCTATGATGCAAAGGGTTTGCTCAAGGCGGCAATCCGGGATAACGACCCCGTAATGTTCATGGAAAATACGCTGCTTTACGGTGAAAAGGGCGAAGTGCCTGATGAAGAGTACATCATCCCTTTGGGTGTTGCCGACTTAAAGCGGGAAGGAACCGACGTGTCCATCATCGCGCATGGCCGGGCAGTTTTAACCGCACTTAAAGCAGCGGAGTTACTTGAAGCTGAACATGATATTCATGCAGAAGTGCTCGATTTGCGTTCCATTCGTCCTTTGGATGAGGAAGCTATTTTGCGCACTGTTCGCAAAACGCATCGCGCTGTGTTGGTCGAAGAAAACAAGCCCTTCTGCGGCGTGGACGCCCAAATTTCGAGCATCATCATGGAAAAGTGCTTCGACGATTTGGATGCGCCCGTTCTACGAATCAGCGCGATCGATGCGCCTGCAATTTACAGTCCAGAATTGGAGCGCCGCCAATTGCCACGTCCAGTGGATATCGTGACCAAAGTCCTCAGCCTCTTTTAGTTCAGAACCTTCTGGACGGCATTAGCGGACTTTGAAGGTGGGCCCCTCCAGAGTGAGAGTCTTTGTGCACTCAGGAAGCGCCAACGCCGCTTGGATCTGCGGGAGCGCCTTCTGATAGCCTTCGATTTTGAAAAGAGGCCGCCGCTCGCCGGTGTAGTCTTTTCCTTCTTCCTCGATGCAAAGATCTGCACCGAAGGCACCTCCCCAGCCTTCGCCAATAATAACCTCTACCTCGGACCCGTTCGGACCAAACGAGAAATACTCACCCACATTCCGCACGTCACTCCAAAGCGCACCCAAACTACCCTTAGAACCGTAACCCGTCGGGTTTTTACCCGCCTTCCATGGCAACCCGGCATAGCAACCATCCAAGACAATTTTTCCATCGACGCGGACAATAAGCACCTCGTTGCCTCCTCCCACAAACCTATAGCGTTGTTTATTTTCTGAGGTAACCTTCGCCTTGTAAATTGCGAACCAGCTTTGTTGGGTGCCAGGCACTTGATCCACTCCAAAGGCCTTCGGGGCCGACTCACCTGCGCTAGCGGGAAACAAAATGACGTTAGTGACCAAAGGCTGACCAAACTTGAGATACTTCTGCGCCTCAGCTTCGTTCAATTTTCCCTTATTCCCAAAAAGCGCCTCGATACGCTGTAGATAATCAGCACGATCGTTATTTTCCGGATACGGAGTGCCATCGGGCTTCCGACGCATGTAATAGAGCACGCCGCGCAGGCCTGTAGCGATCCCGCTAGGTGGCATTTTGAATCCGAAAGCTGTCACTCCAACGGGCATCGCTGCCATGGCGGCGGGCGGGGAGGCGCTGGCCTGTGCGCTCAGTGGTTTGAATGCAGAGGGGTTGCCAGCAAGCGCCCCCATGCGACCAGGAGCCGCCAAAGTGCTCGTGGGCGGCAAGGCGACCTCTGGGAGAGCGACCTTCGCATCCAGAGCCGTGGAAACGACACGTGTAGCGACCGGTGGCGGCTTCATCGTGGCCGTCCGCTTCGCCGCCTGCACTCGGTATTCCAGCTGTTTTGCCCCTTGGCTGGACGGCGGCGGAGCACCTGTGAAATTTAGTTTACGCTTGGCCTGAACGGTTTGCACCACCCAGACGGCGGCCCCCAAAAGCAACACCGCGTGCACGATGATGCTCACCATCATAAAGCCGCCACCTGCCTGCATCCAGCGGCGTAGCCTACCCGGGGGCTTGGGCAGCGATGAAAGGGCGTCTTCTGATGAATCAGCAGGGGGCACAGCCGTATATTCTGCTAATTCTGAAGCGGATTCACTTCAAAAATTCGTCCAAAGCACGGCCGCACTATGCCTCAGAAAGCTCGTTATTGATTCTCCGGAAACGCACTTCCAGTACACGCCTTCCATCCGCCTTCAAAACAGTGACCTCAAACGGCTCAATGCGCACCTGATCCCCCACAGCAGGAAGGTTGCCCGCTAGGTGCGTCACAAAACCACCAACCGTAGACACGTCTTCACTCTCTAAATCCAAGCCCGCTAGATCTTTAAGCTCGTAAAGAGCGAGACCGCCATCAACGACAAATTCATCCGCATTCACGCGTTTGAACTCAGGCAATTCAGTGTCAAATTCGTCCTGAATATCGCCCACAATCTCTGCCAGTACATTGTCCAAGGTAACCACGCCCACCGTGCCGCCGTACTCGTCCAACACCAAGGCGAGATGCGCGTGTTTCGTCAGGAAAAACGTCAGCAACCGCTCCAATGGCATCATCTCGGGCACCGGCAAAATATCGCGGCGCGCCTTCATGAGATCCGGTTGATCCGAACGCATTTGCAACATCAAATCCTTGATGTGAACCAAGCCAATAGCGTTATCCAGATGCCCTTCGCACACCGGAAAACGCGTGTGCTGCGAGCTTACAGCAGCCTTGAGGTTTTCTTCGAAGGTGTCCTCCGTATTGAGGAAAATGACCTCTTTGCGGGGCGTCGTGATGTCCCGAACCACCCGCTTGCGCAGATCCAACGCGTTGATGAGTATCTCCTTGCCGATGGGCGTTACCTGTCGTGCGTCTTCGCTTTCCGTGAGAATCACGCGCAATTCTTCCTCGGAATGCGCCAACTCATGTTCCCCTACAGGACTGAGCCGGAGAATTTTGCGAAGAAAAATATTGGCGCAGCAGTTTAAAAACCAGATCGCAGGACGAAACATCTGGTAGAAGATGGCCAACGGGGCACTTACCCATATCGTGGTCGGCACCGGCTTGGAAATGGCCAGCGACTTCGGGGCGAGTTCACCCAGTACGATATGAAGGAATGTAATGGAGGCGAAGGCGACGCCCACGGAAACGGCACTCGCTATGGTCTCCGATATGAACCCCATGGATCGGAGCATCGGGGAGATGAGCCCTGCGACGACATCTTCTCCCACCCATCCCAAGCCCAAGCTGGCCAAGGTAATCCCCAACTGCGTGGCGGAAAGGTAGGCCTCGAGATTATTAGTGACCTCGATCGCGAGCCTCGCCTTCCTGTCGCCAGAAGCCTCCAACGCCTCCAATTGGCTCGAACGCACCTTGACGATTGCGAACTCTGAGGCGACGAAAAAACCGTTTAACCCAACAAGGACGAGGACCGCCCCCAGTTTGAGGAGCACAGACAAGTTAAGAACATCCACTCCAACTTCAGATAACATACTTGCTTGTAAATACTAGCGGGGACACTGCAAAAAAGAACCGAGTCACAGGGATTCCCTGCGACTCGGATCTCGCAAAACTGTAAGAAGGAGTTCTACCAACTCGATTTGGTCACGCCGGGAATCAACCCATGCGAGGCCAATTCGCGGAAAGCAATACGCGAGAGCTTGAAACGCCCGATAAAAGCGCGCTTACGACCTGTTTGCTGGCAGCGTTTCGACATTCTCACCGGACTGGCATTGCGGGGCAAAAGGGAGAGGCCGATGTAATCGCCTTTCGCCTTCAACTCTGCACGCAGGGTGGAATATTTTGCGACCGTAGCCGCCTTCTTTTTTTCACGTTCAATCCAGCTCGTCTTAGCCATAAAGTTGTTTGTGGGTTGGCGAGACTACGAAAAACAGCAGAGGTGACAATGTTTTTCTGCAAAAGAATTCAGATATCACTCCAAACGTCTGTTATCTAACTAGTTTCTGAACCTCCCGTCGATCATTCCCGTGCGATTCAATCCTGCGAATAACTTTATCACTTCACGTTTAAGAACGAGACATTTAGGAACGCCGTAAAAAATCAGCGAGCGAGTCACACATCGGCGCCAATGAAATCCGCACTCGATAATCTCTAAATGACTCCAGACCAGCTCGTCAATCACTCCACACCCCGAGAGCACATTAGGAAACTCGAACTCAAGTGACATCAACATAGGGGCATCTGTGGCACTGCGATCTCACAGACAAGCCCCCAAAAGGAGGCTAACGGGAATAAAGAGAATTATTTGCCACAGCACAATCCGTGAATGCGGATGATTTGTTTAAAAACAGGTTGCCACTTCTTGGAAACTCCTTACTATCTCCCGCCCCATGCCTAGATCCATTGCACGTCGAAAGACTAAAAAAGCCGTGGCCAAGCGGTTCAAACTCACCGCCTCGGGCAAGTTGCTGCGCCGTAAACCGGGCCTGCGTCACTTAGCTTCTTCCAAGAATGCCAAGCGTAAACGCAATCTCGGCAAGGCTGGCCTTGTGCACGAGACGATGGTGGCTCGCATCAAGGAGTGCATGCCTTTCGCGTAAGCGGCGGCAAACTCCTTGCGCGGAGACACTCTTGAAGCGCCTTGTGCACTTCAAGTCGCGCGAACCCTGGCTCACCTATTGGTGATGCCGGTGGCCAAGTCCCAAGCGTCTGTCCGGCCGCACCTGTTTTACAGGGTAAACCGGACTCCTCAGCGGGTGAGACGCCGGACATCTTCTGGAGAAAACAATCCGCTGAAAGCAATAGAAACCAACCCATCAGATGCCAAGAGCAACCAACGGACCGGCCAGCCGGTCTCGCAGAAAAAAGACGCTGGATAAAGCCAAAGGCTTTCGCGGTCGTCGTTCCAAACTGTTTCGCTACGCCAAAAACGCCGTGATGAAGGCGCAGTATTGGGCTTATCGCGACCGCAAAACACGCAAACGCAATTTCCGGATGCTCTGGCAACAGCGCATCAACGCTGCAGCACGGGTTCACGGGCTGACTTACAGCAGATTTATTGAAGGGATTAAAGCCTGCGGGATTGACTTGGACCGCAAAGTCCTCTCAGATATCGCAATCAAGGACGAAGGTGCCTTCAAGGTACTTATCGAAAAAGCCAAGGTCGCTCTCGCTGCAAAGCCGGGAGTGCCAAAAGCCGCTTAAGCTTTTCGCTTTCCCTCCCAACCCACAAACGCCCCGGAGGCCTAGATGCTTCCGGGGCGTTTGCCTTTTCTAGTATCAGTGGGGCCAATTGCCCATCCCCCAAACCGCCTGCGACGAACCCGTCACCAAAACGACGATAAAAAGTGTCTTCTCGAGGCGATCGCCCCCAGCGTCCAATGCGTCCAATTGGATATATGAGGAGCCGTCACAGTCAATTTATCCGTCCCCGCATAACACGAGTTCCAAGCTCACACTCGGAGAGTGAACAGGAAGACATCAGAGCTTTTTGCCTGCCTCCTTTTTAGAAAACTTACGCCTTGAGTTGTCGTTGACCGGGGGCGGCATCAGTTTGGAAAGGGCCTCCAACACCTCCCTGTTTTCGGCCTTCCCAGCAACATTCACTGTCTCCGCGGGATCTCCAGTTTCGTCGTAAAGTTCGGTTGCGGCAATCTCGTCTGTCTTAACGTTACGCCACAAGGTGAGCCGCCACCGATCGTTCCTGATGCTGTACCCCATCAGTGGCTGATTCCCAGTCTGGGAGCCTCCACGCGAATACTGGCTGAGGGCCACCTTCATAGAAGCTGCTGCGGGATTATCCAAAAAAGGTTTCAGGCTTAGGCCAGCAAGCCCAGTCGGCAGCGGCAGGTTACAAACCTCTGCCAGCGTAGGGTACACGTCCACGAATTCTACCGTCGCATTGCACTTCTGCCCCACCGTCTTTTGCCCCGGAATGCTCAGCAAAAGAGGCGCACGTGTGGCCAGTTCAAAGTTGGTGTGTTTATGCCAGAGGCCGTGATCGCCCAACTGCCAACCGTGATCGCCCCACAACACAATCACCGTATTCTCAGCCAATCCCTCTTTATCCAGCGCATCCAGCACCTTGCCTAACTGCGCGTCCATGTAGCTGATAGCCGCATAGTAACCGTGCCTCAACGTCTTTGCAAAATCCTCCGGAATCGGGTTTTGCGCAGGGCAGTTCGCATAATTATGTAACTCCCCGTTTGTGTGACCCGCAAACTCTGGTGCCCCCTCCGGCAGGCGCTCAATCGCGGGAGCAGGGATCTTCTCCCGATCATACAAGTCCCAGTATTTCTTCGGCGCAAAAAATGGCAGGTGCGGTTTGATGAAACCTACAGCGAGAAAAAACGGCTCCGTCTTTCCCTTCAGATCGTGCAGCCGTTTGACGGCCTCCTGCGCGGTGAATCCGTCTGGCAGCTCCGCATCATCCTTAACGCTTACCTCGAAGGCATCTCCTTTCACGCCCTTGCCGCGCTTTCCTGCATTCGGTTTATCATTATCTTTTGAGGCGACAATTTTGGCGTACTCCTGCACTCCGCCTTCGAATTTTTTAACCGTCTGCTTGGTCCAATCCTCCGCGTTTGTCTCTATGGTTTTTCCGGTGGGATACCAGTGCGGCTCGCTCCAAGAACGGCCGTCTTCAAATCCGTGATGGTAAATTTTACTGAGTGCGGCGCAGTAATATCCGTTGGCCTTAAAATGCTGAGGCAACGTCACCACATCGGGCAATGCCACTCGAAAATGCGTTTCCAAGTCGTACACCCGCGTGGCATCAGGCCGCCGCCCTGTAAGCAAGGAGCTGCGCGACGGGCTGCACACCGCCTGCTGGCAATAGGCGCGATTAAACACAACACCCCGAGCTGCGAGACGATCGATGTTCGGTGTTTTAATAACAGAATTCCCGTAGCAACCAGCCTCGGGCCGCAGATCGTCCACCGCGATGAAAAGAACATTTGGATGTTCGGCCGAACCCGCAGCAAATGCGGGAATATGAGCGAACGTAACAAACACACCAACAACGATTAAGCAAACTAAACGGTTTAACATAAAAAGGAGGACAGATAGTCGAAGTGAAAGAAGATCGACGGAGCGAAGAGTAGGCGAGGTTCAACCGCCGAGTCCTAAAAGCACACTGCCCATCACTGCTTTTTCACCCCGAGCAATTCACGCATCGCCCCGAGCAAAACACCCTCCGCTTCCGGAGAAACCCCCGACGAGGTCGGCCCTGTCTCATATCCGCCCTCCGGATAAGCCGCAGCTGTCCCGATGTAGCCGGGGCCGTAATCCCCATAGGCAGCCATCATCACATGCAAGTCCGGCCGCATCGCCTTGGCCGCCAACTGGTATTCCACGAACAGCTCTCCCGGCAAATGCAACATCCGTGCAGCTCCTACGCTCAAGCAAGTCACGTCAAGCGCGTGCCCCTCCTTGTTTCGACGCAGCCACGCCAACTGGTCCGCGAACGCTATGTAGCCCTTCGGCGGCGTAGCCCGCAACTTTGCCACAAGCTCGGCTTCCTCCAAATGTGCCGCCACCGGCAACCGTACCGGCGTACTTTTCCAAATGATATCTCGCTCGGTTAGCGGCAGACGCTCCGTTTTTTCGTAAGCTTCCCGCATTCCATCCGCTAGACGGTTTGCGAGGGCCATCCGGTTGGACTGCGCTCCATCGTTGTACTTTCCCGCCGTCACATTCCCTCCAGCTCCATTGAAATGCACGTGCAACGCCGAATTTAGATCCTGCCCCCGAATGAACCGCGCGATCCCGGGAAAGTCGGGACTTGGAATTCCGGTGCGATAATAACTTTGCGGATGACAGGCGTACGCGCTCAACAACGCGAGAGGCTGGCCTTCATCCCAAAAGCTTAACACAGACACCACCGGATCAATGACGCCCTCGGGCTCTGCCCGAATGGCAGGATCCTTGGTGGAACTTGTGCGACTGGCGCGGATGCGGCCATCCGGGCCCTTGATCCGCCGCTGGCTCGCCACATCATGTACAACAGCCTCGCCCCAACCGTAATGCGTTGCCCTTTTTGCAAGCGGAAGCGCCGCCTTGAGCGCCACGGCCGCGCGATGAATCACCTCCCGCTGAAAGTCCCCATCAAACCGACTGTACCCCTCCACCCCAAATTCCTTGATGAGCTTTTCAGCCGTAAAATCGCATCCTGGCGCATCGTGCTGATGAAGGGCGTGCACGGCAACTCGTCCCGGGATGGTTCCAGCAGCCTCTGCAAGCGCGTTGCGAAAAGCGTCATGTCCTTCATTTGCGATGCCAATCCAATCCACCGCGCAGAGGACTATTGGTTCACCGCTCCCCAATAAAACCACACCCCGGCAACGCAACGTGAGATCGTCAACGCGTTTCACCCGGTCATACGCCATGTAAGAGCCGACTGCCGGGGTAGCGTCTACGTCGAAGGTGGCAACCCGCACCTCAGCGAAAGCCTGCGAGTAGAATGACCCGAGGAGAAAAATAAAAAGAACCTGTCGAAGTGAGGGGAAGTGTTTCATGAATTTACAATATTACGGAAGCGCTTCAATGAACTGTAACAAGTCGGCCATGTCCTCAACGCTCATCCCAGCCTCGATCCCCTCGGGCATCAGACTCTGACCGTCTGAGGAACTGCTCTTGATTTGTGCGCGGGCAATAATTTGAGTTAAACCACCGGGCATTTTAATTGTCATACTCTCGGCCCCGTCCTCAGCAATTATTCCTGCAAAACCGCTTCCATCCCTTAGGTTTACCGTGTGCAGAATATACTGGGAAGCAACTTCTTTGTTCGGCTCTAAAATGGCCGTTAACAAAGCCTCGCGCCCTTTATTTTTCACCGTCACAAGATCCGGCCCGACCTGAATTCCCTCAGTCCCGGCACGGTGGCATGTCTGACAACGTTGTGAAAATTGGACGCGGCCCCGCGCCGCATCGCCCGTAAGGGTCGCCGCCAATTTGAACCGCTCAACCACCACACTCCGAGGCGGTGGTAAGACCGCGGCCAGTGCCGTCTGAGCAAGTGCGACCAGCGCTTTATTTTTGTGACGAACCAAGCCCTGTACTTGCGCCGCGCTCAGCGCAGTCGCAGGAACGGTTCCAGACTTAATCCCAGCCAACAACGTTTCGATTCGGTCTTCACGCCCCAACATGGCACCCAATACCGCCTCGCGCGCCAGCGGTCCATAGGAAGACCAATGAGCAAGCAACGTCGCTAGGGTTTTCTTATCCGCGTTGCGTGAGAGGACCTCGATAGCCGCGGTTTGGAGAGCGTCGACCTCGCCTCCGGCGATGCAAGCAGCGAGCGCGGGGGCGGCGATTGTGTTTGGTGCGACCGCCAACAGTTCAAGCGCAGTCAATCGCTTTTCCAGCGCGTTGCTGTGAAGGGTCGCAGCCTCGGCCGCTTTTTCAAAAACACTTTTCAGGCGCCCCCGTGGATCAGTGCTCTCGAGCGAGGCGCCAGCCTTACGCAACCCCTCTGCAAAGGCGCGCACAAGGACAGGCGAAGGCACCCCGTCGGTTAGATAATCCACCAGTGCCACTCGCTCCTCCGGCGAACCGGAGGCTGCCTTAAATTCCACGAGGTTCGCGAAAAACGCTTGTCCCGATACCAGAAACGCTGCGTCCTTTGAGAGCGGCGCGAATAGCAAAGAAACTAGCGTAGCCGGACTCCCGCTTAAAAGCCCGGGCCCAATCCAGGGATGCGCGTGATCCCTGCGAGCGAGCACCACAAGAGCGTCAGCAAGCTGCTGTGAGGAATCGGTTTCCAACAGAGAACCCAGCGTCAGTGCAAGTTGAAAACGCACTCTCGGTGAGACATCGGATGCCACTCCGGCGATGGCTTGTAACAGCGCGGTTTCGCGTGCCTCCGATTTGGACAAAGCACCCACAACGCGTAAGCTGCGTTCGCGCACGAAGGCAGAACTATCGCGCAGACCGGTGCATAAAACTTCTGGCGTCAACGCTCCAATACCAGACAAGACACCAAGGCTATGCAATTTTTGAAGCTCCGGCCCACTCGTCACAGCCGCCCGTAAAAGCGCACCCGCCGCCCCATCTTTTCGTTCCACCAAAAGCCGATGGGCTGTGTCACGATGCCAGCCATTAGGATGCGCTAAAGTGGCCACGAGACTCCGTGTGTCCATTGCGCCGAGATTAACTGCCGCACCAATGCGCGCCGGCTTCTTGATCGGTGCAATCCGGTAGATCCGCCCGCGATCATTCCCATTATTGAGATCTATGTGTTTTTTGATTTCTTCCGGAATCGACCACGGATGCTCGATCACCTCCCGGTACATATCGCATACGTACAAACAGCCATCGGGCGCGTTGGCAAAGTTCACAACACGCACCCATGTGTCTGTGCTCGCAGCAAATTCCAATGTGCGTTCATCCGCGGGTCGCTCGCCCACCAAATTCACGCCATCCACCGTCGGCCGGATGATCTTGCGATGCACGAGTTGCCCACCAGCGTCGCCGGTAAAACTGTTGTTCACATAGTCCTCACCATAAGCGTCTCCCCGATAAATCGTCGTCCCAGTCGCACCCGTAAAATAACCGCTAACTCGCCCACCACCCTCCACAGCCCCCGGCACAGTACCCTCAATACGCCAGCGAGTTCGCATAATCCTCCACGGCTCGTCGGGACTGATTCGGAATACCTCCGCCGCCCCGCCATCAGCGGCGATGCTTTGACGCGCAGCAGGCAGCGTAAATAACGGATTACGCGAAACAGGAACCCCATCATGAATCCAGTACTGCAGGTGATCGGAATTTGCGCACCCAAACTTGCGCCCGTAGTTATCAAAACTCATTCCATACTGCGCACCTCCGTTTTCAAAGCCAAAGTCGTACGTCGCTGGATCAAACCAAAAATCTCGGCCGGCCAACTCCTGGGCGGGGATTTCCGGCCGTTTGAGACAACTAATTTCCCCTCGGTTGCCACCGCCGCAAAGCGCGTGAATCCGGTTATCCTGACCCCACTGAAAGCTGTTGAGCAAACCTTGGACGTTTAACACTTTCAGCCCTGTACCGAAGCCGGTGAACACCTTCTCCCTAAACTCCGCACGCCCATCACCATCGCGGTCTTCCAGCCGCCAGATGTCGGGAGTGGCCGCGACATACAGACCGCCACGACTCCATATTACACCGGTGGGCCACGGCAGGTTATCTGCAAATACCGTGCTGGTCTCGTAGACACCATCACCATCGCGATCTTCCAACACCGAGATCCGTCCCAAGTGCGGTTCCACATCCCGCATTTCAGAGTAGTCGATCATCTCGCACACGAACATGCGCCCCCTTTCGTCGAAGCAGATCGCCACGGGATCGCGCACCTGCGGTTCGTGCGCTGCGACTTGCATTTCAAACCCCGCCTTCACCTTCCAGGTCGCCACAACCTTCTCAGGCTCCACCGCCGAATACCGTCGCAAATCCTTGGCTGGATCCACCTGCACCGCATTTTTAGTCTGACCGTATGCCTTCGAATATGAAGTCTTGCTTTGAATCCCATCAGCCCCTCGTGCCACGAATGCGCTAAGCACTAAAACTGCTACGGCGAGATAATTAAGCCGAATCATATGAGCATTTTTTTGAGGATATTTTCAGTGATGCGCTGCGCCCGCGCATCAGGGCCTTTGGGTTCGGTGTAAACCTTCGGCCTCACATAGCCCGGAGGTGCACTGAGCCCATCCGCCCACCAGCAGGTGCCTGCGTTAAAGACGAAATTTCCTTTGGTTCCCGGATACACGGTGCCCGTATGAACCCCTCCATTCAGCTTGCCAGGAGCCGATTGCGTGGGAGCTGACGCCACTATTTCAAGCCCCGGAATCGGCGCAGGATCCCCGTGCCACTCCCACCCGACCAACCCCGGAATCCCCTCGCCTCGCTTCATGCCGGTGCCCTCATAAATCCAGTGCTCCGGCAGTGAACACACCCAATCCGCGCCTCCAGTCACCGGCCCTGTGCTATGCGCTCCGATAAGTTCGTTGGCGTAAGGTCGCTCATGCGCGAGCGATTGCATGTGTTGAAATTCTCGGGTCCCTCCCGGAGGACCGTACACGCCCACACGCTCAAAGGCGGCGAGTTTTTCATCGTAAACAATCCGCCCGCAAACGGCATTGCCCGAGAAGAAGCCTAGACTCACGCCGGCACCAAGAGCCGCCTGAACGTTACGATACATCTCGATGGTCCAATATTCGTCGTGGCCGACGGACAGAAAACCGCGAGCCCTTTTGAGTCCGGCGCCGTTGAGGTGCGTATCGAGATTGGAAATATAGGTGATGTCGTACCCGTGCTCCTCGAGCCAGAACGCGAAGGGGAATTCCCATAAAAACCATTCCCCAGACCCACTCGAAAGCGGGGCATCCAAGATCTGGCAATATTTACCATACGGCCTCTGGAAGCTAACCTGCACGCCCCCGCCCCAATACCACTGGTTGGCTCCGTCATCGTAGAGCGAAAACTGCGAGGGCCAACGGTTGTAAGCCTGCCATGTGAAGTCACTGCATTGGAAAATATAATCGGCCTTGCGATCATCACGCACAACGAAGACGACATAGCTTTGAGGCCCATCCAACCCAGCGCTCAGCTTACCAAGATATACGCCGCTCACCGCATCTTTAGGCACCGTCCACTCCGCCGCGACCGGCCATCCACAGACGCGAACGCGCTTTTCTCCCAACGGTGCCTCCGGTTGCGTCACACCTTCAAAAGGCCCCAGCTTCGCCAGCAGTCGCCCCCCATCTCCCCCGTACCATCCCATACGATAAACCTCCAAAGTCCAACTCACGGCCGGACGTGTGCTAACATGAAACCGTACAGTCTCCCCTGCCTTCACGCTGGGTGAGGAAGCATACCCCTCGATTCCAGAGCCTCTGTATTTTGCGCCAACGTCGAGCCGAGGCCGCTCAAGCTGCCAAGCCCGAGTACCAGGGCGTTTGTTCTCTTGCCTCACAGGGTTTTCAGCGCCCTGAGCACTGCCCACTAGTGAACCGAGGCCGAGACCCGCGAGTGTCTGTATCGTGCGGCGACGTGTGATCATTTTAGCGTAAGGTGAGGAGATAGGTGACAAGGTCGGCGAGTTCCTGCGGCGAGAGAAGTCCATCAAACCCCGGCGGCATCAAGGACATCGCCCCCTCTGTCATGGTGGAAATTTCCTTTCTCGGCAGCGTAATCTCCGCGGCTGGTCCTGTCGCTAAGCGCACAGAATCTGGCGTCTCATCCCGCAGAATACCGTAATGCTCCTCCCCCGAGCGCAAGCGGAGCAGGATGGGCTCGTAACTACGCACGTAACTGCTGCTCGGATATACGATGGCCTCCAGCAAGTCCGTGGCCGTGCGGATCGCGCCGACCTTTGTGAGATCCGGCCCCAACACGCCGCCCAGTTGCGAGACAGCATGGCAAGTCGTACACAAAGAGCGCTGGCTTTTGAACAACTCAGCTCCGCGCTCGGCGCTACCGCCTTTCATCAGAACGAGTAGCTCGTGCAAGCGGGCAAGCTGTTGCTGGCGCAGCGCCGGATCCGTGGTGACTGCCGGAGTTACCAACGGCAGGGCTGGTACAGAAAGCGGCTGGGGTAGCGCGAGCATAGCCAAAGCGGTTTGCGCCACCTCGGAGGAGGTGCCTTGTTTCCCGACAGCTCCGGCTGAAATCGCCGCTACATCGCCGATTTCGTAAAGAGCGTAAGCTGTAGAATGAAATCCAAAGCGCTCGCTAGAAGCATTCTGAATTAACACTGGCACAGCCTCCTTGTCCGCGATTCGTCCGAGAGACTCCGCTGCGCTCCGCGCGACGTGGGGGTTCCCCGAGGCCAGCAATGCGCGCAAGGCGGGGGCTGCAGTCCGGTCCCGCCAAAGCCCCGCGCCATATGCAGCGAGCGTTTGCACCTCGGCGTCCTTGTCAGCAAGCCCAGCTCGCACCGCTGATCTAGCGGCATCGCTCCTGACGCGGATCAACACCCACAACGCGTTCAGACGCGCCCCAACAGAACCTGTTCCTGCGAGAACCGCAGACGCCGCCCCTATTTCAGCGCGCTTCGCCAGCAACCCTACCGCCCGCGCCGCAACCTCATGGCGCGTATCGCTCAACCTCAGAGCAAGATCCTCTACACTCGCCTTGTCCCATTCCAACTTTACACCACGAGGATCCGCGCTGCGGGAACCACCCTTGCGGGAAATTCTATAAATCGCTCCCAGAACTTCATGTTTGAGCTCCTTGGAAGTCGGACAACAAATCTTGTACCAACCTCCAGTGTCCGCCACCAAGACGCTCCCGTCGGCATCTTCCAGTACCTCGGTGGGGTGAAAATCTGGGTTGTCAGAAACGAGTAGGTCGCTGTCGATGGTGCGAAACGTTGCGCCCTCCGGCATCAATTTGTGAGTGGAGACTTTGCGCAGATTAAACTGCGCGCATAAAAGGGTTCCCTGGTGGCCGAGGGCAGCGCCGCGCAACAGTTCCAACCCGCACGCAGCAGCTGGGCCCAAGTGCGTCATTATTGGCATCAACTCGCCCGTTCGAGGATGGCCTTCCAACACGCCATGCTCTTTGCCCCAAACCCCGCCGTACACCGCATGAAGGATGCCATCGCGCAAACCTGCACCGGGCTTCACGAAGAACGTCCCGCTCAGAAACCGTTCGCCTGCACGAGAAAACACCACGTCGACGGGATTGTCCATTCCGCCAGTCACCACCATTTCCCGGCCGCTGCCATCCGGGCGGGAGCGGAAAATATGTGAAGCACGTGTCACCAATTCACGTCCGTTGGCGAGCGCATGCCGCTGCTCGGCGAACGCGCCCTTGCACCAATAAATGTACCCATCGGGCCCCGCATACGGACCATGCAAATCATTAGCGCAACCGGTCACCGTTCCTCCATCAAACCAGATCTCGCGCTTGTCGGCGACGCCGTCACCATCGGTGTCGGTGAACTTCCAAATCACCGGGGGCGCGGCCACGTAGAGAGAACCGTCCAACCACATCGCGCCCTCCGGAAAAGACAGATGATCAGCGAAGACGGTATGTTCATCAAAGCGGCCGTCCCCGTTCTTATCGACCAACCGCAGAATCCTGTGCGTGGGATTCTTCAGCTGCTGCACAGGACGCTCATTGGCGCCCGAGGAATCCGTGACATACAATGCGCCGGATTCGTCAAACGCCATGTTCACGGGCCGGTCCACCAACGGAGGTGCAGCGACCTGCTCCACTATGTAATCCTCCGGAACAGTGAGTGTGAGACTCCCAAACTTAAAGTCGCCCGCACGCGCGGTTAAGGGCGCGATAGCCGGCAGAATAAAGGCAAAGACGCACAACTGGCGGACAACGGCGCAGCAGAGCTGTTCCAACGTGAGGGGAACGACAATCATGGGGTGGATTCTCGAGATGGCTGCGGGGACGCTGAAGCAGTTGAACTCCGATAGGCAATCCCATAAACGGCTCGCTATTAGAGGCTCGTTTTTAAAACCTATTTTAACGGCTCGCTATTAGAGGCTCGTTTTTAAAACCTATTTTAACAACCTTGTATTCAGCTGAATACTACGGAAGGAGTCGCTGCAACTAAGAAGCCTAAATCGGGAAGCCCGTTTGCAAAACCCAATAAATTAAGATGAGGTGTCCCAGCAATGGGACCGTCAGCAGAACTCTGCGGCGTCACTCCGAGAATTCAGCCACATCCATCGCCACAGCGTACTCCCGCCCTTCTCTCACCACGCTGACTTGCAGCCGAGTGCCCGCTTTTTTCCCTGACAACGCCCTCTGCAAAGCCGCTGGATTTTCGAGTACCTCTCCGTTGATCCGCACGATCACGTCGCCCACCTGCACCCCCGCCTTTTCCGCTGGTGAACCCGGCTTCACCTGCGTGACGTACGCGCCCACCACCGCTCGCAGCCCCACTTGATTCGCGATCGCCGGAGTAAGCGCCATCGTCGACACGCCCAACGTCCGCCGCTGCACCCGCCCGGTGAGCAAAATACTTTGCATTGAGCGCTGCGCGACGTTGGAAGGAATCGCAAAAGAAATCCCCAACCACGTTCCCGTATTGGCCGAATAAATCGCGCTGTTAATGCCGATAATCTCGCCGCGATAATTCAATAGTGGCCCGCCGGAATTTCCCTGATTCACTGCGGCATCTGTCTGTAAAAACTCCACGCCACTATCCCGCATCGCCCTGCCTTTTGCTGATATAATTCCTTGTGTTACAGTTTCTTGCAACCCAAACGGATTCCCAACGGCCAGCACTGGTTGCCCCACGCGAATCTTATCCGAGTCCGAAAAACTCAACGCCTGTACCGGTCCTTTGATCTTCAACACCGCAATATCCGTGGCCTGATCACTCCCGATCAACTCCGCCGGTTCCACCCGACCGTCAGTCATCTGCACTCGGATCTCCTCCATGCCAGCAATCACATGGTGATTTGTCAGAACGTGGCCCTCCGTGGAAACGATCACGCCCGAACCCAGCCCCGTCTGAGTTTGTTCTACGACGCGCTGGTGGCGGGATCCGAAGAGCAAGTCGAACGCGTCGAGAACCACGGGAACTTTCTGACGGATTCTTGTTTGTGTCGTGATGCTAACCACAGAAGGAACAACGGACTCCACGAGACGCGTATAATCCTCCTCCAACGCCGCCAGTGCTGGAAATTGCCCGCCAGAAAAACGAGTTAAGGGCGACGGCTTCATCACCGCGCTCTCCGAAATCGGGAAGAATTCCTGTGGAATCGCCGCCGGATGCCATTGCCGCCAGGCTATCACGGCGAGCAGCAAAACCGCTGCGATTGAGAGCCATCTTCGCATCATAATATACTTTTGGTAAAATACTTACAACGCCCAAACGGTACTACCACCCACGATCGTTCGTACCGCCCTGCCCTTCAACTCCCACCCGTGAAACGGCGTGTTGCGGCTTAGTGAGAAACTCGCTTCTCGATCCACTCGCCACTCTAAACTAGGGTCAATCAGGGTCACATCTCCCAAGGCTCCCGGCGAAAGCGTCCCACAATCCAACCCCAAAAGACGCGCAGGATTGATCGTGTACATCTCCACCAACCGGTTCAAATCGATCACGCGACGTTTGTGCACGAGGATGTCGAGGAACAACCCCAGCTCGGTTTCAAGACCCAAAATCCCAAACGGGGCCTGATCAAATTCCACTTCCTTCTCAAATCCGCAATGCGGCGCATGGTCGCTTGCTAGAATCGTAATTGTCCCATCGGCAATGCCCTCCAGAAGCGCCTCGATATGCTCCTCGCTGCGCAACGGGGGATTCATTTTAAAATTTGTGTCGTAACCCTTCACGGCCTCGTCACTCAACGCGATGTGATGCGGACAAACTTCCCCGCTCAACGGCACGCCTCTTTGGCGAGCTTCCCGCAACGCGCGCACGCTCCCCGCCGCGCTGAGATGCTGGCAATGCACAGGAGTGCCCGTGAGTTCCGCAAGCAGCCCGTTGCGTTGCACAATCAGTTCCTCTCCCGCAGCAGGCCAGCCCGGCAACCCAAGCACTGTGCTCCAGTAGCCCTCGTGCATAACCCCTTTGCCCACAAGCGAATAATCCTGACAGTGATCCATCACCGTCAACCCGAACATCTTCGCATACTCCAAAGCACGCCGCATGAGTTCATGATTTTGAATGCAGCGCCCGTCATCTGTAAGCGCAACAACGCCCGCTTTTTTTAACGCACCGATCGGCGCCATTTCCTCGCCCGATATCCCCTTGCTCAGCGCCCCGGTCGCATGCACACGCACGCACGCCTCCGCTCGTACCTTTTCCAAAAGCCACGCCACAGCCGAGGCGCTGTCCAAGGACGGCGTCGTGTTCGGCATACAAACCACAGTCGTAAATCCACCGGCCGCGGCAGCCCGCGCGCCCGAGGCAATGGTCTCCTTTGCGGACTGCCCCGGCTCGCGAAAATGCACGTGCAAATCCACCAAACCAGGTGCCACAACCAACCCATTGCAATCGACAACCTCCGCCTCGTGAGGAACCTCAACCCCAGCGTCTGCGATCCGGCCGTCTATAATGAGCACGTCTCCAACGGCGTCGCGATGGTTTGCAGGATCGATCACCCGCCCATTTTTAAGCCACAGCGCTTTCGACATAACAATTTTCTATTTAGACCATTACACCCACTCACCAGAACGTGCGGCGTTGCATAGGTAGAGAACCGCCATGCGAACAGCGAGTCCATTAGTAACCTGTTGGAGAATCACGCTCCGCGAAGAGTCCGCCACGTCGCTGTCAATTTCCACCCCGCGATTGATGGGGCCGGGATGCATCACCAAACAGTCCGGCTTCAAGCGCGCAGCCCGAGCCTTGGACAATCCAAATAAGGAAGTGTACTCACCCAGACTTGGAAAATACTCTTTGCGCTGACGTTCGTGCTGAATGCGCAGCAGGTTAATGACGTCTAACTCCGGTAGAAGCTCATCAAGGTCGTGCGAGATGGAGACCCCAAGCCGTTTTAGCTCCGCTGGAACTAACGTGCTTGGACCGACTAAAGTCACCTTCGCTCCAAGCCGCGTGAGCGCAAAGATATCGGAACGTGCCACGCGAGAGAACAATATATCGCCGACAATCGCCACGTGAAGGCCCTCAATACGCCCCTTGTGTTCGCGAATCGTAAACGCGTCCAACAAAGCCTGAGTGGGATGCTCGTGCGAGCCATCGCCCGCGTTCACCACACTGGCATCCAGTCGCTCGGCCAGAAACTGCGCCGCACCAGCCGAACTGTGGCGCAACACAATCATATCAGCATGAAGTGCTTGTAGGTTTAAAGCGGTATCCTTAAGCGTCTCACCCTTGGTCAGACTGGACGCCGTTGCGCTCATGTTAATCACGTCAGCGCTCAGACGCTCCGCTGCCAGTTCAAAAGAAATTCTCGTACGCGTTGAAGGTTCGACAAAAAAATTCACCAGCGTTTTGCCACGCAAAGCCGGGACCTTCTTAATGTGCCGCGTTCCCACAGACTTAAAGGCGGCGGCAGTATCCAGCAACAAAGTCAGCTCCACCTTGGAGAGCGCTTGCAATCCAGTCAGATCCTTGTGAATCCAACGCACTGGCTCCGTTGGGATAACAGGTGATGAGAGCTCGGACGGGTTCATCTTGAAACAAGGCCGGTACGGCGGGGCATCCGAGTCACACGCTCAAGCCACACTCCCTCCAGTTGATCTTGCGGCGGCAAACGCACAAATACCCGCTCCTCAGCGCCAACCTGCATCACCTTACCCACGTAATCCGCCGCGATAGGCAATTCTCGCATTCCACGATCGACTAACACCGCGTACTCGATGCGACTAGGGCGACCGAAGCTTGAGAGCGCATCCAAAGCGGCTCTGCAAGTGCGGCCCGACTGCAACACATCATCCACCAAAACTAGAGCGCCATCAGCGAGTTGAGCAGGCAGATGAGAAGGTTGCACCGCGAAGAGTAAGTTTCGTGCACCGATATCATCACGGTGCATGGAGATATCTATCGCTCCACAAAAGGGACTCCGCCCCGTCGCAGCCTCGATGAACTTCCCAAGGCGCGCGGCGATCTCAACCCCGCGTGAAGGAATCCCAATGAGTGCCAGTTGTTCTGGCACTGGATGTCGCTTCAGGATCTCAAGTGCCATGCCCTCCAGAGCTCGGTGGATTGCCGCTGCATCCAAAACAGCAAGAGCATTGTTGGGAGGCGTTTGTGCTGGAGCGGCTAAGGTGACAGACACGGGTTGGATCAACAAAGTTTTTGGGGTGACTGAACTCTCTAAACCAAGGGACTCAAACCTGCGTCCTGGTGGCGCTGCAGTCTCCAGTTTGAGCGATATCGCAAAATCCAATCTAAAAGCGCCTTTTCAAAGCCTATGTCGTGCCCCGCTTTTTCGCTCTCTATCCACTTGTGGCGCAGGATCTCATCGCGCTCAGCAAGAAATTCTCGGTAAAGGAGTGAATCCTTTACGAGGTCGGCGTTGTGGCCTTCAGTCGAGAGCTTAGCAGGAGCTTGGGGGGAGGTGGTGGAACTCATAAAGGGGTGGCTTCAGAGGGAAACTATAGCGAACTTAAGTCGCAATTGCAGACTTTTCCAGCACGCTGCGCAAAGAATTAGCCAACCCCATAAAACTCGCCGCAATCTCCCCTTCGGGAACCGCCCCAGTCACGGGCAGTCCCCTGTCCCCAGCCTCGCGAGTGGCAATATCAATCGGGATCTGCGCCAAGAGCGGCACCCCTAACCGCTCTGCCTCACGCTGGCCACCGCCAGTTCCGAAAATGTCATACCGCACGGAATCCGAAGGACAGAGGAAGTAACTCATGTTCTCCACGATACCGAGAACAGGGACGTTCACCTTGTTGAACATGCTTACGGCTTTGCGAGCATCTATCAGGGCAACTTCCTGAGGAGTGGTTACAATGAGCGCCCCGTCCAATGCAACTGTCTGTACAATAGTTAGTTGAATGTCCCCAGTGCCCGGGGGCAAATCCAGCACGAGATAATCGAGGTCACCCCAATCTACCTGTCGTAAAAATTGCTGCGTGTATTTTGTGACCATCGGTCCGCGCAGCACCGCAGGCGCTCCGTCATCCAACAAAAAGCCCATGCTCATGAGACGTAATCCGTAGCGCTCCACAGGCTGAATTTTGCCTGTTTCAGCATCCGCAAACGGCCGCTGCTGGGTGCCGAACATCAGCCCGATGCTCGGTCCATAAAGGTCGCAATCGCACAGTCCAACGCTTGCTCCGCTGCGATCCAGCGCCACCGCGAGATTCGCTGCCACCGTGCTCTTCCCAACTCCGCCCTTACCACTGGCGACGGCAATGATGTGTTTGACTCCCTCTACCCTCGAAGCGGCGGAGGCGGCAGCTCCTGTCGCGCCAGTCACTGCTGCGGGTTGTGCAGGTGCCTGCACATCAACTTTTACCACCACAGAATCTACACCAGACAAACTCCGCAGCAACCCCTCGCTCTCCTCCTTAATTTGTTGAGGCACTTTTAAATCTGCAGTCGTCACCGCCAACTGCACGCTCACCGCTCCCCCAGTAATCTCTACTTTTTTCACTAACCCAAAGGACACAATGTCCCGGGAGAATCCGGGGTATCTCACCCCAGCGAGTTTTTCGAGGATCTGCGACTCTTGAATGGTTGCCATAGTTTGATAGGATCTAGGGTGAGCGGGCGAGAGGGTGTAAAGTTAAATGGGAAATTGCAGGGGGAGGCGGCTCACATTTATCACGCCCTACGCTGAAGGTGGCAGCAAACGCGCGCGCTGATCGCGCAAGGGAAGGCGCACCGTGAATTCCAGACCTTGTCCATCGTGGGACACCAGGTCGATCTCCCCGCCGTGCTCCCGCACAATCCTGCGCACGATTAAAAGTCCAAGCCCCGAGCCCGTCTGTTTGGTCGTAAAGTAGGGCTCGAAAATCTTGCTCATGTTCGCGGCTGCGATGCCTCCGCCAGTGTCTAAAAATGTGATTCGGATGTAAGGATTTTCCAGCTCACTCTCAATCCGCAGCACTCCACCACGACGCATCGCTTGGACTGCGTTTTTAATGATGTTAAAAAATGCCTGTTTGATCTGCGTCTTATCCACTACTGCCAGAGGAAGATCCTTCCGCAAGCGCTGTTCCACCTGCACCTCGCGGTCGCTGATCTCTGGCGACAAAAACTCCACCGACTCGCTAATCAATGAGTTGATGTTCTCCAGTCCCACCTCCAAGTGCGCCGGACGGATCGCCCCCAAAAACTGCTGCACAATCGCATCCAAACGCTCGACCTCGCCCTTCGCCACGGCCAGCAAATCCTGGAGATCACCTCGAGAATCCTCCGGCAACCTGCGCAATTTTCTCTCGAGCAGTTGCATGTGAATATTCAGCGAATTGAGCGGATTTCCGATTTCATGGGCAACTCCTGCGGCCAAAAGGGTTAACGCAGAGAGACGTTCGCTATGAATGGTCTCCTCCGTGGAACGCCGGTGCTCGGTGATGTCCCGCAAGATCACCGCAAAACCAACCGGCTCACGCTCAAACCCTCCTGCAAGATGCTTTGCCGAAGGCTTTTCCAAGAACATCGGCTCGACGTAAAAATTCAAAAAACGGTGCTGTGGGTAAAATACTTCTACATCGCGCGAGACCACTTTGCCCAAGCCAAGCAGTTGCTCCCAAGCAATTCCGCGCAGACACTCCCGCACAGGACGGTCCATCGAGAGCTCGCGATCCAGCCCCAAGAGCTCGCACGCTCCGCGGTTTAAATAGCTCACGCGCCCCTGCAAATCCGTTACGATTACGCCCTCATGAATGGCGTTGAAGATCGTTTCAAGAAATCCCTTCTCGTCGGCCAAACGAGTTAAGTAGGACTCCAAATCCTGTGGCCGAACACGCCCGATGCGCTCGATGAGTTTGTCTAAAAAACCCGAATTCATTGCGCTCCTCTTCCGAATATTATGCAAGCAAATCGGCGCGCCCTAGTTCTACGCGCCGATTCGAATACGACCCTTACCTTCCTGCCATTAAGTCACGTACGTATGCAGATGGCAGATAGTTTTCAATCACCACGTGCACTTCCCCATCGCGGTAGACGCGCACCTCAGGGACGCTGATCTCCGGAGTTTTCGTCGAACTAAACAACACGTCGTCGTGCGTGGCATTCAGCCGATTGGCAAAACGATCAGGCGTCAATGTCCCCCCAAGATGATCACTACGACCGGTGGCCACATGCAAAGTTCCAAGGATTTTCTCATCCTGAATGTCTCGGCCACTCGGAGGTAATTCCTGAGTCCCAAATCCCAGTTCACCCAATTCTCCTGTCACTGGATCGAACTCAAGCTTCTCGTTGTGCGCGGCAACCACTGCAGCGCTTCCGCGTAGCAAACGCGATTGCACGATACGCCCCGCTTTGACCGTCATCATCCCCAACGTCCCATCTTCATACCGCATGGGAAACTCGCCCTCGGCCGTCACCGGCACGAAGTAGACTTCGCCCGCGGGTAAATTTGCGACATCGGGCTCGGTACCGGGACAAATCCCGTGGCTTTTCTGGGCCTCCTGACGCCCAAGCTCCAGGCGCAACATTGCAGAGTGGCCTTCCGCAACAAAATCGATTTCAACATGATCTGCGCGAGTTAAACCCTGACGAAAGCGCTCAGCTAGAACGCTCACCTCGTTGTAATCCACCGATAAACCGGTGCGCAAAATGATCTCGTTTAGGCCGTGCAACGTCGCTCCTCGGAACCCGAACTCCTTCGCGGAAGCCGTCAGCGGCGCGGTAGCGGAGTAAGTTGAAACGCACAAAACCAAGTTATACTGGCTGTAAATCACGTCACGGAATGAAACCGTTTCGCCCGTCACGGAGACGCATGTATCCGGCAAATCCAGATTGCTACCGCCAGTGAGTTCATACGCAAACATCTCCGCCCCGTGCATCCCCAACTCCTCTAAAACGCCCTTCCGTAGGCCTTCGTAGAATACCTCGTAGGCGTAGCGCTGGATGGAAAACTCTGGGTGCGACAAGAAACCAAAGTCCTTCATTAGAGCGGGCTGGGGCAGATCAATTAAGATGCACACCTTCTCACCGCCCACGGGGCTGAACACTGTTTTCAAAAGACGACTAAGGCTGAAAGGCGGGAAGGTGCGATCGCTGTAGGCGTTCGTTAAATGGCCTATCGGCGGATGCGAGCGGTTGATTTCGTTCATGACGTATTGGGTGGGTTATGATTGGCGGGGAGACTAAAATTGAGCGAACTCAAAAAATAAGGATTCGCAACAAATCCTGATGGAACACTGCGGTGCTGCCGCATTCGGGTGCAAGTCCTTCAGCGCTTCTAATTTTCAATATCATGAGAAAATCAGGCTGCCGTGGTGCTCATCCGAATCCTTCAAATTAAAGTGTTGGCGTAAAGCTACTTTTCGATACTCGAAAATCCGCCTGAGCTCCGGTCTGACAAAAAACCGCTCCACCAGAGCCACTCCCGGTAACCAACTGAAAGGCACCGCGTATTTCACAGAATCCGAAAGCAGCGTTCCCCCGTTTTCCTCGCGAAAGGAGTGGGTGTGCGACCAGACTGCATACGGCCCCCGCACTTGTTCATCCGTAAAATCATGCGGAGGATTCCACTCCGTTATTTCGGAACTCCAACGCATCGGAAACCCGAAGAGTTTCACACGGTACTGAATCAACGCTCCCACCCGCATCACAATAGGGAGAGGACTGAGAATCGTGAAACCAACTTCAGGAGGAGTTATCTTTTCTAGATTCTGCGCCTCAGAAAAAAAGGCGTGCACTTCCTTAAGCGGCAAGGGAATCCATTCCCTAGCCTCCAGGTGCCGCATCCTTGGAGTCAATAATTTTGGCATTTGAGAAAGGTCGTCAGGAGTGCCGTGGCCTGCGACGCATCGCATCCAATTCAAGGTCCAATTCTTCCAAGGAACCCAGCAGCTTCGCACCAAGAGCTTCCAGGGAAGTTGCATAAAACCCAGCCGCGCGGCCCCCAGCAAATACTCGGACGTGTTCTGGCAAGAGACGTCCCAACTCGACCAATTCGCGCGTCAAAAGCGGGTCGTCGTCTGGATAGACAATGCTCAGCGCCAGCGCGCACGCGCCGAAAGACTGCACCGCCCCAGCGAGTTCAAACGCGGGAAGGTTTGCGCCCACCAGCGCTACCCGCCAGCCCGCATTAGCCGCAGTCGCCGCTACAATCACCGCCCCGAGGTCATGAATCTGACCCGCTGGCGTTCCCACCACGATCTTCGGCGCCCTTGAGTCCAAATGATACTGCCGCGTCAAATTCCACGCGAACAGCTTAGCGATCATGATAAAAAAATGCTCCTGAGCTGCAGTTAATGCGCCGGAGCGCCACAGATCGCCTACTTTGCGCGCCATGGGAGCCAACACATTGCGGAGCATTCCCTGGTCGCCCAGTTTGATTTGAGCGTTTTGAAAAAAGTGCTCAAGCGCCTTGGTGTCAAAGTTCTCCACAGCAGCCAGCCCATCATCAAAACGAAGGGGTTCAAGCCCTACATGCGCCCCCGAGCCGTCCCCCAGAGCACCCTTCCCATTGGTGTCAGCGGCGCTAAACGATTCTAGAAGACGAAGCTCCGCATTATCTAAGTGAACCAGTCGGCTAATCAACCGCCCACCTCTCACCGCATTCGCCAAGAGCTTGAGCCTTTCGACCTCGACCTCAGAGTACATTCTGTGCCGCCCAGGGGATCGCGCGGGCTCTATCGCTCTGTAGCGCCGCTCCCACGCACGGATGGCATGCGCACTCAGGCCAGTACGCCTAGACACAGTTTGAATGGATACAGTGTCCATGTTCCAAATGTAGACAACCGAACCAAAAACGCAAGTAATATTGGGAATTCACCCTACCATACCTAGAATAATCCTCGACAAAAACTGAACATGCAGAGAAAAGTGTGTCCTATTACGTGCCATCTATGCGCTTCTTCAACCCCAACATCGGCACCTCTGGTCGCATCGCCCGCGGCCTGTGCGGAGTCCTTTGCCTAGCCGGCGCCTACTTTCTGCGTGAGCAAACTATTCCGATGGTTCTCTTGATTGGCAGTGGTCTATTTACTTTATTTGAAGCGGCACGGGGTTGGTGCGTGGCGAGGGCCTGCGGCTTAAAGACGCCCCTCTAAATGGCTCGATTGAAGGACACTCCGTCCTACACTTAAATAATTTATGCCCAAAGATATAGTGATTATTGGAGCGGGCCCTGGAGGCCTTGCCTCGGCCATTCTTCTGGGCGCCGCTGGATTCAGTGTAACGGTACTCGAAAAGATGCACACGGTTGGCGGGCGCACCTCCTCCATTGAAGAAGAAGGCTTCCGTTTTGATCTAGGGCCAACCTTCTTTCTCTACCCACAGATTTTGAATGAAATCATGCAGGTAGCCGGAACCACTCTGCGAGATGAGGTCGAAATGATACGCCTCGATCCGCAGTACCGCGTGCAATTTGGGACGGGTGGTCAAATCGACGCCACTGCTGATCCGGTTCTGATGGAGGCGCAAATTGCCAAGCTGTGCCCGAAGGATGCGGGCGGCTTCAGAAAGTTTATAGCGGATAACCGAGAGAAATTTAGGAGCATACGCAGTTGCCTAGAGCGGCCTTTCCTGGGCTGGTCAAGTCTACTGGCTAAAGAGGTTCTTGCTTCCGCTCCACACATCCGGCCTTGGGAATCAGTAGATGGCTATCTTCACAAATTCTTCTCAGACGAACGGGTGCGACTAGCGTTTAGTTTTCAAAGCAAATATCTGGGGATGTCTCCATTTCGTTGTCCAAGTTTGTTCAGTATTTTGAGCTATTTGGAGTACGACTACGGAGTGTGGCATCCGGTGGGCGGATGCGGGGAAGTCAGCAGGGCCATGGAACGGGTTGCGAAGCGACTGGGCGTGGATGTGCGTCTCAACGAAACGGTGGAGTCACTAGAATTTGTGGGGAAAAAAGTAGTCGCGGTTCGCACCAATGCTGGGCGCTATGCCTCGAATGCCTTGGTGATTAACGCGGACTTCGCCCACGCCATGCGCACACTGGTCCCAGATTCCTTGCGCAATAACTGGACCAACAAGAAGTTGGATAAGAAGGATTATTCCTGCTCCACGTTCATGCTGTACCTCGGCGTGAAGGGCGGGTTTCCGGAGATGCCCCATCACACCATTCAAATCTCGCCGGAGTACCGCAAAAACCTGCGGGAAATCGAAGATCTAAAGGTACTGCCAACCGCGCCGTCTTTTTACGTACAAAACGCCTGCGTCACGGATCCGAGTCTTGCGCCTCAAGGGCACAGCACTATTTATCTGCTCGCACCGGTTCCGCACCGCACCCCAAACATCAACTGGTCGGAAGAGAAGTCCAAGTTTAGGGAGCTTCTTTTAGACAAGGCAGAAGCGGCTGGTTTTGAAGGGCTAAAGTCTAGGATTTGCTTCGAGAAAAGCGTTACGCCCGACGATTGGGAACATTCTTACTCCATTCATCTTGGGGCCACATTCAACCTCGCCCACTCACTCACGCAGATGCTCCATTTTCGTCCAGGAAACAGGTTCGCAGACTTGGATGGCGTGTACCTCGCTGGCGGTGGCACTCATCCCGGAAGCGGACTTCCTGTTATTTACGAGGGCGCACGGATCACCGCAAAACTCATTTGCGAAGAGTTCAGCGTGCCATATCCGGAGGAATCTAGCGCTCCATCTTGGGTAGAAAATCCGACGCAACGCAGCGAACCAGTCGCCGCCAAAGTGGCTTTCCAAGCCAGTTCCCATTGCTAGCCATCTCACTTTATGGTTAACATTGCACCTCAGTTTCTCTTTGCATTCTTTGACTGCTCTTGCGCGTTCCTCGCAAGCCGGCGTCCCGTTGAGGGAGCACTTCGCGTCCGGGGGGACCGCGGAGTGTTCATCCAGACGGGGCGTCGACTTGCGGGGATAGCGCCCTCCGAGGAGCACCCGACATCCGCCTTTAACGCGACATTGAACTGGTTGGCGCGCGCGCCGGTTCGGAACTAACTCGCTATGAGCTCGCGGCCTGCGTTCACTGATTTTTCACTCGAGCGCAAGGAATTGCCAGCGGCACGCCGAGCCAGCTCTATTTGGAGTAAATTCCTGCTAAGTAAGCGACTACAAGTCATCCGTAGATTCAGGCATTCTCTAGCAGAATATGCTTCAGAATTGGCAGAACTGGCGGCTTCAGACTCGCACCCAGTTCAAGAGGTTCTAGTTTCAGAAGTTCTCCCCCTCCTCGATGCCTGTCGATTCCTGGAACGTGATGCTACCAAACTACTTCAACCACGCGTTTTGGGATCTGCACACCGCCCCCTTTGGCTGAGCGGCGTCCAAACAGAATTACGACGAGAGCCGATGGGCCTAGTCGCCATCATCTCGCCTTCAAACTACCCGCTTTTTCTCGGAGGGACGCAAGTCCTTCAGGCGCTGGTAGCCGGAAATGCGGTGCTCTGGAAGCCCGCGCCCGGTTGCGCGCCGGCGGCACAAGGGCTTGCAGGACTGCTGAAATCGGCGGGACTCCCAGAGGATGTTTTACAAATTCTTCCAGACACGGTAGATGCCGGCAAGGCTCTGGTCTCGAGCGCTATTGATAAGGTCATCTTTACCGGTGGCGGCGAGAACGGACGTAGCGTTCTCCGCGCATTGGCCGAACGTACCATTCCGGCGGTTGTCGAACTTTCAGGTTGCGACGCAGTTTTCGTTCGCGCCGATGCTGATCTAGAGCGAACCGCGAGCGCTCTAAAGTTTGGAATGATGCTGAATGAGGGCAAAACTTGCATGGCTCCGCGCCGAGTTTTCGTGGCACAAGGGGTTGCAGAGGCTCTCGAGGTTCTTCTCTTGAACAAACTCAAAGAGGTTCAGTCGACTTCTTCTTCATTGGACCTCCACGAAGCACAGACGGACCGGCTACGAGAAATGCTTTTGGATGCGAAAATCAAGGGTGCGAGATTTCTACTGGGGGGTCTCAACGCAAATGGATCGATAGACCTGCCGGTTGTTTTCACCGGAGCGAATCCATTGATGCGTCTTTTTTGCGAGGACGTCTTTGTTCCAGTGATTGGTTTTATGGCCATAGAATCCGACGAGGCAGCGTTGGGAGCCGCCTCAGAATGTGGCTTTGCACTGGGAGCCTCCATTTTTAGTCGTGACCACGACGAAGCAAAGCGACTCGCCCAACGCATTCATGCAGGGCTTGTTTCTATCAACGATCTAATCGCTCCGAGCGCTGACCCAAGAGTTCCTTTCGGTGGTCGCGGTGAAAGCGGCTATGGCGTGACCCGCGGGGCCGCTGGACTCTTGGAACTCACCCGCATCAAGGTCATCCAAACTCGCCGTGGCGGCATGACTCCACATTTGGATTCCGCAGCACCACAACCGGAGTTGATCACGGCGGCAATCAGGCTACTGCACTCGGGGACTTGGAGAAAGCGGCTCGGCGCCCTTTTCGATTTGGCCCGAATGAGCTGGAATGTACCTCATTCTAAAATAAGTACTTAAGAAAAATGAAATCATCCGAAACAAATCCTGTGGTAATTATAGGCGGTGGATTAGGGGGACTGGCCTCCGCGTGTACCCTTGCCGCCCGCGGCCACCAAGTGCGACTTCTGGAAACCAACAACTGGCTGGGCGGAAAGGCAGCAGTGCACCAAGATCAAGGGTTCCGTTTCGATATGGGACCCACGATTGTCACGATGCCTTCGGTCTTACGGAAAATTTTTGGGGAGGCTAACCGCCAACTTGAAAAAGAAATTGAGCTCGTGCGCGTTGACCCTCAATGGCGTAGTTTTTTCTCCGACGGCTCCACTCTGGATCTTGTCGCCGATGGAGAGGAGATGGAGCAACGCATCGAGGCTTTCGCACCCGGCACGGGAAGTGGAAAGGGGTATCGAAATTTTTTGAAACTTTCAGCTCAACAATCTGAAATTTCGCAGCGTGTTTTTTTCTGGCGACCCATAGGGCGCATGCTCGACATGTTCTCCGCTAAAGACATGGTCCGCGCCGGCTCGCTCAAAGATGTTCTCGCCATCCGCATGGGGCAAACTGTTTCCGGCCTGCTTCGATCTTATGTTTCGGATAAGCGGGTTTCACAGATGCTCGACCATTTCACCCAGTACGTGGGTTCCTCGCCGGAGCTTTCGCCCGCGGTGCTTTGCGGCATTGCCCATCTACAATCCAGCGAGGGAGTGTGGTATCCCATCGGGGGCACGGCGGCCGTTCCCGCTGCGCTGCGGCGATTGGCTCTCGAACTAGGAGTGCATATTCAAACGGGCGTCTCCGCCTCTCGTATTGTCGAGGAAAACAGTCGCGTCGTCGCTGTGGAAACTACTTCAGGAGAACGGATAGCCGCCTCTGCGGTAGTCTCAAACAGAGACAGTGTGCGCACTCACCGGGACCTTCTTGGGGGCGTTCATGCCGAACGTTTTGAGCGGAGACGCACCTACGAACCCGCCTGCTCAGGTGTCGTCCTTTACCTCGGTTTAAACAAACGCTACGAGCATCTGCTCCATCATAATTTTGTTTTCAGTGCCGATCCGCATGAAGAGTTCCGCGCGATTTATTCTGAAGGCGTTCCCGCGCCAGATCCGACCTGCTATGTCTGCGCGCCGTCTAGTACGGAGCCGGGAGTTGCGCCGCCGGGAGGTGAAGCGTTGTACGTGTTGGTGCACACGCCGTATTTAAGACCTGGGCAGGATTGGGGGAAAATGCTCCCTGATTACCGACGCGTGATTTTAAATAAACTAAAGCGCACCGCTGGGCTCGAGGACATCGAGGATCGTGTCGTTACGGAGCGTGTTTTAACACCGGTGGATATTCATGAGCGATATCAGGTTCTCAATGGTGCGATTTACGGGCTTGCCAGCCACGGACGTTTCACTGGGACGTTGAAACCCAACAACCGCAGCCCCGATGTTCGCGGCCTTTATTTAGCCGGTGGCTCCGCCCACCCCGGCCCCGGAATGCCGATGGCACTAATGAGCGGCTGGATCGCGGCAGATGCCCTCGACAAAGATCAACCCGCCCGACTTTCCGCCTAATTTCGTGAGCAGCCCGCGCACTCCCTCCGCTGATGCTGACGTGCACATTTCGCCCGTCCTGCTCTCGGCCTTCCTGCGCTACATTCAGTGGAGTCTCAAACGCCACTTTCATCGCGTTCATTTGGCAAATGGTGGCGAGCCTCCTCAGTTCGCCCCTGAACACCCGTTGATTGTTTACCTCAACCACGCTTCTTGGTGGGACCCGCTCCTGATGCTTTGGCTGGGCGCACGTCTGTATCCTGGCCGCCGCCAGTACGGTCCGATGGATGCTGCACAGCTGGAGCGTTACCCTTTTTTTAAACGTCTGGGCGTGTTCGGTGTACGACAAGGAGGGAGCATGTCAGCGCGCTCTTTTTTGCGCCACTCTGAATCACTGTTGAGCCGAGAGGGATCCATGCTGTGGCTCACTCCGCAGGGTCGATTCGCCGACATTCGAGAACGCCCAGTGCGCTTCGCGCCGGGACTCGCTCACCTCGCAACGCGCTTGCCGCACGCCATCTTTATCCCGCTCGCGTTTGAATACACATTCGGTCAGGAACGCCATCCGGAGATCTTCATCCGTTTCGGTTCGGCGCAAAAGGGTAACGCGCTCGGCACCGATGTGCTCTCTTCGCGGGCGACTTTGGAGCAGTCCATGGAAATCAATCAGGACGCGCTCAGGGATGCCGTTTGCCTTCGAGCTCCCGATTTATTCACGACCTTGCTGACAGGCCGCGGCGGAGCATCCGTTCCGTACGATTTGTGGCGCAGATTCAAAGCCTCGATCTCTGGCAAATCGGTTAACCTGAATCACGGAAATTTATGATGCATCCCGGGTGGCTGATTTTTAGCTGCGTGGCGGCGGCACTCCCAGCAGTCTTGGTTACGACAAACCTCAGGCGCCTCCTGAGGCTTCCCTCGGCTGCATTGAGACGACTCCCATCGGTTTCGGTCCTCATCCCTGCGCGCAACGAGGAAGCCAACATTCGGCAGGTGATAGAATCTGTGCTGTCCTGTAGCGGCGTGGATTTGGAGGTTCTAATTTGGGATGACGGCTCCACCGATGGCACGGCGGAGATAGTGAATGCGCTCAGCCTCCGCGATGCGAGAGTCACTCTGGTAGAAGGACTACCGCTACCCTCAGGTTGGGCGGGAAAGCCTTTTGGTTGCTGGAACTTAGGGCAACGCGCAAAAGGCGATGTGCTTATATTTATAGACGCTGACGTGCGTCTTCGCGCGGGGGATTCTCTAGCGAGAATTTCCGCGGCATTTCTCCGTCCAGAATTAGACCTGCTCAGTGGTGTCCCATGGCAACGCGTGGAAACGCTCTGGGAGGTGATGTTTGTGCCGCTCATTCACTTTATACTTTTAGGATTCCTCCCATTGCGACACATGCGCGCCTCCAAGAACCCGAGTTTCGCGGCCGGTTGCGGTCAGTTTATGGCGTTCCGGCGGGAAGCTTATCTTTCAATAGGCGGCCACTCGCAGGCGAAGAGCAGCTTCCATGAAGGAACTGTGATGGCGCGGGCCATACGGACGGCGGGACGGGTGGCGGATCTAAGCGATCTGAGCGACGTCAGCTTGTGCAGGATGTACTCTAATGCAGGGGAGGTTTGGCGGGGATTTGCGAAGGGAGCACGTGAAGGATTGGCAGCTCCGAAGTCTCTTCTACCGTTTAGTATTTTGTTGTTTTTCGGACAAGTGTTCCCCGCGATTGCTCTTCTATGCGGTGAGTTGAATCGCACTTCGACCCTTTGGGCGCTGCTCGCGCTTGCTTTAGGCTATGCCACGCGCGGAGCCCTCGCTTTGCGGTTCAAGCAACCAATCAGTTCTGTTCTCTTGCATCCCCTGAGCGTCGCGCTGCTCCTGCTCAACCAATGGTATGGAGCTGCACGCTATTGGCTTGGAAGGCCCATGCACTGGCGCGGACGCGCGGCGGTGCTCGTGATGTTTGCCCCACTCTACGGCGTGAATGCTGCGGAGCTCTCCCGCTGTCCGGAGTTCACACTTGAGGATCAACACAGCATCAAACACGAAATCCGTTTCCCCCATCCCCGGCCGCTCTATTTGGTTGCGGCGAGCCGGACCGGTACAGCGCACATCGCAAACTGGGTCAAACCGGTGGCGGATGCATACGGCGAGCAAATTGACATTTTTGGTCTGGCAGCAGTGCAAGGCGTGCCGATCCCATTGCGCTGGGCAGTGCGTTCGCTGATCCGCGACGGTACAAACTGTCCAGTGCTGATGGACTGGGCCGGCGATTGCATTCCAAAACTGTGTGCGCCTAACCTCAGCACTTCGGTTTTTGTCATCCAATCTGACGGTCAAATTCTTTTAAACTTGGGAGGCCCAGCTACTCCCAGTGGGCTTGCGAGCATCAAATCTGAGCTCGACCGAGTTCTCTATAAAAAGCCCAAGGCTCGGTAGCAGGACGGAAGGAGAGGGGCAATTTCGGCACTTCACCTCTCAAACTGCCTCAGCAGAAACGACATCCGCTTTTACTGCCGGACGGTAGAGAACGTAAATTAATCCGCCGCAAAGGGCGTTGATTATGCCCAAGGCAAGGAGCAGGACTGAGGACGCCAACACTCTGTCAGGGCTGAATTGAGTTGCGGGAATGAAGAGCAAAAGCAGGTAATCGCGCACCCCGATTCCTGCAAAAGTAATGGGCAAAAGATTCGAGACAAGAATCAGAGGGACAAAACTCATCCAGGCAAGCAGCGACATCTCCACTCCAACCGCGCGGCCTGAGAGCCAAAACATACCGCAGATTAAGGCCTGGGTAAAAATCGCGGCCAATAAACACCACAGCACAGCACGCCGCTTGAGCACCAAGGCACTCGCCACGGCGCACACGTCTTGAATCGTTCTGGATTGCGGCACTCGGGTGCGCACCCAATCGATGAGCGATTCCAGCGGTCGATGCGGGAGTCCAAAAAACACAAGGCACCCCAGAAAAATGACGAGTCCTAAACCAAAGAATGCGCTGCAGGCCCAGCGAATGTTACTCTCAGCTGAAAGAACCGCCCAGTTGGAGGGGATAGCGACCATCGCGAGTAAGAAAAGGCTGCTCATCCCGATTCCACGATCGATCACCACTGTCGTTAAAGCTTCGCGAATGCGCTTCGGGGCAAGTCGGGAAATGTAGAGGCCACGCGTGACGTCATCGCCGGCAAGTCCGGGAACAAAGAGCGTAAAAAATTGCCCCACATAGACAACCGAGATGAGAGACCCAACCGAAATTTCAATTCCAATTGCGTTCAACAAGAAAAACCAACGGCAACCCGCTATGATGATCGGGCAGGCTGAAAGCAACAGTGCAGCTATTAAAACAGACGAATCAGCCTTAGCGAGAATCCCGAGGACCCCGTGTAAATCCACCTTTCGACTCAGCCACCAAAGCGCCAACACGAGGAATGCCAACTTCAGCGTCGTAAACAAAACTTTACGATTCATGAGTCAAACCGTCCTCCACTAAAACAGGGCGCTTTGTCTGATTCAGACACAATGAGGTGCATGGAAAATTAATAAGCTAACGAAACCACGTTTTCAATGTGTGAGAACCTCCTCCAAAAGCAAAAGGAAAACGTGCGCTGCCGCGCGCCCTACCTTCTGAACAGTTCCCCGCGCCGCGTCCAAACCACATAGGCTCCGGTACTCAAAGACACGGCACCCGCAGCCCAAAAAATTCGCCCCACACCCAACTGCGCGACATTTCCGAGCACCAATTGCGCGCCTGACGCCCCCAAGATGCCGACAAAGCTCCAGACGCTTGCCGCACCCTGGACGGCCCCTTTTTCGTGCGCTTGCGGCCGATGTTGCAGCGCCGCCGCGATGGGAACGATGAACAAGCCGCCGCCGAATCCAAGCCCCACCAGGGCACCGCAAAACGCCTTCACTGAAATCTCAGCCATCCCCATGGGAACCGTTGCCAGCGCCATCACGAGCCCTCCCAACACAACGAAACCATACTCGATGCGCCCCCTCGACGCATACCCTGCGACAACGCTCCCCACGCCAATTCCTATCGCCAGCGCCGCGTTCAACAGCCCGTTCTGCGTTTCGTTCAAGTGCAACACCCCCTGCCCATACAACACCAAATTCATCTGCACCAAGGCCGCCACAAAATAAAATCCAGCGTTCCCCCAGTTCGCCCGCCACAGATCGCGGTCAGAGCGCATCCTAACAGTTTGACGCCATAAGTCGCTCACGGGATTAATCCGCAGCGGGCACGTTGGATTCGCGGCAGCGACTTCTGAGACGCCTCGTGCGCACCACCAACCGCCGCAAGCAAGTGCCGCTAAAAGCAGTCCAGAAATTGCGGGGTTCGCCACGAAACCGGCCGCCAGAAAACCGCCCGCGACGGTACCCGAAATGATTCCGAGAAAGGTCAACAACTCCACCACACCGTTGGCCCAAGAAAGTTTTTCAGTCGGTAAAATCTCCGGTAAGATCCCATACTTCGAGGGTCCGAAAATTGCACTGTGACAGCCCATCATGAAAATTGCTACCAATTGCAAGGGAACGCTTTGAATCCCTAGGCCAAAGGCTGCAAAAAGCATGATTCCAACCTCGGCAATCTTTACGCCGACCATGACACGCTTTTTGCTAAAGCGATCCGCGAGCCAGCCGCCCAGCATCGAAAACAGAATGAAGGGCGCAGCGAAAAGCGCTCCAGCAAATGCAACCAAAGAAGCCCGTTGCTCCGCAGAGCGGGGTTGTGCGAGCAACAGAAGGATGACCAAGTTTTTAAGCGCGTTGTCGCTGAATGCATTCTGGAACTGAGTCGCCATGAGACTCCAAAATCCCCTCTGCAACGTTGCAGAGTCTGATTCAGACGGAGGGACTGGCTCGGAAGAAACCTGCATGAGCAAAGCTTATGAACGGCGAAAAAAAGATGCAGGGGAAAAGTCTGTGGCCACCTTTTGCAAAGTCCTCTTTTCCTCTCGCAAGTCCTAGAACAACTCCGACTGTGTCGTGCTTGTGGACAAGCCAACCGAGGCAGTGGTCTGCGCCTCGGCGCCTCCCAACAACGCCAACAATCCGGCTTCGTCCAACACCGCAACTCCAAGCGCTTTCGCGTCTTCCAGCTTAGAGCCCGCTTCCGACCCAGCGACCACATAAGCCGTCTTGCGGCTGACCGAGCCACTGACGTTGCCACCATAACTACGGATGCGTTCGGCGGCTTCCCCCCGGGAGAGCGTGGGCAGGGTGCCCGTTAGCACGAAGGTTTTGCCCGCTACGGCCGCATTGACTTGGGAAAGAGCTGCGACGCTTACAGGCGTACTTCCCTGCGGGTGAATGTCCAGTGCCAGCAGACGGCTAAGCACAAGCTTCCCTGCTTCGGACCCGAAATAATCCAGCACAGCCTCGGCAACCACTGGGCCAACCTTGCACACCACACCCGACTCGCCACTTTTACGTTGCGAGGGCTTCGCAAAGCCGCGTGCCACCAATTGCGCCTCCACCGCTTCCAACTCTGTTTTGAGTCGGGCGTGTTCGATTTCCAAACCGGAGATCCCCTTGTTTTTGCGCGCTTTGGGATTTGCGAGCTCAGCCTGCTTGGACAGGACGTCGCGTTGGATCACAAGTCGGAGTAATTCCGATTGGGCGACCGCTTCAAGGTTCTGATGCGTCGCCGCGAGCTCGTACGCGATGGTCTCTCCCACTTCGGGAATCGCAAGCGCATGAAGCCAACGAGAAAGCGGCTCGGCACGCGCTCGGCGGACGGCATCCGTGAGCTTAGCCGCGTTCTTTGCGCCGAAAACGCGAGGCTCCTCCACCGAGCCCAGGTTTAACGTGGCGAGCAATCCTTCCAGTCGACTTTCCCTCTCCAAAACAAAAAGGTCCAGCGGGTCTTCCACAAATCCCCGCTCCACAAGCGCCTCAGCCACAACGCCGCCCAACCCCTCCAAGTCCAGCGCCGCACGTTTCGCCATGTACTCCAACCTGCAAATTCGCTGCGCTGGACAGTGCAGATTCGGGCACTTCCACACCACAAACTTCGGGTCACGCTCAATCGCTCCGCCGCAAGCCGGACACACGCCGCGAGAGCTCGCCGCGAAATCAAACGGCTCTGCATTGGGCGGCCGCTTGCTGAGTACGACTTCAAGCACTGCGGGAATCACCTCCCCCGCTTTTTGGATAATCACCGTATCGCCCACCCGAATATCCTTGCGACGAATCTCGTCCTCGTTGTGCAAAGTGGCGCGAGCGATCGTGCTGCCACGCAAGTGAACCGGCTCCAAATCGGCGACGGGCGTCACCACACCGGTACGTCCGACTTGCAGCAGTATTGCGCGCAGGACGGTCTCGGCTTGTTCGGGGACGAACTTGTAGGCACGGGCCCAGCGGGGAGCTCGGGAAGTAAACCCAGCTTTTTCTCGCAGAGAAATCTCGTTGAGCTTAATCACCGCCCCATCGGTCTCAAAACCGAAGCTATCGCGCACACCATCTAACTCGTTAATCGCCGACACGACCTCCTCCGCGTTCCGGCACAACCGAGAGAAGTGGGGGATGCGAAAGCCGAAACTCTGCAACCAACCCAACAGGGCTTGCTGCGTGGCAGGGCCGTTTTCTGGAGGGGCACCAATGCCATAGAGCACGATTTCCAGAGGTCGTTTCGCAACAATCTTAGAGTCCAGCAGCTTCAAAGAACCAGCAGCAGCGTTGCGCGGATTTGCAAAGGGCGCTTCCCCCGCAGCAAGCATCTCCTCACAGGCGCGCGAGAAGCCTGCCAGCGGGATATAAACTTCGCCGCGGACTTCCACCTGAGTCGGCGCTCTCTCTAGACGTAAGGGAAGACTGCGGATCGTGCGTAGATTTTGAGTGATGTCGTCTCCCCGCTCACCATCCCCGCGTGTGGCGCCGACGCTCAAGAGCCCGTTTTCGTAGAACAAACTCACGGCGACACCATCGATTTTAGGTTCTACGAGCCACTCCAAAGTCTCGCCCGGGAGCAGCTTTTCGACGGACTGGATCCACTTGGCGACGCCTGCCGGACCATCCTTGTCGGCATAAAGGTTATCGAGGGAGAGCATCGGAACGCGATGGGCGACCTGTTGGAAGCCATCCAAAGGCTTACCACCAACGCGTTGGGTCGGTGAATCGGGGCTCAGAAGTTCCGGGTGCGCCTCCTCCAGATCACGCAATTCCTGTAACAGTCGGTCGTACGCAAGGTCCGTGATCTGAGGAGCCGCTTCCTGATAATAACGGCGATCGTGCTCTCTTATTTCTGCGCGAAGTTCATCGATGCGTTGGGTGGGCGTCATGTCAAACAAAGATGAGAATTGTCACAAGCAAGTATTAAATCAGTGTAGAGCGAGTGATGAGTTGAAATGTTTGGTAGGGATGTCTAACACGTGTCCTTCCATTAATTATTTATGACAGAGACTATCCCCAAGCGATCCCAGAGTATTCGTACTAAAATTTTGCTGAGCTGTCTGCTGCTCGGAATCATACCACTAGCTGTTGCTGGTTTTCTGGCTGTTGAAAAGTCTTTCAAGTCTACGGAAAAAGCTGAGGGTCAGGTCCTTCAAGGAAGTGTGGAGCAAGTCATAGACAAAGTGGACCGAATGCTTTTTGAACGTTTCGGAGATGTTCAAGCGTTTGCTTTTCATCCGGCGGCCCTCGGGACTCCTGAGCAAATCACGGCGGCAGCAAACTTTTTCATGGGGGCTTATGGCACCTATGACTTAATGATACTAGCGGATGCCGATGGTAAGATTATCGCAGCAAACACAGCGGATCCTAGTGGCCAACCAGTCAACACATCGGCGCTCATTGGATTGAGCGTGAAGGGCGAACCTTGGTTTGAAGATTGCATTAGTGGCAAAATAAAGGCAGCGGACTCCTACGCGGGCGATTTGGTCGCAGATCCCCTCACGGCAGCAGTCCTCAACACCAAGGGACTCACCTTGAACTTCTCCGCGCCCATATTTGGCCCAGACGGCAAGGCGGTGCGGGTCTGGAGCAATCGCGCGTCCTGGGAGCGGACGGTACGCGAGATCGTTGGTGGCTTAGATAAATCGATGAAAGACCGAGGCGCCAAGGCGTTCGAATTATTGGTCACCTCCTCCGACAACCACGTGCTCGAGCAATATCCGGAATCCAAAGTGGGATCCCCGAGCGGGCCGCCGGTGATCAAGCTCCCCGAATTGAACGCGAACGCGGGTTACTTCAGAGCCTCCAAGTCCAACAACGCGGGCGAGGAAATTGTCGCTTACGCGAAGTCGCAAGGAGTTCAGGCATACAAAGGACATGGGTGGAGTCTGTTAATTCGCGAACCTTCCAGTGACGCGATGGCTGGGCCACGGGCGCTACAGGAGTTTTTCCTGATCTTAGGCGGCGTCTCGATAGTGGCGGTTTGGGTGGTAGCCAGCTGGTTGGCTCGTGGAATTGCTAATCCGTTGGGTGTGGCGGTAGGCGCTTTGGAGCAGGTGGCCGAGGGCAATTTGACCCCGCGCTTGCAAAACGTTGGGAATGACGAAACGGCGCGCCTGGGAAGAGCGCTGAATACTGCTTTAGACAGCGTTTGTTCGACGCTTAAGGAGGTCGATGAAGCCACCCACACGCTCGCGGGAGCCTCCAGTGAATTGAGCGCCGTTTCCATGCAGATACGCGATTCCTCGCGGACGACCGCAGCTGAGGCGCACACTGTGACGGAATCCAGCGGGGGCGTTGCCGGTAGCGTAGACCAGTTGGCCTCTGCGACAGGCGAGATGTCGATCTCCATTCGTGAAATTTCCAAGAACGCCAATGAAGCCACTAAAATCGCGCAGAACGCTGTGGAAATTGCCTCTGGAGCCCTTACCGCGGTAGGCAAGCTCAACGACAATAGCGAACAAATTGGCCGAGTGAGCGCTACCATTAACAAGATCGCCAAGCAAACCAACCTGCTCGCTCTAAACGCCACCATCGAGGCGGCACGCGCTGGTGAGGCAGGCCGAGGTTTCGCCGTAGTTGCCGATGAGGTCAAGGCTCTGGCCACCGCAACGGCCGAGGCCACCATGGAAATTGAAACCCAGATTAACCAAGTCCGAGACGACACCGCTGAAGTTTCAATGGCGATCTCTTCCATCTCGGACATCATTCGTAACATTTCCGAGTTCCAAAGTTCCATCGCCACTGCCGTGGAACAACAGGGTGCCACCACCGACTCCATCAGCCGCACAGTGGGCGATGCAGCAAGCAACGTCAGTGAAATCTCTTCGGGCATCGCCAGTGTCGCGAGAAATCTGGAGCAGAATGTCGAAAGCGCTGTACAGACTAACACCGCCGCGTTGGAGTTGTCGCAGATGAGCGAGAGACTGAAGCAGCTTTTGACACGCTTCAAAATCTCATGAGCCGAAGGCTCCGCGTATGAATCGCGCTCTAGGCATCGACCCTGGGAGCGCGCGTATCGGGCTCGCTCTCTCCGACGAGTTGCGGATGTTGGCGCACCCGTTAATGAACGTGACGGTGGACAAGGCGGCGCTCGCAAAAATTTGCGAAGTCATCACGCAGAAGTCGGTGGACACCGTCGTGGTAGGATTGCCCAAAAACATGGACGGCTCCAAAGGGCCCGCAGCCTTGAAAGCAGAAGCCTTTGCGGAGCAACTCCAACAGCGCGTCCCGAAAGTAAAAATCATCCTCTGGGACGAACGCATGACCACGGTGGCCGCCCAACGAGCACTGCACGATGCTGGACGTAACGTCAAACAGAGCCGCGCCGTGATTGACCAGGTCGCAGCCCAGCTTATTTTACAGGGATGGCTGGATTCGCAGAGCTTCCTGAGCCTTTGAGCGGCTTAAACGCCAACGACCGACCGCCGCTGGGACAGATGCGCCTGCGTCTACTACTCGCCTACGAGGGAGGCGCGTTCGACGGTTGGCAAAGCCAGCCCAACGGCCGCACCGTGCAGGACGCTCTGGAGCGCGCTGTGGCCGAACTGTTAGGCGAACGCCGCGTCGTACACGGTTCCGGGCGCACGGATGCGGGCGTCCATGCCTTGGGACAGGTCGCGCATGTGGATGTTCCCGAAAAACGGCTCGCTCTCCACGCTTGGGCGGCAGCTTTGAATGGGCATCTGCCAAAAGCGTTGCGTGTCTTGGAGGCACGAAAAGCCCCGCCAATATTCCATGCGCGTTTTAGTGCGAGCGGCAAGGTGTACACTTACCGGCTATGGAACGAGCGATGCCTGCACCCTTTGGAGGTCGGCCGCGCATGGCATCTTCCCGTACCGCTCGATGTCAAACTGGTCCGCGCCACGGCGACCCTCCTTACTGGGACGCATGATTTCGCAGGCTTCGCCGCCAACCGGGGCAAACCTGAGAAGTCCACGGAGCGCTCCATTGGTAAGATCGCGGTGTTCAAATCTGGGCCGCTCATGCGACTGCGTTTCGAGGGGGACGGGTTCCTCTACCGGATGGTGCGGATGCTGACGGGTTCAATGGTCCGAGTCGCGCAGGGCAAGGCGGACATGGCGTGGTTGGAGGAGTTGCTTCGGCATCCTAACGGGAGGCGCACCTCGTACTGCGCCCCAGCAGACGGGCTTTATTTAACGGAAGTGAAGTACGGCATTCGAGTTGGCAAAGCGGGAAGCGCGCTTGTCAAAAATGCGGCCACCCCTTGAACGAAGTATAAGCGCAACGCCCTAAACCAACGCTCACTCGATGACCGCGAGCGAGACCAACTCCAACACGCGGCGCAGGCCGTCGTCTCCACCGAGGCTTCCCTCGTTGAAGGGCAACTTCGGTAACGGTTGCCAGCTATCTCGCGAGTGATCGGTGAACTCTGGTTGCGGCAAACCCGTCAGAGCCGGATCGTACTGACCGTCCTTCCCGCCCATCTTATAGATCACCAAATCCTGAGACGGCACGATCAGGATGCCAAAGCCGCCCGCGCCAGACTTAAAGAAGGCGTCTTTGGGGGCTGCGAGAACATGGCCATCGGCGTTATTTTCAAACTGTAAAGCAAACGGCGTATGCGTGTTGTAGGATAGCGCTGACTGACATAGCTTGATGTACGACTCCGGCACCAGCGACTTGCCCGCCCAATTCCCGCCGTGCGCGAGACAATATCCAAAACGCAACGCGTCCGTGGCATGCACCGCAATGCTTCCCGCCCCGTTGGCGTGGGGCATGAGAAAATCGCCCCGGTGCAAACAGTAATCCCACGATTCCCAGCCCATGGGATTGCCCAAACGGGTGCGGATGAAATCCTGCAATTCCATACCAGTAATGTTGCGCAACACCAGCGAGGCGATGTGCGGGGCCGGAGAGGAATACGAATAACCTTCCCCGGGCCCACACCAAAGCGGGACGTCCAGCGAGGAGCGGTCGAGATCACGAATATTCTGACCAGGGACGGGTTTGAGGGGCTGGGCTTTGCCATTGGTGATGGCGGAAGGCGACTGCCCCTCGCCCCAGTAACCGGCGCTCATGCAAAGGAGATGTCCCAATTTGATATCGGCTTTTCTCGGATCGTTTAGCGGGAAAGCTTGGGGCAGGAACTTTTCAGTAAAGACTTTGGTGTCGAGGCCGTCTGGGATTTTGTCGCGAAACTCCCTCAACATCACGCCACAGGCGATGCTGGTGAAAGCTTTTCCTGTGGAGGCCATGTCGGGGTTGCAGTTGCGAGAGGCGCGGCCAAAGTATTTCTCATAGACAAGATAACCCTTACGCACCACGAGCAATCCGCCGTTTTGAGTGCCTCGCTCACACACTTCAAACGCCGTTTCCAAGCGGGACAAATCCATCCCGGCTTTCTCGCGAATCTCTCTCGCATCCTTCAAAGTGCGCCAACCACCCTGACTGTCCGGCGGCGGAAAATACGTGGCGGCTTGGAGAGTGACTGTACAGCAAAGGAGGCTCGCTTGGAGCCACGTTCTAAGGCGGGGGAGGTGCATGAATTGTGGGCTAAAGTAGAGGACTATAATCCGGCTTGGCGATCTGAACCGTTTGAGTCGGGTACGGCATGGTGAGCCCCTGTTTTTGCGCCTCCAGCCAAATAGCGGTGCGCACGGAATCTAAAGCCTCTAAAAGATACTCCTCTTTCTCGACCCAAAACGACAGCTCGTAGCGAATGCTTGAGTCGGCAAATTCCTTGAGAACCGCCTTAGGAGCAGGCGTCTCCATGACTCTCTTGGCAGAGCACGCAGCGTGTACCAGACAAGCTTTAACTTCCTCCGGGGACGCCTTGTATTCAAAGCCGACGACGACGCTAGAAGCCCGCTCACTCGTGGGCGCGGAAAGATTTACGATGGTTCCACCTGCGATAGTTTTGTTGGGGACGTCGACGAGAACATTGTCAGCCGAGCGCATCCGGGTGGAGCGCCAGTTGACTTCCTGAACTTGCAAGCGCCGACCGTCGAGTTGGAGCCAGTCTCCTTTTCGGAAGGGGCTTCCAATCTGTAACGCAATTCCGGAAAGCAAATTACCCAGCAAGTCTTGGCTAGCAAAACCAAGCACGGCAACGGACACCGTCGAACCCAGACGCAGTCCGCTAAGGTCTTTGTGATAAACACCAGTCGCAATGACCACCAACGCCAACCCCAAAATGCATGCGCTTCCAATGTCGCTCACAAACTTCGGGGCCTCAGCATCCTGAGTCCGCTCGAACCACCCATCCCAAAAGTAACGGCGCACTAGTTTCACCGCCACTAGGGCACCGAAGAGAATTGAAAGCGCCAGCAATCCTTGCAGCAATTCATCTGGGAAAAGGAAAGGCTTAGGCGGTGCAGCGGCGCCATCTACAAGAACGTCGGAGGGCCCCTTGGCATGAGCGACAAACTGCGCCTCCGCCACCCATTGGTACACGCTCAGCGGCAAATAACTACACAACGCCGTGGCGGCAATGCGGAAACGAATCCCGAGCGGCACACTACCCCGCTTCACCATCCAACGCCCCAGCGCCAAGGTAATCCCCAAGAGCACCGGAACTGCACATAAGGCGCTCAATAACTCGAGTGTATATTGACGGGTTAAATCCATAGATGCGCCTTACAAATCACGTTTTAAATATCAACAATACAAGCCCAAGCTAGCAACGATTACGTCAAGCATTAAAGTCCTCTGGAGAGGCACTGCAAGACCCTAAAGCCTATCGGGTGAAAGGAGCACGGATATCAGGCGGTGGTCGCTCGCCTTACGCCACTGGGCAGACTGGCTGATACGCGCCCCACCCGGCACCAAAACGGAACGAAGCGCTTTATTTGCAAAGAAGTAGTCGATCCTCGAATACACGTCGGTGAACTGCCGGTAATGGGTCCAACGCTCTCCATTGGCGTCCTGCGCCGCAAGTTCACTGAGCGCGTTTAAGGTGCCTCGAGAACCTTGCAGCGCATGGATCGCCGCTTCCTCCCGCGTTTCGTTCATGTCGCCATACACGAGCAATTGCACCTTAGGGTTCTCTCCCAAAATTCCGTCCACATGTTCCCGCACCAACTGCGCCTCCATGCGCCGCACCAAAGCCTCTCCCTCAGGCACAGGCAACTTACTTTTTAAGTGGACCCCCACCAACCGTAGTGAATAGTTCGGCGTCACTTGGATTGTCACATCGAGGATCCCGCGCCGGACCAATTCCGGTAATCCATTCAATTCGAAGGGCACCTTTTCGACCGAATCCCGCCGCACAATGGGAAACCTGCTTAGCAAAGCGACATGGCGATCTGGATCCGGTCCGTTGACGAATTCGGTATCGAGAAAAGTGATGCCGCGCTCAGCAAGGCGTTCACGTAAGTCGGCAAGCGCCTCTAGGGAAGCGAGTTCACAAACTCCTAAAATGTCTGGGTGCGCCTCTGCAACCACGTCTGCGATCGCTTCTCGGGCAGGAATAGACTTTTGCCGAACTCGCTCACCGCTGTGGAGAGTGTAGTTTTCGAGGTTGTACGAAGCGACGACGAATTCCTGCGACTTGGCTGCGGTTCGAGCGGGAGAAGAGAGCGGAATTATGCCAAAAAACAGGCAAAAAACCGCAAGAGAACGTCGAAGGTGGGGCAAAAAAAATCCGCCAAGAAAGGCGGATTTCTTTTTTAAGCTGAAACTCAGGCGCGCCATACTAAAGCGCCCCATGGAGAAAGTTTTACGCAGTGGTGTTGCAGGCATCGAAGACGAAGCGCTCCACCCGGCGCTGGAACTAAAAAATGAGGACTCAGACTTGCAGCCTCAGCAGACTACGAAGCGACTGGTGTATGAGGAGTCGCAGGGGAGGCTGCCGCAACCGCAGGAGCCGTAGGCGCAACAGGTTGAGTGGGGGAGCTGTGGTGGCTGGGGTGGTCCGTAACGTGAGCGGAGGGATCTACGCTAGACGCGTAAGGAGCGGTGGCCGGAGGGACAACAGATTGAACCGCTGGCTGATTCACCGCGGGAGCCATGGTGGGCTGGGGAGCGGTGACTGGAGGATGGACATTTGGATCAGCGTAAGTCGGCGCGGCTTCGAGCACTTGAGTGGTGCGGTTGAGCTCACTGTGCATATCGTCCTTCGCTTTGCTAAATTCGCGAACAGCTTGGCCGAGGCCCTTCGCAAGTTCGGGCAACTTCTTTGCACCGAACATGATGAGAACAATCATGAATATAATCAACATATCAGGACCCGCGAGGTTTGGCAGGAGCGCAAGGAGGTGGGGCGCGAAGGTATTCATAAGCAGGTTTTGAAGGTTAGCACGACAAAGACGTTCTTGCAACGCACGATCCCGCAGAATCCGATCGCTTAGGCTGCATTCGTTCCGCAGCCAATAATATTCCCGCCGCCTTGTCCCAAGTTTCCTGCCATTCTTGCTCCGGCACAGAATCAGCAACGACGCCAGCTCCCACGTCAAAATGTGCTAAAGCGGGTTTCCCCTCCCCATTCTCCTCCACGACCACGGTGCGGATCAGGATGTTAAACGCGCTTTCGCCACTCGCTCCGAACCAACCCAGCGCGCCCGTATACAGGCCGCGAGAGCGTCCCTCCAGTTCTGCGATGACTTCCCGGGCGCGCTTTTTCGGCGCCCCCGTGATGGAACCGCCCGGAAAACAAGCCCTCAACGCACTCAGAGCGTCCACCCCCTCGCGCAGACGCCCTTCCACGGTGGACACGAGATGAAAGACTTGTTCGTGCCGTTCGAGTTTGAGGAGTTCGCTTACCTCCACACTCCCCCATTCACAAAACTGCCCCAAATCGCTTCGTTCCAAATCCGTGATCATAATCAGCTCGGAAACCTCCTTTGGCGACGTCAGCAACTCAAACGCATTCCTCTCATCCGCATGAACTTCAGAGCGGCGCGGACGCGTTCCCTTGATGGGACGAGTCTGGACACCACGCCCAGAAAATTTGAGAAAAAGTTCCGGTGAACTACTCAAAATCGAGCGCCCCGGTTGCCGCACAAATGCCGCGTAGGGTGCCGGAGAGTAGTGCCGCAAGGCCTCGTATAATTCCCACGGATCAGCTTGGTTCCACTCCGCTTCCAAGCGGTAACTCAGGTTCACCTGATAAATGTCCCCAGCTCGAATGTATTCTTGCGCCCGCCGCACCGAGTCACAAAAAATCTCCTTTTGAACCGTCGCACGAAACTGCAACTCGCCGCAGTTCGGCTCAGCGGCCCGATCCGAGGCCCGTTCATCCTGCAATAAAAACTGCCACCAAGGAAAACCGTCCTCCCTAACCTCCATTTCATCGGCACACGCGTACCAAAGTTTTTCGTGATGTCGGTAAACAAGAACCCTCTTATACAGGCCAAAGCGGTAAGTTCCGTCGTACTCGATGGCTCCCGCCACAATGGCTCCCGGCAATCCATCATCGCAGGGCGCGCTGCCGTCGTACTCGGCGGTGAGTTTCGCAACCACACTCTGTAATCGCGCAAAATCGTCTGATTCAAACAAGTTGCCCACAACCCACAACTCTGGCTCCAGCGCCAGAATCGAAAGCGGCGCGGTCGTTTGGCGACCGTCGTGACGGGCGGTTGCGGGCTCTTGGTCACGGGCGGAATCAAAGAAAATCATGCCCTCCCTATGTCTCGCACGCGCAGCCAAATCCACCGGAGAAAACTCCGTGAGCTGGGGTACGGCCTCGAAGCGCACTGTGTTTGCTAACATACAACTTGTAAACGGAACCAGAAGGGCTTCCTTTTCAAATGCTTTTTTCCACCATAACGTCACATTCTACCCTTTCCCATGCAGCTCCCACGCCTTTTTTCGCCGCTGGTGATTTTTCCGCCGCGTTCGACACTCACCGCCCTGCTCATCGGGTTCTTCACCCTCTCCGCCCACTCGCAACCCGAGTCCGGACGAGGCCTCCCGCCATCGCCAAGACTCATACCGCCCCCTCTGGAAATTGCTCCCGGCGACCCAGCCAGTGCTCCGGCGGAACTCCAACTTCAGCCCGATCCCTCCAATGTCCGAAGCGTTTCACGTCCTCCAACCATGCTGGACGGGCTACCTGCGTTTAAGGACAACCTCGACAACCTTCCTCGGACCGGCCCGAACGACCCGCGCAACGAAAGTTTAGACCTACCCGTTGAACCTAACTTTGCAGAACTCAAACTCATTCGCCGAGGCAATCCCATCCTGGTTCCAGACGGCCCAAATCCCACAGAAGATGCCGCACGGGAATTAAATGCGCGCATGCGTTTCCGAGATGCGAAAATCCGCGCGATGAGGGATCCAGAGGTTCAGGCATCGCTTTTAGAAGCCCAGAAGGCGCACTCCGACCGAGAAATGCGCGAGGCGCTTCGGCGCCACTACACCCGACTATTTTCCCTGATGCGCGCTTCCGATGGCACGCTTTCCAAGCTGATTCAGGAGCGGGAAAAGGAGACGATGGCGCCGCTCATTGAAAAGCTTGCCCGTTAATAAGCAGATTTTTATGAACGTGCTAATTTTAGGAGGCGGGGGCCGTGAACATGCGCTTGCGTGGAAGTTACGGCAGTCCCCCAGAGTAAAATCGATTTTTTGCGCCCCGGGAAACGCCGGTATCAGCGAGGTGGCCACGTGTGTACCCATCAGCCTGACCAATCAGGCCCAATTGGTCGCGTTTGCAAAAGAACAAGAAATTGGACTGACCGTGGTGGGGCCCGACGACGCGCTGGCAGCGGGAATCGTGGACCGATTTAGAGCGGCGGGCCTGCGTATTTTTGGACCGACTAGGGCGGCAGCGAGACTGGAATTCTCCAAGGTGTTCGCCAAGGAATTCATGGCGCGCCACGGCATTCCTACGGCGAAGTCCGGTCATTTTACGGACAGTATTCAGGCTCAATTATTTGCCTCTAAAATGCCTCTGCCATTGGTGGTGAAAGCTGACGGCCTCGCTCTGGGTAAGGGAGTGATTATAGCCCTCACCCACGAGGAAGGCCGCGAGGCAATCCGTCAGATTATGGATGAGCGCAAGTTTGGAGAGGCGGGAAGCGCGGTGGTCATCGAGGAATTTTTGGAAGGTGCCGAATGCTCCATTCACGCATTAGTGGATGGCGAAACTGCCTTACTTTTTCCCAGTGCGCAGGACCACAAACGTGCACTGGACAATGATTTGGGACTCAACACTGGGGGAATGGGCACGTACAGCCCCGCGCCGCAACTCACCCCGGAACTGGAGGAGCAGGTTCGCACCGAGGTGCTGGAGAGGTTCCTCTTGGGGCTTAAGGCGGATGGCATTTCCTATAGCGGAATGCTTTTCCCTGGGTTGATGCTCACCCGAGACGGGGTGAAGGTGTTGGAGTTTAATTGCCGCTTTGGCGATCCTGAGACGCAAGTACTCTTGGCGCGTCTGGATTCAGACCTACTCGATTTGTTGGAAGCCTGCCTCGACGGCACCCTCGCCCAACAGCAGCCAACTTGGAAACCGGGCTCGGCGGTTTGTGTGATCGCGGCCTCAGGTGGTTACCCTGAAGTGTACGAGACGGGTAAGGTGATTTCCGGGTTGGATGCGGTGAATCAACACGCCGTGGTTTTTCACGCAGGCACCCGTTTGGAAAACGGAAAGGTGGTGACCGCGGGCGGCAGAGTGTTGGGGCTCACTGCGACAGGGCCGGATTTACCGACAGCGCAAGCGACGGCCTATGCGGCGGTGGAACAGGTGCATTTTGAGGGGATGCACTTTCGGCGAGACATTGCAGCGAAAGGGCTCCAGAGCTGATTTTTGATCTGGCCTATGCACCCCGTTCGCACCGCTTTTCTGCTGAGTTTATTTTGGACCACCACGTTCAGCATGGGTGCGCCAACGCTCTCAGAGGATGAAGTGGATCGCGCGTTGGAGGCCATTTGGCTCAAGGTCCCCACGGAGGCACAGCGCGCGCCGGAATCCGCAAAGCGGGCGGCTTTGGAGACTTATTTGAGGCAATTAGGCGAAAGTGGCGGGCTTTTTAACGAGCCGAAAAAGGTGTTGTCCGTAGCGGAATTTCCAGCTCTCAAGTTTCACGCAGAGACCCTTCCCGGAGGAGTGGGCTACGTGCGACTCGGCGCTTTCGCCTCAGAGCTTCCCTCGCGCCTTGAAGCAGCGCTGTGTGACTTTAAGCAATTAAACACAACCAGTTTAATACTTGATTTTAGGGCCACGCCTGCACAGGGCAATTTGGATATGGCGGTGCAATTGGCGGGCTACCTTCTGCCTGAAAACACTCCCGTTTGCGAATGGCACACCGCAAAGCAGGCGGCCCAACCCGTTTTTACCGATAGACCACCCGTGGGGCAATTTCAGCTATTCTTACTCACTGGCCCGCGCACCGCTGGTCCCGTGGAGGCGTTTGCAGCGGCACTACGCGGACACGGTAAGGCTCTGATTTTTGGGTGTAGAACCGCGGGGCAGGCGGCTGATTATGAATCCATTCCACTTCAGGACGGCCGTTTCCTGCGTTTGCCCGTTCGAGACGCGGTATTTCCTCAGGAGCCGCGCCTGTTTCCCGAGGGGCTGCAACCCGACTTAGAAATAAAAGTCTCCAACGAGGCCACGGACGCCTCATTGTCACTGGCCGCTCAGGAGGGGCGAATCGCTTCGGTGCTGGCTGAAGTCGAGTTTCCACATTTAAACGAGGCGGCGTTGGTGGCAGGCAAAAACCCGGAGGCTGAGGCGTGGATAGATCGACAACTCAAGCGGCGCCGTCCCACAATTGCCCCGACTAAGGATCGGGCTCTCGCGCAGGTGCTGGATTTTCTCACCGCGCGGGAAGTTTTGCGAGGCGAACGTCCCTTGGCCTCACCATAACGTCGGCGACGAATCCTTAGCCCAACCTTGGCTGAACTCACCTCGGCTCGCCAAAAAATTGGCATTTACAAGAATGCAAACGGGAGGCAGCGATCCCGCAGCAATAGTTGCGCATTGCCAAGAGTTAAGGCATCTTTAAGGATTAAGTTATGAGCGATATTCAGGAACATCTCGAACACGCAGAGCATGCAGCCCACGGTGGACATGCCTCAGATCCATTTATGGGCCGAGTGGGAATGACGATGGCCATCATCGCCGCCATTCTCGCCGCAGTGGCCCTCGTGGGACACCGTAAACACAACTCAGTCCTCCAGTTGCAAGGCGATGCAAACCGCCTATTAACCGAAAGCGCCGCCTTCAAAGTGGAATCCAGTAACACCTTCTCTCGCTTCCAAGCCAAGAAAGGCCGCATGGAGGAACAGGAGCGCGCCATCACGTTTACAAAACTTTTTCCCATTACCCCAGGTACCGAATCTTTACGGGACTCTGAACTTAAAAAGTGGGAGATTTATATTTCAAAAAATAAGACAGACGAGAAAGACATCAAACTGGATGAAGCCACGAAATTTCCGGCTAAAACTGAAGATGGCAGGGAAAACGACACCACAGGCGCTCTGATAGTCACTGGAAAGCGCTACCAACAGTTGGCGGAAGAGCGGGTCGCTGAGGCCCAACAAAAAGCTGCATTGGGTGAAATCTCACATCATCAGGCAGATCAGTTAGACTGGGCGCATCTGACTGTCGAACTTGGCCTTGTACTTTGCACTGTAAGTATACTCACGAGAGCAAAGTCATTTTGGCTGGCGGGCATTATCTCCACTGCCGTGGGTGCCTATCTTGCCATTTCTGCTCTTGGAATTTCCCACTAAGGCCGTTAACACTCCCAGCACCTCTCTGATGCTTGGCCTGTTGGCATCAGAGTCCACCCGTTTTCTACACCCCCTTGAAGATGGCTTCAGAACAATTCACTCGAGCTACACCCCGTTCTTTCGCCCAGTTACCAAAGTCAATGGAATCAGGCCCCAACGTTTGGGTTAGCTTAATTCAAAGGGAGATGCGGTATAACACGCTGCGGAATCGGGCTTATTATGGGGCCGTCGCTTTCCTTTACCTGTGCGTCGTCAGTGCTGGGTTTGCTCAAAACTCGGCACCAAAAGCGAAGCCCCCGGGGACAGTGCCCGAACTCATCATCGATGAGAAACCGGCGCCCGCTCCCGTTGTCACCGAACCTGCGCAGAAGCCGGCCACGCCCATGCCAGTCGCTAAAGACGCCCCCAAACCGCAGCCGCCAGTCGTTCCGCCCCAAGCCACGCCTCCGCCTCCAGCGCCTGCTCCGGTTGTCGCCGAACCTGCGCAGAAGCCGGCCGCGCCCATACCCGTCGCAAAGGACGCGCCCAAACCGCAGACTCCAGTCGTCCCTCCCCAAGCCGCGCCACCGACTCCGGCGCCCGCTCCCGTTGTCGCCGAACCTGCGCAGAAGCCGGCCCCGCCCATGCCCGTCGCAAAGGACGCGCCCAAACCACAGGCTCCAGTTGTCCCGCCCCCAGCCACGCCTCCGACTCCAGCGCCCGCTCCCGTTGTCGCCGAACCTGCGCAGAAGTCGGCCGCGCCCATGCCAGTCGCAAAGGACGCGCCCAAACCACAGGCTCCAGTTGTCCCGCCCCCAGCCACGCCTCCGACTCCAGCGCCCGCTCCCGTTGTCGCCGAACCTGCGCAGAAGTCGGCCGCGCCCATGCCAGTCGC
>CAIXGS010000035.1 GCA_903919125.1 uncultured Spartobacteria bacterium | reverse complement strand
TACCACGCAGATGCCGCCGGACCGAAATCCAACAAGCTCAGCAAGCAGGTTGAAGCCATCCGGACGGAGATCCAAAGCATTAAGGGTGTTCTGGATGTGAAGAGCAAAAAATCAGCGGAAAAGTCTTTCACCGCAATCGAAAGTGTCCTCGGCAATCTCGTTGATGTAAAGCGCTCCACTGGGATTTCTTGGACGGATCACACCTGGAATCCAATTGTGGGTTGCAAATACGTTTCTCCGGGCTGTCTGAACTGCTATGCGGCCTTTCAAATGGGCACACTGATGGCGTCGATGCACAAGGATTTAGTCGACCTCAAATCGGTGGATGAAAGAGGCAGGAAGGTCGAAAGATACATGTTCAACGGCAAGATCAAGCTACTCCCTGATAAACTCGACGAGCCGCTGCGTAACACCACGCCGAGCAAGTATTTCGTCAATTCGCTGTCAGACCTTTTTCACAAGGATGCGCCTAGGGAGTTCGCTATCGCTGTCTTTGAGGTCATGGAGAAAGCCCACTGGCATACTTTTCAGGTGCTTACGAAACGGACTAAAGGTATGGCTGAGTTCACACAGAAGCACTACAGGGACAAAACGCCCCCACCTAACATTTGGCTGGGGACATCCGCAGAGGATCAAAAGACTTTCGACGAGCGGCTACCGTACCTACAGGAAACCAAAGCGGCCGTACGTTGGCTGAGCATGGAACCGCTGCTGGGGGCTGTAACAATCAAGTCACTTGATAATGTGGACTGGATTGTCGTGGGCGGTGAGTCAGGCAGTGAAGCTCGGAAAATGGAGGCTGATTGGGTTCGATCGGTGAGAGATGCGTGTGAGGAGCATGATGTCACGTTCTTCTTCAAGCAATGGGGTAAGTACGGTGAGGCTGGGCAGGAATTGAAGGGCAAGGCTGCTAAGGCGGTGCCCCGCATTGACGAGCTCACCCATCACGACTGGCCGCAAAGGGAAGGCGAGGCCGCTCTTGTTCAAGAGAACTGAGCTGATGCCCCGTGAGCCTGCGGCAACGCAGCTCCACTCGGCACAATAAATCACGGACGACGATCAACTGTGCAACCTCCAGCCTATGACCCAGCCTTAGTTGGAGATTATCGTTGCCGAAGCGGACATTTTCCCAGGTATCGCCCTCGCTGAATTCTGAATCCGTGGTCGTGACTTTCTGCTGCTACCCCCCGTCATATTTTCTCTCCAAAAAGGGTATAATCATCTGAGGCGCAGGTTTCGCATTTGAACCCTGCAATTTTCCTCACAAAGGAGGTGGAAAACCATGTCACTACCCGTGAAAGCGCTTGTTAGCGCCTTGCTTGCTGTTGCCGCCACGATCGCTGAAGAGGCGCTCAAGGAGACAACACGCAGACGCTAGCCAGTTCAGAAAAGGAGACCGGTCTCCCATTTCATAAGTGCGACCGGGTTCACCACCCTAAGCCAAACCGTCCAAGAGCAACTGGCCCGTCCTGATCCGGCGGGCCTTTTTGCTGCCTGGACACCACAGAAACCAAAACATATGGCCGTAAAATTAGTAGCCAACTACAGCAAACGACTCGGGCTTCCCGGGTACAGCAGTCATCAGTTCAGCATCACCGTGGAAAGCGAACTCCACAACACCGACAACGTGAGCATTGAAGCCGCTCGGCTTTATAAAACGCTC
>CAIXGS010000034.1 GCA_903919125.1 uncultured Spartobacteria bacterium | reverse complement strand
GTTTGAACCGTCGTATCCACGTTGAGGTGGGCGAAATCAGCGGGCTTGATGGCCTTGATTTTCAGTCCGGTCTCCACCGTGGCTTTGAGCATGGCTTCCGCGCCGCTGGCTCCTAAGCGAGAGCGCCAACGGCTCATGCTTGAGGGATCGATAGGAGCTTCGTGGGAGAAAAACTGCATACCGCTAAAAAACTGCCAATAAGGATTTTCCACCCAGTGAGCAACGACATTTTCGTCGCTCAAATCGTATTGAAATTTGAGATAATGAAGTGCCACCATCAAGCGGGTGGTGATCCCCGGCGCTCCCATGACAGGCGCGTAGGTGGGTTGGAGGAGTTGGTCGAAAGCGTCCCAAGGGATTTCCCTCGAGAGTCTCACCAGTGGATGGCGCGAACTGATGATGGAGTAAAGTTCGACTTGAAAGAAGTCGGGTTGGGCGGAGGAAGGCGTTGCTTTGGGCTTCATCGATTTTGCCAGTTTTTTGAGGCTTTCGCCCCAAATACAGAGCAAATACTATGCCAACTTAAAGCGACAAGTGTTTATACTGGAGAATGTTAAGTTATTTTTCAGGATCGACTTAAGTAAGTATTTTTATTGAACTTTTTCAGCTATCGCAATGTCGAAAATAAGTGAGGCTAAGCGGGTTTTGTCGGACGTCTCGGCTCAGAGACTGTCGCCGCGGCCTTGTGTGTCTTCACGTTTTTATTCAGATGAAGCAGATGGATAATCCGCTCAAAATTGCTTTAGGGGAATCGCTACTCCAGCTTCCCCAGCTTTCTTCGCCCGCAGTGGCCACTCAAAGAGGGGCCTCTTCGGGCGAGTGGAGTGCATTGGACGCCTATTTAAGGGAGCTTCGAAATGATTCACTTTACCCAAGACTAAGCCATGAGGATGCTTTGGCTCTTGGTTGTGCTGCTTTTGCTGGGGACCGCAGTGCGATTGATTCTTTGGTGAGGGGGCACTTGCGTTTGGTTGTCAAAGTCGCTCGTCAGTATATTGGCTTTGGGCTGGCGATATGTGATTTGGTTGCAGAAGGAAATTTGGGTTTATTGAGGGCGGCCGAAATGTACAATCCAAAGTTTAGCACTCGTTTTTCGACTTATGCGACGGTGTGGATTCGCCAGCGGATACATCGTGCCATAACGGCGCAGGCACGCGTGGTACGGATTCCTGTTTGGCGATCGCAGCGGTTACGGAAGTGGTGCCGCGTGCAGGAGGAGCTTTCACTACAACTGGGCAGGCCAGCGAGAGAGGAAGAAGTCGCCGGAAAACTTGGAATGGAGCTTGATGCGCTATGGGAGTTGCAGGGCGATCGTGTTGAAGTAATTTCGATGGACGCTTCTACTTGCGGCACTGAAGAGGATGGGAAAACTTTCTCTGAGTGTTTGGCTGACGACGCTGCTCAGCATCCAGCGGAGCGTCTGGGAAAGGAAGAATTGCGGGAGGATGTTTTGGCGTGCCTTGCGGATTTGGACGACAGAGAGATTCAAGTGTTGGCGCTTAAATTTGGCCTCAGTACAGCCAAAGCGACCTCTTTTAGAGAGCTAGGGCGCCGATTGGGCGTAAGTCACGAGTGGGTGCGCCGGATTGCGGAACTTGCACTTGTGAAAGTGCGCCGTGCATTTTCTGAGTCGGCCCGATGGACACTATCAGAGCGGTTGGAACGGATACATTCGGCTACGGTTCGTGTGTGTGCTGCGGGATCGATGTGCTAGCAGGGCGTAAAGCTTGAGTGTTGAAAAAATCAATTTCTAACGGGGATCGCTCCGCGGGAAAATAGTGGGTGATACGTTCTACGGCTTTCGGTGCTGGGTATTTTATGCGTTGCTCTGGGTGGCTACAGTGGAACGGAATAATAATTCGGTGAGATGAAAGGGTTTTATATGCGTTGGTCTTTTCCCATTGCCCGCTTAACCGGGATTCAGATTCGGTTGCATCTGACCTTCTTCATTTTTCTGGGTTGGATAGGATTAAGTCACGGGCGGGAAGGGGGGTGGCCTGGCGCGTTGGGCGGTTTAGCGCTAGTCGGGCTAGTCTTTTCTTGTATTTTACTTCACGAGCTTGGCCATGCATGGGCGGCACGTTACTTCGGCATTGCGACTCCTGACATCACTTTGACTCCGATTGGCGGGGTGGCGCGGTTGGAGAGGATTCCAGAGCGACCCCGAGAGGAGATTATAGTGGCGCTTGCTGGTCCTTTGGTGAGTGCGTTGTTGGCTCTCGGTTTTGGTCTGGCTTGCGGCTTTGAGTTTCGAGCGATCGAGGGAGATGTTCAGGGATGGAGTGGCATGGTCGCCTCTCTATTTAGTATCAACACGGCTTTGCTGGCTTTTAATATGTTGCCAGTTTTTCCTATGGATGGAGGGCGCGTGTTGCGGGCTCTGCTGGCCATGTGGCTGCGATATGAGCGCGCTACCGCGATTGCGGCAGGGATCGGACAAACTTTGGCGGTTTTTCTGGGGTTGGCAGCGCTTTTAGTCCCGGCACCGTTTTTGTTGTTTATTGCCGTTTTTGTGTTCCTCGGTGCGGGAAGTGAATCTGCGCAAGTACGCGTGCGGGAGGCGGCGCGCGGGTTGAGGGTGGGAGACGCGATGGTCACGAGTTTCGTGCGACTTCCTGCGCAAGCTGTGCTTGCGGACGCCTCCTACCTTTTACTGCACGCGGCGCAGCACACATTTCCCTTAATGGACGAGGAGGGCGGTTTGGTAGGGATTTTGGATCGCAACAGTTTGATCGCGGGATTACACGAGGCCGGCCCGAGCGGCAATGCGCTCGACTATGCTCGGCGGGAACTTCCTTTTGTGGAGCCGACGCTTTTGTTGTCGCAAGCTTTCGGTTTAATGGAGAGTTCGGGAAGTTCTTCTCTTGCTGTAGTCGATGGAAGGGGCGACCTAGTGGGGTTGTGTACTCAGGAGAGTTTAAGCGAGCTTTTGAACTTGCCGAAAAAGGATGCCTAAAGGAGTCCTGAAATGAGCGATGCTCAAATTTGGCATGTTCATCAGGTTTGGCCTCGAGCGCTTCGAACTCCGCAAGTTTACCTGGACGGATTTTAAACCCCAAAAAACGTAAAGACAGCGTTTGAATCCGTGATTTTTGGTCTGGCAAAGCTCTTTGCGATTGAAGAAGGGGTGATTGCTTCAATGGGAAATCTTTTGAAGTAATGTCAAAATGACAAATCCTCTGTGGATTGCGTCTCCAGAAGTTGTGTTTCAGGCAGCTGCGTTTAGATTTAGGAAAGATGGTGGAGAAAATTTTAACGACATTGCAGTCGTTGCCGGTTTGGTCCGGCGGGACTAGTTTGCAGATGTTAAGCCTATTTTTAGGGCTTTTGATCCTGTCGCAACTCATCCTCCTGCCGGTTTGGCCCTTCGTGGTTTTTGCAGGATTTCAGTTCGGTTTTTGGCCTGCGGCGGGCCTTTTATTGGGAGCGAAAATGGTGAGTGCTTTGTTGAACTTTACGCTTAGCCGTTGGGTGGTCAGAGACTGGGTTCAGCGTGTGGCTGGGAGGCAGGTTCTGTTCAGTAGCATGAATGAGGCGCTGGAGCAGGATGGGCTTCGCATGGCCATTTTGTTGCGGTTTTGCCCAGTCCCATTTGCTCTGGGAAATTACGCCTATGGTCTGAGCGTGTTGCCTTTAAAAGAGTTTGCTTTAGCGACGTTTGTGACAATTTTTCCAACGACGCTTATTTTTGCAGGGGTGGGCGCCTCGTTGAGGTCGGGGCTCGATGTGGCGCAGTTGGGTGGCGCTGGGATGACTCACAACCGTTGGGAGACTTGGTTGTTGGGTGTGGGCCTTTTGGCTTCCTTCGTCGTGGTGCGGCGAGTTTCAAAGATCGCTATGAAAAAAGTCAAAAGTCGCGGATTCGTATGGGATAAACCGGTGGAGGATTCGCCCCACTCTGGTTGAGTTTTCCTAGGGGCTTTTCCTTCTAATTAACGAGTAAAGCGGTTGCGTAGGTGGGCGAGATAAGGTGCGGGATCCAAGGGGTTACCGGTCGCCTCGGTTATGAGTTCTGCAGGAAGGAGTGTGCTGCCTTTAGCGTGAACCCTTTTTCTGAGCCATTGAAGTAGCGGTTGGTAGTTGGCCGCCTTTATCCCGCTGGTCACGGACTTGTCTTTTTGTGCAGCTTGAAACAATTGGGCGGCATTGAGATTCCCCAGTGTGTAGGTGGCGAAATAGCCTAGGCCGCCCATGCTCCAGTGAATATCTTGAAGGCAGCCGTTAGCGTCATTGGGCGGATTTTTTCCGAAAAGCTCTGTAAATGCTTTGTTCCAAGCGGTTGGGACTGAGTCGATCTCAAGGGAACCATTCAAAAGGCTGCGCTCTAACTCGAAGCGCAGGAGAATGTGCATGTCGTAGGTTGCCTCATCGGCTTCGACACGAATGAATGAGAATTCTGAGCGATGAATGGCTTGTAAAAAATCTGCCAACTCGATTTTGCGGAGGTTTGGAAACAATTGGGCTGCGCGAGGAAGCCATTTTTCCCAGAAAACTTCCGAACGTCCCACGTGGTTTTCCCAGAGACGGGATTGGGATTCATGAATGCCTAGCGAAACGGCAGTGCCTGAGGGGAGGCCGAAATCAGGGTTGGGAAGTCCTTGTTCATAAAGGCCGTGGCCGGCCTCGTGCAGAACGCCGAAAAGCGAGGAGGTGAAATCGGCTTGGTCGTAACGAGTGGTTAGACGGACGTCGTTTGGACCGAGCGTCGTACAAAAGGGATGCGTGGTAGTGTCAATGCGGCCGCTTTGAAAGTCGAAGCCGATGCTTTCGGCAATTTCCTGATTGAGCTGCTGCTGTTTGGCGATTGGGTAATTCCCCCGTAATATACCTGCATGAATCGAGCGACTGCGTTCTGTGGCCTGTTTGGCTATGGAGACGAGCTTGGGTTTAAGTTTTCCGAAGAGCTCGGCGATGGCACGAGTCGTCGCGCCTCGTTCATATCCCAAGAGTAACGCGTCGAAAGGCTCGTCTTTGAAGCCCCATAAGGTGGCTTTGCGGCGGGCGATTTGTACAATTTTGGCGAAGTGTCCGGCGAACAGGGAATAGTCGGAGCGCTTGCGTGCCTCGGCCCAAGCGTGTTTTGCGTGGGTGGTGACGTCACTTTCTTCTGCGACCAATGCGGTGGGGATGCGGGCAGCGCGATCCCTTTCATAGCGCCATTCGCGCAAGTTTGCCATTTGCGTGGGCGTGAGCGAGTCGGTTTGAGCTTCGGCTTTTTCAAGAAGTGAGGCAAACCTGCGCCCAGTCGCGAGGGCATGGGCCTTCGCGCTTAGCGAAGAGAGTTGCTGAGCCCTGTAATTTAGCGCCCCGGGTGGCATGAAGGTTTCTTGATCCCAACCGAGCACTGAGGCGGTGGATCCAAGTAGGGCTATTTCGCGGGCGAGGCTACACAGGGATTCGTAAGGCGTCATGGGTTCCAGCTCGAAGCATAGTTGAAAAGGCGAGATTTGCCAAAGGGTTGTGTGGTGATTGAACGGCTTCAGTTACGACGTGAGGCCATGCAAACTGGGATTTCAGCGCTTGCTGGGCGCGTACTCAACCGCACGGCTTATCTGAGCGGCTTTTGGCGCGGATTTGAGTGGCGGCGCCTCAATAGGTGTGGGTAATTGAGGAGAGTAATGGATGATTCCCCTAGTCAATCTGGAAGGGATACGCGTGTACTGGCCGAGTTGTGTACGCTGAGACTTTCCTCTCCGTTTCGCATCGCACACGGCGCGTCTTCTGAACGGCAGATGTTGCGTGTGCGCGCTTGCGGCGGCTACGGGGAGGCGCCTTTCGTGCCGTATTACCCGGAAGACCCCGCCGCCGCGCTAAGTTGGCTTCGGCGATGGGAGCATTCGGGAGAGTGGCGAAATGAAGAGTTGGATGGGTTGCAGCAAGCTCCGCGTTCCGTCCGCCTTGCTTTGGACGTATTGCGGCACGACCTCATGGGAAGAGCCTCTGGGCAGCCGGTTTGGCGAATGCTTCAATTGCCCGATCCCAACGGGGTCCTGTCGTGTCGCTCGTTGAGCATCCCGAGTAATTTAAGTGAGTTTTCGCAACGGGTGCGTGTTTTGGGTGGGCAGTTTGGGATGCTTAAGTTGAAGTTGGGCAGTGGTAACTTAGATTTTGACGAGGCGATTGTGGCCACTGCTAGGGAGGCTGCGCCACACGTCGTTTTGTTTGGAGACGTGAATGGCGGATGGACTCCGCAGGACGCTATCAAGCTGATTCCTAGACTGGCTCGACTCGGGTTGGCGTTTCTGGAACAGCCGGTGCATCACGATGGAGGCAGGGAGGGGTGGCTCGAGCTTTGCAACGGCTTGGGATCGGAACGCTTGCCGCTGTTTGCAGATGAGTCTGTGCAGAATGCCGCTGATGTATCCCTATTGGCTGGCTTGGTGCAGGGAATCAACGTGAAGCTCTTAAAGTGCGGCGGGTTCGGCGGGGCGTTGGAAATGATTCAAACCGCTCGGAAGTTCGGTCTGCAAACGTTACTGGGTTGCATGATCGAGAGCAGTCTCGGCGTGACAGCGGCAGCTCACTTGGCGGCGGCGGTGGATTGGGTTGATTTGGATGGTCACTTATATTTGGCTGAGGATGATTTTGAGGGTCTTAAGTTTGATTCGCAGGGGCGGCTTATCCTCCCGCTTTCGGCTGGAATCGGCGCGAGTCCAGTCTCCACGACTGCTTTGGATTGACAGTGGAGTCCTCGTTTGACGCGTTAAAAAATTATGGAAGTTATGGAAGAGATCTTGAAACTGGATTTGGAAGCAGCTTTGAGCGCGTTAATGCCCGAAGCCATGGAGTGGTTTCGGCGGATGGTTGATATAAATAGTTTTACGACCAATCGCGAGGGGGTGAATCAATTGGGGGCTCTTACCGCGGAGAGTTTCGCCTCGATGGGGTTCACCGCTGAGTTTGTGGAATCTGAAAACCGTCAACACGGACGGCATCTATTTTTGTGCCGGGGCGACGCAAGTTTGAAGCCGGTGGTACTGGTGACGCACTTGGATACGGTTTTCCCAGCTGAGGAGGAGCAAAAGAACGAGTTCCATTGGCGGGTTGCTCCCGATGAGGGCCGGATTTACGGTCCTGGGACGGTGGACATCAAAGGGGGTACCATTCTCGTGTGGTTGCAGTTGCAGGCTCTCAAGCGTGTTTTACCAGCGTTGTTTGAAAGCACCCGTTGGTTAATTGCGATCAACGCTTCGGAAGAGGTCATAGGCGCTGAGTTTGGACAACGCACGGCGGAGCGGGCGCCGCTAGGAGCTCGGGCGGTATTGGTATTTGAAGGCGGGCCGCGTGAGGGGAAGACTTTTCATCTTGTCACGTCGCGTAAGGGGCGGGCGTTGTTTCGACTGCATGGGCATGGTCGGGCGGCGCATGCGGGTAGTTCACATGCGGAGGGTGCGAACGCGATTGTTGTACTGGCCCAAGCGGTTCAGGTTGCTGCCCAGGTGACAGATTACGAGCGGGGTCTGACGGTAAATGTGGGCGTGATAGCGGGAGGTTCCGTGGTTAACCGGGTGCCGCAGGAGGCGTTCGCAGATATGGAGATGCGTGCTTTTAATCCAGTAGTTCTGCAAGAGGGTTGCCGTCGAATTGAAGGGCTCGAAGTTGGGTGCGTTTTGGCAGAAGGAGCGTCGATCCGAGTGGAAAGCACGGGAACATCTCCTGCGTGGCCGGCTTCAACTGAAACCATCGGGTTGGCTCAGCACTGGGAAGTCGCGGCGCGAAATCTTGGTGTTTTCGTAAAGCAGGTAGCTCGCGGCGGTTTGAGTGACGCAAACTACCTGTGCACCCTAGGACCCACGCTCGATGGACTTGGCCCCAGTGGCGCTAACGCCCATTGCTCTGAACGCTCTGTCGACGGGCGCAAGGTGCCTGAGTATGTGGAGCCAGACTCGTTTGTTCCCAAGGCGATGCTGAATATTTTTGCACTAAAGAGCCTGCTGGCTGGCGGTTGAAGTCGAGTTTGCGGGATTTTTGAAGAGGGCCAGAAACGCAAGCATGATGACGCCCGAACCTACGGCAGGGATGAGCCAAGTGGGGGCCCATTGTACGGACTTGTCCGCAAGCGTGTAGGCGTCGATGACGTAGCCCTGAGCGATCGAACCCACTAGCATCCCAGCGCCGTAGGTGATGAAGGCTATGAGACACTGGGCTGCGGCCCGCATTTCCACTGGGGCTCGCTGGTCCACGTAAATCTGGCCAGTCACGAAGAAGAAGTCAAAGCAAGGGCCGTGGAGCAGGATGCCCAGGAGCAATAATCCAAAACCGCTTTCAGCCGTGCCGTAAGCGAAACAGAGGTAACGTAGCACCCAGCAAGCCATGCCCAGAAGTAGCATCTTTTTGACACCTAATCGGCTAAACATCAGTGGGAAGATGAGCATAAAGAAGACTTCGCTCATCTGGCCGAAGGTCATTTTAGCGGGGGCTTCAGTAATTCCGATTTGAGTTAAAAATCGTTCAGTTCCGGAATAATAAAAGGCGAGAGGAATACAAATAAGGAAGGAACCGATAGCAAATACGGCGAAGGACGAGTCTTTGAATAGAGCAAGCGCATCGAGTCCAAGTATGGAGCGTAAACTGATGGGTTGTCCCTTTGCTTTCGGTGGAACTTCCGGAAGGAAGAGAAAGCAATACAGTCCAAGGAAAATAGAGGCGGCAGCACCAATGACAAATTGATGAGCTGTTGGGCCCAAATTCATTTTTCCAATTAATATTCCCGCTGCAATCCACCCGAAAGTGCCCATGACACGGATGCTGCCAAAGCTTTTGGCGGTGTCCTGCATTTGGGAGAAAGCCACGGCATTTACAAGCGCAAGAGTCGGCATGTAACACAAGGTGTGAGCAATGAGCAGGCCGTAGAAGGCGGAGAACGTGGTGGTCTTGGATGCCGCAAAAAGGAGTGCGCCGCCGAGTATGTGGAGGGCTCCCAAGACCCGTTGCGCTGCAAAAAAACGGTCAGCTAACATACCCACCAAAAATGGAGAAATCATCGCGGCAACGGAAGTCGCCCCGAATGCGGTGCCGATTTGCGGTGCGGAAAAGCCCAATTGATTCATCCATGTACCCATGGAGACACCCCAAGTTCCCCAGATAAAAAATTGAATGAAAAAGAGAAGAGATATTTTGAAGCGAACGAGTGGATTCATAATGGGGGATGAGATCTTCTGGGTGCGAGTTAACGGATTGAATCACAGATGGGAGGTGCGAACAAGTGATTGAAGCCCGTACGACTCCTGTAGATAAGCGCCAAGCGGTGTAACGTCGCACTTGTAAAATGGAAAGAGGCGCCCGCTCATTAAAGCGGACGCCTCCTTTTTTGGGGGGGAGTGGTGTGGTTGAGCGGCTTTAGGGATTACCGTTAAGCCGCAGAAAAAAATGGAAAGGATTCCCCTGAAAGTTCTCTGAGCTTTGAACCAATTTTGCGGATACCGAGTTCAACTCGGGTTTTAATGGTGCCAAGTGGCGAGCCGGTGACTGCGGAAATTTCTCTTTGGCTGAGGCCCTGGAAAAAGGCCATCTGAATGGCGATTCGTTGAGGCTCTGGCAGAGTGTCTACGATGGTGTTGAGGACACGGCGCATGTCGGCCCATTCCACGTCATCGTCGCCTCGGCGCTGAGTCCAAGCGTCTGGCATGGTTTCGGTTTCTTTCTGGTAACGTTCCTCAACGCGGCAGTAGGCCTGCTCCCTGCGCAGACGGTCGATGGAGCGGCGGCGAGTCAGGGTGATCATCCAGCCGAGAGCTTTGCCCTTTTCCGAGGAGTATCGGGTGGCAAGGCGCCAGATTTCGACAAACACCTCTTGAAGGAGATCTTCGATAGATTGGTCGTTATGGAGCACCCGAGCGATGACTGCTCGCAAGGTGGTATGGTGGCGGCGATAGAGTTCGTCGAGGGCTTCTTTACAATTGGTTTTTACTGCGTTGAGCAGCATTTCGTCGGTTTGAGTCTCCAAGGAGGATTGGAGTTCTGCGCGTGAATCAAAGGAGTACAGCATAGCGTTTTAAGGTTATGCTTCCTTTAGCAACGCAGATGCCATTGGGCTTTCCCTCTGAGAACCCGCCTTTTAGCATGGAGGTTACGCATCAAACTTTGACACGTATGTTGCATTATTGAACACGGCGCTCCTTGGCTTTCCGTACGGAATTCGATCTCAAGAGCGGGTGACATCCGTCCCTAGCTTGGCTAGTCTAACGGGCCGCCCAAATTCCTCTCAACCGCTCTTTCCTTCGTTTTTCTATGCTTGTTGAAGTACGCAATCTTTCAAAAACTCACCAGTCTCCCGGTGGGGGCGCTCCCGTTGACATCCTTAAAGGGCTGGACTTTGAACTCGAGCCTGGTGGCACGGCTGCGATTCTCGGCCCATCGGGTGCTGGGAAAAGTACGCTACTGAATATTTTGGCTGCACTGGACTATGCGGACTCCGGGACGGTACGCGTTGCGGGGTTGGATCCTGCGGTGCTGAGGGGGAACGAGTTGGTGGAATTCCGGCGCCGAACTGTGGGGATGATTTTTCAGATGCATCATCTTCTGCCGCAATGTTCGGTAATTGAAAACGTGCTGGCGCCCTCATTGGCGGATCGCAGGCAGGCGCGGGTGAACGCCGAGACGCTCGCTCGTGAGTTACTGGACTGGTTGGGCCTGGCGCATCGTCTTGACCATCGGCCCTCGGAGTTGTCCGGCGGTGAGCGGCAGCGAGTGGCGGTGGCTAGGGCACTGTCAGGGGCGCCTCGGTTGTTACTGGCGGACGAACCGACGGGAGCTTTGGACCGGGCCAATGCGCAGCAGTTGAGCGGTTTGTTGCTTGAATTAAACCGGGCTCGGAAAGTTGCGCTACTGGTGGTGACGCATTCGCGGGAGTTGGCTGGGAAGATGGAGCAGGTTTGGGAGCTGCAGGATGGGAAGCTGGTTAAAGCGTCATGACACTACCTCGCCTTATTTGGGATGGGATTCGTTACCATTGGCGAGCGCATTTAGGGGCGTGCATTGGGGCTGCCTTGTGCGCGCTAGTGCTGACCGGAGCGCTGCTGGTGGGGGATTCGCTGCGGGGCACCTTGCAACAGCAGGCTGCTGCGCGGGTTGGTCGTGTGCAGGCCGCTCTGGTAGGTGGGGAGCACTTTTTCCGTAGCGCTTTGGCCCAAGAGATTTCCAACGACGCGGCGCCCGTGTTGTTCTTACGCGGCAGTACAAGTAAGGGTGACGGAACCGCGCGGTTAAATCAGGTGCAGGTAATGGGGGTGGATGCGCGGTTTTGGGCATTGGCCCCAGACGGAGAACGGCGGGAATTGCAGGCTGGTGACGTGGTTGTGAGCGCCGCCCTCGCTCAGCGGTTGGGGGTAGAGGTGGGCGAAAGTTTGGTGGTGCGCGTGGAAAAGCCCTCTGCTTTTTCTAAGGATGCGCCTCTCTCCGGTGAGGAGGATGGGATCGAGGCGTTGCGGGCGCGGGTGGTGGCGATTGCGGAAGATTCGCGCTTTGGACGTTTTGCTTTGCAGGCGGGGCAAGTAGCTCCTGCGACGGTGTTTTTGCCGCTGGATCAGTTGCAGCAGCGCTTGGGAGTGGAGGGAAGGGCGAACCTGATGCTTTCAAGCCTCGTGCCTGAAGCGCTGAAGTCTGCGACCAACCAGCACTGGACTCCCGAAGACGGTTCGTTAGAAGTGCGGCCCCTAGCGGACGAAGCTGGTTTTGAAGTGCGCACTTCCCGTGTGTTTTTGGAGGACTCGCTTTTGAAGGCCCTCCCTGAGGGGAACCCCTCGCTGACCTACTTTGTGAACGCCCTGAGTAGCGACGAACACGCCACACCTTACTCGATGGTGAGCGCAGCCAAGCCAGGCTCGTTGCCATTCTTGCCGGGGGATCTCGCTCCGGATGAAATAGTGGTTAGCGACTGGTTGCAGCAGGATTTGGAGCTGGAAGTCGGCGGCGAATTGGAGGTGCGTTATCTTGTTTTAAATGGCAAGCGGCAGTTTGAAGAGAGGACTCGTCGGTTCAAGGTTCGTGCGGTGCAAGCTCTTCAGGCAGACGGATGGGATGGATCTTGGATGCCTGATTTTCCTGGGCTTTCTGATGTGGGAAATTGTCGGGACTGGAAGCCTGGTTTTGCATTGGACACCTCGCGCATCAGGGAGAAGGACGAGGCGTATTGGAAAATGTTTAAGGGAGCACCCAAGGCATTCATAGCGTTGGAAACTGGGCGTGAGATGTGGGGAAATCGTTGGGGAGCGACGACGGCGATTCGTTATACGGGAGAGAACGCAGGGGCGCAGGTGGCGGCCGTTTCAAAGGCGGTGACACCGCAAGTGGCAGGTGTACAGGTGCTGCCGTTGCGCGAACTGGCGGATGCTGCGGTGGACGGTCCGGTGGATTTTGCAGGGTTGTTTTTGGGGTTCAGCATATTTTTGGTCGTAGCTTCGCTGGCCTTAGTGGGTTTGTTGTTTGGCTTGTCCGTGGAAAGTCGTCGTGGCGAGGCTGGGGCGCTAATGGCGATGGGGTGGCCTGTGGGAAAGGTGCGGATGCTATTTTTGGGTGAGGGAATCGGTGTGGCGTTATTCGGGGCGTGCGTCGGGACGGCGGGCGGTTTCTGGTACACGCAGGCCGTGTTGAGCGCGCTGAGTGGGGTGTGGCGCGGAGCAACAGGCGGGGCTACTCTCACTTTTTGCGTAGCCCCAGTGTCTTTGGTGCTGGGATTGAGCTCGGCGGTGCTGAGTGCCGTGATTGCCATGGCGTGGGTAAGTTGGAGCGCTTGGAGGGCTCCGATTCGGCAACTGCTTTCGGGTGAAGCCGTGGCTGCGGGCGGAGTTTTGGCACAGAGGCGAAACGGGTGGGGCACCTTGGTAATGTTGGCTTGTCTTGGGGGTGGTGCGGCGCTGTTGGGGTATGGACTTTGGAAGCGGGAGGTTAATCCTGGAGGCTTTTTTGGAGGTGGCTCATTGTTTTTGATTGCGCTGTTGGTGGGCTGCCGATTGGTTTTGGGGCGTCTCGCTCAAGGGCGTTTGAGGGCAATCCGGCATCTGGCGATCCGCAACGCGGGGCGGCGTCCGGGGCGTGCTGTCGCAGTGATTTCCGTTCTGGCGGCCGGTGCTTTTTTGGTTCTGTCGGTCGAGGTTTTTCACAAGGACACTGCGGAGGGCGGAAACGGGCGAGGTTCGGGTACGGGTGGTTTTGCGTTGATTGGAGAATTAGCGACTCCTGTTTACGAGGATCTGAATCTTGCGAGTGTGCGCGACAACTTGGGTTTGCCGTTAGACCCCGCTGTAAATGTGGTCTCGATCCGGGTGAGGGACGGAGAGGACGCGAGTTGCCTTAATTTGAACCGGGCGGTGCAGCCTAAGTTACTGGGGGTGCCGAGTGAGGTTTTGCAGCAGCTAGGGGCTTTTCGTTTCGTTGAGCCTGCTTCAGGGTGGGCCGCTTTGCGTTCTGGAATCGGTCTGAGCCAAGAGCCCATTCCTGCTGCAGTGGACGAGGATACTCTGCAGTGGGCGCTTCAGAAAAAAGTGGGCGATGTGTTGCAGATCCCCGATGGTCGTGGAGGCAAGGTCCGTGTGCGTTTGGCTGCGACGCTGGCGGGGTCCATTTTGCAAGGGGCGTTGCTGGTGGACGAGGCCCGCTTCATTGAGGCGTTCCCGGATGCTGGCGGGTATCGCTTGCTTCTGATGGATGCGCCTAAAGAAACGCTCTCAGAAGTCAGGTCAGCGTGGAGCCGGGCGCTGCAAGATAGAGGATTGGAGTTGCTTGCAGCGGAGCAGCGTTTGGCGGAATTGCAGGCGGTGTCGAACACCTATCTGGCGATTTTCCAAGTGCTGGGAGGATTGGGCGTTTTATTGGGAGCGCTGGGAGTGGGCGTGGTGGCGGGGCGCAACGCTTTGGAAAGGCGCGGAGAATTAGCGATTTTGGAGGCTGGTGGTTGGAGGCATTCCCAAGTCGTGCGGTTGTTGCTGTGGGAATTGCTGTCTCTGGTGGCGACCGGTCTTGGAGTGGGGGGCGGCTGTGCCTGGTTGGTGACGGTGCCCGGACAGTGGTTGCGTGGGGCAGAGGTGCATCCTGCGCCGCTGTTGATTTCGCTGTCGGTCTTGGGCGGGGTCGCTTTCCTGTCGGTTCGAGTGGCCTTGGCGCTCAGTCTGAGTGGGCGGGTGGGAGATGTTTTGGGGCGGGAGTGACGAGTGGTCGAGTGATTTTCCGCTGGGAAAATTACTTAGCCTTTAATAAGCGCATCAATTCCCTGCCTTCTCGGCCTGGGTAGGAGCGTTTGGGTTCCCATTCGTGGAGCAGTTCAAAGGCTCCGGATTTTTGAAACAGGGTATCTAATTCGCGCACGCCGACGCCGAAAGGCGGGCCAGTTTCGGGATCCGTATGGCCGGGATCCAAAAAGAAAATCGCCGCTAGATGGCCGCCGGGGCGCAGGGCGCTGCGGACTGCTTTGACATAATCCTTTCGTCGCGCAGGTTCGATGGCGCAGAAACAAGTATGTTCCCACACCCAATCTTGGGTGCCCAACAGAGTGGGAGGGAGCGCAAAGAGGTCGGCTAGCAGGAAAACCTCGGAGCCTACGGGACGTTTTTTTAGAGCTTTTTCAATCGCGCTCGGGGCGATGTCAATTCCCGTCACTTGGGTATCTGCAAGCGCGGCGATGGCACGCACATCATGTCCGAAGCCGCAGCCCGGGACGAGCACACGACCGTGAATGGCAGCCGTTTCCAGGAAATCGACCAAGCCCGGCGATGGGGCGCCTTTGTCCCACGGCGTGTCCTTTTGGCGATATGCATTTTCCCAGTCCATCGAATGAGGAGAGCGTTCCTGTGGCAAATGAGCAAGCGCTCAAGCGGGGAGGCGTGTGTCAGATTGGTGAAACGCGTTTTTCAGAAGAAGTAAGGCGTACTGCAAATGAGTGCTGGGAGCGACTCAGGCAGGTTGCGGTGGGGGATAATGAGCTTTTGCCCAAAGAAGAGCAGCTTCCTTGGTTTGCAAAGTCCCTTCGAGTTGGAGGCTTTGAATCTCCTCAAGGATACGTTTGAACTCGGGGCCTGGACGGTGCCCTAACAGGATCAAATCGTTTCCCGTTACGAGGGGTGCGGGAATCAAGGGTTGGGTGGAAAATTCCTCCAGTTTATTTTGGAGGAAGACGAAATTAGAAAGGTCGCCGTTACTGCTGGCGCAATCCACTCGGTGCAACTGGAGTTCATCGGGCATGGTGGGACGCGCCAGAAAGCGTTTCAAGCGGGAGACTCGCATTTTTTGGACATCCTTGAAGGCCATATGGTTGAGAACCGCCTCAACCGTTGCTTCAAGGTCCTTTCCGGGCAGGCGCAACCGAGTGAGGATTTCGGAGGTCATTTCGGCACCCAACTTTTCGTGACCTGAAAAACGGATGCGCCCCTCAGCTGGGTCGAGGGAGTAGGTGTCGGGTTTGGCGATGTCGTGGAATAAAACGGAGAGCAGCAAAGGGGTCGAAACCTCGGCGGGCAAAAGGGAGAGCATCAGCCGCGTATGCACCCAGACGTCTCCCTCGGGATGGAATTGCGGAGGCTGCTGACAGCCCTTGAGGCGCTCCATCTCGGGAAGAATTTCTCGGAGTAAACCGCTAGCGTCTAGGAGGTCAAATCCACGCACGCGTTGGGGAGCGTGCAGAGTCTTTAGGAGCTCGTCTCGAATGCGTTCGGCACTCACTTCATGAATTGCCGCCGAGTGCTTTTGAATTGCAGCCCAAGTCGCCGGTTCGATTTCAAAGTCGAGTGTCGTAGCGAAGCGCACCGCGCGCAGCATTCGTAAACGGTCCTCTGCGAAACGCGCCTCAGGATCTCCAATGGCTCGAATACACTTTTTTGCGAGATCCTCTCGTCCTCCCACGTAATCGCGCAGTTCTCTTTGAACTGGGTCGAAGAAAAGCCCGTTAATGGTGAAATCGCGGCGTTTGGCGTCTTCCTCAGCGTTGGAAAATTCAACGGATTCCGGCCGTCGCCCGTCCTGATAAACGCCGTCACAACGGAAGGTGGCGACTTGAAAATCCTCGTTATTTTCCAGCACGTTAATCACTCCAAAAGCGGCTCCAACAGCGTGTGTGCGGCGAAAGAGAGACTGAATTTCCTCAGGACGCGCGCTGGTGGCAATATCGTAGTCGTGGGGGACGACACCGCGGAGCATATCGCGAACGCAGCCTCCGGCGTACACGGCTTGGTAGCCCGCGTCTTGAATGCGCTGGACAATCCTGTGCGCCGTGGACTCAAGCGGGGATGACGCTTCCATTGGGAGAATTATAGGTGCGATGCGAGGCGCATTCTAGGAGCTACTTCAAAGAGTTTCAGGTTGAAGGAGGGTGGACTCGACCGATTGCCGATGTTCCAGCGCGGCTTGCAAAGTGTTACCTTTTTTTCTGAGTGGCTGCCGTGAACCAATCCACCGTTTGCGGGCCTTGTGGGCGCGAATCGGAGCGGGGTGGGCCATCTCGGCGCGGGCCCGATGCGTTGCTGGGACCGGAGGCGGATCGTGGCTCGCGGGGGCCAACTTCTGGGTTCGTTTTCAGTGAAAGCGCGATGCGTTTTCGTTGAAGGTCGACTTCCATCACCGTGGCACGCACGCGCTGCCCAACTTTGAGCACCGAAGAGGGATCTTTGACGAAGTCGTCCGAGATTTGAGAGATATGAACCAGGCCATCTTGGTGCACGCCGACATCCACAAATGCTCCAAAAGCCGTTACGTTGGTCACCACCCCTGGCAACTTCATCCCCGGGGTTAGGTCCTCCACTTTGTTGACCTCTTCGGAGAACGAAAAAGCTTCAAATTGTTGCCGGGGATCGCGTCCAGGCTTCGAAAGCTCTGCAAGAATGTCCTGTAAAGTCGGAAGACCGATTTCAGGGCTGACGTACCGCTTAGCGTCAATTTTGGCGCGTTTGGCGGAATCCCGCAGCAAATCAGCCACTGAACAGCCAATATCCGCCGCCATTTTGTCCACCAAGGAGTAGCGCTCAGGGTGCACCGCGCTGCCGTCCAAGGGATGTTCGCCGTCTCGGATACGGAGGAAACCGGCTGCTTGCTCGAAGGTTTTGGGGCCTAGCCCAGCCACGGCGTGCAGTTCTTTGCGGGAGCGGAACGGGCCGTTTTCATCGCGGTGTGCGACGATGCTGGAGGCGGTGCGGGCGTTCAGACCCGAGACGTAAGCGAGTAGGTTTTTGCTGGCCGTGTTAAGTTCAACCCCAACCCGGTTCACACAGGAAACCACGACATCATCCAGAGAGCGCTTGAGTGCGTTTTGATCGACGTCGTGCTGATATTGGCCCACGCCGATGGATTTAGGGTCGAGTTTGACGAGTTCTGCCAATGGGTCCATCAGGCGGCGTCCGATGGAGACGGCGCCCCGCACCGTGAGGTCGTGGTTCGGGAATTCCTCCCGCGCGATTTCGCTCGCGGAATAAATCGAGGCGCCGCTTTCGTTGACCATCACAATGGGGATGGAGGCGGGTAATCCGAGTTTGCGGATAAACCCCTCGGTCTCCCTAGAAGCCGTGCCGTTACCGATGGCGATGGCCTCCACTTTGAAGCGCGTCACTACCGTTTTTACCATCTCTGCGGCCTCGGCCTGTTCCCGAGCGCTTTTTTCCGGATAAACGACGTCGTTTGCCAGTAGTTTGCCCTGTTTATCAAGCAGCACCACTTTGCATCCGCTACGAAAGCCCGGGTCGATGGCGAGCACTGTCTTTTGTCCCAAGGGTGCGGCGAGTAACAGTTCGCGCAGGTTGTCGGCGAAGACGCGCACGGCTTCCTCATCGGCGATTTTTTTAAAGTGAACGCGAGCCTCTCCCTCCATCGCAAAGCCGAGAAGGCGCTTGTAACAATCGTGGACCGCAAGTTTAACCTGCTGCCCCGTGGATGAGGTGTTTTTGACAAAAAGCGCTTCCAAATGAGCAAGCGCCGCCTCCTCTGTCGGGGTGAGTCGGGTGAAAAGAAACCCCTCTTCTTCGCCTCTGCGCATTGCTAAAATACGGTGGGAGGGCGCACTTTTGGCCGGTTCGCTCCAATCGAAGTAATCTTTAAATTTAGCCCCTTCAACTTCTTTACCCGCCACCATTTTGGAGCGAATCACGCCTTGAGCCACGTAAAGCTCGCGAAGTCGGGCGCGGGCGGTGGCGTCATCATTGATGCGTTCGGCAAGGATGTCGCGGGCACCGGCGAGAGCGGCGTCTGCATCGGGGACTTCTTTGGCAACATCGACGAAGGCGTTGGCTTCTTGGGAAGGTTGGGTATCAGGGTTTTGCAGCCAGAGGATTTCGGCGAGGGGCTCTAAACCGCGCTCTTTAGCGATGGTGGCCCGGGTTCGTTTTTTGGGACGGAAGGGAAGGTAAAGGTCTTCGAGGGTGGAAAGCGCGTCAGCGGCTTCGATTTTTGCTTTCAGCGTATCGGAAAGCAGGTTGCGTTCACCCAAGGAGTGGAGGATTGCTTCGCGACGTTTGTCCAACTCACCGAGTTGCTCCAGACGATCGCGCACGGCTGCGATTTGTACTTCATCGAGCTCGCCGGTTTTCTCTTTTCGGTAACGGGCGATGAAGGGAACCGTGGCGCCTTCTTCCAGCAGGACGGCGGTGGCAGCGACTTGGCGCGCCTGCAGTTTAAGCTCAGCGGTGATTCTCAGGATGTGCTTTTCGATCATTGGAAGGGTAGGGGAGTACTTTCGTGAGTGTGCAGGTCAGAGTCAACCGAGGGCTGTAAATTTGAGTTCATTGCGGCTTCTTTCCTTTCTTGTGGCACAACTCGGGTCTTGCGAGTCGAGGTGCGTCCAAGACAAAACGGGACAAAAAAAGAACCAGCCTGATTTCTCAGACTGGTTCTTGAAAAGTAACACTAAACTAAAATTTAGTGCTTTTCTTCGTGACCGTGATGGTCGCTGGAGTGGTCCGTGTGCTCTTCGTGGCCGTGATCTTCGTCTTCGTCATCGGCGGCGAGCTCTTCCTGAGCGGCTTCTTCGGCGAACTGCACGCCATGGAGAGCGTGGCCGTAGGCGATGTACGCGTGGTGCGCAGCAGTCACCACATCGTCCTTGTGGTCCGCATCAGCGGCGAGGAGGTGGTGCTTGGCTGCCAATTCAAAGTGATGGGCAGCTTCACGATGAGCGTGGAACGCTTCTTCGAGAAGTTCGTGGTCGTGAGCAGATACTTCGTGGTTGTGTTCGGACATAACAGGTTATGGTGGTTAGGGTTTAGTAGGACTTACCAAGGTGTACATTCCTAACAGCCCGTCGCGGGTGGCTGGGGCTGAGGACTGGACACCGTGACTGGTTTGCTTTGAAAAAGCCTCCCAATCACTTGCCCACTTTGCACCGACTTAAGGGCAGTACAAGAGCAGTGTTGTGACGAATGGGTCAAATGTCAGATCGTGCCACCTATTTGTTTCAGGTTCATTAAGCAGAAAAGTCTTCAGGAGTACTCTGCTCTTAGGTGCCGAAATGTGAACTTAACAACTGCTTGCGCAGTAGGTTAAATGCAGATTGAGTGGTTAGTTGTTTGAATATTTGGCGGTCGCTCTGGTAACGAAATTTCTCCACCAACACCGTTTTATCCGGCAGGGCGAGGGCAATAAAAACGGTGCCGACGGGTTTTTCTTCCGAACCGCCGGTGGGGCCGGCGATGCCGGTGGTGGCTAGCGCGTAGTCGGCTCCGGCGACTTGTTGCGCACAAAGCGCCAACGCTCGGGCAACTGGCTCGCTCACAGCCCCGTGCGCTTCCAGTAAGTCGGCGGGAACGCCTAGCGCGAGCTTGGCCGCGTTTGCGTAAGTGACAAACCCATAACCGAAGACATTAGAGCTTCCGGGCACGTCGGTGATTTTGCCCGCTAGCGATCCTCCCGTGCAACTTTCCGCCGTAGCCAAGGTCAGACCGCGTTGCTGAAGCGTCTCCACCAACCAGTGCTCTAAACTGCGCGTGTCCCGAGGCAACATGGCGGTGCCAAAAGCCGTTTCCAGGAGCACCTGAGCGGCTGTAAGCTGCGCCTCGGTGCCAATAATTCGCACGTCCACTTCATTGGGCCGCGCGCAGTAGCCCGGTTCGATTCCTAGTTGCAAAAGAGCTTCGCCCACAGCGTCTTCCACGTGGGATTCAGGAATCCCAACCACGCGCCACGTCTGCATTTGGTTTCGGGGTGAATCAGGTTGGAGCTTTCTTAAACGGGGTAGGACCTCGTCTTCCATCATGGGCTTTAGTTCACGGGGAGGGCCGGGCAGCAGGAAAAGGTGTGGTGAAAGCTCCCCATTTTGAAGAGGTAGCGGGGGGAAATAAAGCCCTGGAGCTGTACCGTAGCGGTTGGTGAGGATCTCAGCCTCTTTGGGGCGCTGGGCCTGACGCAAGACGCGTTCGGTGAGACGTATGCCGCGCTTTTCAAGGCGCTCTACAATGCTTTTTTCAATGGCTGGATCGGCGTGCAATTCCAGGCCGAGAAGCTCTGCGGTGATGTCGCGGGTGAGGTCGTCGGTGGTGGGCCCCAAGCCGCCTGTGATGAGGACAATGTCCGCGCGCCCAAAGGTTTCCAATAAGGCAAGACGAATAGCATCTCCATCTGGCACGGTGACTTGGCGCTGGATGGTGAGGCCTAGTGGCCAAAGCTGTTCAGCCAGAGTGGCTAGATGGGTATTGAGCACCTGCCCAAGAAGGAGCTCTGAGCCGGTGTTGAGGAGTTCGACGCGCATTTGCAAGTTCAATGGGTTCTGGGGGGGAGGTTGGTGGTTGTTGGGGCGTTGTTCTTGGTTCTTGGTTCTTGGTTGTTGGTTGTTGGTTGTTGGTTGTTGGTTGTTGGTTGTTGGTTGTTGGTTGTTGGTTGTTGGTTGTTGGTTGTTGGTTGTTGGTTGTTGGTTGTTGGTTGTTGGTTGTTGGTTGTTGGTTGTTGGTTGTTG
>CAIXGS010000033.1 GCA_903919125.1 uncultured Spartobacteria bacterium | reverse complement strand
GCCTGATCCACCCGCATTGCCGCTTGCGCCCGGACTGCCTGATCCGCCTGCATTGCCGCTTCCGCCCGGACTGCCCGATCCCCCGGCATTACCCCTTCCGCCCGGACTGCCTGATCCACCCGCATTGCCGCTTGCGCCCGCATTGCCGAATCCGCCGTGTCTTCCGGTGAAGGCAAATTTCATCGGATTAAGTGCGTCAGCCAGCGCTGCTGCTTTGCCTGCAGCAGCGTCCGCAGCGGCTCCTGTGACTTTGTCTCAATCACTCAAAATCCTCACTCAGCCTCAAAATTTGACCGTAGGTGTCGATTCGGCTGCAGCGATTGTTGCATCAGTCGACTTTAGCGCGGGGGCGACAAGTAAAACAGCCTACCGCGTCATCTCCGTCGGCGGCGTTGGAAGTCCAAGCTCCGAGATTGCTAAAGGCGATGTGCGTGAGTCTGGCAAGGTAAAGATTCCCGGCTCGGCCCTGACGAAGTCAGGTAGTTATGCGATTAGTTTTGAGCGGTCTTACGCTCAAGGTGGGACCCTCACTGCAGTGTCGACTCCCTTTTACGTCAATGTGGTAAATTGGGCGCAGGTGACAGGTGCTTATGAGGCTCTCTTAGTGGCTCAATCGCCGGAGAACGATGTTGATGGTGCTTCCTCTCGGGGCTGGGTTTCAATTGTCGTTTCCAAAACAGGAGGTGTTTCTGGTAAAATGTTTTACAATGAGCCGATCAAGGCGCTCGACTCCTCAGTGGGAATACGAGGTTATCGTCCTGTCATGAGATCTTTCTCAGGTGCGTTCGAAGTGGACAGGTCGAACGCATTAAAGGTGAAGTTTACTCCAAAGGCTAAGGTGTCGGGGGAGTCGGACATGCAGGTGCTGACTGCTGAACTGGACGGTTCCCAAACTCCACCATCGATTTCAGTTGGCGTTGTTGATTTGTCACTTGGGGGGGCAAACTCTCCAGCTCAAGCGTTGATTACGCAAACCGGTGCGATACCAAAAACTTTGACAAAGTTGCCGGCTCAGAGCGCATCCATGGCAGGGCGTTACGCTCTAAGCGGCGAAGAGGGTGTGAATGCTTTTGCTTCGTTTCAAGTTACTGCAACGGGGCGAGTTTTTTGGGTTATATCAAGGCCTGGCCGCACAGGCTCTGGTAGTGGCACATTGAACGAGTCCATTTCCGCCCAACTGACGGCGCCGTTTTATCAGGCAGAATCATTTTCTCCCCGTAACTTATTTGAATCTAGTAGTCTGCTAGGTCAGTTGAGTTTTGTTGCGGACCAGAATGGAACCGGTTGGGAACCCTGTTTCTCTGATTCTTTTGGAAACGGGCACTTGGAAAGTCAGAGAACACCTAATCCTATCGTTGAAATTCCCTCAGCAGCGGGCGCCCCCGTAGATTCGGTCGATTTTTCCGTGAGAGAGGCCGTTAATTTGAGCGCCCTAGGTGCTACCTCATACTCGGGGCTGGTGCAGAACACTCCCCTGACATTAACGGTTCAAGATCCGCTGCCCGATTCTGATGGTCACTCGGCAACTTATTCGTGGCTTGTAGCACCACCAAGTTCTGGGGGGGTGATGGTTTCAAAACCAGTTAGCGGCGGGAAGAATTGTCCGCCGTTGGTATTTCGCTTGGATCGCTCTACGGGCCTCTTCACAGGCAGCTACACTTTACCGCAAGGTGGTCGGCGAACTGTCATAGGTTCGGTTGTGAATCCCCTTGTCTCTTCTCAGGCAGCGAGAGGGTGGGTGGAAATGAAGTCACCCTCTGGATTAGTCGCGTCGAGTTGGACGCTGAATGTCCTCCAGTAGTTGGATCACTCAGATTCGTGTACCTTTGAAGGGCGCACGACGGGCGCCGCACATCCCGAAAAGTCTATCCGATTTTAGGGCCGTTTTTAACGGAGCCTACTTCTCTAAATCAGAGTCCAATCACCCGTTGATACAGGCGCAAGCCGTTTGTAATCGGCTTTTTCCATGAATTTGCATTGCTCAGGAAAGTTGAGTTCCAAGAGTCCAGCGGGTACTTTGGAAAATCGTTTGGGGCAGTGTCGTCCAGTTTCGACTTTAGTTCAGTGATGTCGTTATCGGTGACTTTAAGCGCGTTTTGAGAGTCTAGCACCGCCAGCGTCACAACCACAGCCGAGATGTTAGCAAACCCGGAGCGACTGAGTTCGTTTTCGTTTGGAGTTGAGGTATCCGCGGCATTTTTAAGTTTAGCATCCGGAACTATCCACGCAGCGGTAGATGTTGGAGAGTTGGCTACGGGTTTGTGAAGAAGGGAGACTTCAAAGCGCACGACGTTTTCGGCAATAGGCTGGTAGTAGAGATCCTCTGAAGCGGCTTGGGAGGTGACTTTTTCGAAGGAACCGCCGGAGCCGCTGCCTTTTCCGACGAGCGTGGAGGCTGGGAGTGGCTTGCCAGAAGAGTCAAGAATCACAAACGGCATGGGGGTTTCCGTGTCTGCATTCCACGGCAGTGCTCTGGCATAGCGCTCCAGCTTGTAAACTGTTTTTCCAAAGCTGGTCTTGCTCTCTTTTACACGATACCCTACGAGTGAAACGTTGCTGCGCTCGGTGGCGCTGAGGGTCGGGGAATAGCCTGGGGTCTCCGAGAAAAAATAGAGCCGGTCATCTCCCGTGGCCTTGTCGACAAACGCGTCGACATCGGGGCGGCGGACTCTGTGGGCGAGGTCGGCGGCAATTTGGTTGAGTGCATAGCGAGCCTCTGTGTCGCAGTCTGAGGAAAGCTTGGAGGTGCTGGTGAGCTTGGAGGCAGACCCCATGAGCTGCATAACCAAGCCGCCCAGCATGGCGAGCACCGTGATGGACACCATCAATTCAACCAGCGTGAAGCCCTGCTTCGAGCGTTGAGGACTCCTGTGTGAGAGTTCGAAAGGAACGTGGGCTTTTTTCACGGCAGGGGAAGCGGGATGAGAGCGTTGAGGCTGCCTTCAGGCGAAGAGGCGGGCGGACGGTTCGGTGGCCATTCCAGCGTCACGCACAGCGCGGGTGTCCCAGCGGCGGCTGGTGTGAAAATGGCCTTGAACTGTTTCATGAGTGAGATCGACCCCGCCGTCGTTACGCTGCCTGACTCGTCAAGGGTGGCGAAGGATCCTGATGAAATCGTCACGTTCTTCACGGTGCGCGTGGAGGTGTCCACGGTAGCCTTGATGGCTAGGCGCGGGCTTTCGAATGCGCAAGTGGCTGTGGTTGAGCTTCCGGATGTGACGTACACAGAAGATTGCACGTCTGAGGCGATCCCGCTCAGAAGGTTAGAAGCCGCTAGCTGAATGTTCGCCTTGCGTGAATTTCTCATGCCCACCGAGAGCAGCCCTAGCATGCTCACCAGCGCAAATGAGAAAATCGCCAACGCCAAAGCGATCTCTGTGAGGGTGAACCCCGCACTCAAAAGCGGCCGGCGTCGAGCGCTGTGAGATTGCAAAATTCTGGGGGATGAATGCATGGCGTTTGAGGGAACGTCCGTCGGTTATCCAGCAGTTTAGCTCCGCTTCCAGTGGGTAGCAATACGCTTTAAGTACCGGTTCGCGATCACGAACAATGCGGCCCGCTTTCGCTCGCCTGCACCGGACCAGTCTGGGCCTCTTGCATCGCTTGTTCAAACGCCCTCCACGCTAGCATTGCACATTTGACACGCTGCGGAAAGTTACGCACTCCGGATAGCAACCGTAAATCGCCGAGCATCTTGGGTGGCTCCTGCGAGCCGCTAGTGACGACGTCCGTAAAGGCTTCGAGAAGGGCTTGGGACTCCGTGCGCGATTTGCCTTTGACCTTGAGGGTCATTAGAGACGCTGAGGCCTGACTGATGGCGCAGCCCACGCCTGTGAATTTCAAATCCTCCACCTCGCCACCCGCCCCGAAGCGCACGTGCAGGTGTATTTCGTCCCCACAAGAGGGGTTGTCACCATCCACATGGATAGCAGGCTCTTCCAACGTCCCATAATTGCGGGGGCGTTTGGAGTGATCTAAAATCACCTGTTGATACAACTCTTCGAAATCAGTGTTCATGCGAAAAACTGGTGGGCTTGGGCAAGGATGGCGAGCATCTGATCCACCTCGGAATGGGTATTATAGAAGTAAAAACTCGCTCGGCTTGTGCTTGGAAGTCCCATTTTGCGCATGAGAGGTTGGTTGCAGTGGTGTCCGCCTCTGAGAGCCAGTCCTTTTTGGTCGCAGTACGAGGTCAAATCGTGCGGGTGCACGGATTCATGCACAAAGCTCACCAAACCGCCTCGGGGCGAGCGTGGCCCGAGGACTCGGTAGCCGTCGATTTGGGCGATTTGCTCGTAGGCATAGAGGGCGAGCGCCTCATCGTGCGCTTGAATTTCTTCGCGACCAACGGTTTCAAGATAATCCATCGCGGCGGCCAAGCCGATGGCACCGGCAATGTTGGGTGTGCCAGCTTCAAAGCGCGCCGGCGCCTGCTTGTAAGTCGCGGAATCGTAACGCACTGAGAGGATCATTTCCCCTCCTCCCTGCCAAGGGGGCATCTGCTCGAGCACCGCTGCACGGCCATAAAGTACACCGATTCCTGTGGGAGCGCACATTTTGTGACCGGAGAACGCAAGAAAGTCACACCCGAGCGCCTGGACGTCCAAACGCAGATGGCCCGCGCTTTGGGCGGCGTCTACAAAGGAGACAGCGCCGACGGCGCGCGCACGGCGGCAGAGTTCCACGGCGGGGTTGATAGTGCCAAGGAAGTTTGAGATGTGCGTGAATGCGAGTAGTTTAACTTCTGGAGTCAGCAGGCTCTCGAGGTTGGATAAATCTAGGAGCCCGTCCTCTGTAAGAGGGATGAAACGCAGCTGCGCACCTGTTTTCTGGGCGATGAGCTGCCACGGGACGAGGTTGCTGTGATGCTCCATTTCCGTGAGCAGAATAACGTCGCCAGATTTGAAGAATGCTCCACCCCAAGCGTGAGCGACTAGGTTGATCGCTTCGGTGGTGCCCCGAGTGAAGACGATTTCCTCGGGGGACGTCGCATTCACAAACTGGGCGACGCGCGCTCTGGCGTGTTCGAAACTGGCGGTAGCGCGGTTGCTTAGAGTGTGTAAACCGCGATGGACATTGGCGTTGTCGTTTTCGTAGTAATGCAAGAGCGCGTCCAGCACGGCCCGTGGCTTTTGGGTGGTGGCGGCGTTATCGAAGTAAATCAGGGGCGCTCCATTGACAGTTTGGTGCAGAATGGGAAAGTCGCTGCGCAACATTTTCAGAGAGGGCGCGTGCGAATCTGCGTGCGCGGTGTTATGTATAGGATCAGACATGAAAATTGTGGGGAGCGCGGAGGCAGCAGGGTTGCAAAAAACTGGCGTTGAGGAAAGTTGGCAGGGACAAAAATTCTAAGTCAAAAAGAGTCTGAGCGAAGGACGCGGAGTTGCCGAGAGCGTTCGATTTTAGGTTATACTTTGTAGAGATGGAAACACTCGCCCCCGAGTTTATCGACGATTTGTTCCGGTTTGCGTTTTTGCAGACAGGCGATCGGCAATTTTCCATCGAGCTTATCGTAGAGACCGCTGCAGAAACGGCCCTTCGAGCGAGTCAGTGGCGAACGCAGGAGCATCGTTTTTTGTGGGCTGTGCAGTTTGTGGGCAACCGACTGGAGCGTTCGTTTGCAGAGCGCCGCGAGGGGAGAGACTTGGAAACGGTGCTTTCCGAGGCGATGCGTGAGCCAAGGCCGAGTGTGCGTGCGGCTTTGGCCTTGGATTGTTTGGGCCGAATCCGGCAATCCGAGACGCTTCACCTATTTAAAGTTCGCGCACGGGAGATCCGAGTTGCGCAGGAGCGTTTCCGCGAGCGGACTTCGGCGGGCGGTTGGACGGAGGCGGAAGTTCGGGGGCATATTAAAGCGTTGCAGCTCAACGAGGAAGAGCGCGTGCTTGTAGCCCATGCCGTTGAGGCGCTTCCGGCACGCCGTCCCAGTGCGGAGGGCAAGCTTGGGATGGCGGCGGTTTTGCTTGGCGTCGTGGTGCTGATGGGATGGGGGAGCTGGGAGCATTGGAGAGGTACCGTGCCAGCGCAGATGCAGCAATTCATGGTCCGGTTGCTGGAGGCGCACCGCACGGCGGGTGACGGCGGTTTGGATCGCTTCAACGGGAAAGCCGGCGACACGCGGGATTGGCTCTTTTTGCATGGGATGGAAGGCGTTCAAGTGCCAGACGCTTTCGCTTCCATTCCCCTCGCCGCGGCACGGGTTTTGGATTGGAATGGCGGAAAATTCGCTCAGTTCCCCGTGGTTTCGCTCCCCGGAGTTTTCATGGTGGCAGAGGTTGATTCGTTGCGGCTTTCCGGAGAGCACGCTGTATCCGGGCGGGCACACCAGGGAGAGTGGAGTGGCGCATGGATGGTGGCGGGGCCCCACGTGTTTTTCCTCACCATGCGGGCCCCTGAGGAAGCACTGGATCCACTGTTGCAAGGTGCCTTTCCTGCTCAGGCAGATCTGCCTGCATTGGAACGTATCGTGCGGTGGTTTTCTGGTGATTAAGCGCCTTTCAGCGGAGGGCTTCTCAGTGTCTGCTCCAAAATCTCGGACTGGCTGCGACCTTCAGGAGGCTTTCTTCGCAAGGAATCAACAGAGCTTCGCGTCGGGCACTGAGCCAGCCGACGGCGAACCAAGCTCGCGGCTCCTGTTGTGCCAGATTGCGGTACATCTCGAGTGCAACGGTTGTGTCCATGAGCTCACCCAGAGGAGTTTGTGCGTTTTGAAGATGGCGCAGGTACTTGCCGACGGCCTTGCTTGACCAGAGCGAACCAACCAACTCCCATGCATAACGCAGGCGTTTGATCCGGCGTCTGAGTCGATGGCGGGCCTCGTCGTCAAGCGCACTGAATTGGGCTGCGTCCTGTCGGATTTTCCGGTGGAGTCGTCGGAGCGGGGCGACCAGCAATTTACGCAGGGGAGGGAGTTGTTGGGCACTTGCCTCGGCGTGGCAGGTCACCAAAAACCCGATCCAAAGCCTTTGTGTTTCCTTGGCGCACAACACGGCGACGGTGCTTGTTTCCTCTTGGGTATGGACCGGCGCAGGAGTTTCCACTAACGGAGCTTGGGCTGCTCGAAGGAGGGGCCATAAAGACTCTGCCATCGCGTCGTAGTCGCGCGCGGTACCGAGTTTTTGGAAGAGCTTTGCGAGCGCTAGTTCTTGAGAGGCCTCGACCAAGGGAGCGAGCGACCCATAAAGTCGCAAGACGGTACGCAAACGACGCATCCCAACTCTGAGCTGGTGAAGGTGTTCCGGCTTCGATTGATTGACGGAAATTTCGCTGGCATTGGGCATGATTTGGGCCAGCGTATTTTTGAGCATGACGGCAAGCGTTTGTGCTGGGCTAATGTGCTCAGGCATCACCAAGCGGCGCCCCCTGCTGGGAGGAATTCCTGTCCGCCCTCTTGCCAACCACATGCCGCGTTCTTGCCAGCTTCTCGTGTCGAGTACCAAGTCGAAGCGTTCCAGCCAGTTTTCGACGACTTCGAGCAAGATTTTAGCGACTCCAAGTATCAGACTAAAACGCATCTCGCTCACCGCTACCAACTGCGTTTCCGCACAAATCTGCCCTTCCTCCAATATCAGTTCGATAAGCGTCCCCCCTTTTCGAAGCACTCGGCTAGTGCGGACAGATTCCGTAGTGTAACGCTCAATCAGTGTCGAGTCCTCAGCCTCGGCCAGAATTTGGGACACTCGACCGCCCACTTCGCTCTCCGCGTGCCTGCTTGGATCGAGCACCGGCCGGTGATGACCGAGCACGACTACAGAGTGCTCGAGTACCGCGCTGCCATCGGGAGACCTTTCCCTGAGAGTTTGCTTCCAGGTTTTTTGTGTAGAGAGCCCTTCGCTGCTCAGGCAAAAAGTCAGCCCTTTCTTAGCGAGATGTTCCTCCTGGGTATCTACGTAGACAACTGTACTGGATATACATTTAGCGGTCTTGGTCGCCACGGCCCGTCTCACAGCGCTAAGACGGTCTGTGGCGACACAAAATTTAAGTTGAGTCTCTGTCGGCACGCTTTGAACTTAAGCATCCTTGAGCTGCTCCCGCCAGCTTGGAGCATTGGTCATTGCGTGAGCCGCCTTCCCTTGCGTGGAGCTCGGCTTAATTCTGCCAATCTCGGTACGGACAAATCGACAGGTTCGAATTGAAATAGCGGGGATCGCCGGTGACCTCTAAACCCACCCAAGCGGGGAGCGCTACTATCTCGTCGGGTTGGGAAAGTTCCACCTCCGCGAGCAAAAGTCCGGCGTTGCTGCCATGGAATTCGTCCACTTCCCAAAGATGGCCTTCAAATGAGATGACAAAGCGCACCTTTTCAATCAGGGGCCCCTCGCAAAGCTCCAGCAACTCAAGCGCATCTTGTTTCGGAATGGGATACTCATACTCCGCGCGGGAAACGCCACTGGACGGTCCCTTGATTGTCAGATACGCGTCGGCCCCTGCGCAGCGCACCCGTACCGTTCTCCCTCCACCCCTGCAGAGGTAGCCTTGAAGGTATTGGGTCCCTTCCGCTCCATCCCGCCATTGCTGGCCGGACACTAAGAATTTCCGCTCGATTTCGACTCCCATAGTTCAGCGTTGACCCGTAAGATTTGGATTCACGACGGGAAAATAACTCCACGGACTCCGCGTGATTGTCTGCCTTTTAATTGAGAGCCCTCTTTATTTTTCGCCCACCGCTTTTTTCAATTCCTCCAAGAAAGTCGGTTTGAATCCCTCCCACCGAGTGACTTCTTTCCCCGCTGGGGACAGCAATACCAAGGTCGGGTAGCTGTTCACTTTGAATTTGCGCTGGAGTTCGCTGTTTTGAGATTTGACAGCGTCTGGGAGAGTTTTGCCTTGTGGAAAATCCAGTTCGACAAGCATCAAGCGTTTTTCGCTGAAGCTTTTGAAGTCCTGTTTTGCGAAAACTTCCTTGTCTATTTTAATACACCAACCACACCAATCCGAGCCGGTGAAATCCAAAAGCATGAACTTTTGCTCGCTGGCCGCTTGCTTCTGGGCTTGTTCAAAGTTCTCTGTCCATCCGGGTTTTGCCGCCGAACAGAAAACGGTCAGCGCGAGTGAGAAGCCAATAGAGAGCAGGCAGGAACGAGTGTTCATCCTTAAATGTTAGCGCGGGGACTGGGCGATGCCAACTGCGGGCCCGAAAAGACTGGAAAAGAGTTCTCTGGGGGCGCATTCCGAACGGGGTGCGCAGTTTTGAATCGTTTTTGATTGCGACTTCACCGTGACACAGTATGTTTGAAGGTTCCTCTTCCACGTCATGAAAGCTGATATTCATCCCCGTTACGACCAGACCAACATCACCTGCGCTTGCGGGACCGCCTATTTAACTCGCTCCACGCGGAAGGATTTGCGCATTGGTATCTGCGCCGCTTGCCATCCTTTTTTCACTGGTGAGCAAAAGTTTGTCGACACGGCTGGTCGTATCGAGAAGTTCTCGAAGCGATACGCCACTACGACATTGCGTCGTAAAAAAGCGTAAGTAAACGTAGTTGGACGACGCTCCGAGATCGTTCCTGTGCGGGTTTCAAGATTGGTGAGGGAAAAGCTTAGGGCCCTCACCGCTCTATTTGCGGATCCGAATTGGAGCGGGGGGTGTTGAGTTTCATTCATTGTGGCATCTGCCCTAGGGGCTGAGCTTTCTGGTGCTCGCCTGCGGATTTGTTTCTTGGTGTTGTCTGGTGTTGCCCAGTTGTTGAATTCCGAAAGATTCCCATGGATTTTGCCCCTCTCATTGTTCGTAAACAGGCTCGCTTCGATGAGTTGGATAAGATTGTCTCGGCGGGTGATCTCTATGATGACCCGAAGCGGGCTCGGGTTTTATTGCGGGAACACACGCGGTTAAAGGAGTTGCTCACGCTTTGGCAACGTTTTGAAAAAGTTAGTGTGGAATGGGCGGAAGCCCTAAAGCTCGCCACAAGCACCGATACGGATTTGGCCGAAATGGCCCAAGCCGAATTGCCGCAGCTCGAGGAGACGACTCACCGCCTTGAGCGGGAGATTCAGGTGGCGTTGCTCCCTCCCGATCCTAATGATGACAGAGATGCCATTGTCGAAATACGGGCTGGCACCGGCGGCGACGAGGCGGCTTTGTTTGCCGCGGATTTGGCTCGAATGTACGCTCGGTATGCGGAACTCAACGGTCTGAGGATCGAGCAATTAGAGTGCAGTTCCAACGAGTTGGGCGGCGTGCGCGAAATGATCTTCAAGGCGTCGGGGGATGGTGTTTTTCGGAAGTTGCGCCATGAGAGCGGCGTGCATCGTGTCCAGCGGGTTCCAGCGACGGAGGCCCAGGGGCGGATTCATACGTCCACGGCCACTGTGGCGGTGCTTCCGGAAGCGGAAGAAGTGGACCTTGAATTGAAGGCGGACGAACTACGCATCGAAGTGTGTCGGGCGGGCGGTCCGGGCGGCCAAGGGGTGAACACGACGGACTCTGCGGTGCAGGTGTTGCATATTCCTTCGGGGACTATTGTTCGTTGTCAGGACGGGCGTTCGCAGCAAAAGAATAAGGAGAAGGCGCTGCAAATTTTGCGCTCGCGGTTGCTCGAACGTAAGCAGCGCGAAGAGGCGGAGAAGTATGCGGCGCAGCGTAAAAACCAGGTTGGCACTGGGAGTCGCGGTGAGAAGATGCGCACTTATAATTACCCGCAGAACAGGGTAACCGATCATCGCATAGGGCTGACTTTGTATAGTTTAGATCGTTTTTTAGAGGGCGATCTAGAGGAAATGCTTTCCACTCTTCAGACCGCTGACATGGAGAACCGCTTGGTGGAGGCGAGTGAATCAGTCGACGCGCCCGAATAGGCTCGGGGGGTGTGAGAAGGCTGTTTTTCTGGCAACGCGTGGACAAGATTCGATTAGGGCTCGATTAAGTAACATGAAGCGACGTGCTTGCCCGGTGTGGGAACAATGAAAACGGTGCTTGATGTCTTACAGGCCACCTCGGCTTATTTTGCCAAGGCTGGAGTGGATAGTGCCCGGCTTAACATCGAGTTGCTGCTCGCCCACGTCTTGGGGAAAAAGCGTATGGAACTCTACTTGGAGTTCGACCGACCGCTGGGAGAAAAAGAGCTCGAACCGTTGCGCGAACTAGTCAAGCGCAGGGCGCAAGGAGAACCCCTACAGCATCTTCTGGGAAATGTCGAATTTCTCGGGCGCACTTTCTTGAGTGACAAGCGGGCGCTTATTCCTCGGCCGGAAACAGAGTTGCTGGCAGAACGTCTTCTTAAGTCACAGGTGCCGCCTCCCGCGCGAGTTTTGGATGTTGGTACAGGAAGCGGCGTGCTCGCACTCACTTTGGCTGCGTCGTGGGCGGACGCGGAGGTTCATGCCGTGGATATATCGCAGGAGGCGCTCTCTTTGTCTCGGGCCAATGCGGAGGCGCTCGGCCTGCTGGAACGGGTTACGTTTCACCACGGTAATTTACTCGAACCCCTTACCGGCGAGTTCGGGCTAATTGTCGCCAATTTGCCTTATGTGCCCTCAGGTGACCTTCCCGGCCTTTCGCGAGAAGTTCAGCACGACCCCATACTCGCACTCGATGGCGGACCAGATGGCGCCGATTTGATCCGACGTCTTGTGGCAAACGCCCGCCCTTTTCTACGCGGGACGCTTGCTCTGGAAATCGGTCACGAGCAATCTACTGGACTCGCCCAAGAGCTGGCTGAGGCAGGATATCGTGATATTCAGCCGAGTTCCGACTATCAGGGACGCAACCGTTTTCTATTCGCTTCGTATGGATAAAATTATCGTCCACGGCGGTCGTCCGCTCTCTGGTTTTGTTAAAATCAGCGGTTCTAAAAATTCCGCGCTCCCTATTCTCGCCGCGACGCTCCTTACCCGCGATCAGTGCATCATTCACTCCGTTCCGGATCTCAGCGATATCCACTATATGCTGCAGATATTGTCCCACTTAGGTGCTCAAGTGGAGCGCGCCAGTGGAACAGTGACGATTCAGGCAGAGAATGTTGCGACCGTGGCGCCGTACGAGATTGTGCGCAAGATGCGGGCGTCGGTGTGTGTGTTGGGGCCGCTTTTGGGGCGACATAAAGAGGCGCGCGTCTCGCTGCCGGGCGGATGCGTGATTGGCGATCGTCCAATTGATTTGCACTTAAAAGGGTTTCGGGCGCTCAACGCGGCATGCCGGGTAGAGGCCGGCGATGTGCGGGTGTTTGCTGACGAACTGCGCGGTTCCACCGTAGACTTGGAGGGCCGTCAGGGACCGACGGTTTTGGGTACCGGCAATGTGCTCATGGCGGCTACTTTGGCCGAAGGCATCACTGTGATTGAAGGCGCTGCGGCAGAACCCGAGGTGGTGGACTTGGCGAATTTTCTCACGAAAATGGGCGCAAAAATTGAGGGGGCGGGCACCCGGCGCATCACGGTGGAGGGCGTCAAGGAGCTGCATGGGGCCGAACACTGCGTGATCCCAGATCGCATCGAGGCGGGCACTTTTCTGGTGGCGGCAGCCCTTGCTGGAACCGTGGTGACGCTGCGCCGCGTGTGTGCGGACCACCTCAAGGCGGTTACCAATACACTCTCAGATGCAGGTTATAAAATGGATATAACGCGTGACACCATCACGTTGCATGGTAATGGATCGCCTCGGCCAGTGCACATCGTGACGGAACCCTACCCTGGGTTTCCGACGGATATGCAGGCACAGATGTGTGCGCTTTTGAGCCGTGCTCCTGGGGAAAGTACGGTGACGGAGACCGTTTTTCCGCAGCGATTTATGCATGTGTCGGAGTTGAAGCGCATGGGGGCGGACATTGCGTTGGAGGGAGCAACGGCGCGCATCAACGGAGTGCCGCACTTGAGCGGGGCGCCGGTGATGGCGAGCGATTTGAGAGCATCGGCGGCGTTGGTGTTGGCGGGGTTGGTGGCTGAGGCGACGACGGAGGTCAACCGCGTGTATCACATCGACCGTGGTTACGAGTCCATTGATGAGAAGTTGGCTGGTTTGGGGGCGGAGATTCAGCGGGTTAAGCAGGGTAATTAGAAGGCAAAATTCTCTACATTAGCGTGTTGTGTTTTTGATTTTCAGGTTTCAAATTTCACCTTTTCTTTGGGAACATTAACAATGAGCAATCGAAATGGCATTTTAGCAGGCGGTAACTGGATCGTTGACGCCGTCAAAATCATCGACGTCTGGCCTCAGGAAGACGCCCTAGCGAACATCCTGAGCGAAAGTCGTGGCACCGGTGGCTCGCCTTTCAATGTTTTGGTGGACCTGGCTTTAATGGGCGCTCCGTTTTCCTTGGACGCCGCTGGACTTGTTGGCGAGGACGGGCATGGACGTTATATTTTGGACACTTGCGCTCATTTGGGCATTGAGACCTCTCAGTTGACTGCGACTTCAGCGGCTCCGACAAGTTACACCGACGTAATGACCGTGAAGGCCACCGGGCGACGCACGTTTTTTCATGCGCGCGGTGCGAACGCACTTTTCGGTCAGGAGCATCTGGAGTTCGCCAAATCGCATGCACGGATCTTTCACTTGGGCTACTTGTTGTTGCTCGACGGGATGGATAAAGAGTGTCCCGAGTATGGGACGGTGGCAGCGGGAGTTTTGGCGCGTGCACAGGCGGCTGGGATGCGGACTTCGGTGGACGTGGTCAGTGAGGATAGTGAACGGTTTGGGCGCATCGTGCTGCCGGCTTTGAAGTACACGGATTATTGTATCATGAACGAGTTTGAGGCGGGGCGGGTGACGAAGCACACGATTCGTACGGCGGCAGGCTTGGATTTCGGGGCTTTGCGGGAGTCCATGGAAATGCTTTTGGCAGCGGGGGTGAGGGAGCGGGTTTTGGTGCATTTCCCGGAAGGGGGCTGTGCGCTGGGCCGCGACGGAGACTGGACGCAGCAAGGTAGCGTGGTCCTGCCGGAGGGGTATATTAAGGGAGCGGCGGGAGCGGGCGATGCATTCACCGCTGGGGTGTTAATGGGATGGCACGACGAGCTTTCAGTGCAGGAGCAGCTACGTTTGGGAGTGTGTGCGGCTGCTGCGAACCTTTCTGCGGAGACGTGCACCGGCGGATTACGCCCTGCGGCGGAGTGCCTAGCACTCGGGGAACGCTTTGGATTTAGGGTCTTCTGAGGTGGGCATTGCGCCGAGATCCGATCTGCTTTCAGCCCATTTAAGAAGCCCAAGATTCGGATGCCGGACCTCCTGACAGCGTAGGGCGATGAGAGTTTGCGTTGTCATTCTACCAAACAAACGTAAACTTAAAGACGCCGCGCTCGCTTTAATGGAGCGCGGCCAAAGCTCGTTCTGAATTTTAGTTTATGAATCCCATTGCCCTTTTTTTGATTTCCGCAGCGGTTTGGTGGTTGGTTTCTTCGTTCTTTGAGTGGAGCCTGCATCGCTATGTCATGCATCGGCCGCTAGGATCTTTTACGTATCCCTTTAAAGCACATGCCCTAATCCATCACCAAATCTTCAAGGCGGACCACACGTACCATCTTATTAATGAACCGGATTGGAAGACGATCCCAATGGCGTGGTGGAACGGCCCTGTGCTGACCATTTTAGCGTCTATCCCCGTCATTCCTGTGGCAGTCTGGTTGCATAGTTGGGAAGTTTATTTCGGCGCTGCTGCAGGCACCTTTTTATATTACTCAATTTACGAGTATATCCACTGGTGCATGCACTTACCCAAAACGCGGTTGGTCGAAAAGACCTGGGCGTATCGCCGTCTCAACGGGCATCACTTGTTGCATCACCGGTATATGCACAAGAATTTTAACGTGGTCTTTCCGTTGGCGGATTTTCTCCTAGGGACGCTGGTGGTGCGTTCTAAGCTAAGCTTTGCTCAACCTAAGGGGCCCTCAGTTCCTAATGTTCAACCGCTTGATGGTGCTGCGTTTGAAGGAGCATCTGTCTAGTTGTAATTTCGAAGTACTTGGACGTAAAATCCCGATGGTGAAGTCTGGCTGCAGAAAAATGCTTATCGGGTTCAAATTTCACTGCTCGACTCTCTCTAGAACTGATTTTATGTCTTAGCGGTTGTCTCTTACTGCTTATTTTTTGAGAGCCGACTGTAGCTGAGCAGACTTTATAATTTTTCGAACATGGATCCAGACAAAGCTGTTTCTTGGTTTAAGCGGGCTTCCGATCTTGGAAGCGCCGACGCAATGTGCAGTCTTGGTCTGTGCCATTTCCAAGGAATTGGGGTCGAGCGAGATTTGATCTTGGCGGTACGCTACTTCAAGAAGTCGGCCCAGTCGGGTAGTGTGCGGGGGATGTTTAACCTCGGGTTCTGCCTTTATCAGGGAAGCGGGGTCCGCAAGGATTATGAACAAGCCGCTTCATGGCTGATGCGAGCTGCGGATCTTGGGCATCCTGCGTCGATGTACCATTTGGGAATGTGTTTCCATACCGGCAACGGGGTCCTATTTGACCAAATGGAGGCTGTTTCCTGGTTCAGAAAAGCTGCGGCGCAGGATAACGTCTCTGCAATGGTGACTCTTGGAATGTGTTTTTATCAAGGGCAGGGAGTCGTCCAGAGCCTGACCCGAGCGGTGGAATGGTTCCGCAAAGCGATTGATTTGGGTGCCTCCGACGGAATGAATGCGTTAGGGGTTTGCCTGCTCTGGGGTAAGGGCGTTGGGGAGGATCTTCAGGGCGCGCTGGAGGAGTTTGAGAAGGCGGCAGAGTTGGGCAATGTTTTAGCAATGGTTAATCTGGGCCATTGTCATTACTGGGGTTTTGGCGCTGATAAAAACCCGAATGCCGCTGTGGAATGGTATTCCAAGGCTGCCGATTTGGGGAGTGTTTACGGCATGTATTATCTCGGCAATTGTCACGGGGAGACCCTTGGCGCGCGCAAACGTTCCGAATTGTCCAGTCAGTGGTCGCGCAACCCCGAGGAGCAGGAAATGCTCATGGGTCCCTCCATGTCTCCGGTGCCGATCTCAAAAAAATTGGGAATGGAGTCCGAGAAAAAGTCTCTCGCTTTGCAGTTACCTAAAGAAGCCGAAGGTTAGGCCTTAGGGGGGTGGGTCGGTGAAGCCTCTGTTTTCCCCTGTTCGTGGAGGGCACGCCAGTACTCCAGCCTTTCCTTAATTCGGCGCTCTGCCCCGTGTTCACTCGGAGAGTAGTACCGTCTTCCCTCCTCTAAATACGCTTGCGGCACAAAGCCGCCTTCGAAATCGTGCGGGTAAAGATAGCCCGTATAGCCCATCGCTTTTGCTCCTTTGAAGTGAGTGTCCCGCAGCGCCTTTGGGATGGCGAGACTCCTCCCAGATTCAACATCTTTTCGGGCCGCAAGCAGTGCTACGTAGGCGCGGTTACTTTTCGGCGCTGTCGCCAGATAAACCGTGGCGTGCGCCAATGGGATTTGCGCTTCGGGCAAGCCCACGAGTTCCACCGCCTGTTGGGCAGCCACCGCAACATTCAACGCGCCAGAGTCCGCAAGACCGACATCCTCACTTGCGAAGATCACCAAGCGACGCGCGAGGAAACGAATATCTTCCCCCGCAATCAGCATCCGAGCCAACCAGTAAAGAGCCGCGTCGGGATCCCCGCCCCGCACGCTTTTGATTAACGCCGAAATGGTGTCGTAGTGCTGATCTCCCGACCTGTCGTAGACCACCGCTTTACGTTGGATGCTGTCTCGTGCCACCGCGAGATCGATCAGGACAGCGCCCGAAGCATCTGGCGGAGTGGTGAGTGCGGCGAGTTCAAGCGCACCCAGACACTTGCGCGCGTCTCCCTCCGACTGGAGTGCAAAGTGCTCGAGGGCCTCCTCCGTAATATCGACTCGCAGTGTAGCTAGGCCTCGCTCGGAGTCTGCTAGCGCACGCCTTTGTAGTTCAATGAGGTGTAGCAAGGTGAGCGGCTCCAGTTGGAAGACCTGAGAGCGTGAGATGAGCGCTGAACTCAGGACAAAATACGGGTTGTGCGTTGTCGCCCCGATGAAATGAACGCTGCCGTCCTCCAGAGCCGGAAGAAGGACATCCTGCTGTGCTTTGTTGAGACGGTGAATTTCATCAACGAAAAGCAAAGTGCTGCCCCCCGTTGCTGCGCTGCGTTCGGTGGCGCGCTGCAGTGCACGCCGTAAATCGGCTACGGAATTCTCCACGCCGCTAAAGGGCTCGAAACTCGCATGGGTGGTTGCTGCGATAATGCGGGCGAGGGTTGTTTTGCCGGTTCCAGGTGGGCCGTGGAGAAGGATAGAGGATAGCCGGTCTGCTTCGATGGCCCGGCGCAGCAGTTTTCCAGAAGATAGAAGATGTTCTTGTCCAGTATATTCAGCAAGACTACGCGGGCGCATGCGTTCCGCCAAAGGCTGTGAAGCAAAGCGGGAATGGGGCGCAGAGGTTGCGTCTGGGCCGTCGATTTTTTTTTGAAATAAATCAGGCATCTTCGCCCAAATGATGCAACTTTAAGAGGTGCAGGGCGAGTGTACGTTGTGGGTAAACCGAGTGAGTGGAGGAGTTGGGGGCTGTAGGGGGAAACTGGGGCTGTAGGGGGGAACTGGAGCAGGGGACCGCAGGCGTTGCAATGAGCTGCGGGGTGGGCAAGCGGTGTGGGTTTGTGGCGCGTCTGCGTTGGGTTTTCTTGGCTCGAAAGATGTTGTCAAAACTCTGATCTTAAGTGCTACAGCGCAGGTTATTAAACTAAATTTTACGTACTTTTGTGTAGTTAAAATAAGGAGTAGTTATGAATATTAATGAAAATCTTGGAACCAATCCTGAAGGTGATCTTGATGCGAATTTTGAGACCATCCTTGTCGCGGTGGACTTTTCAGAGGTCAGTAAACAGGTGTATGAAGTTGCCGCAAATCTGGCGCAACGATTGCGGGCTAAAGTGGTGGTATTAAACGTAAGCGAGCCGCAGTTGGATTACGTGGGCTTGTTGCCCGCGGCCTCCGACGGCTATCGGTATGCGGGTATAGAACAACAAGTTGCCGAGCAACTGGATGAGGCTCGTACGTTTCTAGAGGCGCGTGGTTTGGTGGTGGAGACTGATCATCATTGGGGCCCCGTAGTGGCCAGCATTCTGGATGGT
>CAIXGS010000032.1 GCA_903919125.1 uncultured Spartobacteria bacterium | reverse complement strand
GGGGTGGATTGGCCGTTTTTGGCACTTTTTGCGAGCGTTGGAGGAAGCCCGTTGGGCACGGGCGGGTGCTGGTGGGCGCGATTTTTTCCCGCCGTATGTTTTACCCGGCGCACAGGGGTGAGTTTTTCAGGATCGACTTGAATAAAGGCAACGCGGTGAGAGCTCTACTTGGACTTTGCAAAAAGACCGTTAAGAAACCGCGTCAACTCTTCCCAAGAAGCCTTGTCGGCCGCTGCGTTGTAAGCGGCGCCTTTGCTATTGTCATTGCCTGCAGCTTTTTGCGTAAAAGAATGCACGGCGCCAGGATACTGGATTAGCTTATAATCTACCTTGGCCGCTCTCATTTCGTCTTCAAAAGCCTTCAAATCCGCCGCCTTCACAAACGGGTCGTCGGCGCCGTGCAGCGCCAAAACCTTGGCCTTTATGTTTAACCCATCAGCGGGCGCAGGAGAATCCAACCCACCGTGAAAGCTCACAATCCCCTTCACAGCGGCGCCGCTACGCGCCAACTCGATGACCCCCGTCCCACCAAAACAATAGCCGATCGCCGCAATACGATCCGGATCCGTGTGCGCATCTCGGCGCAGAGCCTCTAAACCCGCGTTGAGACGCTCCCGAAACAGCTTGCGGTCTGCCTTATACTTTCCAGCTTCTTCGCCCGCCGCAGGCGGCTGAGGGCGAATACCTTTTCCGTAAATATCCGCAGCGAACACGTTGTATCCTGCCTCAGCAAGCATCCGGGCACGCATTTTTTCGTTTTCACTGAGCCCAGTCCATTGATGCACAATGAGTACCGAGGGAAGTTTTCCCAACTTGGCCGAATCGACCACGTGCATCCCTTCACACGCTACCCCGCCTGACTGGTAGTCCACTGCGGTCTCCAAGACCTCTGCGGAGGCCACTGCATAGTTCAAAAGCAACACGAATGGGGAAAGCAGCAATCGGAACGTCTTTGGGTACATCCTCGAAGTATGACTATAATTCCGTTTGAAAGTCGACACACAGATCGACACAGATAATTAGGAAAATGAAAACCGACTCGCTAGCGTCCACTCGCCGCAGTCCTCGCCGCCCACAGCGGAATTCACCCCCGTATCAAACGAGACTTCTCACACGCTAAAACTGACGCTCTCCCAGAACAGGGATAAAAAGTGCTCGGGGGGGGACTTGAACCCCCACGCCTTGCGGCATGCGCCCCTCAAACGCACGTGTCTGCCATTTCACCACCCGAGCTTTTTTTGGTGAGGGGCGAGAACAGTGCGAGATGAAGGCGTTTTCGGCAAGTGAAATTCAACAAACTTTTGCAAAACAAACTTAGCCGACGCTGCAAAAACGCAGTTTCAGATCGTTATTCAGGCAACGGATGTCCTTTGGTTTCAGGAGCGAAAGGCAATGTAACCAGAGCCACAAGGAACAGAGCACACATCGTCATCGCGGCGTAACGCAAAGGCAATGAAGCGTCCACCGCCTTAAATCCACCGTAGACATCAACGGTAAGCTTTGCAGAAAAGAAACTCCCCGCAGCGGCGGCAAAACGGCCGAAATTGTAGCAAAAAGATGTGCCTGTAGAGCGCAAATTACTCGGAAACAACTCCGGCAGATAAATCGCAAACCCAGCGAATACGCTCAGTTGCGCCATGCCCATGAGGGGCATCATCCAGTAGGCGTCCATCGGTGAATTCATTTTCCAGTACACCAGAAAAGTCACCACCATTGCGGCGGTGAATCCCAATCCAAACGCCAACTTGCGCCCAGCGCTCGCGACGCGTGTAAACAGGGTCATTCCAACCGCCGCTCCCAACATTTGAAGCAAGTACGCCCGAGTAATCGCCGCGTCCACACTCCCCTTCACCGCCTCAGGAGCCACGATCTTCTCGAAGTACGATTTGAAGACTACTTTCTGCAAATCCACCGCATATTCGCCAATAGCCCAAAGTCCGACGACGCCGGTACCCGCAATTAAAGCGCCTACTATCAGGTTTTTGCGCCAACGCGTATCCGCCAGCAGCTTCGCGTATGGGCCAAAAATACTGCCCTTTGGCAACAATCCTTCCTCTTTCAACTTCAACCAAGGAGCCGGCTCCTTAAGCTTGCTCCGCGTGAAAATAATCAGGAAGGCGGGCAGCGCCCCGATGAGAAACATCCAGCGCCAGCCCGAACCGGCGATAATTGTGCCATTCGCCTCAAGAGCATCGATCCCCATTTTCGCAAACCCTGCGCACACATTTCCCACCGTAGAAAGAATTTGTAACAACCCCAAGGATTGGGTGCGCGCCTCCGCAGGCACCGTTTCAGCGATCAATGCCACGGCCAAGCCGAAAACGCCCCCCACGCCGACTCCCGTGAGGAAACGGAACACCGTAAAGTCTGTTGCAGTTTGACTAAAGTAACTCAAACCCGTGAATGCAGAGTAAATTAAAATAGTCAGCGTCAACATTTTAGCCCGCCCATAGCGATCTCCGAGTGCACCAAAAATCATCCCGCCAACGCCCCAACCAATTAAAAAACACGCCGTGACCACTTTACCAAATCCCTGGACTTGAGTGTCTGATGGTGGCAATTGCATCAAACTGGAGAGGGCGGGAATGCGGGCAAGCGAAAAAAGCCTCTGATCAAGGCAGTCAAAAAACCATGCCGCAGAAGCGACTATGATAACGAACCAATGATAAGGAGTCAGATAACTCCACCAGCTACGAGTTTGGGATGTCTGCATAAAAAGTGACTAAAGTGAAGGATGGAGCAATAGGGTAACTACGTTGGGCGTATGGCTCTCGCGAGAGAGACCGCACATTGAAGCACGCAACAATTCGGGAATTGAATGATTTATCATGGGGGACTCCATGTTTCTAGCCAGTCCAGAGGCATTTCCGAGCGCGAAATTAAAGGGGTCGTCCACAATGACCCCAAAAACACATTGAGAGGAGCCCCTCATACCCCCCCAGACCCCCAGAACCCTCGCGCAGCGACGCCTAAAGCGCCTTCAGAAACGCCCCCCACGCCGCGCCTACTCTCGCCATTCCAACCCGCGGAACTGCTCCCCTCTCCACTCGAACGCTTCCCCCACCATTGCCCTTCGCTCCGAAGGAATCTGCCAACGCTCTTGCGCGGCCTCCCCCAGACTCTCCAACGGATCAAAATACAAAAATCGCTCCCCCGGTTTCACCGACGGACTCGTGAACACCGCTATTCCATTTTCCTTATCGTAATACTCAAAGGAATGCGCGTCCCGCTTCCCTCCCCCACCCATCGTATCCACAACAAACGCAGGCGTATGAAAGCCAGCAGTGGTCCCGCGCACTCGCTTTTCCACATGCAAGCCGTCGGCCAACGAAGTTCGCAAATCCTCCACCCCTGGCACAAGGTCGTGGAAGTACACGTAATAGGGTTGTATATTAATGTACCCCAACCGCTTAATAAGTAACTGCATGACCTCTGCGTCCGAGTTCACTCCCCGTTGCAGCACCGTCTGACAACGCACCGTGATCCCCCGCTCTACCAATAAATTCATCGCGCGCTGAGTCGCTTCAACAATCTCGTTGGGGCTGTTAAAGTGCGTATGCACCACCGCACTCTTGTGCAAGCGACGTGCCAATTCCACAACCCGTGTCAGAGCATCGGTCCAGTGCACATCCGAGAGAATCTTTTGGGGCATCACACACAAACCCTTTGTCGCAAAACGAATCCGTCTCACATGCGGGATTCCCAGAAGTCGCCGCCCGATGGCCTCCAAATGCTCGGCCCGCAAATTATAAGAGTCCCCACCGCTAATGACGATATCCTCTAGCCCAGGATGCGACTCAATATAAGTAAAAGCAGCCTCCCAACGTGCTTGGTTGGCGTGCAGCTTGAGTTTTTCGGAGACCAGTTCGGTCCCTGCTCCCACCGCGTAAGAGCGCGTGCAGAAGCGGCAATACACCGGGCAGGTGTCCACAGGTAAAAATAAAGCCTTGTCCGGGTAACGATGCGTCAGACCGGGCACAGGCGAGTCTTTTCGCTCGGCAAGGGAGTCGAGCTGCAACATCGGATGATCCGGCTGTTGGCACGAACGTAATGGAAGAAACTGGGTGCGGATCGGATCCTCCGCTGGATCTTCCCAATCAATCAGACTCAGCAAGTGAGGAGAAATACGCAAAGCCATGGGCGCATTACGAATACCATCAGCGAGATCGTCGAAAAAGGCCTCGCTCGCCAGCCCGCCAAGAGTCGCACGCAACTGAGCAACGCTAGTCACTGTGGCCCGTTGCTGAAAACTGTGGGTCTGGAACTCCGCTGACCCCACCTTGCTAAAGCCTGGAATGCGTCTCCAGTAGTCTCCAGAAAGCAGCTCCCTATGTTCAAAGAGAGGTAGTTGCCCGTCCGTTGAGGGAGCAGAATCCAGACGCGAGACTTCTGCCTGAGGGCTGCTGAAGAAATTTTTTTCCATACGAGAAGGATCGCGAAACCGCTTCGTAGCTCACGGAATGCCGTCGCGCACGGATTCGAAGGCATCCACCGGAGGGTGAAGCAGTCGGGGCCCTCGCGGAGGGAAACTCTGAGGCACACAACAGTGAATCGTCAACCCATACGAATTAGGTGGAAAGGCGATCCTTAGTCTTTTTGCCCCTACCCGCTCCGATATCGAAGAAAGATGTGTAGCCTCCAAAAGAAAAAGCGGAGCCCCCAACCATGAGAGCCCCGCTTATCCGTATTAGTTAAAGGTTAAATGTAAATTGCAGACTACTTCTTACCCTTCACAGCCTTCACTGCCTTCGTCTTTTTGCCGATGCTCAGCACGCGCTCGCGCATGATCTTGCCTGGCTTGAACTTGACGGTGTAACGAGCCGGAATCTCGAAGGATTTTTCCGGCTTGTTTGGATTGCGGCCCACACGTGGTTTGGTCAAACGCACTTCGAGCACGCCGAAGTTACGAAGTTCCACGTTTTCTTCGCGGGCTAATGCGTCGGTAATCAGATCCAGCGTCTTTTGCACGACTTCGTGCACCTTGGCTTGCACCAAGTCAACTTCACTACTGATCTGAACAACAAGGTCTCGTTTAGTTAATGTCCCCATAAAGCGATGCGACTTAATCTCATTCGTTCAATTCGGGCAAGAATTGTGTGCAAGAAGTTGCAGATAAAATTTCTGAGGCAGTCTTGAAGTGTAATTTGGCGACCTTAGCAAGAGACTCGCTCCCATACCCCGTAACTATCCTCATTCCCAGAGCTTTAACTGCCCCTGAAGCCCCCCTTAAAAGGGACTCTCCCCAAGTATTTTCCTGCTTCGCTAACCAATCAATAAATGCGGCTCTCGCCAAAACTGATGCCGCCGCCACAGCAGGATCACTCTCGGCCTTGGTTCTTTGCTCCATTTTAATGCCTTTCCCCCTTTCCAGCAGGGCATTGCGAATTAAACTTGGATTCGCAAACTGATCACTTAACGCCCGAGGACAATCAGGCTTCTGCTCTAACAAATTCTCAATCACCCTTGCGTGGCCCCACGCCAAAAGACGGTTCAAATTTCCGAACTTCTTATACAGTTCGTTGTATCGCTCTGGCCCTATAACCACAACGCTTGTATAGGTTTGTGGCGTTCCGAGAATGAGCCTGGCTAAGTTTCGAATCCGCACATCGCTTTTAATCAACTTGCTGTCCTGAATCCCCGCAGACACCCAGCGCCTAGCAATCTCCGAGTCCACATACGCACCGGCTATCACCAAGGGACCAAAAAAGTCTCCTTTCCCACTCTCATCAATTCCGAAATGTGGAGTAACTTCCTCTCTCGCTATTATTTCTGATGCATTTGAATCTTCATTCTCAACACCGCCCCCGACGACATCTGCTCCGTAAGACCCCAGCACCTCGGGCTCCAAAATAAATTCCACAAACTCCTGCACTCCTTTCCCTTGCACCACTATTTTTGGTCCCTTTTGGTAGGCCGCTAAAGACACCCCACCATTTTGCGCAAAAAAGTGCATATAAGGCCGCTCGCTGAATTCCCAACCTCGCGCGACAAGTAGCCCTCGCAACACCTGCAACTGATTTAACGTCAACGCACAAGTGTGTGTTACAGGCAGTACCGGAGCGCCCTGAGCTCCTCGGCTGAGGTTAGGTTGCTTAGAATCAGACATAAACATTACTCCACATTATTTCGCTTATCTTTACTAAAGATATCGCGCCCGCCACTCAGTCAACAAACCCCGCCTTCGTCGGCGCCAAACTCCCCTCTTTTTTGCTACTGCACTACTGCCTGCTCCGTCCATACTCTCAGCCTCCCGATGAAAGTCTCATTCCCCTCCCACTCACTGCCACTAATCAGCTTTGCGACCGTGCTTTGCTGCGCACCTTTCGCTGAATCGGCCGACACCGGCTTTAGCACCAAAGAAAACCCGCATGGAGTCGATGTACTCGTTAATGGACAGCCATTTGCGAGTTACGTAATAGATCAAGCCAACAAACCTTATCTCTGGCCCGTATTTGGGCCGACTGGCAAAGCGATGACCCGCGCTTTTCCCATGCAGGAAGTCCCCGAAGAGTCCAAGGCACAACGCGACCACCCGCACCATCGCGGAATCACCTTCGGCCATGAAGACGCCGCAGGTAGCGCCACTTGGCCAGAGCGCCTGAGTTACGAAAAGCCGCTCAAAGCGGGTGAGGAACCCAAACCTGAAGACCCGCGTATAGCCAAACTGGGCCGCATCCAGCATGTTTCCTTCACTCTCAAAGCGGACGCTGAACACGCCGTGATTGAGGAACACTGCAACCACGTGGATTCCGCCGGAAAACGGCTTTTCACCGAGGATCGCCGCCTGACATTCCGTGCGACAGCTTCAACGCGCACCATCGACTTTGACCAAGACTTTCATGCCACTGAGGGCGAGGTACGTTTTGAGGATCGCAAAGATGCGGGCCTTTCCATTCGCGTCCCCTCGAGCATGGCGGTGGACACCCCATCTGGCGGACACATCATCAACAGCAACAAGGTGATGGACAAAGACGCCTGGGCTAAGAGTGCAAAATGGTGCGACTATTATGGTCCGGTGGAGGGGGAGGTACTTGGGATCGCGTTCTTCAACCACCCGAGCAGCTATCGCTATCCCACACCGTGGCATGTGCGAACCTACGGGCTCTTCACGGCCAACCCCTTTGGCTCAAAATCGTTGGATAACACTCTCCCGGAAGCCCCCACCGTGGTCCCGGCTGGCGGGACACTCAAGTTGCGCCACCGCTTTGTGTTCCACAAAGGCGACGCGGAATCAGCGCACTTGGAGGAGGCGTTTGCAGCGTACGCAGCCGAAACGAAGTAAGGCGAATCCGCTGGAAGTGAGGTGCCTGGCGTCGAACGGCGAGTAGCTTCATTGGCGGACTGTTTTGCTGGCAGACTAGTTTTCGTTCCCGCAAATTGAGTAATGCTGGTGGCAAAGCTCTAGCGGTTTTTTACCGCGTGCGTTTCCGGTATTGAGGCGGCGGACGGCGGCGTTTAGAGTTGCGCCTCAAAAATTTGTCTCCGTAGTTCAATGGATAGAACGATGGTTTCCTAAACTGTAAATGCGAGTTCGATCCTCGCCGGAGACACTTTACACTGAGGGAGAAGGATTTAGGCTGAATAGATTGCGGCAAAAGTGGTCAAACGTGACACAATACGTGACACAGCATCCCGAAGTTTCCCGTTGTTTCCCGAAGTTTCTTGGCCACTGCACGGGTGCATTTCCGAGACCCGTCAATCGCCGCGGCGTTACTCGACGATTTCCGGCACCCCCGCCCGCTCCACCCATTCCCGAGGCGGAATCGGGTGATTTCTTCGGAGCACTCGAAACGTCACGCTCAGCCCCGGATCTTTCTCTGCGGCCTTGGAGCCGTCGAATTCGCCCGCCATTTTAGCGTCAGCGATGAGCGCCCCAAGCATGTCATAGACAAATTCTTCGCTGCCATCCTTGCGCCGAATGACCTTAGTCGGGATCTCCCCGTCTATCATTTGTCGCAGCCGATCGCGCTTCTCGTCTATGCCCATCAAAGCCCGACTGTGGACTTCACTTTGGATTTCGGAGATGCGGCTCTTCACGTCCAGCCTGCGGTACAATTTGTATCCCAGAGTTGCCGGATCCGCTACGTGCGGACAGAGTTTTGCGTAGGCGGCTTTACGGTCCATTCCCTCAGCGATGAGCCAAGCAAAGCGTTCGTGTAGACGGTTGGTGAGACGGGGCATAGTCGGTGTGGGTGAATTGCGCCGGGTGAGTCAACTAAGCTCACTCTGTAGACCACCATGCCTATAGACCCTTCAAATACCAGCCTATTGCGGTTCATTTGTGACGTAACCCGTTCCTCGCGAGATTTCTAAATTTATTTCAGGAAAATCTTATCCTGCGATCGACCGCGAATTTGCTTCGGCGCAGCTTATTTTTTTAATGCGCTAATTTGCTCAAATAGCTTCGCCGCCTCCTTTTGAGCATCCGAGATTTGTTCAGGGGACATAATCAATTCTAATTCATTAAGGTCTTTCTCTGAAGTTTCCGGCTCCTGTGCCGCGGCTAGACTGTACCATGCGTACGCCAGAACGTAATCTTTGGACAAACCGACTTCTCCAAGGCGGTGCATCGACCCGAGCATGTGTTGCGACCGTGCATATCCCTGTCGAGCGGCTTTCGTGTGCCAGAAGAATGATGTCTCGAGGTTTTTTGGTACTCCTTCTCCGAAATAGTACATCCACCCGAGCATATGCTCCGAACACTTGTCCCCCTGTTCAGCGGCTTTCGTGTGCCAAAAAAATGCCTTCCCGAGGTCTTTCGGCACTCCTAGCCCAACCAAGTAACTAGATCCAAGCTCAGACTGTGCCAAGGATTCTCCCTGCTCGGCAGCTTTCGTGTACCAAAAGACTGCTGTCTCGTGGTCTTGGGTCACTCCTTGGCCTTTGCCATACATCAATCCCAGCTCCCACTGCGCCCACGCAAATCCCTGCTCAGCGGCTTTCGTGTGCCAAAAGACTGCTTTCTCGTAGTCTTGGGTTACTCCTTGTCCTTTGGCGTACATCAATCCGAGGCCGAACTGCGCCACCGAGCTTTCTTTGTCAGCAGCTTTCGCATGCCCATCCTGTTCGCCATTATCGTGTGCCATGAATCCTTGTGGCTCTCTCTCAAGATCTTCGCCCATTTTCCTTAGACTCCCAATCTTCAAAAAAAATCTCACCTTTACGTCGCTTCTGCCATTCCCCAAAGATCACAAACCGCTTCTCACGATTAACGAAAGGCCAACTCCATTGCCAGTTGTCGCAAGTTCCTCCGTAAAAATCTACAAAACGACTCCTATTCACTTTTCGTAATTTCTCTTAATCCTTTGGGCGGGAAAGCATTTGCCTTATGACCCTCGGTACGTTTTTTCGGCGTGTACGTGGAGCGTTGAGTTGGCACCCTCATCATGGGATTATGTAGTTGAAAGGCTGCGAGCCTCCAGAATTTACGTTTACGTTGATGGGATTAGATAGAGCCTGAGTCCTTTGTCTGTAGGCATCCAGCATTTGACCGTTCTGAATCATTCCCAGCCCGATAGCAGCATCTTGCATTCTGGCCTGTCGCTCAAAGATCTCCTGTTGCTGCTGAAGAGCCTTAAGTCTCAAAGTGTAGTCGATCTTTTGGGCTGGGGTGAGCGAGTCCCAAAGTTTTTGAGCTGCGACACGATCTTGTTCCTTTCTTTTATTTTCCGCTTTCCATTCAGACAACAATTGCACTTTTGACTCCGGAGTGATCGCCCCTTTCTTTTCCAGTAAGTCCAAAAAAGCTGGGCGTTCCTCAAAAGGTTTTGCCTGCAGCTGAGCCTTCGCTCTCGCCAGCCTTGCTTCCGGACTAAAGGCGCAAGCCCCAAACGTTAGGCAAAAGAGAAATAGTGCGGTAATATGTTGGAGTTTCATCACTGGGGCGAAGTTTACAAATTTGGTCTTTGTCCGATTCCTTGTGTGGCGTCCAGCCAATTGCAGACGTTGTCCGTGGGTTTTGCATTGGTCTCCGCCAAAATCTCAGCGTTATATGATCTCCACCCCCCTTCGTATCGCGGCAAGATAGAATGAGATTATGACAAACGAATTTACGCCTCGAGCCAAAAAAGTGATGGCGCTTGCACGCCAAGAAGCTAGGCGCTTACGGCATGATTTCATAAGAACCGAACACCTGCTCTGTGGTCTGATTGAACTTGGACAAGGCGTCGCGATCACTGTCCTTCGGAAATTAGGAATTGATCTTGAAGGCTTGCGGGTAGAGGTCGAAAGGCAAAGCGAGAAGGAAAGACCTCCCAACGAAACGGGGACTGATCTGATTCCCTATACGTCGAGTGTAAAGACAGCCTTGGCACTGGCTGCAAAGGAAGCCGCGGCGCTCCAGAATACTTGCATTGGGACGATTGGGACGGAGCATCTTCTTCTTGGATTACTCATTGAAGACGAAAGTATTGCCGCTCGAGTACTGAAAAGCCTATGGGTGAATACAAGCATTGTCAGAGATCTCATTTTTAGGGAACTGGATCCCAATTGCTCATCGGCAAGCGCTGTAACCACAGGGCAGCAGCCGCAATCACAGAAACCTCAGTCCGAAGTGGTGAATACAAGTAAGCGCTACGATATCTATTGCATGGAGGGAGATGTGCAAATTGCCTATAGAAACGTTCTATTCAACGGTGTCACAACTCTCTTAAAAAAAGGCGAATCTGATATTTTCTCTGACTTCCTAGAGTTAGAACAAACCGACGGTAAGACGATCTTTATCGCGAGATGCTCACTAATCAAATTCTGGGAGCATCGTGAGACGCATGCTTCTAATGTTCCCTCCGAACTGATTGCAGGAGGCCTGAATAAGTCAGACAGCACGGGTTTAGCGCACCCCTCGCAGATGCCGCACGGAGGGCATCATTAATTCCTGTGAGGCGATTTTTAAAATCCTCGTCCGGAGCTCCTTAAAATACATTTGACTGGCCATGCTGGAAAATTGAATTTCCGTCGGGGAAATTAATTTCGCCTGCCTAAATTCCCGGAAATAGGCTCCGGCTCTCGGCGCATCGCTAATTTTGGCGGAATTAAATTCGTTCTTCCGACACGGCTTCCGAATTTATGACACAGGAATTCGTTGCCTCTTTTTTGCGGCTCTGCTGTACTCGACCCCACATCAGGAACGCATTGGGTAACCAGTGCTGCCAACCGGGGACGGAGAAATCCTACGGTGGCTGAGGGGCGAGTGCCTCTCGATGCGCAGCGGGGAGTAATCCGCTGAACAAAAATCTCTCCGCGCCTTTACCGCCGCTTCCTGATTGGGATCGGCGGTTTTTTGTTGCCCGGATTTCTGGTGTGCCAACTCCCACACGCACCATGAAAACCTCAAAGATCGCCATCCGCATCGGTAGCAACCTGAACCACCACCTCTGGAACAACAACGGCACTTGGTGGCTCCACTACACCGAGCACCTACAGGACTACACCAAGCGCAGAGTTCGGCTGAGCCTTCACACTCGCAGCGTCAAGGCGGCGAGGTCCATCAGAGACACCCAATTCTCATCTGTCAGGTAAAGCGCCCCGTTTGCCCAAACACGTACCATATGAACCGCCGTGATTTTCTTTCGATTTTCGGAATCTCCGTTGGCGCCATCCTCATTCCTGCACCTGTGGCAAGACTGATTCGTGATACATGCGTCCTACAAGAGAAGCCGTTGATAGTCCCGCCAGTTTCGAACAATTACTCCACGATTTACGCTATCCGTAAATACGGAGATTACATTCTGCACTACGGCGACCCCGATCAGAAACCGGACGTCCCGACTTGGGGGGAGTTCGCGCAAGATCGTGGGATAAACTTGGACAACCCCAAAGAGCACCTCGCGTTTCTGGAGGAGTTCTTGGGATGGTCTCGTTCCGATGGTACTCGAAAACCGCGGATCCCTGTAGATAGCCCAGTCACCGGATGGGCTTTAGATCATTACTTTGAATGTGACTACAATTTGATCGAAAGCCCAATGGCCTTAGCTTTCTCGTATCTATCTAGTCTTCCGCTTGGTGATACACCGAAAGGATTCACTGGCGATCCCCTTGGTCGCCTTGGTTTCATTGAAGGGGACCGACCGGGATCCAATCTGACCTACGTTGAGGCACCAGACTTCGCGACTCTCGCCTGCCTCCAGCACCGCTTGAACGAACTGAACACCAACGTTCGAATCGAAATCCCAGAGGCTTGAGCAACGGGACAAGCCAAACTGCCGCACCATATTCTGCGGGAAAAAAGCCAGAGTCTCAAGAAACCAGCAAAACGAGCGCAGGAAGTTACCTTTCAAGAAAACACCTCACCCAAAGAACCTCATGATTCTTCCAGAATACCGAGAAACCGTTTTCATCGGCACGCCCCCAGTTGCGGGATGGCCGTTGGACTTTCACATCATCACTGCTTGGAACCCGAAGCGGATTGTTTCGGAGTCGCAAAACCGTGAGGCCGACGGCCGCCTTCGCGCCCAGCTTACACAGGAACAGTTCGAGCATTTTCCGATTACCGGATGCTCAGCAGATCTCACTCATCGAGAAGCCAGTCGGGGTATTATCGGCGTCCCATCGGAGCGGGCGGTCCAAATCGGTCGCGAATATGGCCAAAACGCCGTCATCGAGATCGTTGGAGGGGAGACGTTTATCATGAGCTGCGAAACCCCGGAACGCCAGTCCATCGGACAATTTCAAGCCCGCGTAAAAGGCGCTTAGACTGACGAAAAATGAGCAGAATCACCTTTGGATCTTTTGATCTACCCTTTGCCGTCGGGGACTCTGAGGAAGAGCAGCCAGATGGAATGTGCGAGGAACTTGAATTCTTGCAGGATAAGATCCCGGCTCGGTGCATCTTCCTCGGGGAGATCAACAGTCAGCTTGATTCTTCCCCCGGGCTGGCGTGGGGCATCGAGGATTATTACTACCTTATGCCTTGGGAAGGCCCGGAGTATGACTGGGGCTTATTCCGAATCACTTGGGACGACAACTGGGAAAACTTCGGGTGGAGTGCCGACGCTCGGATCAAAAGTGTCACCGACCCGAAGGAGGCTGGTCGCAAGATGTTTAGGGGTCTCATGAAGCGATGGAAGTATGATCTGAGAAAGAGTGAATATGCGGCATACAGGGAGTTTTTGAGGGGCATCTGAACCCGTTTCTGCGGATGTCTTTGTTCTCAAAACATTGATCCGACAGCTTTTTCATTGCTTAATGACCGCCACCCCATGGCACGTCCCGCAAATTCCAAGAAAGCCACCGAAGTCGCATCCGCCAAGTCTCTCGAAGCCCAACTTTGGGAGGCCGCCGACAAGATGCGAGGAGCCGTGCCGCCCAGCGACTACATGCACGTCTCCCTTGGGTTGGTGTTTCTGCGTTACCTCTCGGTGGCGTTTGAAGCCAAGTTCACTGAGCTGACCAACACGCCGCATGCCGATCCGCACGACTCAGAGGAGTACCTTTCCCAAGGCGTCTACTGGGTGCCAGAGGAGGCCCGCTGGCGAACACTCGCCGCCAACGCCCGCGCCTCCGACATCGGCCGCCAGCTTGATGACGCCATGCGTTCGCTGGAGCGGGATAACGATGCGCTGAGGGGCGTCCTCCCGAAGATTTTCGGTAAGCCCGATTTTAGTTCCCAAATGCTCGGGGGCCTCATCGACCATTTCACCAACCTCAATCTCAAGGGCAGCTCTGATGACTTTGATCTGCTGGGCCGAGTCTACGAATTCTTCTTGGGTGAATTTTCAGCTATGCAGGGCCGAACGGGAGGCGAACAGTACACGCCCCGCGGTATCGTTGCGCTGCTCGTAGACATGATTGAGCCGCTCCACGGCCGGGTCTACGATCCTTGCTGCGGGACGGGCGGTTTCTTCATCCAAAGCCAGAAGTTTGTGCAGGCCCACTCCGGTAAAATTGGCGACATCGCCATCTACGGACAGGAACGCAATCCCGAGACCCATCGGCTGGCCCGGATGAACTTGGCCATCCGCAACATCAACGCCAACATTCAGTGGAATAATGAGGGCACCCTCCTCAAAGATGCCCACCCGGATTTACGCTTTGAGTCCATCCTCGCGAATCCGCCCTTCAACATTAAAGACTGGGCGGGAGATCTCCTCAAGGACGACGCCCGCTGGCGCTTTGGAGTGCCGCCCGAAGGCAACGCCAACTTCGCATGGCTCCAACACATCGTTCATCATCTCGCCCATAACGGACACGCCGCGGTCGTCTTGGCCAACGGCTCGATGTCCTCCAACCAGAGCGGCGAAGGCGACATACGCAAGTCCATGGTCGAAGGCGACGTGGTGGACTGCATGATGGCGCTGCCCGGCCAGCTATTTTTTGGCGTACAAATCCCAGTCTGCATTTGGATTTTAACAAAAGACAAAAAAGGCGGTGTCTCTGCTTCTGGAAAGCATCTGCGTTCGCGGGTGGGCGAAACTATTTTTATCGATGCCCGCAAGCTCGGTCACATGATCACCAGAACGCAGAAGGCCTTCTCGGATGGTGATCTTCGCCGTCTGGCAGACACCTATCATCACTGGCGGGAAGGAAACGGCTACGAGGATGTCGCCGGATTCTGCAAGAGCGCCACCAAGGAGGAAATCGCCGCTCACGGGTACGTACTCACGCCCGGGCGCTTTGTGGGAGCCGAGGATCTGGAGGACGATGGCGAACCTTTTGAGGCGAAAATGTCCCGGCTCGTGGCTGAATTGGATGCGCAATTCGCCGAATCCGCTAAGCTGGAGTCCGCAATTCGTGGTAACCTCACGCGGTTGGGGTTTGGCAGTTGCTGAGTTAATTCAACGCGATTTTTTCTAAACTAGAAGGCGCCTTAGCTGCGGAGCCGAGGCAGGAATCTCTAATTAAGGAGCAACAGGCATGATCGACTACGACAAACTGCAGAAGGCCCTGAAACACCTAGAAATTCAGTTTCAAAATTACCGGGTGGCACAAGATCGCCCCGAGCTAACGGAATTGGATCGGGAAGCCATCGCGGAGTCGGTGATCCAAAGATTTGAAACTTGCTACGACACTCTCTGGAAGGACGTCAAACGCTACCTAATCGAAGAGTTGGGATTGACGGAGGTGCCGAGCAGTCCGAAGCCGATCCTCAAGCTGGCGGGCCAGAACGGACTGTTGTCTTCGCCCGTTGAGCGGTGGTTGGATTACGCGGACGCACGCACGGATACCGCGCATGACTATAGCGGTGAGAAGGCGTCCTCCACACTTGCCTCGGTGGAAGACTTCCTCAAGGACGCGATTGACCTCTACCAAACCATGAGTGGAACCAGCTGGCAATGACCGCAACGATTGACATGACCGATGCCCAACGGGAGACGCTGCTTGCGTTTCTGCGCCGTTTCATTCCCGGGGCAGCCGTCTGGGCCTACGGTTCCCGTGTCAGGCACACCGCCCGTCCTAACTCGGACTTGGATCTGGTGGCATTCACCTCTCCATCCCAGCGCAGATTGGTGGGCGAACTCAGAGAGGCGCTTTCCGAGAGCAACCTGCCCTTTGTGGTGGATCTACATGTCTGGGACGAGGTTCCGGAGAAGTTTCACGAAATCATCCGCAAAGAATATGTGGTCCTGCAGGATGCGGAGTCGCAGGAGGCCAGCCACGCAAACCGGGGAGGGCTTGAGTATGGCGGGTAATCGCACTGTCAGACTGGGTAGCATCTGCAGCAAGATTGGAAGCGGCGCGACGCCACGAGGCGGGAAAGATGCGTACAAAGGCGGAGCCACCTCATTAATCCGCAGCCAAAACATCTACAACGCTGGCTTCCATCGTAATGGGTTAGCATTCATCGACGACGCTCAAGCTGAGGAACTATCCAATGTAGAAGTTCAGCCGGACGATGTTCTACTCAACATTACTGGCGACTCAGTTGCTCGGTGCTGCCAAGTGGCACTCGACGTTCTTCCTGCTAGAGTCAATCAGCATGTAGCAATCATTCGGCCGAGGGCCGCAGAAGCAGATGCTCGGTTTCTTCGTTATGTCCTCGTTTCTGAATCGATGCAGGATCGCCTACTTGCGCTTGCGTCCGCTGGTGCCACCCGTAACGCACTGACAAAGTTAATGATAGAGGCATTGGAGATTTCAATGCCCCCACTCCCCGAGCAACGCGCAATCGCGTCGATTCTTGGGGCGTTGGACGACAAGATCGAGCTGAACCGCCGCATGAACGCGACGCTGGAGGCGATGGCGCGGGCGCTGTTCCAAAGCTGGTTCGTGGATTTCGACCCCGTCCACGCCAAAAGCGAAGGCCGCGCTCCCGCTGCCATGGACTCGGAAACTGCCGCCCTCTTCCCCAGCGAGTTCGTGGACTCAGAACTCGGGCTGATTCCGAAGGGGTGGCGCGTGGGACGAGTCGCCGAGGTTTCGGAGTTCAGCCGCTCATCGATAAATCCCGGCGAATTTCCACACGAGACGTTCGATCACTACAGTCTTCCCGCTTTTGATGAAGGACGGACGCCGAAAGTAGAACTCGGCAGCACCATCATGAGCAATAAGCTCCTCGTCTCCCGCAGTAGCGTGCTCCTCTCAAAACTTAATCCGCACATCCCGCGCATCTGGCTGCCTGACCTCCACGCGACACGTCGCTCAGCTTGCTCCACCGAGTTCATCGTCTCGTCGCCGCGCCCGGGTTATTCGAGAGAGTTCCTTTTCTCGCTTTTCACCAGCACCGCCTTTGCCTCGACTTACGGCACGCTCGTCACAGGCACTACTGGCAGCCATCAGCGCATTCGCCCCGAAAGCGTGCTGGAGATGAAGACAATTATTCCAACATCAAAACTGGTCGAATCCTTCAGCGCCAACGCCAAACCGATGTTCGACCAGATCAACAGAAACATCGACCAATCCCGCACTCTCGCCGCCTTACGCGACACGCTGCTGCCGCGGCTGCTGAGCGGGGAGTTGAGCGTCAAGTAAGGTAAATCCATAAGTAGACCCTTTGTTCTATTTTTACCGCCATGAGCAACGATTTCCCCCAACATGAAGCGGACAGCCTGCTTGCGATGCCCAAACATGCGGGGGAGGAGTTGCATGTCTTCCCCGATGGCACTGGTGGAAAACTGACGCTCCAACTCCATTCCGACAATCGGCATGAAGAATTTTTGTTCGATGTGACACGAGCGAGTATCCGGCTGACCAAAGCGACTCTGCAAAACCGGGGCCGCGTAGCGGTGGTACTGGTGCGTATCGATCTCGATGGGCCGCCTCACCGCAATCCGGACGACACGGAAATCCCCTGTCCGCACATCCATTTCCATCGAGAGGGATACGGTACAAAATGGGCGGAAAGCCTACCGGACTGGGTTAGTGACCCGACCGATCCTTGGAAAACGTTCCATGAACTTATGGACTTTTGCAAGGTTGTGACCAGACCCAAACTGGAAAAAGGACTTTTTGTATGAGCGACGAGATCAGCAAAATGGTGGATGACTACGTCCGCTGGATTAAAGATAAGACTGTGCTCAAACAATTGAAAGGTGACTGGACGGAAATTACCACGCCGCACCTCGACCGTCACAACGATTGCCTGCAAATTTATGTGCGAAGGCAGGGCGAGGGCTTCTTGCTCACCGACGACGGTTACACGCTCACTGACCTACAAATCTCAGGCTGCCCGTTGGATACGCCGAAACGGCAGGGATTGCTCAAAAGCACGCTTGCTGGGTTCGGCATCCACCTCGATGAACGCGATCGGCTGATGGTGCAGGCGACGGCGGAAAATTTCCCCCTGCGCAAACACAACCTGATGCAGGCGATGTTGGCTGTGAATGATTTGTTCTACCTCGCTGTGCCCATGGTGCAGAGCCTCTACTACGAAGATGTACAGCACTGGCTTGATGAGGCGGAGATCCGCTACACGCCAAAATGCAAGTTCTCTGGCAAGACGGGGTATGACCACATGTTCGACTTTGTTATTCCAAAGTCACGACGGGAACCGGAACGCATCCTGCAAGCAGTCACCAACCCGAAGAAAGATGCGGTGAGCGACATCATGTTCAAATGGATGGACACGAAAGAAACTCGCCCGGCTGACGCTAAACTCTACGCTATGCTGAACGACTCGCAAAGTCGGGTTTCGGCCTCAGTGATCGACGCTTTTCGGAACTGTGGGGCGGAACCCATACTATGGTCTTGTCGCAATGAGGTGCTAGACACGCTCGCAGCATAGTTCCAAAAAGCTGAGGCCGCCCCTTTCGGAACGACCTCGTTACTACTTCAACACATGGTTGATGAGCTGGCCACGACGTTGCGCAACCCGTGTGTCTGAGCAAGTTTCACCCAGAGGAGGCTTTGAATTATCGAAATCAGAACCCTCCCTTTGAGGAAAAAACTGGGCGCCAGTGGCGGCGACGGCTGCTGTGACGCCTTACTAACTCCCCTCCTTGCAGGTTGAGTTTTCTGCCTCGCTCCCCGTTTAATTTCGCGCATCATGGTCTGCCATGCCCCGGACAAGCGAAGCCGATCTTGAAGAACACGTTCTCTCCCTACTGGCGGCGGAAGGTTATGCGCTAAATGCTGGCTCCCTTTTCGATCCGGACAGTGGCGGCGGACCGAGCGCCCGTGTGCAGGAGACTCCACCATTGGCCTATACGGCACGGAGTAATTACCAAGAAGTCCTCCTTCTTCCACGGCTGCGAGAGGCGGTCAAACGGCTCAACCCGTTGGCGCCCCCGGAGGCGGTCGAACACGCGGTTCATGCCGTGAGCGATTTGAAGTTCACGGATTTGCTCGCTGAGAACCACCGGATTCACCGCTTGCTGGTGGACGGTGTGCCCGTTGAATACCGCCGCAAGGACGAAACCGTTCATGACCGCTTGCGCTTGGTGGATTGGTCGGATGCGGAGAACGACTGGCTTGCCGTGAACCAGTTTACCGTGGTGGGCGCGTCCAAACGGCGCCCCGATGTGGTGCTGTTTCTCAACGGGCTTCCGCTGGTGGTGGTCGAGTTGAAAGCGGCGGAGAGCCAGCAAACTGGGGTGGCGGCCGCTTATAACCAGATCCAGACCTACAAGAGCGAGATCCCGGCGCTTTTCCGCACCAACCTATTCAGCGTCATTTCCGATGGGTTCAGCGCCCGATACGGGACGATTTCATCAGGCCTTGACCGCTTCATGGCGTGGCGGACGGTGGACGGCAAAACACTCGTAAGCCAAACCGATGCCCTCGCGTTGGAGACACTCGTGAAGGGTTTACTCCAACCCCGTGTGCTGCTGGACATGCTGCGGTGTTTTACGGTGTTTGAGGACAACGGCACGGGGGCGATTAAGAAGACGGCAGGCTACCATCAGTACCATGCTGCGCTGAAGGGTTTGGCGAGCACACGGGCTGCGGTGGCGGGCAACGGCAAGGGCGGCGTGGTCTGGCACACTCAGGGATCGGGAAAAAGCCTGCTCATGGCGTTTTTCGGAGGCTTGCTCATTCACGAACCGCAGCTCGAAAACCCGACGCTGTTGATCCTGACCGACCGCAACGATCTGGACAGCCAACTGTACTCCACCTTTGGGCGTTGCGCAGAGTTGTTCGGCCAGCAACCGCAGCAGGTCGAGAGCGTCGCTGATCTGACCAAGCAAATTGACCGTCAGGTAGGAGGCGTAATTTTTAGCACCATTCAGAAGTTCCGGCCTGAGGGGGAGGCCAGCTTTCCCGTGCTCACGCGGCGCAAAAACGTGATCGTCTTTGTGGACGAAGCGCACCGGAGCCAGTACGGGTTCGCGGCCAAGATTGACAGCAGCACGGGCGAGAAAAGCTACGGGTTCGCACACCATGTTCGGAGTGCTTTGCCCCACGCAACTTTTATTGGATTCACAGGCACCCCAGTGGAGCTTGTGGACAAAAACACCAAGGATGTGTTTGGCGATTACATCGACGTTTACGACATCGCCCAAGCCGTAGAGGACGGGGCGACCGTGCCGATCCATTACGAAGGAAAGATCGTCCGGCTCAACCTGCCGGAGAACCTCAAGGAAGCCATCGACATTGAATTTGACGATGCCACCACCGACATGGACGAGGCCGAAAAAGCGCGTCTCGCCCAGCGTTGGTCGCGGTTGGAGGCGCTTGCGGGTGCGAGGGAACGACTGGACGAACTGGCCCGACTGATTGTGGAGCATTTCGAGCGACGCCAAACGGCAATGCACGGCAAGGGCATGATCGTGTGCATGAGTCGGAGGATTTGCGTGGAACTGTACGACAGGCTGGCTCGGCTTCGTCCCGACTGGCATGACCCGGCTGATAATGCAGGCAAAATGAAAATCGTCATGACGGGTTCCGCATCTGATCCTGCGGAGTTTCAGCCCCATGTGCGCAACAAGCCCGGACTTGAGGCCATGGCTACCCGCTTTCGCAATGCCAAGGATCCCTTCCAGTTGGTGCTTGTAAGGGACATGTGGCTGACGGGTTTCGATTCCCCGTCCATGCACACACTTTACGTGGACAAACCCATGCGCGGCCACAACCTGATGCAGGCCATCGCCCGGGTGAATCGCATCTTTAAGGACAAGCCTGCGGGCCTAGTGGTGGACACCATCGGGATCGCCACGGACTTGAAGGAAGCACTCAGTTTTTACTCCGACCGTGACCGCGATTTGACTGGGATTGACCCGGCCGCGGCGCTTGGAGCGTTTGAAGATGCGTTGGGGGTGATGCGGGCCATGTTCAACGGGTTTGACTACCGCACGGCGCTGGCAGGGACGCCCGCGCAACGGTTGCGAGCACTCGCGGCCGCAGTGAACCATGTATACGGCATTGCAGGATCCGGCGATGAAGGACGTAAAGCCGGGAAGAAGCGGTTTCTGGATGGGGTGGCGGCGTTAGAGCGGGCATTCAAGCTGGCGTCAGGCTCTGACCCGGCTGCGGCGGCCACGGATGAGGTGGCGTTTTTCTCGAGCGTGAAAGTGACCCTGCGGAAACTGGAGGGTGACGATTCACGAGGTACGCGTCCGGTGGATTTGGACGGGGCGATTGAGCGGCTGGTGAATCAGGCGGTGGTTTCGACGGAGGTGATTGATCTGCTCTCGGCGGCGGGGATCAAGAGTCCCGACATTTCTGTATTGAGCGACCAGTTCTTGAAGGAGATGCAGAAGCTGCCACATCAAAACCTAGCGGTGGAGGCGTTGCGTCGCCTGTTATCTGGGGAAGTGAAGTCGCGCACCCGTACGAACGTGGTTCGGCACAGGCAATTCACCGAGCGGATCGCCGATGCGATGGCCAAGTACCACAACCGCGTGCTGGATGCGGTGCAAGTAATCGAAGAATTGATTCGGATCGCAAAAGAACTTCGGGACGAACCCGAGGACGGCCTCACCGACGACGAGAAAGCGCTGTACGACGCATTGGCGGACAACGAAAACGCGATGGAGGTGATGGGCAACGACAAACTGCGCCTGATCGCTTCTGAGTTGGTAAAAGGGATCCGAGCGAACTGGTCAGTGGACTGGTGGCGCTTTGACCAGACGCGAAGCAAGATCCGGGTCGCGGTGAAGCGGGTATTGCGGGAGTGGGGGTATCCGCCGGACTTGCAGGACGCAGCGATCAAGCTGGTGGTGATGCAGGCCGAGGCGCTGGCCGCTGAAGTGATTGCTCGGCGGAGTGCGGAGATCGGCGCCGTGGCGTGAGCATAAGCGTCACACTAAGCACAAATGGCGATATGTGACAGGGGTGGATTAGGAATTAGAGCGCGTGTATCCAAGCTTTGATCTTGAGGGCCATCAGGCGGCGGCGTTCCTCAAGGAAGGTCGGGTATTCCATAGGCTCCCCATCCAGAAGACTGAGGGGGATACAGTTCATCTGAAAATTGGCCCGGAGTTCGTCGAGATCGGTGATGCCGCCGTACCGTTTAGTGCCGCCCCCGCACTGATCCCGGAGTTCCGCAAGATACACCGCCGGGGCCTTCGCCCCGATGGCGATGTTGATTTCACTCTGGGCGAGGACGAAGTTCGCGATCTGGTTGTAGCTGTTTTTGGACTGCCCCATCTGCTTCAGGTGTTTTTTGGGGAAGAAATGATGAACATCGCTCCGGTTCATCAGGAGGTCGGGCACGGTGATATCCCGGGAGAGGAATCCTTTATCGAGAGATTTTACCTGCGCAGCCTGATACGCCAGAAAGTACGGACTCTTGACCGAGGATGTGTCCATCAACTCCGGCAACATTCCCGTCCAGTAGCTATCTGGCAGCTCGCTCTCGATCACAGTCTCGGCGTAAGGGATAAGTCCGCGAGATTCAATTTGCCGAATATCAAAGTCAAATTGGGACTCCGGACTGTTGGTGTAACGTCCGCGCAGAATTGACATGGCATACCAGCGCCGGACGATGCGTTCCAGATCCGCCGCTGGCGTCCCCTCCGAGCGCCCGCGCAGGTACATGACATACGCAAAGTTGACCGCATTTTGGCCGCCAATGAGGTCGCTCGAGATAAAGCCAGCCGAGCGGAGGATCATTGTCATGCGCTCGAAGTGCGTTCGGTTGATAAAGGCGTGGATTCCATCTTTGAGGCGGGCGAACGACTGTTCCGCCACGGCCTCCTCGAACTGTTTGGTTTCAAAATTGCGTCCCGACAGCAAGGCAACGAGGTCCTTCATTTCACCCCGGCCGAACTGAGAAGTGAAAGCGACCCGAAGCATGTCGGTATAATTGGGGTCGTAGATGTCGTCATTTACGTCGCGTAGCCAGCGCATTGCGGGAAAGAACTCTGAGGCTGCGAAGGCTTTGTCGTTTTTCTCAATGATCGCGAGAAACTCGGGGGCAACCGTAAGATGGCAGAAATAATCGATGGCCTTTCGCAAAAGGTTGCCGCCGTAGCTCTCGTTTACGGAGATCTTGGACATCGCGAAATCAGCCTGAGACAGCTGCGTGCCAGCTGAATTCACACGGATAAAGATTTCGGTGACTGTCTCGATGTCGAGATCCTCGGCCAGTTCGATGACCCCGACGTGGTTATTGATGATCTTCCGCAGGCGTTCGAGAACGCGTGAAATGGCGCGGCGGTCGCACTCGGGATTCGCCTCGGTGTAGGAGTCAGTCAGATCAGTTAGGCTCGCGTCGGGTGAGAACACGGCTGAAACGTCGGGAATCCACGCTGGGTCCTTGCGAATAGCGGGGTTGGCAACCTCGAACTTCTCCTCCCGTGGGTGAAATGCGATCCGGATGCGAAGTGTCTCATAGTCTTTGGTCAGGACCTGCAATCCCAAAAGGCCCGCCATGAGTGCTGTGACCCGCTGCTGCCCGTCGATGAGGATGCGCTTCCCGGCGGAGGGTGAGCCATCTTTCAGCTTCACGGTGGGATTGCGCCATGCGATGAGGTAGCCCACCGGGTACCCGCGGTACAGGGAGTCGAGCAGGTTACGGACCTTGGTTGCCTCCCAAACGAAAGGCCGCTGGATCTCCGGAATGGCGATTTCCCCAGATTTGACCCACGTCAACAGAGTGTCGATAGGATGCGGAGTTACGGAGTAGCGTTGGGTGGACATGACGAGGGGTGGTACAGAGGTATAATGCGTATGCCACCTGTGATGCGAGCAGGCACTTTGGGAAGGTTACGTCAACTACATCAGGGTAAGCGCGCCGTGGCGTGAGATAGAAGGCGACGAACCTTAAATTCAAGGTGAGCACGTGGGAGAAGTAGCTGCTGGCAGGGTATCAACGACTGGATTAAGCCCGAACGTACTGGCGGGGTGAGGAAATTGAGGAAGCGTCTAACTGATTAGACAGCCCGTGCGTAACTCCATCAGATAGAATTATTTTCCCGATTTTTCAGTTGCTCGCTGTACTTGCTTCGATATTGCGTTTTCGTAAAGTGCCCGAACTTTCGGCGACATCCTGTCTACATCGGCCAAAATAAGATAAATGAACCATGGGGAGACGCCACTTGTCGCACTAATTCGGCCCTCAAAAATTCTCAGAAGTACCTTTCTGCGTTCGAGTTGCTTTAGCCATCGGGCGGCGGTGTCTTTGTTGCAAAGGTGTGTGTATTTCTCAATGTCACGGGTGGATGCGTAGCACAGCCCCCCTTCGGCATTGAACGTCGCACACTCCCGCAGCGTACTCGCGAGCATGCACATGCTATGATCGTCGGCGAAGGAAGCTGTCTCAGGTGGAAAAGGTTTTTCCTTGGCAGTATTGAAAGCGTACGCAACGAGGGTTTGTCCCTCTGGGAGCTTGCACTTCTCTAACGCAACCAAGAACTCCCCATGCAAACGTGACTTTGGGTCTGCGGTGACGCCGACATCCTTGCACCACTCCAGATAGGCCACATGCCAGAGTTCAAAGATGACATCAGCATCTTCGGCAGTCTCGTTAGCCGAATAGTCGTTTCTTGCCCTAATTCTCCTGCATAGCCGCCATAGGCAGTTGCCTGAACCTTCGTGAACGCTGGAATCCTTTTCCTTTGTCGCTGGTAGGAACGGAGTCATGTCACCCCAACCCTCCCCACTGGAAACATGCTCTGTCGCTTTATGGCTATGTGGCTTTGTAGCTATGTATCGATTGGGTAGAAGTTCTGCTGGTATTACGCCAGAGGGTTGAGGTCTGGAAAAGTGAGGTTCTGGTGACGTTGCGGATGGTGAGTCGGCCAGAAGCTTCATTGATGATTTCGGTTCCGCACTCATAAGGTCACGCTCGGGTTAAAATACAGAACCTCTTGCGTTCGTTTGGTCGAGTGGTTGAATCCACCCGGCATCCTCACCAGTTGGCAGCGATTGAGCGGGCCAGTGCATCCGCCAAGCCGGATGGCAAGGCACTGAAACTCCAGCAACTCACGCTTCGAAAGGGCACCCACGTAAAAGTAGGCGTGAACCGATTTGCTACCGCTGAACACGACCAATGCGAGCGGTCTGATAGACGCCAGTTTATAAATGACCGCCGCCTGATTGTCCAAGGACAGGAAATCGCTCTCGTAAACGAAGAAACGCCAAGGCCCGGTGTTATCGAGCGTTCTCGGCCCCTTCTTAGGAGGATTGTCCCGCGTGGTCCCTTCTCGCTTTGTCATAGTTTGAGGAACGATGAAGCTGAACCTGTCCAGCTCATCGCCGAACTCCGAAATCAACTTAGTCTCTGTCCCCCAATTTGTTGCTCTTGAGCAGCAAATTAAGGCGTCCTCTTGGAACAAAGCCTCGATTACTCCGCGAGTGTCCGCTCGGAGACCAAAACTAATGGGGCTAATTGCTCTGAGATCGAGGTAGATGAACCCACTACCTACAACCTTTTGAATTGCCTGATGATCAGACGTCTGGAATCGCGGATTCAGACGCCCTGTAGTCCTTACCTGCATTGCAGACCTGACGTCTGCTCCATCGTTGCCGTCATTAGGTTTGTTGTCGTACGCCCTTCGGATGGCACGATCGATTTCCTGCCCCTTCTCGGGGCGGGTCATCCGATTGCGAAGAATGTGTGCGGCATCAAACTCCGGCACCCCTAGATGCCGCAGGTGATGAGCTGCTGGGAGTAGCCACCTGTTGACTCCGCTTCCCGGGGGAGGGCACGGAGGAAGCTGCGAATGGTCGATTATCATGACAGCACTCATCACTTGCCTCCTTTCTGATTTTGAGCGGCGGCCTTTGCCTTTGCCTTCGCTTTCTCCAGCTCGCGCAGGATTTGCTCCCGCGCTTGCTGCTCCGCTGCGTCTACGGCTCGCTCCCCGCGTAGACTCGCGGAGAGATAACGGTTGGGGCGGTATGAGGAGGCCATGGCTACTCAATCACCTCCTCAGGTTGAGTGTCCGCTGCCATGCACCGATGAAGGAAAGCGCGAATGCTGGCGATGTTGTACAAGCGCCGACCTTTGGTTTTACCTCGTCCCGGCACGGAAGCCGACTTTATTAGCCCAGCTTCCTCTAGGCGGTACAAGTGTGTTTTAGAGATGTCGAAGATCGCTCTGACTTTTTTTGCGTCTCCAAATTCGGGTTCAAGAATTTTCCCTGTCTCTTTCAGAGATCTTAATGTAGATTCAAAGAATTCGGTGACATGGGAGAGCCTGTTGTCGGTGTGCGGATTTGTATCCATGCTCCCAATCTTGTTCCCGTAGTCCCAAGCCTCAAACTGGGCTTAGTTTTTCTTCCCCACTTACGGTTCCAAGAAAAAACCAATCCCAACCCGACAAGGGAATCGTGCCCAATAAGCCAGATCTCTGTACTGCGGTTCACCCGCCTCTTCTAGGCTTAGCGAGCGTTATATCAAGCCCTTCAGCAGCCTCTTTAATAGTTTTCAAATCTGGTTCCTTACCAGTGAGTCGACCAATTCTGGTTTGCAGCTGTTTTGATGTTAGCAATTCGGGTTCTGTGTGGGCCTCAAACTCAGCAAAAGGTGCCCCCGCCGCAAGCGCTGATGGCTGAGATAGCGATCGGTAGTCGGGATATGGAACGTCATCAAACTCCGCCCCGTGTAGGAAAAAGCCTTCCTTACTGTACCAAGGATGTGAAAACTTTGTCTTCCGAGCAAAGAAAAGAACGCCCGCCCAATCTGATGAAACCGCTACTAGCGTTGCTTGTAACACTGCCATTCCCAACGTTATGGCAGCATCGCAAACGTGCGGATAAGGAAGCGGACAATTTTTTGGCCACCCTTTATTTATCCAATTAGTTTTCCATTCCTCAAAATTGGCAGGATCCGCGCCAACGAAGATTCTCTGCAGCTCGTTGTCCACACTACTAAACCGAACTAGGCCTGTACTGTCGAAACACAGTTTTTGCTTTTTTCGATCAAATTGCGACCAACTTTCCAATATTGATCTGAAACGGTTTCGGGCAATAATTATATCAACAAGTTTATACGCCTCTTCGTACTGCCAATCTTCAACCGATCTGAGCAATTGCAATACGTTATCTCTTTCTCCCTCAGGTGAAATATCTTGCGTTAATTTATTTAGATTAACTCCATCTCCAAAAACGAGTAGATTCACCTTTTCTAAAAATGAAAAAGACTCACCTCCAACTTTCCCTTGTTTTAACGTAGCGATGCCTGATTTTTTAGCGCGGCTCATGAATAAATATTTCCTTTTGAAATTATCACAAAGTAATCCCACGACGCTCAATAGCCTCAATAGTTTGAAATAAAGCAGCAGGATCAGCGTGCACGTAATTACGATGAGCCTTCTGCGTAGCATGTCCGGTAAGTCGCATCCGATCCTCTTCACTTACGCCATTCCGTTCCAGCCAAGAAGGATAGGAGTGCCGAAAGGAGTGAAAGGAGAGCGTTTCCGTGGTCCTTCGCTTCCCCTCGCCCTGCCGGATAATCCGACCACGTACACCTGCTCGCTCCATTAGTCGCTTAAACTCAGTGGATAGGCCGCTGTTACTCCCAGAAGATCGCCCCGCCAAAGTAGGGAATAACGCAGCACGTCCAACACCCCGTCTCTGGTTCTTAAGCCAATCCAGAAATCGGCCAATGATAGGAACATGGGTGGTCACCTTCGTCTTCCTTGCTTTAGAACGAAGCCACCACTTTTGCGGGTCGGTGCAGTCTACTTCTCCCCATGTCAAATTAGCGATGTCTTGCAGCCGTCCACCAGAGTAAAAAGCGGCCCATATCACCCCTTCCCAGTCAGTCCCTGCAGCGGCGATAGCAATCTGCTCAGCCTGTTCCATGGTGAAATGCTCCCGCCCCTCAGACTCATCCACAGCAAGAGCATCTAAAGCGGCGCACGGGTTAATAGGGATGTATCCGAGCTTTCTGGCCTTCTCGAAAGCCCCAGAGAGGATTTTGACGTACTGGTTTACTGAGTTGGGGGTCAGTTTATCCTTCTTGAGACCGTCTCTCCACCGCTCCGCGTCCGCAGGAACGATGGCCGCCAAATCAAGCCCTCTCCGCTTCCCTAGCGATTTCAGGAAACTGTTCACAACCTGTTTGTATTTCACGGCTGTGTTTTTAGATTTCGCACCCTCCTTGTTTGAAAGCCAGTTATGAAAGTATTGCTCCGCGGACTCAAAGTGGAGGGCTTGTCCCGTCATATCTTCGAGCAACTCGCTCAATTCCTTCCGAATGCGGCATTCAGTCAGAGTTCCGTTTTTTGCTTTCTTTGCAGCTTTGGTCAAAATCGCAAGAGCCGCATTAGCATCATCACGAGACTTCGCATCGCCCAGCTCAACGCCAGTTGAACACCGTCTACGCCTGCCGTCAGTTCCGGTGTAGCTGGCCCACCAGAATTTCGAATCGGGACGTTGAAAAAGGTGCGACACAACGTGACAAATAACGTGACAGAACCCCGAAGTCCATAACGATTCCAAAAGACACATTTACTCTGTTAAAAACAAACTTACAGAGACAGGGATATAGATGCGAGTTCGATCCTCGCCGGAGACACTTTACGCTATAAACAAGGCACTTAGACAGGATAGAGGGCACCAAAAAGGGCAAAGTCAGAAAAAAAGTCAGAAAATGCCCCCCGAAGTCTCCCGTTGTTCCCTAAGGTAGAAAGCTGACCTTTCGACGCGCAGCACACGATCGGCGAATGACCATCCAGACGGATTTTTTTAACCGATCTATGCGCCAATCCGGCCAACCTGCATCCACTCCCGCGGCGGATTTGGATGGTTCCGGTGATAAACCTCAAACGTCATGCCGATCTCCGTCTCCCTTTCCGGAGGCTTGGGACCGTCGAATTCTCCAGCTATCTTCGCATCAGCCACCAACGCCCCAAGCATGTCGAAGACCGCCTCCACACCGCCATCCCTGCGCTTGTTGACCTTTGTTGGGATTGTCCCTTCTATCATTTGACGGAGCAGGTCTCGTTTCTCGTCGATCCCCATCAATGCCCGACTGTGAACCTCGCACTGGATTTCCGCGATGCACCCCTTCACATCCAGCCTGTGATACAGTTTGTAGCCCATCGTCCCCGGATCAGCGACATGCGGGCAGAGTTTCGTGTAGGCTGCTTTGCGGTCCATGCCTTCAGCATTGAGCCATGCAAAGCGTTCGTGGAGACGGTTTTTGAGGCGGGGCATAATCGGTTCGGTTGAGTTGCGCCAGAGGAGTGCACTCCGCTCACCCTGTAGACCATTATGGTCATAGACCCAAAATAAGCGAGTGTATAATTATTGAACACACCAAGAAGTCTCTTCATCCAAGGCTTTTGGGTGAATTCCAAACTCACCATTGCCAGTGGTCGACCGTCGATGACTCAAAATGCGACCATTCCGCGTTAATCCGCGAGGGCTATCAGACGGTCGGCAAACAGGGCGCGGTAGCGTGCTTTACTCTCCGCTGACAGAAGTGAGCGGTCTAGGAGTGCCTCAACCTTGGGGCGTTCGCTGGCGAATCGGTCGAGGATGGCCGTGGCACGTGGCGTGCGCAGTCCAAAGCGGTTGGCGAGTTCCATGAAATCCGAACGTTTGGCAAATGCGTTGATCTCGAAACTTGGAGTGATGAAATCATCAAAAATATCCAAGGCCGTCCGACTCTCCGCAGGGAGGTGTAGTGACGTACAGAGAAGGTCGTAAGCAGGGCTGAGCGAGTAGTCGCCGAAGGGCGTTTCGAGCAGCGAGAAGTTTTTGAGATGTGCATCTCCGTTGCCGCAGACGTAATTGAAGGCGATAAGCGTGAAAAGCCTTTCGGCTTCGACTCTCCAAGCCGGGCTATACTGCCGGAGGAGGCGTCCAAGTTCTTCGTAGCTGCCGTCGTATTTGTAGTTCTCCCCATGGGTTCCGCGGCTTTTTCCGGCAAGCTGGCAGAAATCTTCTTGGGCCAGTTTCTTTCCGGTCGCAGCGTCCCGATCAAAACGCCGGACGATGTAGGCAGGCTCGCCATCGGGAAAAAAGACGAGACCGCACGCTGCACTGCGCAGCTTGAAGACTTGCGCAGCGATTTGCATCGTCACGTGCTCGTTCGCGGGTACATCGTCGAGGAGTTCGAGAGTGCCAGTAAGTGCACGCGGGACTGGCTTTAGGATGAATTCGCCATCCCGGTCGGTGGGGACAAGAACGCCATTCACGAGGCGGAGAGAAACCTTGTCCTGCACGCCGGAGATGGAGATGCGAGGAGCGGCATCGCGACGAAAGTCGGCGAAGACTTTCTGCTCGAATGAAAGTACTGGAGAAATGCGCTTTCCTCCCCAGAGCATTCGCACCGCCCCGCTGCTGTAGGACTGGCCTCGCGAGGGACGCAACGTGCTCAGACAGATGTTGTCCGGGGTTCTCACGGCACCACCTCCTCAACAGTGACCGCGCCAATGACATCGTGGCGTGTTGTCTTGAGCAGTCGGGTGAAGTCGTCATCGGGATCAATGCGGTGCAAGCGGCACTGGAGGTCCTTGAGATTTCCCTCCGCGAGCAGTCCCGAAAAGAATGGGAAAAGCACGGGCGAGTTGTATTCCTCCCGCCTAAGCGGCAGCGTGAGACTCACAGGACGCGCATCTGGGCGTGCCAGATAGTCAGGCTGGTAAACAAAGCAATAGCCCCCATCGTCCCGCCGTTTAATGTGGCCAGCGAGTGTGTCCCCGTAGAAGACTTTTCCGACTTTGCTCATGGGTATTCAGCGACTGCTGGCGTCGCAGAGGTTTTGCTGGTGCCGTCCTTTGGGGCATTTGGCTCGATGGTCAGTTTCAACCCCAGGCAGTCCAACAACCGCCCCAGCACGTCAAGGGATGGGTTGCCCTTGCCGGATTCAATGTTGCTGAGTGTGTGAACCGCGATCTCAGCCAACTCTGCGAGGTCCTTTTGTCGGATGCCGAGGCTTTGCCGCCGCTTCCGAAGTCGGACAGAAACCATCGCAGCCAAGTTTTGCGAGTCCAAATTCATTTTAGTGAATAATAGGCACTCTGGCCGCGCAATCAATGAAAACGCTGATCTTTTTTTCACTTTAATGAATGAGCTGATAGCGCATCGAAGAGGCTGTGCATCGGCGCGTCTGTTCGCCAAGAGACCCGCCAGTGCAACTTCATTCACATCGGGGAGTGACGAAGAGAGGCGGAAAACGGCGCGCAATGCTCCCAAATCACATAAAGTTGGTTGGGCTGTAGGCGCAGTTTGCGGGCATTCGTCAGATTACGCCCAAACTCAGCTACGACTCAAATGTGGCGGGGGTCGGTGCGCAAGCAGCGAGCGCGACGCATGCAGGGCGTTGGGTGCAACGCCTCGTTAGACCTTCTTCCGAGCAATTTTCGAGAAGAACGCATCGGCGGCGGTTGAAGAAACCTGCTTTGTCGGTCTCTCATATATAAACGTGAAGGATTCGTTTCCAATTATGACCGTTCGATGATCTGTCACGCGCAGTCCATCTTTGGTTTCGAGGACATATCTGCGGCCTTCGTAGCCGCTAATCTTAATTTTTTCTTCGTTAAGGATGGTTCTCGGATTTCCCTGTTGCATGGCTGCCTTCCCACCCTCGTAGGCTGCGTCAAGTCTTTCAAGCGGGAGAGGAATCGGGAAACACGCACGCAACACAACGAATATCTCCTCGTTGTTCTGCACACCCGCGCGCGATTCAACAATTTCCCCTCCGGGCACAGGCGTCTTGTGTTCGCTGACATCCTGAGGTTGAGCAGGAAGTTCGGTGCCAAGTGCCCAGTCGGTTGGTTGATAAAATTTCGGTTCGGCGTGAAGTGAAGGCGCGATAGCGAGGATCAAAAGACAGATTAAAAATGACGTTTTCATAGTTGGGCTAACGCTGTAAGCCCTACTATCTGTGGGCTAACTGGGTAATTCCGAAAAATAGTGGGAAATCGGGAGGATTTCACAGTATTGTGGGGTAAATAATTGGCCATTCGGATCGCTTGGCCAGCACGATCCATGAATGAGGACTTCCGCCTTTCCCAGAGACCAGCTACGGCAACTTCTGATCATCCCAAAGATTAGGTGCGTTGCATGGTCTCAAATCGACGCCTTAACCCACCAGCAAAAACTCTTTACTGGTCGAGTATCCACATTGAACGTTTCCTTGCTTACTGCAAGAAGGCTAGACCTCGGGCTAGCGAGTGATAGATCGCGCATGCTCCAGAACAGCACCGAAACAACGTGCTGAGACCACCAAACAGTGATACATTTCCTTTCCAGAATTACTTTTCTGTTCATGAAAGGCAACAGTATAAACGCCCCAAATTCCGGACACTCCGCGAGACTGCTTGATCTCGTTCGCCGCGCAGGATTGGTGCGTGCGCGTGACATTGCTGCGATTGGCGTACCTCGCGCCTACCTGCAACGCCTCGTAGATCGCGGCCATCTCGTGCAGCACGCCAGAGGCATTTACGGCCCTTCGGATGCTCCAATCACGGAAAATCATTCTCTAGCGCAACCGCAGGGGACAGACACTGAGAATGCTCACAGCATCTCCGAAAGCAAGAGAACCCCACAGGGTAGCTAGTGCGGTTAACATCGTTACTTTTGTCACAGGGAGAGGAAAGGATAGTAATTTGCTTGTTACCCCCCGGCACGATTTCTCCAACCTAGGCGCGGGGGCGTTAAAACGCCCGGGGGGTGCTATTTGCGGCCGCGTCTGTTGAATACCCAGACGCTGGTTTTCCAAGCAAGTTGAGCAATTCCTTTGAAAATACGGAAAAATAGACATCGAGCGGATTCAGGGTGCGGCAGTAGGGCTCACCCCAGAGAATCACGCTGCAAAGATTGAAATATCTGTACACTAGATAAACCACTGGTTCCCTCAATAACCCATCAAGCGCATCCAAGAAGAGGAAAGACACACCCGTGGCCCGCCACTACGTGCCTTACGTGAAAAAGACGCGCTCTGCTGTTTTACGCAGCATCCACTCTTTATCCTCGGCCGTTAGGAAATCCAGCCGATCGCGAATCAGCGCAATGGAGTCAGCATAATTGTGTCCTTGCTGGACTTGATACGGGCAATCGCTTGCCCACATCAATCGAGAGGCCCCATAGGCGCCTTTTAGCGTGCGAATCATTGGCCCAAGGTCCGCGTACGGCGCCTTCTTGGCCCCAAGCGCGTAAAAGGCAGATGTCTTCACAAAGATATGCTCAAAGTCAGAAAGTTTGCGCAATTGCTCTAGGTCGCTTTTCTGAACCGTCCCGCTCATTCCAATCCGAGCGAAGTGATCTATGACCACGCGCGTCTTCGGATACGCCCGGCACATAAGGTGGACTGCAGGCAGGGCGTCTGGATCCGCCAACAGGCAAATGGAAAGACCTGAATCCGCGGCCTGGCTCCACATCTTTTTCATACCCACGGAGTCCCGCCACGCCTCAGCTTTCTGTCTGTCAGCGCGAACCCGAAAGCCCCGCACGCCTCGAGTCGCCAGAGCCTTCATCGCCTCAACTACATCCGCTTTGGCCTCATCGACAATCCCCACGCCGCTGAATACGCCGGGATGCCGGGCCATCGAGTCGAGCATGTAGCTATTGTCGAATTTATAAAAACTCATCTGGATAAGCACTATCCGAGAGACGCCCTGCGGCCTGCATTGCGCGAAAAGCTCCCGTGGCATAAAGCTGTTTGGCACCATGTGCTTTTCACGAGCGAAGCCATCAGCGAGTGGATAACGCCGAGTATCAGGTGTCCAAATGTGGACATGCGCATCGATGTAGTCCGACTCAGTACGCGGAACGGAAACACACCCTCCCAAGGCGAGCGTGGAAAGGACTGAGGAATGAAGAAATGCTCGGCGGTTCAAAGTGTTTTGGGTTCTTGGTTCTGGGTTCTTGGTTCTTTGTTTTGGGTTCTGGGTTCTGGGTTCTGGGTTCTGGGTTCTGGGTTCTGGGGGTAGTCGGGACAAGCGTTTTTTAGGAAAAATCGAGGATAAACTGACGGTAAAATGCGGCTGCCTGTTCGACCTGCGCAACCTCTACATACTCGTCAACAGAGTGCGCTTGATCAATGCTCCCCGGCCCGAAAACGATGGTGGGAATACCCGCCCGGGAAAGCTTGCTTGCATCGCTGCCGAAGGGCACGCCGCAAACGTCGGCATTCAACCCCAGTCCGCGCTGCACGCCCCGTGCACATTGCACAACGGCAGCGTCCGCAGGAGTATCCAGTGCCTCGTCCACCAACAAAGCCGGAGCCTCGATGTAGGCCTCGAATCCCGCGTGCTCTTGCGCCAATCGCTTGAGCAGCGACTGGTATCCCTCAAGCACTCCGGCGGCGCTTTCCCCTGGCATCAAGCGACGATCTAGCTCGATGGTGCACCGATCTGGCACCGAATTCACCTGCACTCCCCCAGCAATGACTCCCACGCTGACCGTCGGCGAACCCAGCAGCGGATGGGTCACGGCGGCGAGATCCTTGTTCTCCTGCTCAAGAGCCAGCACGAGACGCGACATGTGCGAAATGGCGTTGTTCCCCAGATGCGGCTTTGCGCTGTGCGCCGCCTTTCCTGTGGTAATGATTCGCAGCCTCAAAACGCCCTTGCTAGCGATGACCACTCTCAATTCCGTGGGTTCTGCCACGATGGCCGCCTCGGCGTGTAGCCCTTCACACAATTTCACGACTCCCCGATAACTAAACTCTTCGTCAACCACAGCCGCCAACAGCACCTCGCAAGACGGCACCAAACCGTCGGCCTTGATAGAAGCCAACGCATGCATCATCGCAGCAAGCCCCGCCTTGTCATCCACCGCGCCCCTACCGTATATGCGGCCGTCGCGAAGAGTTGGCTCAAAGGGCGGGATGCTCATTCCCTTGATTGAAACCGTATCCGTATGCGCCTCAAGAATCAGGCGTCTTTGCCCCCTGCCGGGCAACCGCGCGAGAATGTTGTGGCGGCCTGGGAACACCTCTTGCTCGAAAGTTTCGATGCTTCGGCGGTTAAAAAACTCCCGCAGTAACGGTGCTACGTTTGCCTCGCTACCGCCATCGCCGTAAGCAGGGTTGACGGTGTTGAGGCGAATTAGATCCGCCAAGGTTGCAATTAGGTCGCTCATCAGGCAGTTGAAAAATTACAATGCGTCGCTTTCTGCGAGCAAAGGCCGTAGCACGCTCAGAAAACGAAAGATGTCAGCCTCCGTGTTGTAACCGTGAATCGAGATGCGAATGCGGCCAGCATTGTGCATTACGTGAACATTTTCCCGTTCCAAGGCCGCGTGAATTTCCGCGCTTCTAGGGTGCTGGAAGGCCAGAATACCGGTGCCGTTCCAGCGGCACATGGGCCGGATTCCGAGTTCGTGCAGGCCGGCTTCCGCCACGGACACCAGCGGATCCGCGTGGGCGGCTATCTCCCCCACCCCTACGGCATCAACGTAACGCAGCGATGCGTTCAGGGCGTAAAGCGCGACGAAATTTGGCATGCCAACTGAAAAACTCGCCGCGCCAGTTCGCGTTACCGCACGCTCAAAGCGATCCGCCGCGAACGCATTTTCCAAGTGCAGCCAGCCTCCCGCCTGAGTGGTCAGGCGCGAGGCGCTGCCCGTTGGCACCCCGATGATGCATCCGCCGTGGATACCCAGCGTCCACTTGTGCGTGCTCGAAATGAGAATGTCTGCATCCTGACAATCAAGCACAACACGCCCCAACGCTTGGGTGACGTCCACCGAGATAATCGCGTTGGGAGCCAATCGCCGAACAGTGTCCCGAAACACAGACCACGCGATTCTGTGTCCGTTGTAAAAACTCACTAGTGAAACCTGGACCAATCGCGTGCGTTCGTTGAGCAAAGGCGCGAGATCCATCGAATCCAAAGCTCCTTCAACCGATTTCCAGAGCCTTAAAATTGGTGGATTCGCGGCCCGTAACCAGGGCGAAACTCCTGCCGGAAAATCAAGATCCGTGACAACGACTTCATCCTTCACCCCGAGCTGCAGCGCCGTGGCGAGAAGGTTGTAAGCTTCAGAGCTACAGGAGCAAAAAGACACCTCGGAAGGCTGGAGCCCGAGCGTCTTCGCGCTAATCTCCCGGCACGCTTCCACTTGAGCGAAGTGACCATCGCGGCCCTTCATTCCAAGTAATTTATCATGCCAGTAAGCCTCGATGGCCCTGCCCGTGCAAAGCGGCGGAATACTTTCAGCGGCGGAATTAAGATACGTCATTCCCGCGAGGGCCGGAAAATCCTGAAGACGTGAGGCGTCGGTGAGCATGAGTTTTAAAGGCGTTTATGCAGGTAAGTTTTCAGCTTTGCGCCAAAGGAATTTCATGGCGAGAACCCCAAGCCACGGAGCCAATCCAGCGAGGAGCAGTCCAGCGTCGTAGCTGTGCGTGCGATCGATCAAAAGCCCGAAGGCGCTGTGCAGCGGCGAAGTGACTCCCCACACCCACAAACTCAGCAGCCCGGTAAGTCGTCCGACGTGCGAGGGAGAGAGCTCTTGAACAAAGCTGTAATAGCACGGAAACAGCGCAAGTGCCCCTGCTCCAATGAGCAGCAACGTGGCGAGCAGCGGCCATCCTTTGTCCAACCATGGCAACAGCACACTCAGGGAAGTGAGCATGCACGCCCCAGCGTAGACCTTACGGCGCGCATCGTGAGCGGAAAAGCCGTATCGGCGAAGCAACCACAGCGAAACCGCCCCAGCAAAGAGGCACCCTACATCCGTGGCCACGAAGTAAACCGAATTAAAATCCAGCGCCGCCCGTTCCTCGTAGCCGCGCCCAGTTTCCAAAAACTTCATCAGCCACACCCGGTAAATATGCCAGACCGTCTGCGCCCCCATGATGAGAAGGGCCACGGCCCAAAATCGGCCACTCACCAAAATGCTACCCAGTCCAACCGTGGCACCTTGGGGCGCAATCGTCTCATCCGGTGACGGAGATTTTTCCAAATCTTTGGGGCGGAGGCAAAGACACCAAAAGATGACCCATAAAAATCCCACGGCACCCACTGCAATGAAGGTGGTGCGCCAAGAACCGGGTTGATCAGTCATGAGCAATTTCATGATCTGAGGCGTGATGATGGCACCGAGGGATGCGCCGCTTTGGAGCACGCTGTTACCCATGGTGCGATCCTTTTCATTCAACAATGCAAAGGTCGTCTTCAATGCACAGGGCCAGTGGCCAGCCTCAAAAAATCCCAGCAAAGTCCGACAAAGCAGAAGTCCCTCAAACCCATTTGCCCATCCAGCAGCAATCCCCATCAGAGACCAGCACGCTAGAATCGCGGGGTACAAATAGTAAATCCGTAATCGGTCGGCGAGAAAGCCGAACACCAGCGAACCGCCCGCAAAAGCCCATCCGAAGGCTAGCTCCAAGTTTCCGTACTGAAGTTCGCTCAGCCCTAATTCGCTAGTCACACGTACCGAGGCGCCTGTAAGCGTCACCCGATCCATGTAATTGATCATCGTCGCCAGTAGAAGGAGGCCGGTGACCCACCACTTCCAAGCAGCAGGACGCTCGGAACTTTCTGGCCCGGCGCCCACAGGCTTTCCAGTTTGGGGAAGAAGGGTCATGGGGTGTTGGGGGGGAGCCTGGCGAAGTGGAAAAGATCAGGCGAAGATCTCTTTGACGACGTGGCCGCTTACATCGGTGAGCCGGAAGTCGCGGCCCGCATAACGGTGGGTGAGCTTTTCGTGATCCAGTCCCAACAAGTGCAAGATAGTGGCATGTAAATCGTGGATATGCACTTTGTCTTCCTGCGCGAAATAGCCGTAGTCGTCCGTGGAGCCATACGCGAAACCTTTCTTCACGCCGCCACCAGCCATCCACATAGTGAAGCCGTAAGGATTATGATCCCGGCCGTCATTACCTTGGGCGGTGGGCGTGCGACCGAATTCACCACCCCAGATGACCAACGTATCCTCCAGCAGACCGCGTTGTTTAAGATCCTCCAGCAACCCGGCAATCGGCTTATCGACTTCCAGCGCGTTTTTGGTGTGTCCCTTAAAAAGGTTGCCATGCTGATCCCACTGCACTTCTCCGTCGCTGTGAGTGACCTGCACAAACCGGACGCCGCGTTCTAAAAAGCGCCGCGCCATCAAACACTGCCGGCCGAAATTCTCCGTGATCGGTTGATCCATCCCGTACAACCGTTTCGTTGCCTCCGACTCGCCGCTCAAATCTTGCGCCTCCGGCATCGTGCTCTGCATCCGGTACGCCAACTCAAAGGAATTGATGCGCCCCTCCAACGCTAAATCTGGCCCAGAAAGCGCGAGATGCTCGTGGTTGAGCTTGGCCAAAAAATCCAGCTGCTTGCGCTGTGCCGCTTTGCTTGTCTGAGAATTCACGATGTGCTGAACCAGCGCTTGGTTCGATGGAATACTGGCATTTCCAATCGGTGTTCCTTGGCAGTAGGCGGGAAGAAATGCCGGTCCCCAATTATTCACCCCGCCGTGCGCTAAAGTGGGGCAGATCGTTAGGAAACCTGGGAGGTTTTCGTTTTCGGTGCCAAGACCGTACAGCAGCCATGAACCCATACTGGGGCGCACTTGCGTATCGCTCCCGGTGTGCAATTTGAGGCACGCCCCGCCGTGTGCCGTATTGGAGCCGTGGAGCGAGCGCAAGACACAAAGGTCGTCTACATAGCGGGCCACGTTCGGGAATAGCTCGCTAACCGCCAAGCCGCTCTGCCCGTATTGTTTGAAACTCCAGGGTGACTTTAACAACTTCCCCGTGGCAGCGAATTGCACGCGAGGCTGCTCAAACGGGTAGGGCTTGCCATCGTCTCGTTGCAGCAAAGGCTTAGGATCAAAAGTGTCCACGTGCGATGGACCACCCTTCATGAAAAGGAACACCACACGTTTGGCGCGGGCTGGAAACTTCACCAGTTTCGGAGCCAGTGGGCTCGCAGGAGCCGCCTGCGCCGTCTCTTTGGCTAGCAATGCTTGCAGGGCGAGGTAACCAAACCCGCCGGCGCTTCTCTGGAGCAGGGAGCGACGGGAAAGCTGCTGTATTGGGGTGTTATCCATACAATTTACCTCAAGTAGATGAACTCGTTTGCCGCAAACAACGACTGACAAAACAAGGCCCAAGCGCGCTCTGATTTCTCAATACGCCCAAACTCCTGAACCCACTGGAGTGCGTCGGAGATCTCCTCTTGCTGCGGAGGGCGTCCAAAAAGCAGAGCGTAAGCCTGTTCGACGCGCTCCTCTGGCGGCAGTTTGGCCAAGCGATTCGCAAGGCGCTGGCTAGCCTCCAGCACGACGGGTGAATTCATCATCAAGAGCGCTTGCGGCGCGATGACTGTGCTGTTGCGATTACCCGAGGGCATAGTGGGATCTGGGTAATCAAACTGTTCCAGCATATGGTACAGATGGTTGCGAATGACTGGGAGATATAGCGTCCGGCGGGGACTTTCGTAAGTGGAGGCATCCTTGCTGGTGTGGTTGAATACAAACTCTCGATTGCGCAGTTGGAGAGTTTTGCCTCCGATTTCTGGGCTCAGCCAATCGCAAGAAGCGAGCATCGCGTCGCGAATCTGCTCAGCCTCTAAGCGCTGGATATTCGCGCGCCATAGCAGCCGGTTTTCGGGATCCATAAGCCTAGGGTCCTCTTTGTCAGCGGGAAAAACACTGATATTGCTGCGCTGTTGGTACGCAGCCGTGTTCATGATTTGGCGGTGCAATTCCTTAATGGACCAACCGCTTTCCACAAACTTCCGCGCCAGCCAGTCGAGCAACTCGGGGTGGGACGGCTTGCTTCCAACCGTCCCAAAATTGTCGGTACTACTGACTATTCCCTGTCCAAAATGCCATCGCCAAACTCGGTTCACCAGCACCCGCGCCGTGAGCGGATTCTCGCCGCTGGCCAACCAACGGGCCAATTCCAGTCGACCGCTTTGTTTTTCGGGAAGGATCGCCCTGTTGAAACTTGTCCTCAGCACCTCGGGAAAACCCCGTTCCACTGGTTTACCAAGAGTGAGATAGCTTCCACGGATATGCACGGGCAGCGTCTGTAAAATCCGCGAGTCTGCAACGCTCATGACGGCGGGCAATTCCGGGCGAGTCGCTTCGAGGGCCGTTATGGCTTTGCGCATTTCAGCAATGGAGGCGAGCATTTCACCGTCGAACACCTCGGTGTCCTTGACTGGCAACGCGAGGAACCCCTTCGCATCGACCAGCGCGGCGTACACCGGCCCCGTTTTTGTCCGGAGCGCCTCAGCGAGAAGCCTTCCGTAGTGTAGGCGCACGCCTTCGGCATCGCGGTTAGCCGCCAATTCCCGCCACTCCTTGAACACCGACTGTTCGGGCTGAGCCTCCAAAAACTTGCGACAGCTCACTAAAATTCCCGCCCGCAGGTCGAGCGCCTTGGCCAAGGTCGCCACTTCCGACGCGGTACTTTCAGCCGTTAACGTTGCGGCCGCCGCCAAATAATCGACGGCACGGGTCTGCACCTGTTCTTTAATCTCCCCACGCGCCTTGGCAATAAAGGCGGCCACCTCGGCCTGCTTGGCTTTCACTGAGTCGTCAAATTGCCTCTTTTCCTCTCGCTGGGCGGGCGTCGCCAGAGAGTGCTCGTACCAGTACTTGATGGCCCCCATTTTCTCCTCCGACAAACTGCGAGTGCTGCGGAAAATGGCGGCCAGTCCGTAATAATCCTCCTGTGTGATGGGATCAAACTTGTGATCGTGACAGCGCACACAACCTAGCGTCATGCCGAGGAAGGTCTTGCCGATGGTGTCGATCTGCTCGTCGATGATGTCCATTTCCAGCTTCCGCACATCGGGTTCGGCGAGCACGCGGGCGCCCAGAGCAAGAAAGCCAGTCGCGGTGAGGGCATCCTCACTTCGTGGCAACAAATCGCCCGCGATCTGTTCGATGAGAAACTGATCGAAGGGCTTGTCTTCGTTGAAGGCGCGCACCACATAGTCGCGGTAACGCCACGCATGAGCAAACGCCACGTTTTCGTCCATCCCATTGGAGTCTGCGTATCGGGCGAGATCCAACCAGTGTCGGCCCCAACGTTCGCCGTAATGGGGTGAAGCCAGAAGCGCTTCTATGACCCGCGAAAACGCCTCAGGCGAAGTGTCGGCGACAAAAACCTCCATTTCTAGGGGAGTCGGCGGCAACCCGGTCAGATCAAACGTGGCGCGCCGCAGCAGTGTGCGTTTGTCGGCGGCAGCGGCTGAAGGCAGGCGCTGGGCTTTAAGTTTTTCCTGAATAAAGGCGTCGATGGGCGTTTCCGCGTTCGGCATCACGGGCGGCTCCACACGGGAAAGCGGCGCGAAACTCCAAAACTTTCGGCCCTCATTGATATCGATGATTCTGCCGCTCTTAACCCGAGCTGCTGCGGTGCGCGGATCTGGAGCACCCATCTTGATCCAGGTCTCCAGCGTATTGATTTCGCTATCCGAGAGGCGCTTTTTGGGCGGCATCTGCAAGTCGTGATTCTTGTAGCGGACAGCCTCCACCAACAGGCTCTTATCTGGGTCTCCCGCCACCAGTGCAGCGCCGGAATCACCCCCTTTGAGCATCGTCTCGCGAGAGTCCAAGGCGAGGCCGCCCTTTATTTTTTGTTCCGCGCTGTGACAATCATAACAGCGCGTCACCAACAGAGGGCGGACCTGTTTTTCAAAAAACTCCACTCCTGCCTCGGTGGAAGCCGCGCACAATTTGCCTGCTGTGACTGCAAAAAACAGGACTAGTGCTAATAGGGGTGAAATTTTCACAGTGAAGACAAAGTGAATTTTCTAAATTGTATTACCCGACTTTCCAACTTCTTAAAACACTATCCCGTAAATTCTTAACTTTGTTATCAAAACGGTCCTTTGCACGAAGCGGATGATGCCAAAAATCATTTGGTTTCCACGCGTAACAAAGAACTTGAAAAGGTCAACATGGAGCCATTTTCCACTTGCTGATGCACAGCAACAAAGTCCACCGCGCAGGGGGAACTTGGCAACACGGCCTCTCCGGCGAATGTTGCGGGGCGGTGCATCGCATTGGGGGCGATTGCAAGACGTCATACCTATAACTTCTTGAGAGTCTCCGCGGCTTTTCGCTCAAAAATTTGCTGCCACTCCGGAGCCACTAGCGAGTCGCAATCTTCCTGAGCATAGCCGGTATTATTTCGCTGCTCCACCGTCGGCATATAGTAGATGTAGCCGTTGGTGTAACCGGCCACAAAGGCGCACGGATCATTCGCCGCCTTCTTAATATTAAGCCCGACCTGAACGGTGAGTTCTCCCGGAAAGGTGACCAATTTGAAGTCGCCGATACGCAACCCAATCACTTCGACTTCAAGCACGGGCTTTGCAGCAGCTCTATTTTGAGCGAGGTGCTTTTTGAGCAGCGCCATGTTTGTGTTCAAACGGGTGAGCCGCTCCATAATTTTGATGTTTTGCAGATACGCCTCCACCTGCACGCGGTTGTCGGCATCGAATTTTAAGAGAGCATCGCGCTCGAGGGCCTTTTCATGCAGGTAACTTTGAGCATTGTGCGAAGGAAAATCCGGCGCGAACTTTTGCTGCAGGAACATGGGTAGAAAGGTTTTGAAGTTGATGTTCGTCGGCTTGAGCGCACCCAACAACTTCGTCTGCTCCGTTTGGATTGCGCCGATGCGCCTCTCCAGATCAGTACCTCGGGGCACTTCGATGATTTCGCTGCTGATCTTTAGTGCACCGCCTTCCTTTGTTTGAATTTTTCCAACGACATTCCTGACGCTGAGACCGAGCAAATTGCCTAAAGGCTCAGCATCCGCGGGACGGTTTATCTCCTTATAATGCACAGGATTAATGTCACCGGCGCAACCTTGCAAAAAGAACGCCACGGTCCCCTCGCCTAGCGTTTCCTCGATCACCTTGGAGGCGAACCCTGGATAATCCGCAGAGTTTCCCTTGCTGGGTGGGTTCATAATTGGATGGCAGGCAAAGTTATAGAGCACCGCCAGAGGCCTGCAATCCTCGCGATCTACGCGAAGCACACCGATTTGCGGATCAATGGGGCCCACTCCGGCAACATCCTCGTCCTGTGGCAAGGCGTAGGCGCGCCGCATATCGACTTCGCTTCCATCCTTCAGTTTCAGGCGCCGATTTTCGCTGATCCGATCCTCTTGACCCGTGCCGACGCCGACCTTCACTCCAACCATGTGTTGCACAGCCTCACGGACCGCCTGCACCGCCAACTGCGCCGTGTCAGAGCGCACTGTTCCATGACAATGACTCGCATTGACCACCACGCTGGCAGGCGAAATCCCAAACTCCTTTTGTAACTGTTCTCGCACCTCCGCCAGAAACCCATCCCCTATCCGCCCGATTTCTCCAATGGCCACCGCGTCCACCGTGATCAGCACCACGGTGGTACCACCACCCATCAACACCAAAGCCTTTGCGTACAAGGGATCGTTGACCGGTCCCGCTGTTCGATCTGTCACGTCGACCTTCGCGACTCCAGCGCGGAGTTGGGACGAAGGCGCGCCCTGACTTTTTGGCAATGCGGCAAAGAGTACAGCGACGCAGATAATGAGGGCGGTTTTCATGAAAGGCTGCGGGAGGAAAGGGATACTGCATACCACCCTCTAAGGGATGTAAATGTTAGCACTTCAAATCCGGCCAGATGCCGGGACTCGTGCCATTTAAACTGGTGTTCCCAACCCAGAGACAGCGCGCGCTGCCGTCGCACAGATTGTCGCCCAAACGGAGCGGTAACTGGAGAATTAGCGGCTCCGCTATCGAGCGTTCCTCAACAAGACAGGTAATCTTGTTTCAAAAAAATAAATCCGCTCCCGTTTTTTCCTCTTCCATAAGAAAATCGCCGCCCGCAGCTTTACCAAAGATTCCCCCACTATTTCTAACCGAACCCTCCCATGACACACACCTCCTACCGTCTTCCGCTCGCCGCGCTCCTCTTGAGCGCCTCAGTCCTGCCCTCCGCACAGGCTGATGTCAGACTGCCCAAAATCCTCAGTGACCACATGGTCCTCCAGTCAGGCAAACCCTCCACCTTCTGGGGTTGGGCCGACGCGGGAGAGAAAGTCACCGTCGCCATTAATGGAAAATCGGCTTCAGCGACCGCCGACGCCGCTGGAAAGTGGTCTGTAAGCCTGACTATTCCCGCGTCTAAAACGCCCTTGGAAATGACGGTCACAGGGAACAATTCTATCAAAGTAAGCGATATTCTTATCGGCGAGGTCTGGATCTGTTCAGGCCAATCCAACATGGAATGGAGCGTCAAACAGTCAGACAAGGCAGCCGAAGAAGCAGCCGCTGCCAATTACCCCTTGATCCGCCACTTTAAGGTCACCAAAACTCCTGCTTCAACGCCTCAAGAGGATCTACAGGGCGCTTGGGTCGTGTGCTCACCCGAAACCGTGGGCGACTTCTCGGCCGTGGGCTATTTCTTTGGCCGCGACCTTCACAAACAACTGGGGGAAAAACCCATCGGCCTGATTGGATCCAACTGGGGCGGCACAGCGGCCGAGGCCTGGGCAAGCCGCTCCTCCCTCGAAGCGGATCCCTCCCTCAAGCCCCTCCTCGAGCGCTGGGATCAGCAAGTTGCTACGTACGACCCCGTAAAAGCGAAGGAAAACTACGAAAAAGCCAAAGAAGCTTGGACGACTCAGGCCGCCACCGCAAAGGCTGAGGGAAAACCCGCCCCTCGCCAACCCTCCCCTCCTGTCGCACCCGCCCAGAATCCCAACCGCCCCGCCAACCTGTATAACGGGATGATCGCACCCCTCCTGCCCTTGGCGGTTAAGGGCGCCATCTGGTACCAGGGCGAATCCAACGTCTCACGCGCCCACCAATACAAAACGATCTTCCCCCTGATGATCCAAAACTGGCGCACAGATTTCAAACATCCAGAGCTGCCGTTCTACTTCGTCCAGATCGCTCCATACAAATACAACAAGACTCCAAACGCCGACACCACCCCCTGCGCCGAACTTTGGGAAGCCCAGTTCGAGACACTCAGAAAAGTGCCGCACACCGGAATGGCCGTCACGATGGACGTGGGCAACCTCGACAACATCCATCCCACCAACAAACAGGACGTGGGACATCGCCTCGCCCTTTGGGCACTGAGCAAAGACTACGGAGTCAGTGGCCTGACTTACTCTGGGCCGCTCTACAAGGAGGCAAAGATCGAGGGCGACAAGGTACGCATTTCCTTCGAGCACGCCAAAGGGCTCAAATCCAAGGACGACGCAGCGCTTTCGTTCTTCACCATCGCCGGTGAAGACAAAGTGTTCGTTCCCGCCGAGGCTAAAATCGAAGGGTCCACCCTTGTGGTCACGAGCAAAGATGTCGCGAAACCCGTGGCGGTGCGCTTCGCTTGGAGAGAAGATGCCCTGCCGAATCTCGTAAACGGTGAAAACCTCCCAGCAAGCCCGTTCCGCACGGATTCCTTCCCGATGGTGACAGAAGGAAAGTTCTAACGAACCCCGAGCATCCCGCTCACTAGACAAGCTCCCCTAGCCCGCGTAAGCAGCCTGGGGGAGCTTTCTTTTTTCCGAGAAACCGACTTCTAAAGAGTCGCAACACGGACCCAACCGGAGAAGTCCCAATCTCTTTTTCCGGCTCTTAAAAGTTGGAAATTTGCTTTTTGCCTCCAATTCGCTTTTCTCAAACTAGACTAAGGGGAGTTAATCTCGAAGCATAGGAACCACCCTCGCCCTCCAGATCCTGTGCAAGACGGTTCGCCTACGCTTCTACCATTCGATGCCCTAGCGCACGGAAATTATCTGGATCAAATGCAGCTTAAAGCGGAGTCAATATGCAGATCGCACGACCAAAGACGTAATATTTTTAACCGCACCTTCAAGCCCGTTCTGGGTAGTGAAATCCCTCTCAGGAAGGCCATCCAAAATCCATCGGCAGCCGGATGCCAAAATGGGTTTCCAAGGCGGCACGGAACGCCTCCGGCGTTTGTGGAGTGAAAGTCTCCACACGGTTCTCGATAAAAAGGCGAAACTCCGAGCCCGCGAGAGTGATGCGGCCAAGGGGTGTATGCACGCAAGCGATGGCAGCTTTTCGGAACGGAGATTGGGGCGCGTGCTGGCACCAGTAATGGGCAAAATCGAAGTCGTTAAGTTCCTTTGGTTCCTCCGTGAAAGAGTAATAACAACTCCAGGCTCCTTTTCTGCGTTCCAACAACTTCAAGCCAAAGCGCAAGTCTCTTTCAAAACGGTAACACTCCACACCCTGTGGTTGTTCAAGGTCCGCAACTATCCTGAGGGGCAGTCGTGGCACAACGCCTCCCACGCCCACATCCGCCAGTAACCATTCCTGCATCGTTGCAGCGCGAACCCCGAGTACATGGTGCCGCTGCTTTGGCGGGGTTTGGGTTTCGTCACGCCAGAATCGGGCCACGTAATCCACCACTTCAAAACCCAACTCACGAAGCAGCGCGGCGAATATCCGGTTCAATTCGAAGCAATAACCACCGCGGCCTTGCACCACAATTTTCTCGAAAATATCCTGTAACTCCAGAGAAACCGGCCTCCGAGCAAGTATATCGAAATTTTCGTAAGGGACGCTCACTACATGCCGCTTCTGCAATTCCAAGAGCACGTCAACACTCGGTTCGAGGGGGCCCGAATAACCGATCCGTTTGAGGTAAGAACTCACCCAGTCCGAGGGAAGCGCATGCATTAAGCGATCATTTACAGGGCCTTTACCAACTCCAGTAAAATGTCATGGAACAGAGGTACCGCGAAAAGCGGAGGCAGTTGGGAGCGTCTGCCAGAGGGTAGAAGTCCCGCACTCCTCAGGAAACGTGCTCTTGAAATGTAGGGAAAGCCCCCTAAGGCTCCCAGCTACTTCGCTGCTCCCTCGAGACGCCCGCAGGTCCAGAGCAACCCGCGAGTCACAAGATCCAAATATTCAGGAGTCTGCATCACAGCGTTTGTGTGCCCTAAAGAGGTCGAAAAGGTGCGCAGTTTCCCCACCGTATTCACCCAAATCACGGGATTCTGCACCTTAAGTTTCTCCGTGTAGGAGTGCGCCAGAACCGTCGCGCTGTCATACACTTTTTCCAGAATGTAGAGCTCGTCCTTCTCTGGGGTCGTGAACTCCGCAGGGAACCCGCGCATCACGGGATGCGTCCCCTCGACCGTTTTCACCGTCAAAACCGCCCCGGGTTCGTGGTACATGCTTTTCGCCCCGATCAACTCCCTCCACAGGTTCGCGTCCTCATCAGCAGCCATCCGATAACTGTGCATGGCGCAGTGCAAAAACACCGCCGGCACGTTCCCTTCGGTGTGTCCTTTCGCAATCCGCTTCAGTGTCGCAGGATCCTTCATCGCTCCGTAGCACTCGTTATGGACAACCACATCGTAACCGTTTGCCCAATTGTCTTTTGCATAAGCCGTCGACAAGTGCTCCCGGGACGCCGCCACATCCTTCCCATCCACCATTTCGACGTCGTGAACGATCGTCCATTCCACAGGGGTCCGCGCTGAAATGCCCTCGGAGAGAATTCGCTTTTGATTGGTGTAGTCGTGGCAGCAACCGCCAGTGATCATCAGAGCCCGAAGAGGCTTGGCAGGTTCGGCAAAAAGGCTACCCGTCGAGAGGGCTACAATAAGGAAAAGCTGGGTGAATACGCGCACCATTTACACCTAGCCCAAGCCTGAAAAAAACACACGCTCAGAAACGCACCCTCGGAGACGGTAATTCTCTTTTGCCCCCCTGACGATTTTTTCAGCTTGGACGAGCGGGCGAGTTCATGGTGATGGCGTAGGATGCGGTAGTTTTGGAGCGAGTTGAGGTTGTCATCGCTTTTTAAAATCGCGGAATCTCGCGAGCGTAGACAAACTGACGACTTCCCTCCATCCATCCATCTCCATTGGATCAAATTGACTCAAACTCATCCACATGCTCCGCAATTTATTTCTGATCTTCTTTAGTTCGCTCGCCTTGGCCGAAGCGAAGTTACCGGCTCTTTTTTCCGACCACATGGTATTGCAGTGCAACCAAGCCGTACCCGTCTGGGGAACGGGCGATATCGGAGAGCGCGTCACCGTGGAATTCGCCGGGCAGGTGAAATCCACGACGGCCGACTCCGAAGGACGATGGAAAGTGATGCTGGATGCCATGCCGGCTAGTGCTGAGCCGCGCACTTTAAAGGCCGGCTCGGTCTCTTTCCATGACGTCTTGGTCGGCGAGGTTTGGTTATGCTCAGGTCAGTCGAACATGACTATGTCGGTGGGCGATAGTGCCGACGCCGACAGGGAGGTGGCAGCCGCGAATCACCCGTTGATCCGTCTTTTCACAGTCGCGGCCAATCCTGTGCTCAGGCCAGTGACGGATGTGAAAGGCGAGTGGTCGCTGTGCGCCCCGAATAGTGTTCGGCCGTTTTCAGCCGCCGCCTATTATTTCGGCCGGAAGTTGCAGGAGGAGCTGAAAGTCCCAGTGGGCCTGATTCATTCTTCCGTCGGTGGCACGCCTATTGAATCATGGACCCGACTCGAGGTGCTCCATGGCATTCCCGCCGTCGCGATGAGGTCGGATGCTGAAGTGGCTGAGATGGTCGCTCAGCCGGAAGTGACACGACTCTTTCCCGCCGCCCGCACGGCTTGGGAGGAGAAGCACGGCGTGCGTCCGCCGCCCATCGCGGAATCCGCCAAGGGTTGGGCGGACTTTTCTGCTGATACTACGGATTGGAAAGCGGCCCGTTTCCCGGCTCAATGGGGGCAACAAGGATTCAAGTCCGGCGGCGTATTTTGGATCCGCAAAGAGGTCGAACTCCCAGCCTAGGCTGCGGGTAAGCCATTTGAGCTGAAACTAGTCTGGATCTCAGAGCAGTATGATACCGCTTATTGGAACGGTGAGGAAATCGGCCACGCCGCCGATCTGCCGCCCGAATTCTACTCGCAGCAGCGCCGGTATCAGGTGCCGGGCAGGCTCGTTAAAGCGGGCCGTAACGTGATCGCGGTGCGCATTGTCTCGGCAACGGAGAAGGCCGGCCCTTGGGTTTCCGGTCACCAGCTCGGCTTGCCTGTGGCGGATGTCGGCAAGGTGGGTGACGAATGGCTTTTGCGACAGGAAAGCGCTTTCGCTCCCCTGCCCCCGGACGCCTTGGCAGCGCGGCCGAAGCCGAGTCGTATGGTGATGCGGAATGTGCCGGGCGCGCTTTACACTGGGATGATCGCGCCACTGGTGCCGTATGGATTACGCGGCGTGATCTGGTATCAGGGCGAGAGCAATGCTTCCCGCCACGCCGAGTACCGTCCGTTACTCGCGGCGATGATTCAGGATTGGCGAGCGCAGTGGGGCCAGGGCGATTTTCCGTTCGTGCTGCAGCAACTGGTGAACAATGGATTGCCCTACGAAGAGGCCGATCGACCGCGTGATAGCTGGCCCTATTTGCGCGAGGCCCAAGTGCGTGTTGCCGACGAGGTGCCCAAAGTGGGGATCGCGGTCGGGATCGAGCTTGGCGATAGCTACACGATTCATCCCGTGAATAAGCAGGATGTCGGCCGGCGTCTCGCGCTGGTTGCCTTGGAGAAGACGTACGGCCAGGCAATTGAATCCAGTGGACCGCGCTACGTTGAGATGAAGCTCGACGGTTCGGAGGTGCGCCTCGTCTTCAGCCACGCCGCTGGGTTGCAGGCAAAGGGTGGCGAACTCCGTCGCTTCGCGATCGCGGGCGCGGATCGAAAGTTCGTCTGGGCGAAGGCGCGGATCGAAGGCGACTCTGTGGTCGTTAGCAGTCCGGAGGTTCTCCAACCGGTGGCCGTCCGCTATGCGTGGGCAGAGAATCCCGAGGGATGTAATCTTCTCAACGGCGCCGGACTGTCTGCCTCTCCGTTCCGCACAGACGCGTGGTAGGCGGTTGAGTTACGAATGCCCTGCACGGGATCGTTGACATGAGTTTGTCGACTTGCGGGATCTCGGCGGGTGGTTCTTGCCTATTCGGCTGGGTAGCTTAAGCTGTTCCAGTGAACATGACCTTCGACATACCTTCCGATGTGTATGCCCGAATCGCGGCGATCCCAGATCTGGGAACCCGTGTAGAAATGTTTCTCAGGCACGAAGCGGAACTAGAGATTCTCCGAGAGACACGGTACGGGACTGAGGCAAGGAAGATCGCAGTAAGAGCATTTCAAAACGCTCAGGATGTTCAACTTAAGCAGGAAAATATGCAAGCCTCCTTTGAAACCCTCCGCGCCCAGCATCAATCCGTGACAGAGCAACTTTAATGGCGTCTGCGCTCAGTGTCGTTTTAGATACCAACGTGCTCCTGGCCGCAGCACGAAGTAATCACACAACAAGCCCGACTGCAGAAATTTTAGACCGCTGGCAAAGTCGCGAATTTGAGCTCCTTGTCAGTCTGGATACACTTTCTGAATACGCCGAGAAGTTACTATCACACGGCGTTTCTGCCTCAGAGGTGGAGGCGTTTCTCACAACCCTCGCAGTTCACGCAAAACTGGTCGCTGTTGCGTTTTTCCATTTTCGCCACTACCCAGTTGACTCGGACGATGTGATGTTTCTGCTGTGCGCCATCAATGGGCGGGCGACCCATCTGGTCAGTTACGACAATCATCTGAGGTCCCTGCGTTCTTTTTACGAAAGTGAACTGAAAATCTGTGAGCCTATCGAATTTCTTGCGGAATGCCGTGCAGCAAATTCTCGCCCAACGGGCTAAATTGGTTACAAGACAACCTTGTTGAGCAAGGACGCAGGGGACAGACACTCTGCTCATTTTGGGTCTTATCTTGTGGGTCTACAGCTTAGAACCTTGGCAATCCATCAACCTTCTACTAATTAGTTTCTTTTTAGTAGAACACTGTCTTTCACGTGCGTTTTCCACAAACCCCGCCCCGCCTGCCAGTGAGCGGGAACGCAGGGGACAGACACTCTGCTCACTGACCATAAGAGGATTTAGCTAGGCGCAGGCGTTCAACGAGTTCGTGATCCATGGGAAGACTCTCTGCGGTGGGACGCTTTGGAAGGTTTTACCCGAGTGTCTGTCCCCTGCACCTCTATAGCTTGGGCTTTGGCGTCTGAGTGGTCGGAACTTAAACTCATAACCGATCATGGGCATTTGGGGGATTTTTCTAAAAACTGCTTTTTACTCCAGGCCGATGTCGCTCCAGCATCATACGGACAATTTTGAGCAATCGCCACCTTATTGCGCCCTGAAGTTACATCTTGCATCACTACGCCAGTGCAACAAGTACATCCCCGACCGGCTGTGACCTTCCTACTTCCCAAACAGCTTCTGAATCAGCCCCTTTTCTTGCGCAGGCTCCGCCGCCTTTTCTTTCGGCGGAGAGCCACTTTCACGCGCCTTGGTCGTAAACTGCAAATAACTGTCCGTTGCCCGGTCCAGTTCCAACGCCCCACTGGCCAGCTTCTGAATCTCGGCACCCAAATCGGCCGCTGACAGGCGCGTCTCCACGTCGATGTGCGAGACCGCTTTTGAGTCAAATTCGCGCTCCCACACGGCGCTTACCTTGTCGGTGGACCTCAGCCCAGCTTGGACCTTCTGGAAGTCGCTCGACGAGATTTTTTCAAACTCCACTTGTTTGATCGCGCCGCAGTCCACCTCGACCATCCAACGGGCAAAAAGCTTGCTGAACAAAGCCATGCCGCCCGGTGTGCCCTTGCCACCATCGAGAGACTTGTACAACACCTCACGAGCTGCCATTTCCTTTGTCTGCAAACCGCTCCGATACTTGTCGGACGCCGGGACAACTACAGAGGCCACCACTTCGCCACTATCAGGGCGGATCGCTCGCAATTCGGCCCCCAGTTCAAAACAGTGCTCCGGCAACGCTCCGAAAAGTGCCTCCGTTCCTGCGTAACGCCCGTTGATTTTCCCCTCGATCACAAAGTCGACTTTTTGAGCAACGCCCGCCCGTCTGAAAGCCGCACCCGAGCTGTTGCCGGTCAGTTCGTCCCGTGCGGCCCGTTTGGCTTCGGCTCCGCCAACCGCCCCGGCATCCACAACTTGCAGCTGCATCTTCTGGGCACTTTGTTCGAACCAACCAACCGCGTATCCCTTGCCTTCAGGGATGCCTTCAATGTGTTCTTCGATTTTGAAGGCAACCCGGGGAGATTGCTTCAATTGGACTACTTGCCTAAGGGCCAGCGTCTCGCTCATGCCAGGTGTTCCCGCGCCCACATCCGCCTTCACCTTGATGCGGTAAATGCCGTCCTTGCCCAGGGAAGACCCCGTGACTTTATAGTTCTTCACATGCCCAAACGCGGCGGAAAGCACACGGTCGAAATCCAGGTTGAAGTCCTTCACGGACGTCGCACTCAAAATATCGACACCCGCCCCAACCCGAACAGCCTCACGCAACGCATCCGCGAGCGCCTCCTCTCGGGCATGGGGTAGATCGCCAGCAGCTTTTCCTTCGGCTTCGACTTCAGCGCCTTGGGCGAGCAGCCCCCAGTGTATGAACAAAATGCAGACGGCTAAAATACGTTTCATGGAAGGATGACAGGGGTTATTGGAGGAATTCGGCGCTTGTAGAAAGGAGTTCCAACTGGAGACCACGCGGCTGGAGCCGGATGAAATCTTTGTCCAAGCTCACAAAATTCAGGCCACCAGTGATTGCGAATGCCGCCAGATAAGCGTCCATCCAAACCTTGGGCGACGGACTGCCAACAGCCGCGCACTGACTCCACTCACTCTCGATTCCAACGGGTTCCGCCAGCCAAACAACCTGAGGCAGTACCAAAAGTTCCTCGTACTTCGCCCAAGCTTCACGATTGGTGATTGGGCTGCAACCGTAGGCGCTGCAAATCGCCGGGGTGGTCAGCAAGCGAAGAAAACTGGTCTGTGTCGCCCTGCAAAATGCGGTGGGTCTGCTTGAATCCGCCTGTTCAAAAACTGCCCGTGCTTTCGCGTGGAACGGGTGGCTTGAGAAGGAGAGAGCCACCCAAACACCCGTGTCGTACAGGCTAACCACGGCGGGCATGGTCCTCCTCCAGTTGGGCTGACTGTTCAAGAGCGATGAGCGCGTCAATGCTCATTTGAGAAGCCGGCGCGTTAGAGGAACTGGGAAAGAAAGGAAACGCAATTTTGCCCTTCTGAGGGGCTGGTGCTTTAGGAAGAGCCGCACCTTGCTCAAGACCAAAGCGTAGCAATTCAGTCACGACCTCTTTCAGTTTGCGGCCTTCGTTGACCGCGCGGAGTTTAATTTCACGCACCAGCTCGTTGGGGAGGTCAACGGTAGTTTTCATGGAGCCAGCTTACTGGTTTGCTGGAATTCTGTCAAAGTAGATGCTTATTTCCCGTCCAATCCGGCGTTGGCTGGATTCACCATCACAGCCATCGCGAACGGACCTGCGTCTCGTACAGCGGCCTGAAGCCCCTTTTCCTTACGCAACTTGACCAACCAATCGCGCTGGACTTCGGCCAACGACTCCCACGCTTTCCCTGAAGAGAGAGCTTTGGTGTAAAAGTCGGACATGATTTTGCCGGTGGTGTCGTCGCTTACGGGCCACAGGGTCATCAAAAGGTTTTTCGCTCCCGCCATCATGATTGCACGACGCAGGCCAAAGACACCTTCTCCACTCTGGGATTTACCAACGCCGGTTTCGCACGCGGAGAGCGTGACCAGCCAAGTTCCTTGGAGGTCAAGCCCGGTAGCCTCCTCAGCAGTCAACACCCCGTCGTTGTTGGGTTGCGGTGCCTCGCCTCGTCCCCATGCCTGAAAGGTGTTTTGGGCTCCGGCGAGTGCCAACCCACTCCTGCGCATCGGTCCCAGGATCTCCTCCTCTAACACCGCGAGAGGAACCGCGCTTTCCTTGGAATACCAAAGCCCAGGTTGAACGGGTTTGACGCTTAATCCGCGGTCTTTTTCCCCGCCAGTTCCCGCATTTCCACTTTTGCCATCCAGAAAGAATCCGTGTGTCGCCAGATGCAATACACCGGGCGAATGGAGGCTCATTAAAGCCGGTTCGGTTGCCTCGGCGCCCGTCAAAAGGGCTGATTTCCAACCGGAGTCCTTGGCGATTTTGGACACATTCCGACCTTCCAATTCAGCCCCAGCAAGTTGGGAAAGGCGGATGTTTCCCATCTCCCTCATAGAGATGGCTCGGTTCGCGGCAAGTTGTTCCAGTTTCGCTCCTGAACCTTTGTTCGAGAACACAGGATTAGCAAAAATCGCCATCGTTTTCTCGCCCGTTGCTTTTAACGGCTCTCGGAACAAGTCTCGGACGCTTCCGATGAAAGCAATGGCGTACCGTTCGCTGAGAAACTTGCCTTCAGAATCGCTCAACGCTGCAAACGGAACAAAGTTCAAATCCCCATCAGGACAAATAAAGAGGCCTTTGGTTCCCTCGGGGATTACCTTTTGGACAGGTTTCCACAAAATCTCATACAAAGATTTCGACGCAGATTCAAAAGCCGACGTACTCGAGGAGGTCAAAGCCGTCCGGAAAGAACTAACAGCCTGATTAATTGCTTGGGCCTCGCCAAGGTCCGCCCAAGCGACATCGCCAGCGCTGTTGAGAATGACCGCCCCATAATGAGCTTTTGCTTCGCCCTTCGAGACTGGGGTGAAGCGGAAAAAGTCCACTGAAACTGCGTCTTTGGGAAGAGCCGTTGCCGCCTGATCCAAAACTTGGTTTGTACCTGCGCGAACGCGTCCGAGTGCGACCGAGTTTCCAGCCAAGCTGCGTTCCAGAGCGCTGATTTTTTGCGAAAGAACCATTCTTTCGGGTTCAGCTTCTTTGCCTCGTTGACTTGTTGCTGCGAGACTTTGCCTGAGTTCGCGCAATTCCCCCATCGCCTTGGACGCCCCTGCTTGGTCAATCCTGTTCGCTGCAGCTTGATCTTCGACGGTAGAATCGAGGACTGCGCCCTTCCATCGCATCACCCATAATGCCACCTGTTCAGGCTTCAACAGCGTAAGCACGTCGAAGTTCAAGTTTTGCTTTTGCCAAGCCAGTCGCCGACTCTCGTCCAGTTGCAGTATCTCTTGCAGATTTTGGTGCGTCACCGTCACGCACCTTGCTGCGAATGAACGAGCCTTGACGGGTTCGCCGAGCATTTGGTTTAAGACCGCCAGATTGCCTAACAAAGACGCCGTGTTCGGATGGGTGGGCCCCAGCACTTTCTCGAGAATCTCCAAAGCGCGCACATAAAGGGGTTCTGCCTTCGCGTACACCCCAGTGGCTTGGTATAATGCCGCCAGATTGTTTAACGAGGCCGCCGTGTCCGGATGGGTAGGACCCAGCACTTTCTCGCGAATCTCCAGAGCGCGCACATGAAGGGGTTCTGCCTTCGCGTACGCCCCAGTGGATCTGTATAATTTCGCCAGATTGCTTAACGCTCGCGCCGTGTCCGGATGGGTGGGGCCCAGCACTTTCTCGTTAATCTCCAAAGCGCGCACATAAAGGGGTTTTGCCTTCGCGTACGCCCCAGTGTTCTCGTACACAAACGCCAGATTGCCTAACAAAGACGCCGTGTTCGGATGGGTGGGCCCCAGCACTTTCTCGAGAATCTCCAAAGCGCGCACATGAAGGGGCTCTGCCTTCGCGTACGCCCCAGTGGAGCTGTATAATGACGCCAGATTGTTTAACGATGTCACCGTGTCCGGATGGGTGGGACCCAGCACTTTCTCGCTAATCTTCAAAGCGCG
>CAIXGS010000031.1 GCA_903919125.1 uncultured Spartobacteria bacterium | reverse complement strand
CTTTCACCCACGTGGACGCCAGCTTCCCCAGCGCACGCCCCAGCTCCGCAATGCCTGTCCGAGCTTTTGGGGCGTCAAAGCGGAGCTAGGGCTCCGCGTTCCCGGGAGAGAAGAACCAGTTTTCTTCAAGATTTGGTATGAACCCTGTGTTAATAAACCTGAACCGCAACACTTTAGGAAGGGTAGTCGTTTTGTTTGTTTTGAATTTAACCCGCAAGACTGATTCGGCCCCGCCCCCACACGTACGAAAAAAGGGACTTCCTCCCACTTTCTTTGCCGCGCCACGTTCAGGGCCAAATCGACTCGGCACACGCAAAAAAATTTCCTAAGAAAGGCGGCTCTATGGCTTATCACTTTCACCCAATCATGGCTTCCCGCTTTCCCTTTCACTCGGCCTTTGCCGCGGCGCTCGCGCTCCTCATCGCGACGGCTGGCGGCATGGCGGTTGACGCGCCGGTCGCTTCGGCTCAACAGGTCGTGCTGCCGCTTCACGCCGCGAGTGATCTCATGCGCGATAAGGTGGAGCCGTTTGTCAGCAAGCACTGCCAGAGCTGCCACCGCAAGGACAAGGCCAAGGGCGAACTGGACCTCACGCGTTACGCCACAGAGCGCGATGTCACGGCAGATTTCCGGCGCTGGAAGAACATCGCGGAATTCATCCGTGATGGCGAGATGCCGCCCGAGGACGAGCCACAGCCGAGCAGTGAGGAACGCCAAGCGGTGCTCGCTGCGATCGAGTCTATCATGCTCACTGAGGCAAAACGCAACGCAGGAGATCCTGGCGCGGTGCTGCCTCGGAGGCTATCTAGCACGGAATACGATCTCTCCATCCGCGCGCTGACGGGCGTGGACATTCGCGCGACGGCCGAGTTTCCTGCCGATCCAGCTGGGGGCGAAGGTTTTGATAACACCGGTGAGGCCTTGGGCATGACGCCCAGTTTGCTGAACAAGTATCTCGGCGCGGCCCAGTTCGTTTCCGAGCACCTCGTGCTCAGGCCCGAGGGCATTGGCTTTGCGCCCTTCCCTGTCACCAGCTACAGCGAGCGCAAGAAGCTCACCGAGGAGGCGACCATCGACTTCTACCGGCAGCATGACGTCAGCATTCACGACTACGTAGTATCGGCCTGGCGATACAAACACCGCAACGAAACGGACCGCGCTTTGAGCCCCGAAACTTGGGCTCAGCGGCAGGGACTCAGTGGCGGCTATCTGGCGCTGGTGGTGAAGACGCTGGCTGAAGCAACGTCCGGCGAGAGCTTCATGCGCAAGCTCGGAGCCATGTGGGACGCATTGCCCGCGCCGACGCATGCCACAGACGTTCCGCAAGCCGTGCGCGAGGTGACCGCTTTCATCGCGCTGATGCAAACTGGCGTCGGCTTGCACGATCCAGTGCTCATCCGATCAGGCCGCGCGCCGATCGATCACCTCGCCATGCGCGTCAAAGTAGCCGCTAGCCGCGACAAGGGTGGTGTGGGCAACATTCGAACGCGGAGCAAGCTTCGCATCGGTCGCTTGCCAGCACCATCGAAGGCCGCTAAGCCTGCGCAAGACGAAGTGACCACACTTTATCTTCGGTTGGATCCGGCCTTCGATTCAAAGCCGGGCCTTGTGATTCTGCATCGCCCCATGTTCAGCAAGCGGGATGGACCGCCGAGCAATGACAAAGAAGCTAAAGAGCATGAAGTAGAAACTCTGCGCGCTGTGCTGGAGCGGGAGTCACCCGAACTTGCAAGTCAATTGGCCTTTGGCAAACATCCGAGTGGTGAGGCGCTAGATCCCGATTCGCTGGCGTTGCAGGCGCCATTCGTTCTCACGATACCGCTTGGACCGCAGGCGTTGGCAGGCTTGCAGGGCAAGCAGTTGCTCATCGACTGCGAGCTGGATGCACGAGCCAGCGCAGAGTCCGCCGTATTTCTTCAGCAAGCGATGGGCAAGAAACCGGACGCACTAGCAGCCATTGCCGAATCGCTAGTTCCCTCTACTGAGGTGGAGATTTTGCTCCGCCCAGAGAGCCAACTCGCAAAGGATCTGGCGACAGCAGCTGGTCCGTTTTGCAAGGCGTTCCCGAATCGCTTCTTCTTTACCGATGCCAAGCGCGGTGTGACCGCAGGCTTCCACCTCGTCGAGGGCTTCTTCCGCGATGACCAGCCACTGATGGAGAAGGTGCTCACCGATGCTGAGCGCGCAGAGTTGGATCGGCTGTGGAAGGCGTTGGATTTTGTGACCCAGAGCGTGGAGACGATGTTCCGTGGCTTTGTGTGGTTCGAGCGGGCCGAGCGTCATGTGTTGCAGGATCCGCGATTCGACTTTCTGCGCTCGGACGACCCGCTGCTGATGAAGCCAGAGTTGATGGCCAAGTTCGAGCGCCACTACCTTGAAAAGTTGGGCGTCAAACTGGTGCCGGATGCCATGCAACCTGAGAAGCCGAATTCGCAGTTCGACTTGATCCACGGCTTCTTCGAGCGGGTCCGTGCGGACCTCACGGGCTACGAGCGCACTCTGGAACAAGCCGAGGCGCCCGCGCTGCGAGATATCGAGCGACTCGCCGAACGCGCCTACTGTCGGCCTTTGCGAGCGGATGAGTCGAAGGCCCTACGCAGGCTTTACCAGCAATTGCGCGAGCAAGGCGAAGACGTCGAGGGCTCGCTGCGTAGCATGTTGAGCGCGGTGCTCATGTCGCCGGATTTCTTTTATCGCAGCCCCGATGCACCTGAGGGTGGCGGCGTACAGCCTCTGGCCCAGACGGCGCTTGCGCGGCGGCTAAGCTACTTCCTGTGGTCCTCGCCGCCGGACGAGGAACTGCTCGCAGCGGCGCGCGCGGGCAAGCTCCAAGACGAGGCGGTGCTGCAAGCGCAGACACGCCGCATGTTGAAGGATCCGCGGATCGAGGGCTTCGCGCGCGAGTTTTTTGGCCAATGGCTGCGTTATCGCGATTACTTGTCCAAGGATCCCATCCCGCCCGGTGCCTTCGCCGGCTACGACGCGCCCTTGCGCCAGGCGATGTTCGAGGAGCCCACGCGACTCCTCACGCATCTGCTCCAGCAAGACCAGCCGGTAGGCGAGTTGCTGCATGGTGACAGCACCTTCGTGAACGCGGCTCTCGCCAAGTTTTACGGTGGCGACATCGAGCGCCAATACCACAGCACTGATGAAAAAGGAGCGCCCGCGGACTGGCGTCGCGTCGAGGGCCTGCGCGGCATGGGCCGTGGCGGACTGCTGGGTATGCCGGTCATTTTGGCGAAGAACTCCGCAGGGAGCCGAACAAGCCCCGTGAAGCGCGGATTCTGGGTCGTGCATCACCTGCTAGGTCAGCACTTCCCACCTCCGCCAGCCGATGTGCCCGAGCTGCCCAAGACCGAAGTAGAAGCCACCAAGACCATCCGAGAACTGCTAGCTGACCACACATCGAACCGTCAGTGCGCCATGTGCCATGTTCACTTCGACGGCCTAGGTTTAACCATGGAAGCCTTTGATGCCGTCGGACGCTTGCGCAATAAAGACCTCGCCGGTCGCGCCATCCAAGCCACTGGTCCCATGCCCGGAGGTGGCCAGGCTGAAGGCATCGCGGGCTTGATCGACTACATCGAACACCGCCGCGTATCCGACTTCCAGCACAACCTCAGCCGCAAGCTGTTGGGCTACGCGCTGGGACGTTCAGTAACGCTATCGGATCAGCCCTTGCTCGCAGACATGGAGAAGAAACTACAGGGTGGCCAAGGCCTCTCCGTATTGTTTGAGACCGTTGTTTTGAGCCAGCAATTCCGCCAGCAACGCGGCCGAGACTTTGTCGCCGCCGCTCCTTGAACCTCGATTTCCCAAGCCCTTCAACTTTAATGAAACCAACAACCGCCAATCCCATGACTACTCATTCTACCTCGCGCCGCGTTGTCCTCAAAGGCCTGGGAGCCGCCGTAGCGCTGCCATGGCTGGAATCCCTGTGCGCCGCCGCCGAGAGCCCGCAGAAGGGACCGCCCAAACGCTTTGCCTTCCTGTTCTTCGGCGATGGAGTGCACGCGGATCAATGGTGGTCCAAGGGCAGCGGCTCCGCTCTCGAACTCGGCGGCGCCTTCGCCTCGCTGGAAGGCGTGAAGGACAAGGTCAACTTCATCCACGGCCTGCGGCACGCCGGCAGCGTCTGCGGTGGCCATGCGCGAGGTGCCGCCGGCATCCTCAGCGGCATCCAGCCCAATGGTGGCCGCGAGATCCGCGCTGCCGCCAGCCTGGATCAAGTGCTGGCCAAGCGCATGGGCGACGCCACCCCGCTGTCCAGCCTCGTGCTCGCCTGCGAACGCCCTATTAGCGGCTTCCATGAGTCCGGCTACTCCATGCTCTATTCCTCGCACGTGTCATGGAGTTCGCCCGTGTCCCCCGTGCCCACCGAGCTTTACCCCTCACTCGCCTTTGACAGCCTGTTCCAAAGCAAAGGCAGCCGCGCCCAGGCCAGCGTGCTCGATCACGTCGCCAGCCAATTGCGCGACGTCAGCCGCAAAGTCTCCCACGCCGACAAAGCCAAGCTCGACGAATACGCCACCAGCATCCGCGAAGTCGAAGGCCGCCTCGCCCGCCTGCAAGCCGGAGCCGACAGCAGCTTCAGCCAAGCGATCAAATCGCAGCGTCCACCTGACGGCCTGCCCACGCAGCTCGACGCCCACGCCCGTCTCATGTGCGACATCATCGCCCTAGCATTTCAGACCGACCGCACGCGCATCGCCACCATGCTGATGACCAACAACCTCTCCGGCCAAGTCTATCCCTTCCTAGGCCTGCGCGACGACCACCACAGCCTCTCGCACAAGTGGCAAGGCAAGGAGTTCGCCTCCATCACCCGCTTCTGGGTCGAGCAATACGCCTACCTGCTCCACAAACTCGCCAACACGCAAGAAGGCGACGGCAGCGTGCTAGACAACAGCTGCATCGTCCTAGCCAACGAACAATGGATCGCCCACAACGCCGACCGAGTCCCCCTCCTCATGGCTGGCGGCCTCGGCGGCACCTTCAAGACCGGCCGCACCCTGGACTTCGAACAAAGCAACAACCGCAAGTTCTCCAGCCTGCTACTCACCCTCGCAGACCGCATGGGGCTGCCGTTGGATAGCTTTGGGGATTCGACGGAGCAGTTGGTGGTGTAGCGGGGGGTTAAGGATAATAAGAATTAAGGAAATTGCTTTTCGCTTCGCTTCCGCAACTCGCGCACGCCTTATCGTCGCGGGGCGCGCTAAGAGTCCGAAGAACTCGCGGCGGCGTGCAGGCGCGCAGGGATTTTGCTAACGCTTTAGATTCTGCCGGGAAGCAAGCATGGCGGCAGCGGGTTGTGAAATCCGGACGGGACGGTGGAGCTTGCAATTCAGAATCCGTTTGCCCGAGACGCCTTTCTCAAGGGGGCGCTTAGTTTCCAAAAGAACCTCGCTCGGCTGGACTCGGTGACAGGGCTGTCAACCGCCTGAAGTGCGCGCGCGTGAAGGAGCCGTTTTCGGTCCCCGTTGAATCCAAAGTCAATGACACCGGAGAGAGTCCGGAGCGGTAGGGTTTCTTTTCTATGCGCGCTAATCAGGCTCGGGAAAGCTCTGGGATAGGACGTCCCTCGTTTACAATGGCCGTCGGACGCCCGTTGAGGTCGTGGATCATCACCTTGGAGTAATCTATGCCGAGGTGATGATAGATCGTCGCCAAGAAGTCGCCCGGCCCGCAGCCTCGTTCAATCACCTCCGCCCCGCGCTTGTCGCTGGCTCCGATGATTCCACCGGTTTGAATGCCGCCACCCGCCCAGATGTTTGAAAAGACATTCGGCCAGTGATCTCGGCCCGGTTGTAAGGTCCCCGTAGGACCGCTTCCATCGCCGCCCCCCGTGCTGCGTTCAAAAGAGATCTTCGGCGTTCTGCCGAACTCACCTGTTGAGACCACCAACACACGCTTGTCCAAGCCCCGCGCGTAAATGTCTTCGATCAAAGCTGAAACGGCCTGGTCGTAATTCTTCATCCGGAACCGCATGGAATCGAAAATATGACAATTCACCGCATGATCGTCCCAGTTTCCAATGCGGCCGCACAACGCGCCGTCGAGGCTGCTTGTTACAATCTCGACACCAGCCTCGACCAGTCGCCGCGCGAGAAGAAGCTGCTGGCCCCAGCGGTTTCGCCCGTACCGGTCGCGCGTCCGTGCGTCCTCTTTGCTTAGGTCAAAGGCATCGCGCGCCCTGGGGTTTGTCAGCAGACTCATCGCCTGCGTCTCAAATTGATCCACCGCGCCCAGTTCACCCGCTCGGTCAAAGCCGCGTTCCATCCGGTCCAAGCCCCGGCGCAGCGCCACGCGGTCGCTCAAGCGGCGGCTCTCCCCGGCGTCAGACAAACCCACGTTGGGCACCTCAAAGTTCGGTCGGTTAGGATCGTCTCCAACGATAAACTCTGCATAACCGTCCCCGAGGTAGGTCGGACCGTGATAAGTCGAATTGATGGCGTTAACCGCAATGTAGTTCGGAAGCGGGTTGTCACGGCCCCCCTCTTTTGACCTCAAGTAATGGGCCACGGACATCCAGTCCGGGTATTTCGGCTTGGGTTTGTCTCGCGTATCAGGGTCTCCAGAAAGCAGTTGTACTGTCCCCGCCGGGTGTCCCGGAGCGGTCTGGAACATCGAACGGAGGATTGTAAACTTGTCCGCGATCGCGGCCTGCATCGGCATCAACTCGGTCAAGTGGGTGCCGGGCACCTTCGTTGAAATGGTCTGGAACGGGCCGCGATACTCGCTGCCGGTCTCGGGCTTGGGGTCGTACGAATCGATGTGCGACAGACCGCCGGGCAGGAACACCATGATGATCGCCGTCTTCTCCTTCTTGCTCGGAGCAGGCGATTCCGCTCGCAAGCGCATCACCCCCGGCAGACTCAAACTCGCAAAACCGGCCAAGCCCATCTGCATAAACCCGCGCCGTGGAATTGGACCCGAACAGTGCCTTAGAAAACTGGAAGTGATCTTGTCAGACATAAGCGTATTACGAAGGATTAAGGGCTTTGGTGTTGGAAATTGCTCTTTGCGGCGGGACAAATCTTCAGGGCTTCTCGAAGGAAACCAGCTCCTTGCCATTGGTTCCATCCCAAACGCGCAAGACGCTGTCCTCACCACCTCCCACCACCTGAACCGCCGATGTGGTGCTTACGGCGGACTGCATAAATTCGGGGAGCTTCGCAATCGCCCTGACCTGCACCCCCTCATCTGTGACGATCCGAATCTGGTTGTCGCCGGCGGCGGTGAGCAATTCCTGGCTATTTCCAATGTACTGAACGGAGGTCACCTCCTTGGTCCATCCTTCGATTTTCTTCCTCCGTTCCCCGCGGCTCATTTCCCAGATGAAAACAACGCCGTCACCACCCGCTGTCGCCAGGACCCGGGCATCGCCCCGGAATGCGACGCCTAGTACATGGTGCGTGTGCCCCTCGAGAGCATGCACCTGTTTGCCGGACGCTACCTCGGTGACTTTTGCCAGTTTGTCCGAGGCGCCCGAGGCCAGCCAGCGGCCGTCGGGTGAGAAATCCAGACTCAACACCGCGTCGCTGTGCCGCTCCTTCCAGTTTTGCAGCAACCGCCCGCTGGAAACCTCCCAGAGGCTGATGTCACCCGCGCGTGAAGGTTCGCCGCCGCCAACAGCCAGCGTCTGGCTGTCCGGACTGAAACGAACCGCATTTACCCGGTCTGCAAACACGTCCCCCTTTGCTCCGCCAAGCGTTCGAACCAAAGACCATCCCCCCCGCGCAGCTGATTCAAATACAGCCCCCGAAAAACTCACCGCAACTATGTGCCCGTCCGCGCGGTACTCCAGCCTTCCCTTATCGAGCGGCCCTTCGGAAGCCAATCCCAGCGCGGTTGAAAGTCCGGTGAAAAGCGACCATTCCCGTATCCGTCCATCGGAGGCCAGCACCCCGACCTTCGAGCCGTCAGGACTAAATTCTACACTCAGAGGCCTGTAAGGCTTTTCCATCGGAGACTTCTTCAAGGCAGCCAACCGTTGCGAGGCCTTTGCCTGAGCGTCTTTGGATTCCTTCAACTTCGCATTCATGTCGGCAAGTGCCTGGTCATTCGCCACCTTTGACGCTTCAATCCGCGCGATCTCGGCGTTTGCATCGGAAGCCTGGTGCTCCGCCGCGGTCACCGCAAAAACAGCCGTTATCTCGGCTTTCAGAGCCGCTGCCAGCTTGTCCTGGGCTTCCTTTTCTTGTTTTTTCAACGCGGCGTCCGGCATTCCGTTGGGAGCGGCTTTCACCAAAGCCTCGACCCGCTCGATTTCCTTTTGAGCCGTATCTCTGGCTTCTTTGGTAGGAGGCACCGCCTTTTGCTTTTCTGGAAGCGTCTTTTTGACCGACTCGATGGTCTGGTTGGCCTTCTTTAAAAGCTCGTCGAGCGCCTTGTTCTCGCCATCCACACGGGCCACCTCCTTCGTGAGATGCGCCACGTCCAACCCGTTTTGGCCAAGGTCCAACTCCGCCCTCTCAATCCGTCTTGCAGCCTCCCAGTCCAACCGCAGCTCGCTCCCCACTTTGCCAGACTCCACCTCAAGCACACGCGTCACACCATCCGCACATCCGACGACCAGCCGCTTTCCGTCCCGCGAAAACGCCGCGGTCAAAGCTCCCGCAACGACCAGCTCCCGCCCTACTTTTCCGTCCGATGCACCCCATACCCGCACCTTCCCATCGTCGCCGCACCCCAGGAGACGCCCCCCGGCGGCATCCCACGCCAGGTCCGCAAGAGGCGCAACTACGGCCCATTCCGCGGCCTTGGTCCACTCCGTCACGCCGGTCGCCGGCCGCTTCCAGATCCGGACAAGCTTGTCTGCGCTGGCTACGGCCAGCCGCTGGCCGTCCCCCGACCAACGCGTAATCCCACCCTCGATCTGGTCGCGCGCTCCCATCCAAGCAGAATCGCTCAGGCTCCAAACTCCGCTCTTGCCCGTTTCCCATGCCACCAAGACGCACGAACCGTCCGGCGACGGCTCCAGGGCCTTTGCCCCCGCCACCACCCCAGCGTACCGACGCTTCTCTTTTCCGGATCCAGCTTCGATCACGATCAGATCGCCAGCGGAATTCGCTCCGAGGATCTCCCGCGCTGCCTGCATTCCAGCGGCCACTGTCAGCCCCATGGCCGGGGAGGGACTCCAGCGCGCATCGGCTGTCTCTTGTCTTTTCCAGATCTTGACCTCGCGAAATCCGGCGCTCGCCATCCACTTCCCATCAGGGCTGCAGGCCACAGACTGAATGCTGGACTGATGCGCTGGCAGGCTTCCTTCGCCGACCGCGCCTAAAAAGCTCCTCGTGGTCAGATCGTAAAGATGCAACTCGTTGGCACGGCTGCACACCACAGCTCGGCCCTCGTCCACAAGCGCCACCGAGTATATCGGCGTGACGCTCTTTGGTATGCTGCGGAACTCCACCGTCCGCGCTTGTTGTACAGAATCCTTCGCCCCCTCGTTAATCCAAGACTTGAGCACCTCGATTTGCGTCGCGGTGAGGTCGACGGCGCCCGACTTGTTGTTCTTCGGAGGCATCACCTCGTCCTCCAGATGCTGGGCGTACCTCACGAGCGGGCTCTCGCCGCCCTTGCCCGGTATCACCGCCGGGCCGGACTCGCCCCCTTTTCTAAGCAACCCCGGAGTTTCCATGTTCAACCCAGCCTTAGTGGTCGTCTTGTTGTGGCATGCCACGCAGTTGCCCCGGAGAAAGGGATACACATCGCGGAAGAAATCCTTTTCGGCGCGCAACGCGGGAGCCGCGCAAAGCCAAAGCAACGCCCCACTAAAGAAATACACACGGGCTTTCGTGAAACGCATTGTCCTGGGCTGTTTGAATGTTGGCAACGGCCGAAGCATTGGAAAAATCCCTCGTGATTCTATGCCGGGAGCGTGTTCATCGTTCAGTGATTGTAGAGGAACTCCTTGGCGTTCATCAGCGCCCAGATAAGGTCTTCCAACGAAATACGCTTCGCCTTCAGCGGATCCACAGGCTCACCCTTGGCGTCCGTCAGCGGGCGCGCCAAGTACTCCTCGGCTTGCTTAGATTCCTCCGCCGATGGAGGGCGCGAAAACGCCGTGTAGTAAAGGCTCCGGATCTTGTCGGCCTCCGTCCCGCCGGACTTCACAAGCCGCTCCGCCCTGCCGTTGGCTCCCGCCAACTTGCCCTTGATGTCCGCCGAGTTCAGCAGATGCAGACTCTGGGCAAGGCTCGCCGAATCGACGCGCTCACACTCACAAACACTCAGCCCTTCCGGGCGCCCGAAAACTTTTAGCAAGGCAGTCGTCCGGTTGTAACTGTTGTCAGGCAGGGAAGTCGCTCGGGTGCCGGGAGGCAGGTCGGGAAAGTTCGTCGGCATCCCAGTCAGCCCGTCGATGGCATCGAGGAGAACCTCCGCAGGAAGGCGCCGAGGGTAATAGCGCGAGAAGTTCTGCTGGTCGATTCCGTTGTGGGCGTTCGGCGCCGAGCTGAGCTGGTAGGCGGTTGATTGCGTGATGGTCCGGATCAAACCCTTCAAATCATATCCGCTTTCCACAAACTTCGAAGCTAGCGCATCCAGCAACTCGGGATTGGTAGGCGGATTCGTATCTCGGATGTCATCCTCTGGATCCACGAGGCCGCGTCGGAAAAAATGCTTCCAGTACCGGTTCACGAGGGCCTTTGCGAAAAAGGGGTTCGTCTTGTCCCGCATCCAATCGGCGAGGCGCAAACGAGGATCCTCATCTGGGGCGATCTCGAGCGGTTTGGCGCCGAGTCCCGCCGGGCGGACCTGCTGTTTGGTCTTTTTGTTCTCGGCCTGCGCGATGCCGCGCTTGTGAAAGATAACCTCCTCCTCCGGAGTGCTGGAGGGCTTGCGACCCACCTGGCTGAAGAAAGCGCCTAGGCTGTAATAGTCCCGCTGGGACCATCGCTCGAAGGGATGATGGTGGCATTGGGCGCACTGCATCCGCACCCCGAGGAACAGTTGCGCGACATCCTCAACCTGCTGCTGCGGTTCCTTAACCCGCTTGAACCAGGCCACGGCCGGGTTGGTCCCGATTTCACCCGTGGATGCCAGCAACTCCCGAACCAGCACGTCGTAGGGGGTGTTCTCTAAAAGGTTGTCGCGGATCCAAGAGTAGAAAGCGAAGTTGGACACCGTGTCGCTCGCCAGATCCCGTTTGTTGTGAAGCAGCATGGCCCACTTGCCCGCAAAAAAATCCGCGTATCCGGAACTGCGCAACAGCGCCTCAATCACCGCGTCGCGCTTGCCCGGATCCTGGTTCCCCAGAAACGCCTTCGCCTCGTCTTCCGTCGGCAGTCGCCCCGCGACATCCAGCGAGACGCGGCGCAAGAAGGTCGCGTCGTCGCACACTTCGGAGGGCGGGATACCGATCCGCTTCAGGTTCGCAAAAACATGTTCATCGATGAAGTTTTTCGAGGCAGGAAGCTTCTCAACCGGCGCCCCCAGCGGAATCGTGATGCTGCTGACCGAAACCAAACCCGAGTAGCGCACCATCACCGCCACATTTCCCGGCAGGTCCTGCAATGTGACCAGGCCCTCTTCCGAGGCCTCCGCCATGCTCTTGTCATTCGCCTCGTAAAGTGCGGTTCGCGAAACGTCACGAACGCTTCCATCCGAATACCGGGCGTGAACGCGCAGTTGCTGAGTGCTGCGGGCCTTCAGCGAAATTCGCGCCGGCTCCACCTCGACGGAGACCAGCTTCGGATCGGACTCCCGTTCATAAACCATTCCCTCGCTGATCCAGCGAACCACCGTTTGGAACTCCTCCGAACCCGGTTCGATCCTCTTACCTCCCCCGTGGGGCACAATGTTGGCGGCCTTTAAGAGCAGCAGACTTTGCTCGGGTGCCGCGGAGAATACACGTCTTCCTTTGCCCTCCTTGACGATGTGCTCGTAATCCTCAAGCGGCTCGAATCCCAAAACCGATAACCGGAATCCGCGCTGTCCGATCCCGGCTTTTGCGTGGCAGCCCCCGGAGTTGCAGCTCGCCTTAGTCAGAACGGGTTCGATGTCGTTCACGAAATTCAATGGGGCCGCCGCGCCGGCGCCCTGGGAATCACCGGCCAGGCCAAGCCACCCGGCCGCAAAAATCCAGACTGCCCGCCGCATCCAGCCACCAAGATTCAACCCTCCGCAAGCTTCCGAAAGCTTCCCAGTCCAAGCCCTGCCTCCGCTGGTGGGCGTCTTGCTCTTCGTTTTTTCAAATCTTTTCATACAAATAACAGCCGCTCATTTCTGGGGCTGGGCAGCGGTTCCTGATGCGGCGGTTCCCGATGGTGCGGTTCCCGGGGCCACCGGCGTCTGGGCTGTAGCGGTCTGGGCGGCAGGGGCTGCCTTCACCGAAACTTGGATTGGTTCGGAGACAATAAAATCCAGAACATCCTTGGTCGCAGCCGCGTCTGTCAAAGTCTTGAGGCGCTTCGTCACTTCAGCCATCGCAACCTCGGCTGCCTTGTGCTTGTCGGCGGCGGCTTTTGCAGCCTTCATCGCCTCCTCTTTGCCTTCCGCGGGAGCAGCAGCAGCTTTCTCGGCCTGACCCTTTGCCTCAGCCGCAAGGCTTGCGACTTCCCCGCCTGCTTTTTGTTGCTCGGCCTCAGCCGCCTTCACAGCGTTCTGGTTCGGACGATGTTTGATGACGGCGATCCCGCTGAACGCCAGAGTGTAATCGCCTGGCGGAGTCTTCAGTGCAGCCATGTCCAGAACCACCTCCGAAGTCGCGGCCTTGATGGGCAGGTCGATTTCCTTCACTCCTGTGAAAACCGAACCGTAGGCTTTGAGCTTGATGGATGCTCCGTTGAACTCACTGCGCCATGTGATCCGAAGCGGGATCTTCAGAGTCCCACCAGCGTTGACCTGAAACCCGGCGTTTCCATCCGCGGCGACAGAAACGGGCGCCTTCTCGAAATCCGTAACAGAAACAGGGACATCCGCGACGAGCCGCGATTTTGGAAGTTCGACAGGAGCGTAGTCCACCGGCCACAACACCGAGGCGAGACGGCAGGGGTGCGTCACCACGTTTCCATTGATGGAAGCGCGCCCCACGATCCTCGCGATGGAGAAGGCAGGGGCAGCACCCTCTGCGGCGGTGACGAAAAGCATTCCCTGCACCTTGCCCGCCGGGATGGTCAAACCTCCGGCAGTCACGCCTGGGGGCAGATCCTCCATGCCTAGGTTGATCTCGCCATCGAAGCCATCGCGGCGCACCGTCACCACCTCGAAGGCCATCGTTGTGCCCGCACGCAGCGCGATGGGCTTGGAAATCGTTCCGAAGTCATTCTGGCGCAGTCTCTGATGGGCAGCCCACGCCACGACGGCGAAGTCCGGCTGGGCTTTCCGGATAAGCAGGCGGTACGCGCTCCCGCGGCTTCGCGTGTCGCTGGTCAGGTTCCGCAGCTGCAACCGGTACAAGCCGTCCTCCTTCACCTCAAATTTGCCGAGCACGTCGGGGGATCCCGCCTGATAGGCTGGGCCGCTGTAAGAGGCCGCGGGCTGATAAGTGCCCATCTTCATCGGAGCCGCCATGTCGTCTAATTCAGCGACATCGGTGAGCGTCTCCTTCTCGCCATCCTTGACAACGCGTTGGATCAAGACGGCCGGATCCGTGTTCAGCCCCAGTCGCTCCGAGGCCACCTCAACCCACCAGACCTCGCCTTTTGCAGCTTGAAACTCGAAAATGTCCGTATCGTCAGCGGTTGCAAAACTCCCCGCAAAATCGCATGGCAGCGTGATCTTCTGCGCCTGCGAGGGCTGGTTGTTCGGCTCAACCTCGCTGACTGGCGCCACCGGCCCAAGACCATCGGGCGGCCATGAAAACGCGCTGACCCTCGCCGTCGTTTCCTGCCGCGGAGCCGGGCCCGAACCGTCCACTTCCCTCAGCGCCAACCGGTAAAAATGTTCCGTCCCGCCCTGAAAGGTCAGGTCGTGGATTTTGATAACGTAGGTTCCATCGCTTTCGGGCGTGTAGTCGAGCACGCCGCTGGTTCGGTTGACGATCAGGTCGTTCCCCTTGGAATCGGCGAGAATCACCACGGGGCTCAGCTTTGAATCAATCCGCGCAGCGTTGCAGTCGACAACAACTCGGCGCCCTTTGGTCCCCTTGAAAGAGTAATAGTCGACGGCCCTCTTGCCCGTCGCCGCGTTGCAAATGGAATTCGCCTGCAAAGCCCACGCGGTCTCCAGCGATTGGTTTTCCTTGGTGCGCGTCACCTCCGGCAGGCTGCCCACCGAAAAAGTGCGCGCGGCCGTGACTCCAAGGCCTGTCAGAAGCCGGGCGTCATGCACGCCGACCGGCGCATCCGGCGCTATGGTCACTTGAAACTTGTTCGGAACCGCTTTTCCATCCGCACTCTGCATCGGCTTTGCGGAAATCTTCGGCGTCGAAAATAAAAGCTCCCGAATGCCGTCGCCGTTCTGGTGCGTGACGGTGACATCCACCGTTGTACCGAGCTGTCCACCCATCGGCGTGACGGTGAGCAGCCTAGGCGCAGGAAGGCAAACCTGCTGGGCAAGGCCGGGTGTCGCCAAGCAAAGGCTAGTCAGGTAGACCGCAAAAAACGGAGTGGTTCCTCTGGACATGGGAATTAAGGGACGGTCTTTATCAAAAGACTGAACTCAACCCGCGCAGATTTTAGGTCCGCCAAAAAAGTCATTGGCGGACTGGTTGCGCTGGGTACAGCCCCTCATCAGGGCGCAGGGGAAAAACGGCAGGGATCCGCGCTTCAGGACGAAAGGCAGGACCGGACGCGCCTTTTTATAAACTGGCGCTCTCAGTGCGGCTTTCGTTTTGGCTGAATCAAACATTAGGTGGATTAATGGTTGAAAACCGAGCCCCGATATAAAACTTAGGTTCTTCAGCCGATTCAGAAAGGGTATAGAGCGGGTTTTTACCGCAACTCAGCCGAGATGAGCGTGTAGGCAATCGAAAAATCTCTAGCTCCTGCCTCGGCCTCTTTCCGGCTGTGCAGGATTATTCTCCCTTGGCGAAAACTTCGCTAACCATGGCGTGCCGACCAGACCGGAGGAATTAATATTGCCTTTCACCCTCCGGCACGATTTCTCCAGTTCGGACGCTGGAGCTTTAATACTGCTAAATCCTCATGCTGGCAGTTCTGATTTCACCGCCGAAAATCTGTGCCGGATTTTTGCCATCATCCCAGCTGGAGTCCGAGGACGGTGTTGTCATCGCTTTTAGTGCCAACTCTAGAAGAAAACTGGTCCTTCTCTCCCGGGACCGCAGAGCTCCAGCGTGCGTTGACGCTTGAAAAACTCGGACAATCATTGCGGACAGGCGGAGTTTGGAAATGGAACATCCTTTTTTTTCAGGGGTTTTACCGGAGTGTCTGTCCCCTGCGTCTCTCCAATGCTAATTTAAATTTGCACATTCAGAAGATCAACATTGCGCTTTGGGCACATTTGGACCACATTCGGACATGGCTCTAAAAGAAACCTTCGTTCGCGCTAGGGTCGACTCCCGCCTTAAAACGGATTCGGAAGCGATCCTCGGTCAGTTGGGTCTCACCACTGCCGATGCAATTCGCATCTTCCTGCACCAAGTCAGAATTCAGAGAGGGTTACCTTTCGAGCTCAAAATCAAAGAAGACAACTCAGACATTTTGCTCCCCTCTTCCATGCGCAACGCCGTTTTAGAGTCCTTTTATGACGACGAAGCCCGGTGAAGTTTATCTCGTTGATTTGGGAATCGCCGGAAAGGTCCGCCCAATGATTGTTCTTTCAAGGGAAGATTCAGATCCACCTAGGGCCCTCGCTATTTGTGCACCAATTACAACATCTTCAAGAGGCAGTAAGTACGAGATCGCTATTGGTAATCCAAATTTCCTGAAATCTGAGAGCTTTGTAAATGTGCAAGGGTTACAGGCCATTTCGCATCACGAATTACACCGAAAACTTGGCAATATATCAGAAGCTTATTTATCACAGATCAGAAGCGCTCTGGGGTTTGCGTTATCTCTCGAAGTTTAGGATCTGAAGTCTTTGGTGAACCATCTTTGCTCGCCTTGCCGAACAAGTCACTACACCCAACGCCGGAAATGCGTCATGGCCGCATTCCGAACGTGGGTAAATTCTGGCGTTGCTTGCAAGCGGCGGAGAGGCGGCGGCGGCGTGTCTGTCCCCTGCGTCTCACACCTTCTTTAGCGCCTAAAAGCACGAGGGCATGCTGATTCGGAGCGCTTATAGCTTTTGGCTCTTTGTTTCGCCTTGTCGCAATCTTAGGGCCCGGTTAATATCCTACCATGAGCACGTTGGACGCGACATTGACCGATCTCCTCGAGCTGCCTGCCGAACTATCGGCGAAGGCACGGGCAGTGCCTGGTTTGCCTGAGCGGTTGCTGCGTTTCATTCGGATGGAGGTGGCAATGAATGAGCGTCGTCAGCAACGCTACAGCCCTGAGGCTCTGGCCGTGGTACAACGGGCTCGGGCACTCGTGGAGAAGCGGAAGACTGAGGGAACGGATCGCGCTGAGGCAATGCGAGCCTTTGAGCAGAACTTCGCTGCGATCACCGAAACTCTGTAAGTTCAACCCGTGCTCCGCGCTGTTCTGGATACAAATGTAGTGCTGGCTGCCGGTCGGTCGGTGCATCCCCAAAGTCCGAATGTGGAGGTCATCACGCGATGGACTTCTGGCGAGTTCATTTGGCTGGTTAGCGATGATGTAGTGACGGAATACGCCGAGAAGCTTCTGAAGAAAGGCATTGATTGTCTGAAGGTGGAGCGATTCGTGGCTGATCTGCTGCAATACGGCGAGGAAGTACCGATCCGGTTCTACCACTTCCAACATTACCCGATAGATGCGGATGACGTGGCCTTCCTTCTGCTGGCGCTCAACGGAGCCGCCTCGCATCTGGTGACGTATGACGAGCATTTGAAGGATGTGGGCGTGTTTTATCCTGAGTTCATCACCTGCGAACCGGTGGCTTTCTTGTCGGACTTGCGCGCGACGTTGACGCCTTGAGCCGTCATCGGGGGCGTAGCAGAGACACGCAGGGGACAGACACTTTTGGTCGCACTGGAGAATGTTAAGGTATTTTTCAGCATCGACTAAAAAAGAGTTTATCACACGGCGCGGAGACGCGGAGGTTGGAAATAGAACATCCTTTTTTACAGGGGTTTTACCGGAGTGTCTGTCCCCTGCGTCTCACACTGGAAACGCTGATCCTGGCGACCCTTCAAGCACTTGAAACGTTGCCGGAGGATCCTGCCTACGAATTGCATCAGTTGAATAAAAAGCGCCCCGGCTTTATCCAAGAAGCGGCCAGGGATCAGGCCACGGCGATCGAAGCCGAGGTTGAATCGCTGGAAAAAGAAGCCGCCCAGTTAAAGGTCGAAATCACTGAATTAACCGGCGGAGCGGCTCCTGAGATTTAGACTTTTTGACAATCGACGGCATCGGCCTTGCGATAAAATCCAACCTTTATGGGACTCGATGTTTATTCTTATTCCGGCGTGGTTTTTACCGTGGAAGAGTTGCTCTTCGCGCTGTTGCCTAAACTCTCCCCGTCCTCTTTTGAGAAATTCAAGCGGGACGCCGTGAAGGTGCTCCAGACGGAGGTTTTGGAAGGAGACGACGGCCGGGATTATTCATTTGGATCCAAAAAACGGCTGCTCACCGGATTCCAGCAAGTCCAAGACCGGATGCAACTTGCGGACTGGCTTCTGCGTGTTTTCAAAAACTGCGTCGATGAATCTGACGATCCCTCGCGCTTGGACCATGAAGAAAAGCTCGTTTCTCTGTGGCAATGCCTCGCTGCGATTCCCGAGTTTAGCGCGTTACCGGCCTATGCGGAGTTTTTCCACTCCGGCGCGTCGCGGCTGAACGGGGGTGATGTTCGCAGTCACGAAATTATCGCGATGTTCAGCGAGAGCGGCTTATTTGAACTTTCCGCGGAAGGGCGCGAGCTTGCGAATTTGCTAAACCAAAAAACGCTTTCGATCAGCAGCCTTGCGAAGATGAGTTATTAAACTTCATCAGGTTGCACGCGCCCTCCCTCGCCGGCCGGCATTTTTCAGGTGAAAGTGTCTGTCCCTTGCGGTTCTCACCTTTTTCCGCAATTTTAAAGGTTTTGCGCGAAGGCTTCGAGTGATTCAGAACGAAAAGCACTTTCAATGAGTCTCTCAAGGCGAGCTGGATCGTCGATGGACTCGAGGGCCTCGCGGATTCCGTCCGGACAAGCGCCGTGTCGGATCTCCACGGCGCGCAACACCGCAGTTCTGAAAGCGCGTAATTGTCCCTCGGATAGTCCCTCTTGTTTGCCTTCGAGTTTGCCTTCTTCTCTGAGTCGATCGGCGAGTGTCATGGTTTTGGATTGCAGGGGGGAGAAAGTGTCTGTCCCCTGCGTGTCTTAGCCTCGCTGAGAAAATGAAAGAACGTGAAAGAACGTGGCTGCTGGTGCTGTTGGTGGTGCTGTTGGTGTAGCATGGAAATTGTAGAGATCAACGAGTGAAAGACGGCTTCTTGCCGATCGGGTGGCCGTGGGCTATGCTGGAGGCATGACAGCCACACTCGCCATCGACCTTCCGACCTGTCTGACCTTGCAGGGAAAGAGCCGAACGGAGTTGGAACAGCGCAGCAAGTTCCTTCTGGCCTTGAAATACTTCGAGCTGGGGGAGATCACCTCCGGGCAGGCTGCCCAGATGGCGGGCATGGGCCGCGTAGCATTCCTGAATGAGGCTAGCCGGAACGGCGTGGCTGTCATTGACATGGATGAGGAAGAAATGGAGCTAGAGTTCGCTCATGTCTGAGTTTTTCCAGCGAGCTGTTGTCTGCAACACCAGCCCGGTAATCTCGCTGTGCAAGGCGGGTTTGGGGCATCTTTTCGCGAGGTTGTTTCCAAAAGTGCTCACAACCACTGCGGTCGCGGCAGAGCTTCGAGCCAAAGACGCGGGTGACTCGGCGGAAATCGAGAATGTCTTGTCCAGCTTCGAAATCCTGCCAGCGCCGCCGCTTGATCCGATGTTGGCCGCGATTCTCGATCCTGGAGAAGCTTCAGTTTTACAGATTGCCAAGGAGCAAGGCATTTCTGGCGTGCTCGGGGACGAACGGCGGGGACGTCGTGTCGCCATGGATGTCTTCGGCTTCGAAGTGGCTGGCACCTGTGCCCTGCTACTCCGAGCTAAAAAGCTCTCGCTGATCACCGACGTCAGGGTGCCACTTGACCGCATTATGGCGAACGGACTCTTCATCAGCACCCGGCTCCGTACCGAGTGCCTGCGCTTGGCTGGGGAATGAACACCCAATGACGTCACAACGCACGTTCTGACGCCTATTTTGCTGTCCTCTCCGTTTTCGCAGCTCGCGCGCGCTGTATCGTCGCAGGGGAACAAGTGGGCAAAAGTGAAGACGGGGCAAAAGTGTCTGTCCCTTCCGGCCTCTTTTTTAGGTAGTGGAGATGCACTGTGAGGTCGCGTGGAGGCGTAGAAATGAAGTCCCGCCTACAAACACAGCGCAGCTGCAGCTGCTGCCAGCGACATTCCTCCAGTGCCTTCTCCTCTGCACGCCACTGTGTACCCAGACGAACCTCGGTAAACGGTCAGGCCTTCCACCCGTCCGATCACTGTGTACCCCGAGGCACCCGCGTAGATCTTGCCGCCCTCAAACCGCGCCAGAACCGTGTAGCCGGACGCCCCCGCGTAAATATGATTTCCGTCGATCCGCGCCGCTACGGTGTAGCCAGAGCCACCATAGTACACCTTGCCATCCTCCACTCTCCCTGCAATTTCGTATCCTGAGTTGCCAGAATAAACCTTCCCTGTGTCTGCGATCGCCAAGTGAGTAAAAAGCAGCGTGAAGATACTAAGTATGACGAATGAAGTGCTGCGCATGGCTTGATGGAAGCGTGTGGATCTGAGCCGATAAACCGTTCCCTCGGTTACTCTATGATTTTGCAACCCGTCAAACGGAATCTGTTCGCCCAAAGCACGTCGTGCATGATATGCCCGACGCACGCCACCTTATGTCTGATCAAAATGATTATTTCCGCCAAGGCATGCGCGACCTTGCCACGGCCGCTCAATTATCCGCAGCAAACGAGGCTGCCAAAAATTCCCGTAAGCTGCTGGAATCGCAAAAGGAGCAGATCGCGCTGGAGCAGCAGAAGCTTCAGATTGAACAAATCCGCCTGATGGAGGACCGGGCGCATCGGGAGGCTGCCCAGTCCAAAGCGGAACGTCAGAAAGCCATCCGCACAGCCATGGCTGCCATGGAACGGTTGCTTCAATCCTTTGGACGTGATCTGGCGGCTGGCCGTTTTAATCAAGTCATTGCCGGAATCCGATTGGGGGCGTTTCTTGGTGTCTTGGTCCAGAAGCGATTGCACAACCTGTCCGACGTGGAGTCTGAGTTGGAGGATCTTGCAGACATCCGGTTCATGGGGACGTTGCAGCAATCTTTTTTGGATTTAGCTGCCGCAAACACGAGTGAACTCGGATCCGGCCCAATGAAGGAGGCACTGCAAAAGTTGTGTGAGTTGGCACTGTGGGCAGGCTCACAAGGCGGCGAAATCTCAAAGCTTGGAGAGCGAGTTTCCTCTTTTTTGAAGAAACTGCGATCCGGAACGGAGGAAAGCAACGCGTTAGATAAGATTCGAGCTCAATTACGCAGAGTGGATGATGAACGGAAAAACTCTGCAGAACTCGATGCGGTCATAATTCAGTTTTGGGCTAAAGCTGACGAGGCGCTAAAAGCCTTGTCCGACGAAGGCATGGGATCAGATGAGATGCAGTTTATAATGGAGGTCGAACCTCATCCGCCTTTGGAGGCTTTCAATGCAAAACTCGCGGTAATTTTTAAGGATTTAGACCAGTGCGAGAAAATCCTCAAGGCCGCAGAGGTTGCGTGGCACTCGGACAAGGCGTTGTTTGAAAAGGCAGTTGGGGAAATAAACGCGGGACAGTTTGCAGAGGGCGAGCGCACGGAGAAGAAGATATCAAGCCGGGACTGGGCGGACTTTGACGCCACACAAGTCAAGCGGACGTTAGAGGGGGAAAGAAACCGCCTGCTGGCAGAGGTGAAGGCGTTGCTGCCATCAAAGAAGAAGGACGCTGCTGCTCTGGCTGAAAAGCACAGTCAGGCGTACGCTGGGAGCGTCCTCATCGGCGAGGCGCTGAGTCGGCGGCATTCGATGTTAGTGGGAGAGTTAAAAGCGGAGAAAGAAACTAGGAGAAAAAGGATAAACGCTTTAATTGCTCTAGTCGTGTTGACGGTTTTGATCGGTGTACCCGTTGGTTTAGATAAGATATCGGAAGCAAAGCGCCGAGAGGAGGAACGAGTGGCTGTGGCTGAGCTCAATGCCAAACTCACAGCGGAGTTGGGTGCTGGGCGGGTTGGCGCCACCGCGGGCGTGTGGTTGGCTGGGGAAATGCTCATGCCCTTTGTGTTTTGCCCTAGCGGGGCTTTCATCATGGGCAGTCCAGTCGACGGAAATCAGGTAAACGTGACCCTGAGTAAAGGCTTCTGGATGGGGAAGACAGAGGTCACGCAGGCTCAGTGGCAGGCAGTGATGGGGAACGATCCAAGTGTGTCGAAAGGCGTTAATCTTCCGGTTGAGAATGTGAGTTGGGATGACGCTCAAGAGTTCATCAAGAAGGCGAATAATGGCGGCGTCATGCCAAGCGGTTGGAAGTTCGCCCTGCCTACGGAGGCGCAGTGGGAATATGCGTGCCGAGCTGGCGAGACTGGACTCTACTCGGAAGGGACCGTCAAGGAAGTGGCTTGGTATGATGGAAACAGTGCAGGCAAGCCCCACAACGTAGGCACGAAGAAAGCCAATGCTTGGGGGCTTCACGACATGCATGGCAACGTGTTGGAATGGTGCGCGGATTGGTATGACGGCAAATTGCAGAGCGGATCAGATCCCTCGGGGCCTTCATCGGGCGTCATCCGCGTGTTGCGCGGCGGCGCTTGGAACGACGGCGCCGCCTGCTGTCGAGCGGCCTTCCGGTACGGGAACTACCCGGGCTTCCGGGACTTCAGCACTGGTTTCCGCCCCGCCCTTGTTCCATCCAACTAACAAGTTAGGAAGCGGAGGAATGAAGGCTCGAGTCGCAGGTGAGGGACGAACCGGTGACGAAAGACTTCGATGCCGTAGTGTTTGTTATCCCCAGCGTGGCGAGCAGACGCAGGGCGGGGCTCTGAGGCCAAGCCGATGATGGGTTTGCAGAGCAACGGGTAAGGAATCGGGCGTTCATTCAACATGGTAGCCTCAACAGGTGAACATACACGGTAATCGCCCTCGCAAGCCCTAAGCTTCCGGCGAATTGTCTGGGATCAGGCAGCGCAGCCAATCCACCACATCGGGGCGGGTAATCGTCGCTTCCAAACGGTACGTTACTGGGGAAGGTTGCTCTTGCATGGAACGGGATAAAGGAGTGGGGAAATATGTTTGAGTCGAATTACTGGTGGAAGTAAAAGAATGCAATTTCTCCTGCTACGTTTTTCGCCTCTCAGATGCCGCGTAATAAATTTGCCCAAATTCACCGTCAACTGCTCTTTCATTGGACGGAGCCGAAGGGGATTTCTGGAGGTCCCAAGAGTACGGCAGATCGTCGAAAGTTTTTAGACCATCTTTTCCTGCTTTTGGAAACTGGATTGAAATTTGGAATCCCCAAACGCGAACATTCAGAATGGTTGGTCGAGGGTGAAATTGAGGCAACACACGGAATGCTGTGTTTTTGCGAGTGGAACGTGAGCGCAGCGCAAGAGCACTCAGGCCGGTATGGTGGGATGGCCTTGGGTTTCACTCGTAAATTTGTGATGCGTGCCGGTGGGCGTCCTGTGGTGTATGTTCCCAATGAGAAGAGGGACCCTTTTCGTAAAGCGCTGGTGTCCCTTTTACAGAACGCAAAGAAGGACGAAAAATTAAAGCCGGAATGTGAGCTGATTTCGAGCTGGCTTAAAACATACAACGGCGCGCGCGGTCAAAGTTCATCAAACCCGGACAGTTCCAATAAAAATACGGCGTCCTCGGATGAAGGCATCCCAAACTCTCTGGACAAGGCAGCGCGAAAAAAGTCAGGACCTCCCGAAGATCGTCACCTTCGAGTGGATTTTGGTGGCCTCTTCACAAATTTGGAAGACAGGGAATGGCGTGTCATAGGGGCGGTTGCTCAGAAGAAACTCAAGGTGGAGAGCCTCCCCTGCGCTCCTGGAAACCTCGCCATGGTGGTGTTGCCTGATCACCAAACTCTCGCATACGCCATGCAGAGCGAGGCACTCAGAACAAAGCTGTACCCGCCAGACAAGCCAGCCGTCTGCCTGCTCTCTAGAGAGATGCTTTCGAGTATTTAACCCGCACCATGAAAACACCCCTGTTCCCAAAATTAGCCGCTTCGGTTTTCATCACACTGATTGCCCTATTCACCGGGCCGTCGATTGCACAGGCGAAACGCGACATCGAAGGGCAGGTTTTCATCGTTACAAAGGGCGGTGAAAACGTGAAGCTTGGCTTAGTACCGATCTGGGTGATTGGAGAATCCGAGATGAAGGCGCTGGCAAAGCAAGCAGTCGAACTCGCGGATGCTGCGGCCTTAAAAAAGAAGTTGGTCGAAGAGAACAAGAAACTTCAAGAACTAGAGGATAAGGCGGTCAAGGAACTCACCGAGTCCGGTGCCAAGAAAGTCAAAGCCGCAGCGAATGAAGAGCGTCAGGCGATGGTGAAGAAATTCGAACCATTTTCCACAGCGGCTGAACGAGGGATGAAGTTGATCGAAAAGGTCGACAAACAAAAACGGGGGCTGGACTTCGGAGAGATTGCGTCAATGGCGATGTTGGGCTCGGAGTTCGCCACAAAAATTTTAATTGGTCTCATGGCCGAGAAAGAGTCGGATGTGGAAAGTGATGCCGATGGACGGTTTAAGGTAAGCGTTGACAACGGACCTGGTTGGGCGATTGCGTATGGGCAGAGAACGCTTGGTAAGATTGGCCAAACGGATATCCAGAATTCCGAGCAGTACTACTGGGTAGTCGAGTTGCCTCAGAAAAAGTCGCAGCTTTTTCTTTCCAGCAATAATTGCGATTTGTCTGAAGCTGAGGTGCGGCTCAGATCGCTTGCATTTGAAGGAGAGCGTGGCGGCATATTTGGAGCGTTCAAAGGCCCAGCGAAGGCAACCTCCGGACCTGTCGCCAATACTGGCAACACGCAGAAGGTTTACGATGAGGAAAAAAAAGAACAGGATCGCATCAAGGCCGAGAAGGAGCGTATTGCAGCTGAGGAAAAAAGAGAACAGGATCGCATCAGGGCCGAGAAGGAGCGTATTGCAGCGGCTGAGCGTGCGGAGAAGGAGCGCCTTGCAGCGGCTGAGCGTGCGGAGAGGGAGCGACTTGCCGCAGTTGAGCGTGCGGAGAAGGAGCGCCTTGCAGCAGCCGAGGTGAAAGAAAGGCAGTCCAAGGCTGTTACTGAGGGGGTTAATGACAAGGACGGACGGCTCTTGGTGTCGATTCCAGGGGGCGCCTTTGAGATGGGATCCAGTGAACATAAGAACGCTCGGGTGCATTCTGTGAATGTGACTGCGTTTTTTTTGGGGCAAACGGAGGTGACCTACGGGGAGTGGAAGAGCGTGTCGGCTTGGGCCAACGCGAAAGGTTACGACTTCAACGGTGACAGAGATGGGACCTCTGATAAACACCCTGTCACAGGTGTGAGCTGGTACGACGTTGTGAAATGGTGTAACGCAAAGAGTGAACTAGAGGGCTTAAAACCCTGTTACCAGGTTCGCGGGAAGATTTATCGTGGGGAAAAAGTGGAAAATATCGCGTGTGACTGGAACGCGAACGGGTATCGGTTGCCGACAGAGGCTGAATGGGAAAGGGCAGCTCGTGGAGGGTTGGCGGGCAAACCGTTCCCGAATGGAGATGAACTGATAAAAGGGGATGCCAACTTTGATGGTACAGGGACTGTAGAGGTGGGGAAGTACGCCGCCAACGGCTATGGGCTTTATGACATGGCAGGAAATGTGTACGAGTGGTGTTGGGACTGGGCCGGTCCTTACGGGTTGGGAGTCGATGATCCGAGAGGGTCCGAGACGGGTGTCACCCGCGTGTTTCGCGGCGGCTCGTGGTTCGACGGCACAGCTGATTGTCGTTCGGCGCGCCGGAGCATCAACTCTCCTGACTACCGCAGCAACCGCATTGGCTTCCGCGTCGCCCGGGGTTCAATCGAGACGAGACAGGGCGTAGCCGTGGGCGAGCGGATCGAGCAGCCGGTGCGAGGGACGAGCGGAGGCGGAGCGCGGAGAGGTAAGGAAAGAGTTACTAACGGGAGTAACTAGTCATCCGCCTCATCTAAAATGGGAACCGCCCCGTTCTTAAGATCTGCGAACTTTGCGGCCATTGTGGGATTGCCCTTGGTCAGCTTTTTAACGGTTAGGTCGTCGGCTTTGTTGTTGGCAAGACGAAGATTATTTTCAGAACCAAGCAATGCATCCTTAGTCTTCTGAAGATGGTCGATGGTTTTATCGATCTCCTCTATCGCGGTCTTAAATTTTTTGGATGCCAGCTCGTAGTTCCGTGCGAAGCCATCCTTGAATTCCACAAGCTTATCTTCAAAGTCCGTGATATCAATGTTTTGGGCTCTCACTGAGGCAAGTTCGGTTTTATACTGCAGCGAGTTCTGCGCGGCGTTACGCAGGAGCGTAATAATCGGGATGAAAAATTGCGGGCGCACGACATACATCTTTCGATGTCGGTGGGAAACATCGACGATGCCGGAGTTGTAAAGCTCGCTATCTGGCTCAAGAAGTGAAACGAGAACTGCATATTCGCAGTTCTTTTCATGCCTATCCTTGTCGAGTTCTTTGAGAAAATCTTCGTTCTTCTTCTTTGTGGCCGTTTCGTCGTTCTCGTTCTTCATCTCGAACATTATTGAGACGATCTCCGTACCGGCCTCGTCCGAATCGCGAAAGATGTAATCTCCCTTGCTGCCTGCTCGCGAATCATTGTCCTTCTCGAAATACGCCCTCGGAAATGCTGTCGCTCGAATGCGGTTAAACTCAGTTTCGCAGTGCTGCTCAAGGGTTTCACCAACCATCTTGGTTGATAGACGAGCCTTCATATCCCGGAGGCGCTCGATCGCGTCATCACGATCCTTGATTTGCGTCTCATACTTTTCTTTGAGCGATTTTTCGGCAAGTTGCTTCTCAAGTCGTGCTCGCTCCAATTCGCTCTTCAGTTCGTCTCGTTCCGTCTTCACCACATCGACCGCCTCGGTGATTGCGAGTCTCTGTTTCGCTTCATTAAGCTGGGATACCGCCTCTTTGTCATGGCTTGCTTGCTTGAGTTCGTTGGTGAGCGCGTCACGCTCCTTTTCCAAGTCGCTTATCGCCTTGGCTACGGCGAACTCCGTTGCTGCCTCACCCGCTTTGATTTCAGCATTCAGTCTTTGTATCTCGGCATCCTTGGCTGCAGTTACCTTCTCTAATTCGCTAACAGCTTTGGTTTTTGCAAGTTCAACGGCGTTTTGATTAACCTGCTCAGCCAACTCAAGTCGTTCGTGCAACTGCTGTTCAAAATCATGGTCGCGAACCTGTTTGAGAATGTCCGCGTAACCAGCCTCGTCGATTTTGAATGCCTTGGTGCAATGTGGACAGATGATTTCATGCATGACTATTCGTCTTTAAGATGTTCGGAGATGGTGTGGTTGGTCGGTATGCAGATTTAGGTCGGTTTTCGAACCTCATCAAGATTTGGAGGAGTAACCCTTCTTCACGTCCGGATTTTTGTTGATGTAGGTGTTCAGTCCATCACCCGAATCTGCAAGGCGCTTGAGGGTGGCAAGGTGAGGCAGTCCTATGCCGGATGAACGATACTCATAAGTGCCGCCGTACTTGAATTGGATGCGAATCCAATCCTCGCCGTAATCGTACGCAGAAATCCCCGAATCTCCGTTAATATCCGTGTATGTTTTCATGATTTTTGGGGTGCTAAAGGTGCTACGGAAGGGAGACCTGCAAGAATGTGACTAAACTCTGATTAAGGCTACAGTCGACATGGGTTTTCGCATTCATGGGCGAATCACATCGGAGAATGCTGGCTTTCCGATTTAGCTAATTCAACAGAAAAATACCTAGTTTTGGCCGCTTGACGGGCACCTGTTTTAGGACGTACCGGCCCAAATACCGCACCGGCTGGCTACGAAATGAGATAAAGAAATGTGACCGGATTGACACCAGCCAAACTGGACAAAAAACCAATCACTCAAGGATGAAGTCCGCCCTCTTGGTGAGTGGCGCAAGGCTGATCTAAAAAAACACGCATTTCCTGTAACGAATGGGGAGTGGTCTTAGAGTCCCTCATGGGTTTCTTTTCCGCGCCCCATCCTGTTGAGTTATCAAGTCCGTCTCGATACTGGATCCGAAACTGCGGAGCGGATATTGCCTGCGAGCGGAAGTATTGTGTGTCAACTGCTGTTTCGTACGGAATCCCCAATTGGGCACAGCGACGCATGACGCGACTGTTTGAGTAGAGCGGTTTCATCTCGTATTTCGGTCAGTTAACTCCCGGTCACTCCCATTCTACAACAGGCAACCCTTTGCATTCCGATGAAAATATTTACAAACCTATGAATGGAACCTGACTGCGCAGCCTTGCTAATTTTCCCCAGCATCGGACATCTGAGGTGCCCACCAAACGGTATAGGCTCTAAGGCAGCAGTATAACGATCGTTGGGGAGTCTGAAGAGGAGGGTTCAATTCGCTCTCTTTCTTTAGGCTGCGCTGGAGGAGTTCTGGTAATCTTGATTAAAGCCAGACTGGCTCGAATACTTAGGCTGGTAGAGCGTGCTGGCGGCTTCATCAACTTATCATCAATAACCATGTCACTCTCAGTTCGTATCGGCATATTATCCGAAAGCTTCGATGATCCCGACTGGGAGAATGAAGTTCGGGGGGATTTTGCGATTATCAATCGGGTTCTGCTTCAGGCAGGATTGCCGGAACACTCTGAACCTGAAGAATGGCCGAACATTCAGAATCAGTGCCGTCTCGGTGATTTTCGTTATTCTGCTATTCATAGTCTGCGGAGGATATTCGCCCATGCTGTCGCGGGCATCGTCCCCACTCCATTGCTAGAGAACTCAAGCAACCCAGCCGGAGACCCAGTACTCCTCCAAGTCGCATCTCAGAAGCATCACCTTTTATGGCACAGTGATGCCGAAGGCTTCTATGTGCCTGTGGATTTTCAGGAAGTTCTCGAGGATGATGATCTTCCTGGCAGGTTTTTAGGTTCTAGCCAGCGTCTTTTGGACGAGTTGAGGAGGGTTGCGCCCGCCTTAGGGATTGCTATGAAGGGGACCATCCTCCCCAAGTCGGAGGCCGAGCGCCTGAACCAGATCTTTGATCAGGAACCTAGCCACCCGTTCGAGGAAGAGATTGCAGTTTGGTTCTACCTGTACGAAAACGCGCGCCTAAGCGTACGCCACAGCCTGATCATCAAGTTTTGCTGAAGCCGTGCACCTCCTGATCTAAATCTATCCCGCTGCAATGGAGTGATGTTTCTGGCGCTGCGGGGGACAGACACTTTTTCCCATACCACTTTTTCCCATAATTTCTTCGGAGTTGAGCAACTCGTTCAACGTTTCGCCTTTTTCCGCAATTTTAAAGGTTTTGCGCGAAGGCTTCGAGTGATTCAGAACGAAAAGCACTTTCAATGAGTCTCTCAAGGCGAGTTGGATCGTCGATGGACTCGAGGGCCTCGCGGATTCCGTCCGGACAAGCGCCGTGTCGGATCTCCAAGGCGCGCAACACAGCAGTTCTGAAAGCGCGTAATTGTCCCTCGGATAGTCCCTCTTGTTTGCCTTCGAGTTTGCCTTCGAGTTTGCCTTCTTCTCTGAGTCGATCGGCGAGTGTCATGGTTTTGGATTGCAGGGGTTTGGCTTGAATCTTGCCCAATCGTTCCTTGAGCTGAGGGATGCTGACGTCTGCATTGAGAATGTAGCGCAGAATCCGCTCCAAAGCACTCTCCGAAATTGAGAATAAAAGAGACTCGTCCCAAATGACATCTTCGAGGAGTTCATTCATGGGCTCGGCTTTGAGGGCGCGCAGGGTGAGGATGCCTTCCGGCGTGCCAGCAAAGGCGTCGTAGGGAATGCGCACGAGCTCGAGCAGATGGTAGGCGAGCGTGGGCTGCCATGGGCGCAGAATTTGCGCGACGCTCGGCGGTAAATCGATGAGGTCCTCCAAGCGTGTGGACGTTTTCCAAGGGCGTTTGCCTTGTGCCAGGACGATCGGAAGAATCGAGGGAAGTTTTGCGGGCGGGGGATGGTTTTGAGCGAAGCGCTCCCAGATGCGCAGGATGTAAGAGAGCAGGCGAAGGGCCATGCGTGGGTCCTCGGAGCTTTGGTGTTCGAAGAGCAGGTAGAGGAAGGCGTCGCTTTGTTGGAGCGTGATGTGGAAGAGCAGATCGCTCTCGGAACTGGTGAGTTGTGGGTCGATGAAGGAGCAGGGTTCGAGCGCGAGGGAAGTCCAGTCGAGGGCGGCGGTGAGTTCTTTGGGGAGATGGTTTTCGAAGAAGGCACGGGCGTTCTCCGGGACGGAGAACGTGGCCTTGAGGAGCTTGTCGTTTGGTTGGTGAATTGGGTCCTCAGGCATGGAAAAGGAAGGTCAGACTTGAGAGAGAGTGCGCGTGCATATCCAAGGACTCGGATGACGCGGTGCCGAAGGTTGTGTGGTAGGGATGTTTGCAATTTATTATAGTGTTTTAGTAATTAGGGTGGTGTGTATGAAGCAATGGTCGCTCACCCTGCACGGCTCCACGGGAATCCTCAGCCAGTTTGTGAAGTAGGTGAAAGGGAAGTAGGTGAAAGTGTCTGTCACCTGCGGTTCTCTCGGCAATACCGCGCTCTAGCGCATGAGCGCTCGGAAGGTCTGGTCTGGTTTTGGATTGGTCATCACTCGACCTACGATCAACTCCTTCGTTCGTAGTTCTCGGGATTGGCCTGTCAAAAAAACAGATGTGCTGAGGGAGACAGATGCAGAGTTGTCCCTCCGCGGATCTGGAGAGAGTGAGCGATTAAAGTGTCTGTCCCTTGGGTGAGAGAGCGGTGGCGGGACGTTGTGGTATAACTTGCGGTGACATTCCTCAGATGGTACTCATAAAGTATGACCGCAACGCTCATTATCAATGAGGATGGTAAGATAGACCTGCCAGAGGACGTGCGGTTGGTCTTTGGTGTAAAAGCGGGTTTGAAGATACAGGCAGAGTTCTCCGCTGACCGCATTGAATTGGTCAAAGACATTCCCAGCGCAACGAAGACAATAAGGTCAGCCAGCGGTCGGTTGGTTGTTGCGCCAATGTCGGTAAAAATGGATTCGGCAATGGCGGTGTGTGCGGAAAAGGATGAGCTGTCCAGCCGCGGGTTAAGGAGATGAGTCGGTATTTGGATAGTTCTGTACTCGTCTCATCTCTATTGCCGGACGATGCGGATTTTGCAGCCTGTGACGCGATATTAGCAGCAGGAGGCCACTGGACAACGCCTCACGCGCTAAGTGAAACCTTCGCCACTTTGACGGGCGGCAGACTGGGAGTTAGGGTTGACGCTGCGATTGCAGCAGAAATGATCAGAGAAAGCGTTCTGCCATGCGTGCGGTTTGTAGAGGTGAGCGTGGAAGATGTGATTGCGGCCCAACTCAACGCACGGGAACTGGGAGTGCGTGGTGGGGCGATTTACGATTATATGCATCTCGTGGCCGCGCGCAAAGGGGGCGTTAAGTGCTTGAACACTCTGAATGTAAAAGATTTCAGGATTTTGCGCCGCGATGGTGATCCACTTATTGAGCGTCCTTGATCCGGCGTGACTGCTTCGTAAACGGCAATGCGCCGGGAAGCCGCCTGCCGATTGGGGCGGCGTTAGCGGCAAGCCCACGAATTGAGGAGGAGAAAACGTGTCTCCTGCGTATCTCGCCTTCATGCAACCCTCCCAGCGGGTTCGACCGGCAAATCAAGGAAGAGTTGCGGGAAATAGAACTCGTGAATTTTCGCCGGGAAGGCGACGCGCAGCGGGCCTTTGGGGCTGGGCGTTTCAAAGTAGCCGTGTTTCAGTCCCAGCTTGATGATTTCGACGGAGACGGTGGTGGCTTTGCCGGTGATTTCCTGCACGCGGGCGCGCGGGATTTCGCCTTCATCCACCAGCGTGCGGGCCACGCGCATGATTTCTTCTCGGTAGCGCTCCAGATGCAGGGCCTGAAACTGGAAGTAGCGTTCCACCCGCGTGCGCAGCGCGGGCAGGCCGAGTAGACCGCTCATGAACTGAATCTGGTCCAACACGGTCTCAAGGAAGAACACGCAGAAGTCGGCCAGAGTCGCGTCGGAGAGATTGCCCCGACCATCGAGATCGCCGCGACGACCTTGGTCGGCCGCGTCGAGGCTGGCGTAATAACGTTGGCGATGGCGAGCCAGTCCGCGTGAAAGCGTCCACAGGCCGAGACCGGCAATACCGTGGCAGATCATCTGCGCATGGGATTGGAGTCGGATGACGCGGCCGTTGCCGTCGCCAAACGGATGAATCCAAGCGAGCCGATGGTGAGCTGCCGCGATGGCCACCAGGCGGTCGGTTTCCAAAATATGTTTGTCGCCGTAGAAGGAGTGGAACCGGCTAAGGAACTTGGGCAAGGCGGCAAAATCGGGTGGCGTGTGTTTGCCGACATCCACCATGAAATCGCGCAGTCCGCCGGGCTGGATTTGGTAACGCTTGCCGCGCTTGGTGACAGCCCAGTGCAGCGGTTCAGGGAGGCGGGTATAAAATTCACGATGAAGCCAGCACAGAAAGTCGGGGGAATAAACATCCACCGGCTCGCCGGCAAGCCGTTCTTCCATCAGCTTTTCCACCGCGATATGAGCCAGGCTGAGCTGCTGGTTGTCGCGCTGGGTTTGATCGTGTGAAAAATCGCGCTTCATCGCCCGCTCGATGTCGCGGGGGATGGTTTTGTGACCTTCTATCAGGTTGGAATAATAGCAGTTCATCTCGCGGACGAGATCTGCCACGCGCTGGAGCACCAACGGCGAATGCACCTGGCCCGTCAGCCGGCCCGACGCCTTCAGAATTTCACAGGTCAATGCAGAGAGACGGACGCTCTGCCCCTTGGGGAGCAAAGGTTCCATCGCACTGATTTGCCGGTAAACTTCCATATATTCCGAAAATCTTTATGAATAACTTAAAGCACCACAAAACCTCTGCAAAACAATGCTTTTAGCACAGGAACACGCTCGATCTATCCAATAAAGTGAAAATATTTATGAAAATCATCTTCACACAAGTGAGGCGGCGAGGAAATTGCTTTTGCCCCCCATCACGTTTTTTTCAGCCGAGACGCGGGGATTGTTATTCCCGAAGACATCGGGTCCGCCTCTCAGGATGTGCATGGAGCCTGGCCATGGGCCAGATGCTCAGCTGGGCTCTGACGGGGAACCATTTCCGAGATCCCTGGCATTTCACGGCCGATGCGTTCCAGCGCCATGTGGTCGCCCGCTTCGCAGATGAGCCCCTACAGGATTTCGCCGTGCTACCTGACAATATCACCCGGAGCAGCTTCGGCGACTACACGGTCTGGGCGAACGAATCCTCGACCCAGGACTGGCAAGCATCGGACGGTCCCCTGCTTGCCCCGGGCGGTTGCTGGGTCACGGATCGCCAGGGACGGCTGTCCGCTGGCATCTTCACCGCTTTCAATGGCCAGCCTCTGACCACTGGGGATCATTATCTCATCGTGGAGACCCGAGCCAATGGCATCACGGTGCGGCATCCCCTAGGCCCGGACACCCCGCTGACCCTCAAGACGGCCAAACCTGTCCAGCGGGTGCAGGCCCAGTTTGATCAGGGCACTTTCGAGGTTCCCTTCCGCATGGAAAACGGCCAAGTGTATCTGGACATCAACAGCAAGCTGCAAGGTCAGGACGTACGCGCCTACGAATTGTACTTCGGAGAATAGCGACGGTCTCATAGCGGCGAAGCACGCGATGGAAATGAAGAAACCGCCAAATGAATAAGACGCCCATCTTCGCCCTCACCGCCCTTTGCCTCGCGCTGCTTTCCCCAGTCGCCGCCCACGCTGCTGCGAACGCCTTCGCGAACCCCTCGGGAGTTGACTTCAATCGCGAAGTCCGCCCCATCCTGGCCCAGTACTGCTTCAAGTGCCACGGCATGGACGAACACGGCCGTAAAGGCGAACTGCGGCTCGATCTCCGCGAAAACGCCGTTGGAAAGGGAAAGTCCGGCGAGACCGCGATCGTCCCCGGCAAACCTGACGCCAGCGAACTTCTCAAACGCATCCACTCTGGGGACAAGGACGAAGTCATGCCTCCCCCCAACACCAAGTCCGTCCTTCCCGAGGCGGCGAAAGCCACCCTCAAGGCATGGATCGCTCAGGGAGCAAACTATCAGCCACACTGGGCCTACACCCCGCCGGTGCGGCCCGCCCTTCCTTCCGCCACTCCTCACCCCATCGACGACTTTGTGCGCGACCGGCTCAAAAAAGAGGGCCTCGCCCCCTCGCCTGAAACGGAAAAACTTACGCTGGTGCGCCGCGTTTATCTGGACCTCATAGGCCTGCCACCCACATACGCCGAGGCCGACGCCTTTCTTGCAAACAACGCCCCGAACGCCTACGAGACCCTGGTCGACTCGCTTCTCGCCTCGAAGCACTACGGAGAGCGCTGGGCCCGGCGCTGGCTGGATCTCGCGCGCTACGCCGACACTAACGGCTACGAAAAGGACCGTCCCCGCTCCATCTGGCCCTACCGCGACTGGGTCGTCGAAGCCCTCAACGAGGACATGCCCTTCGACCAGTTCAGCATCCGCCAGCTCGCGGGCGACCTACTCCCCAACTCCACCCCCGCCGACAAAATCGCCACCGGTTTTCACAGAAATTCCATGCTCAACGAGGAGGGCGGCATCGACCCGCAGGAATACCGCTTCTACTCGATGGTCGACCGCGTCGGTGTCACGGGCACGACGTGGATGGGGCTCACACTCCACTGCGCGCAGTGCCACACACACAAATACGACCCCATCCTGCACAAGGACTACTACAGCCTCATGGCTCTGCTCAACAACGCGAGCGAGCCCACCTTTTACATCCCCCCCTCCAACTTTGATCAGGTGCAGAAAGCCCACGCGGAAAAGATAGCCAAACTCGAAGCCTGCCTGCCCGGACTCTTCCCCGGCGGAATGGACGCCCTCAACGCCCGCTTTGCAGAATGGACCGCCGCCGAATCCGCCAAAGCCTCCCACTGGGAAACCCTTTCCCCAGCCGAAATAGAGACCAACCTGCCACACCTCGCTCCCCAGCCCGACGGCTATCTGCTTGGCAGCGGGGACAGCACCAAGAGCGACACCTACACGCTGCGCTTCCGCAAGCCGCTCAAAAACGTCCGTGCCATCCGTTTGGAGGTCGCGTCCCATCCCAGCCTCCCCAACAACGGCCCCGGGCTCACCCACTACGAGGGCCCCATCGGGGGCTTCTTTTTAAGCGAACTACAAGCCTTCCAAAACAGCCAACGCCTCGCCTTCTCGAAAGCCTCTGCCAGCAACGACGAGCAGAGCAAGGAACCGGCGAAAAAGAAGAACAACGCAACCTCAGCCATCGACGGCGAAATGTCCTCGGGCTGGCAGGTTCTCGGCGGCACCGAGGTCTACCAAAGCGCTGTTTTTGAATTCGAACAGCCCTTGGACCTCGCCGAGGGCCTCGAGTTGAAGATGCTTTTTGAAAAGCATTTCGCCTGTTCCCTCGGGCACTTCCGAGTTTCATTCACCACCTCCGAGCACCCCGCCGCCACCGGACATCCGGCGAAGCTCGAGGAAGTGCTGGCAAGCGGCAGCGCAAGTCAGGACAACCCGGGCCTCCTGCTGCGCTTCTTGGAAACCGCGCCCGAGATGAAGGAAGCCGTCGCCCCGCTTTTAAATGCGCGCAAAAACCCGCCCCGCGGGCAGGCCACGCTCGTCATGGAGGAGCGCGCCGCCTCGAATCCCCGCGAAACTCGCCTCCATCATCGGGGTGAATACCTGCAACCGCGCGACCCTGTGCCCCCCGCAGTGCCCGCCTTTCTCCCGCAACTGCCAAAGGACGCCCCCCAGAATCGCCTCGCTTTCGCGCAGTGGCTCTTTTCGCCGAAAAACCCGCTCACGGCCCGCGTCACCGTGAACCGCCAGTGGCAGGCCTTTTTCGGAAGAGGCCTCGTCACATCGCTCGAGGACCTCGGCTACCAGAGCGATCCCCCGACGCACCCCGAACTGCTCGACTGGTTGGCCACGGAACTCGTTCGGGAAGGGTGGTCGATGAAAAAACTCCACCGTCTCATCGTCACCAGTGCCACCTACAAGCAAGGGTCTAAGATCACGCCAGAACACATTCAAAAGGATCCAAAAAACCTCTACCTCGCGAGGGGGGCGCGATTCCGCCTCGACGCTGAAGTCATTCGCGACGGTGCGCTCCGTGCCGCCGGACTACTCTCCGCCAAAATGGGCGGGCCGGGCGTCTATCCGCCGCAACCGGCCAGCATCACCACCGAGGGCACCTACGGAAAAGTCGAATGGAAGACGAGCGAGGGCGAGGACCGCTACCGGCGCAGTCTCTACACCTTCATCAAGCGCACCGCCCCGTTCGCGATGGCCACTACTTTCGACGCGCCCACCGGCGAAGCCTGTCTTGCAAAGCGCGACGTTTCCAACAGCCCCCTTCAGGCGCTCACCCTGCTGAACGACACGATGTTTCTGGAGGCCGCGCAGGCACTCTCCAAGCGCGCCCTCACCGAAGCCCAGTCCGACGAGGCACGCCTCCAGGTGGTTTTCCGCCACTGTGTCACCCGCCCCGCCACCCCGGACGAAATGGCGCTCCTGCGCTCCTTCCTCAACAAACAACGCACGCTTAACCCGGACGAGGCTCAACTCTGGACCGCCGTCGCCCGCGCCGCGCTGAACCTCGACGAAACCATCACCCATCCATGAGCACACCGAACATCACCCGCCGCCACTTTTTCCAAGACTGCGGAATCGGCGTGGGCAAGGTCGCCCTGGCCTCGCTCCTCGCCCAGAACCGGCCGTTCGCAGCCGCGGCTGCAGTTACGGAAAAGACGCTTTCCCGCGGGGTGCTTTCCGCCCCACACCATACACCGAAGGCCAAGGCCGTGATCCACCTGTTTATGGCAGGCGCCCCCTCGCAGCTCGAGCTCTTCGACCACAAGCCGATGCTCTCAAAGTACGAGGGCAAGCCCCTGCCCCCTTCGGTCATCGGAGGCCAGCGCTACGCCTTTATCCGGCCGGACGCCGCCGTACTAGGCCCCCGTTTCACCTTCAAAAAATATGGCCAGAGCGGCGCTGAGCTATCCGAGATGCTCCCGAACCTCGCTTCCGTTGCAGACGAGCTCGCCATCATCAAGTCGTGCCGAACCACGCAGTTCAACCACGCTCCAGCGCAGATATTCATGAACACCGGCTTCTCGCAGCCGGGCCGCCCCTCGATGGGGTCGTGGGTCACCTACGGGCTCGGCGCCGAAACGCAGGATCTTCCGTCCTTCGTCGTCATGAGTACCGGCAGCGGCATCAGCGGGGGCGCCGCCTGCTGGAGTAGCGGCTTCCTACCCAGCGTCCACTCCGGCACGCGTTTCCGCAACACCGGCGACCCCATTCTCAACGTCAGCACGCCCCAGGGGGTCGACCCCCGCACCCAGCAGGACACAATCGGGCTCATCAACTCGATGAACCAGCGCCGGCTCCAACTCGACGGCGATGGTGAAATCGCCACCCGGATCGCCAACTACGAAATGGCCTACCGCCTCCAGTCCTCCGCCCCGGAGCTCATGGATCTTTCCTTGGAAACCCCGGCGACGCTTGAGCTGTACGGCTGCAACCCCGCCACGCCCTCCTTCGCCCGGGCCTGCCTGCTCGCCCGACGGATGGTCGAGCGCGGCGTGCGCTTCATCAACATCTACCACGAAGGATGGGACGCTCATAGCGATGTGGCCGGCAACGTCAAACGGAACGCCGAGGCTACCGACCGCGCCTCCGCAGCCCTCATCCGCGACCTCAAACAACGCGGCATGCTAGACAGCACGCTCGTTGTCTGGGGCGGCGAGTTCGGGCGCACCCCGATGGTGGAAGCCAGCGTCTCGCTGGGAAGAAGCCAGGGACGGGACCATCATCCCCAGGCTTTCACCACCTTGATGACCGGCGGCGGAATCCGAGGCGGAATCACCTACGGCGCCACGGACGAGATGGGGTTCAACGTGGTGGAAAACGAAGTCCACGTTTCGGACCTCCAGGCTACCATCCTGCACTGCCTCGGCATCGACCACGAGCAACTCACCTACCGTTCCGCGGGACTCGACTTCAAACTCACCGGAGTAGAGCCCTGCAAAATCATCCGCGCCCTTCTCGCCTGAGTCGCCATCCATCGCTCCACCACTCTCGCCGGCCCAGCTCACGCCAGAATGTCCTTCACCACGAGGGCCTGTCTCCTTCACGGTTAACTCCGAGTGCGCCGTGCCGTCTTGCTTGTGACAAAAAAGTAAATTGCTTTTCACCCCCAGCACGACTTCTTCAGCCTGGACGCGGGAGCGTTAAAATTCAGGCGGCGAAGGACAAGGACCGCTGGCCAACCTTTACTGGCCAACCTTTAGCTGAAAGAAAATGAACACTGCCCCCATTGTTCCCTATGCGGTGGTTGAGCGTAGCGACACCGCTGGGTAGGCTAAAAAACACAGAGCATCTCGTCGGGATGCCAGTCACCCAGGCTGCTGGGCTATTGTTATTTCGCACTGACGCACCCCCTGTTTTCCACAAATAATTGCCTGCTGTGCCCGAGGTGCGACGCTGCTGCCATCCCCTTGGGATGCAGGCGGTTTCTGCCTCCGAAACCGGTGGTGTGGGGCCGGAAGGGACAGACACTTTTGCCCCCTCTACACCCACAGCACCACCAACAGCAGCCACGTTCTTGCACGTTCTTTCATTTTCTCAGCGAGGCTACGCAGGGGACAGACACTTTGGTCACTAGGTGAGTCGCCCAAAGTCGTCGTGGGGACGCTGCGGTTTGCCATGCCGGAGGCATGAAAGCCATTAGCCGGAGGTTGAGGAGCGACGCGACGACACCACCGGTTTGTCAGGCCGGAACGGCCCGCATCCCAGAGGGATGCTAGCGGCGAGGCGTTAAGGGCAAAACAAGCCATCTTGTGTGGGAAACACGTTGTGCGTCGGCGCGAAAGAACAATGGCACAGCAGCATGGAAGGGCTGGCATCCCTATGGGATGCGTGGCGTTTTTTGTATCGCATCCGGTG
>CAIXGS010000030.1 GCA_903919125.1 uncultured Spartobacteria bacterium | reverse complement strand
CGGATGCGGGAAATCCGCCCGTCCGGTTCGATGAGGGGGAGACGCGTGTGGGTGGTTTACCAAACGCGTCTCCCTACTCTATTCCGCGCTCCCAGGTGCTGAGGTCTCTTGAATCATCCAGAAAACTTAAATAGGTGGTATTATTTCACACCGACGGAGCCCGCGGATGTCTTGAGAGATCCTCGGCCTAGCGACGGATGGGTCTGCGGCAGCCACATTGTGATATTGCAGGGAGAAGACCTCATAGATCCTGCGCGGGGGGATCGCGTACGGGCGATCGAGCACCGCTGCATGGAGCGGTTTACGAAGCGGATTTTTCGAGTAGTGCCGGCGAATCATCCGCGCGGTCTATGAAGCGTCCAAGCGCGCAGGTGGCCTCTGCGTACGGATTTTTGCCCCATCCCCGAGGCGCTTCTATTCGATGTGCAATAATGGTTCTACGGACAGTTGCTGCCGATGAATGCCGGTGAGTCACTCTTCAAGACATCAGTCAGATTACACAGCCCATTAACAATAAAATAATCATGGATAACCCCAAAGTAAACCAACGTTTTCGTGTCATTCGTCCCACTCGCGGTTACGAATTGAACAAAGTATATAAAGTCGTTCGTGTTGATAATGGCGACGACACGCTCGTCGGAGTGGATTCGGAGGGCAAGGAAGGGAGTTGGGTCAAATTTGACTCGTGCGTTGCAGCGGGTCCTAATGTGTCTTGGGAATGGCTAAAGGGACAATTGCCTGGCGAGGTATTGGAGTTGTTAAGCGCGTTTGATGGGTTGGAAGGCTTGCGTCTTAAAAGTGAAGTTCGTGATCACATTCTGATGCAGTTGCCCAACTTAAAAGAGCGCATTCTCAGTGCGCAGATCGCTATGGAGGATCAAGGTGGGTTGGGGAGTTTTGACGAACCTAAGCAGGACGAAATTGAGGACGAGGAGGAGGCTTGTTCCTTCAGTCCATAAGGACAGGCCTTTTCTGCTGACGTTCTCGCTAGAAGTTTCCCCGTCCCCTCAAAACTCCCCCCAGAACCCCCAGAACCTGGGGACAGGGGGATATTTTAAACGACGGATAACAAATTTTCAGACGGATAATAGAAGTAATTCGTTATTTTGTTATCCGAGTTTCAAGGGGGTGAATGGGGTTTTTAGTCAATAATTGGAGATGGATTTGGTGCAGTTTTAGATGAATTAAAAAGTGATTATCTATGGAAAAAATTAAAGTATTACCCAAACGCATACTTTTGCGCGGATTTGACGAAGAAGGTCGGCTAAGCGCGTCCGATTGGGCGCTCGCACACGGAGTCGAAGTGATAAACATGGCGTCACTGGCGGATCTTGTGGTGGTCGGGCCGCAGGCAGACGCCTCCTTGCTACAAAAGGCGCGGGTGAAGGGAGCTAAAATTGTCGCTTGGGATCAATTTCAGGCGCTGTTGCTGGCCGGCGGTGGCGGCGCTCAGAACGGGAAAAAAGTTCAAGGCTATGTTGCCGAGGAGGAGGTTTTTGCGGAGGTTCCTTTGGAGGGCAAGGCGATCCATCCTATCGAAGTGCGCAACGGGATGCTGCGGGTGTTGGACTTGGAATTGCCCATTGTGGGGTTGGACGGAGACTCCAGGGTCCCTGCGGCGGAGCAATTCGCTCATATTTGCTTGGATCGCTCGTTTTTAGAGACATTGCGAGCGGTGGCTCTGGGGGTTCTGTACGGAATTCCAGTGGCTCTGGAGGGCGAAACTGCAGCGTCGAAAACTTCGGCGATCTTGTTTCTCGCGCATCTGTTGGGCCAACCTGTGGTGCGCCTAAACCTGAGCGGTCACACTGACGCGAGCGAATTGGTCGGGCGCTACGTTCCTGCGGACGCTGCGGCGATGATTGACTGGAACACGCTTACGCCTGACACCTCTTGGTTGCGCGAGGATTCACGCAAGATTCTTGCGACTGCGGCTGCTGAGGGGCGCGCTTTGCACGACGCAGAACGTTTGGCGATCATCGGTCGCGAGCAGTTTCCTGTCACGGGCTGGCATTTTCAGGAGGGGTATTTGCCTAGGGCGATGCGGTATGGGTGGTGGATTTTGTTGGATGAGTTGAACTTAGCAGAGACCCAGGTGTTGGAGCGCTTGAATTGTGCGTTGGAAAATCCCCCCAGCCTCGTGTTGAGCGAAGGGAATGGCAGCGTTTTTGGACGCGGGGGCGATGTCCCTGTGCAGGCTGGATTTCGCGTGTTGGCGACGATGAATCCTGCGGAATACGCAGGGCGAGCTGTGTTGAGCAAAGCGTTCGCGGATCGCTGGGGCGTGTGGCATCAGGCGGCGGTTCCCGGCGAACGGGAGATCGAACAGATGCTGCGCTGCCTCGTTTTTGGGGAGCATCCCAGAGTGCTAATCGGTGGACGCGCTTACAAAGCGGAGGCGGTGCGCCCTGTGTTTGGCTCTTTGCAGGACATTCCTGAAATCGGCGGGCTACTCAAGCGCTTGGCGGTTTTCCATCACGGAATCTTCCGCGCGGCGGGTGGCGCAGGGGCGAACCCCACCATTGGGCGCCTTAACAAGGAGCGTTACAGTTTCAGTCGGCGCATTTTACTCAACTTATTGCGGTATGTCGAAGAACGCATTCGCTATGGTGCAGCAGCGGAGGAGTCGCTGATTCCAGAGGCGATTCAGGCGCTTTATTTGGGACGAATTCGGGAGGAGGCGGATCGACGTGCGGTGAACAACATCTTACGTGCAGGAGGATTAATATGAATGATGCGACAACAGTTTGGCAGGATCAACGACATTCTGGGCGCTTGGGCGTCGAGTCCCAGTTGCAGGAGGCGTTGGCGATGGCAGGGATGGTTTCCCTGACGAACGACCTCGCTGTAGAGTTGGGGGACGCTTGGGCGTTTAACTGGTCGACGCGTGTCATCACGATTCCCCAAGACTACTTAAGAGAAAGTCCTCGTGAGCAGATTTGTTGGATTATCCTCCATGAGGCCGCACACGCAGCCTTGACGCGGTTGCATGATTTCTTGCCAGAGACTTTGCGCAACAGGCCTGAGGTGGCGCACCTGTTAAATTGCATTGAAGACGTGCGAATTGAGCGTTGGTTGGTGGAACGCTTTCCAGGTTCAACTCAGTGGCGTGATACCTCGTGCGAGCTGGCGTTGAAAAACATTGAAATCCATTTGGACGACGATGCTGTCGTCGCTTTTTTAAAGGGTATCTTTTGGCTTGGAGAATCACACATCATTCCAGAAAGCACTCCTCCTTTGGCCAAAGCTGCCCTAGAGGAAGCTGCTCCTTATTTAGAAAAGGCATTTGCGTGTTTGCCCCCCGCAGAGGCCGTTAGTGCCATCTCGGTAGAAGCACTTTACGCGTCGCATCCTGTATCGAGCAGTTATCGGGAAATCGACGCGGTGGAAGAGCCCGACCCCTTTGAAAAGTGGGTGCGGATTATGCAAGCTGCGATGTGGGCGCATGTTGCTGAAGGCGTGTTGCCGGGGTTTATGCGTCTCATTGCGGCGTCCGGCGGGGCGGCGCTTCCACAAAGTCTTCGCATCCAAGTCGTGGGGCGCGGCGGGAGAGGAAGGCGAGTGTCTGGGGCAGCTGACCAGCCTTTGCGCGAATTGGAAGCCTCGATGCGGGATAAGTTGGTTTCGGGCGGAAACGGCAAGTACCTGCAGGCGGTGCAACGTTACGCGCAGGAAATTCGTGAAGTCACGGATACGCTCATGGAGTTGCTGCCTAACCAACGCAACTTGCGGTATGTGCGTCGGCAAAGTTCGGGGGATCGCCTAGACTTGCGTATGGCTGCACAATTTGCGGCTGACCGTCGCCTGTACGATCAAATTTGGATGCAACGAAAACGCAGGACGCTTCCTGATCCTGCATTCGTATTTTTGGTGGATTGCTCAGGTTCGATGAAGAATGAGGGCAAGGCTATCGCAGCGTTTGAGTCTCTGGTGATTGTGAGGGAGGCTTGTACGCGAGCGGGCCTTAAATATGCGGTCCTCGCGTTCAATGGGTCGGCTCGTCTGGTGCAAGGTTGGGAGCGTAAGAGCGATGCAGCCTCCGAAGCGACTCTCTCTGCGGTGTTGAAGCCTAACGGTGATACTGATTTGGAGAGTGCCCTAGTCCATGCTGGCGAGTTTCTGCGGGAAAGACCGGAGCGGGATCGGATGATCTTTTTATTGAGTGACGGAATGGTGGAAACGTCCCAAGAGGTAGAAATTCGTCGTTATCGGGAGGAATTATTGCGGGAAGGAATCGGGATTATGGCGATTGGTTTGGGAGTGGAAATGGTTGGGATTGACCGGATTTTCCCTGGAGCGCCTGTGCTTGAAGACGCGAGTAAGTTGCCCGGTACGTTGAGCAAGTGCTTGCTGGAGGCGCTTTCGGGCGCGGCCTAGGGGCGGCGTGGGGAGGGTCGTTTGATCCCAGCTCAAGGCTAGGAATCAAACAGGCATTCTGGGGTTGCTGCACTCATTCTTCATCGGGCCAGCAATGAAGGCTGAACCTCGCATTCCACGATGTAACCAGCTTTGAAAGCTGTTGGAATGTCTCACAGGCTTCCGAGGAGAACGGTCTCTTTTTAATGGGACCTCCATCCAACTCCCAGAGGGGCACGCAGACCCATTTCCAAATCTTTAAAACGGCCTCTCGGAGCACCTTTCTGAATAAGGGTGAAACTTCAGGGTTACGGAGGGAATACCGTTTTCTGAACAGATGAAAATTAATGAAATTGGCGACTCTGAGTACGCCAGAACCAATTCCCCAGCGAAGCCAGAGCTCAAAATCCAATGAAGCTGTAGCGAATGAAGGGTACCGAGGGGGATTAGTCTCCATGAAGGCAGTATACCCAAAATAAATGGGTTCGATAACAGAATTTTACCGATCCAATGCATCGAAGAGATGTGCTCCTTTTTCTTCTGTAAAACGTTTGTTTACAGTGACTTAAAAGGAGCGGAGTCTACGGGGCTCGAACCCGCAACCTCCGCCGTGACAGGGCGGCGCTCTGACCAATTGAGCTAAGACTCCTTTTCCCGAAGGGCGGTGAACTTACTGTTTCCTCGCCAAGTATTGCAAACTCTTTCTAAACGCTTTTCTAAACTAAACGCATTCTTGAGACCGAATGCCTTAATTTCTCTCCGATCTGGCTCAACAAAGTCCACCAGGGCTTCAAGGTCGCCGCAACTTCAAGGCGCCTCCTCTGACACACCACATGCAGCGAATTATCTCATTAAGACTTTCAATATTTTGGTCAGTGATTTGAAGGTAAAGTCATGTGAAATCTTAAAGGTATTTACCTGTACCGCATAGACTTTCACGTTTTAGGCTGGGTTTAGAACCTCTTTCGCAACGACGTCTGTCTGAATTTCGGATAATGTTCGGGGTGCCGAGAATTTCGTTGTCCACGACTCCATGCTGGAAATGTGCTGGAACTCCCTTATCTTCACTCCCCTTTTATGTATCGCTCCACTTCCTGCAACCTCTTGCGTAAGGATCACTCCGGACAAACCGTAACCTTGGCTGGCTGGGTGAATTCCCGCCGGGACCATGGCGGTGTTATTTTTATTGATCTCCGTGATCGGGAAGGGCTTACGCAGGTAGTTTTCAGGCCGGAAGAGCATCCTCAAGTCGCTGAAGCTTCGCATGGACTGCGTGGGGAAGACGTTATTCAAATCACGGGACTTGTGTCGCCGCGATTGGTTGGGACTGAGAACTCCAAGCTTGCCACCGGTGAGATTGAGGTCATCGCCAGCGAGTTAAAGGTGCTCAACAAGTCTGATGTTCCGCCCTTTCAGTTAGATTCGAAAGTTGCGAATGAAGATTTGCGCCTGACTTATCGCTATCTTGATTTGCGTAGGGGCGAGATGAAGCAAAATTTGAAGCTTCGCCATCGGGTGACGAAAGCCACTCGGGACTATTTGGACGAGCAAGGCTTTTTGGAAATCGAGACGCCTATTCTTTCCAACCCGACTCCTGAGGGCGCACGAGATTTTCTCGTTCCTTCCCGTCTGAATCCAGGAAGCTTTTACGCGCTTCCTCAAGCGCCCCAGCAGTATAAACAGCTTCTCCAAGTGGCGGGTCTGGAAAAGTACTTCCAAATCGCGCGTTGTTTCCGAGATGAGGATTTGCGCGCCGACCGCCAACCGGAGTTCACGCAGATCGATGTCGAGGCGTCTTTTATCACGGCGACCGAGATTCAAACGCTCATCGAGGGACTTCTTTCGCGGATTTTTTCGGAAACGCTTGGTGTAGAAATTCCCACGCCGTTTCGCCGGATGCCGTATGCGGAGGCGATGGAGCGGTACGGTTCGGACAAGCCGGACTTGCGTTTCGGATGCGAGATTGTGGAGTTGGGAGACATTTTTGCGAAGTCGGATTTCAAGGTGTTTCGCAGTGTATTGGATGGCGGCGGTGTCATCCGTGCGATCAATGCAAAAGGCGCTGCCACAGCGCTTTCCAAAGAGCAGCTCAAGAAATGGGAGGAGTGGGTCAAACTCGAACTTGGCGCTAAGGGACTTGCTTATATCCGCCTCAAGGATGGGGAATGGGAGTCTCCGATCGTGAAGTTTTTCTCGGAAACCGAAAAGGTAGCGCTCGCGGCGAAGATGGGGTTTGAGGAGGGCGACGTGCTCTTTTTTGGTGCGGACAAACCTCAGGCCGTCAGTGATGTGCTTGGAAGGGTGCGTTTGAGGGTGGCGGATTTGTTGAAGCTCACGGAGGGCTCTAAAGAGTTGAATTTCTTGTGGGTGGTGGACTTCCCGCTTTTGGCTTTTAGTCCTGAAGACAATCAGTGGGTGGCGGTGCATCATCCGTTTACCCGTCCGAAGGCGGAGGACGTGGCGCTCTTGAACGGTGGCGAGTACGGGGCGATTCGAGCCGAGGCTTACGATGTGGTGCTTAACGGGGTGGAGCTGGGCGGCGGTTCGATCCGGATTCACGAGAGGGAGTTGCAGGCGCGGCTTTTTGAAGCGCTGGGGATTGGTGCGGAGGAGCAGCAGCACAAGTTTGGGCATCTGCTGCGGGCTTTTAGCTTTGGAGCGCCGCCACATGGAGGGATTGCGCTGGGGCTAGATCGTTTGGTGATGTTGCTTTGCGGCGCGGAAAGTATCCGTGAGGTAATTGCATTTCCGAAAAACAATCGAGGTGTGGACTTGATGACGCAATCGCCCGTGGAGGTTGAGCCCCGTTTGCTGCGGGACTTGGCGATCAGCAGCACGGTGAAGAAGGCATGATGATTTTTGGCAACCGTCGGAAGTCAGCGAGCGGTCCCTATTTAAGATGGGGCGCTGCGGCGCTGGCGGTGTGCCTTGCTCCGCTGCCGATGGGTAGGGCGCAAGTTAGTGGGGGGGCGTTTGGGGGAGACGCGTCTGGAAGCGGTGCTTTTAGTGGCGAGATTAAGCCTCCGTTTAATTTGACTTGGGGGGAAACTTCCGACCGTTTAGAGCGCCTTATTATTTCTGCGGGAGGGAAGGTGATTAGCCGTCATCCTGCGCGCGGTTCGAAGGAGGCGATTGAGGTGAGCGGCCTTCCCCAAGAGGGACTTAAAAAGACGATCTTTTACTTCAAGCTCGGGGCGCTGATGGGGGTGGAGCTGCAATATCAGGCAGAGAGTTGGTCGGAGGAAAAGTACAACACGGTGATGTCCGATTTACGGAGTCGCATTTCAAAGCATTACGGGGAGGGGCAGCAAATTGCCCGCCGCACAGAGATGTTGAGTAATGCGGGGGTGGTTCAGACGGTGACGGGGTACAAATGGTCGGCTGGTGCGGCGAATGTGCAGTTGGTGTATTTTTCCGCCTCGGCTGCGCAGAATGCGTTTCGCACGGTGAGCGTCCATTACAACGCGTTTTAGGGATGCCTTTAAGGCTGGCAAACCGCGCTTCTTTCGCGGTAAAAAGGTTGCAAGGCAGGTCGTGATCCTTATCATGTCGGCCCGTTTTTTAACTTAAACTCAGTAGTAATTACCGCCATGGCCGACGCATCCAACCGTTACGAGCAGAATATCCAAGGAAAGTTTTACGTGGATGACCAGTGCATCGACTGCGATCTTTGCCGCGAAACCGCCCCCGCAAACTTCAAGCGGGACGATGACGGTGGGCATTCTTTTGTTTTCAAGCAGCCTGAGTCCGCTGAGGAAGAAGGCCTTTGCAAAGAGGCAATGGAAGGTTGTCCCGTTGAGGCTATTGGCGAAGACGGCGAATAGTTCCTTCGATATTCTAATTGGGCAATTTTGTGCCTCGCAGTTTATCAGATTAAAGCCCTCCCTGTTTTCGCAGGTGAGGGTTTTGTTGTGTAAAAGGTTAGTTTTGAGCCAGAATTGTATCTAGTGAAACCCAGCCTTAAAGCGCGCATCATCGCCGAGTGGAGGGGACTTCCCGAGGAGGCTTTTCCAACGGATACTTCTCAGCCGGCGGGCAGGGCGGTGGAGCAGATTTTGAGCAAGCTTGGGCTACAGACCCGCGTTCAAGAGGAGGAAATCAAGGCGGCTTGGAAGGAAGTGGTAGGGGAGTTTCTCGCTCTTCATTCGAGTCCGGCGAGTCTTTCCAATGGAGTCCTCGTGGTGCACGTGCTCCAGCCAACTGTACATTTCGAGCTGGAACGTGTTTGGAAGAAGACGCTTCTTGAAAAGCTGCAAGCGCGTTTCGGAAAGCGTCTGCTGAAGGAAATTCGCTTCCGTCTCGGTTGAGGGTTTTTCAAAAGTCCGGGTCCAGAGCCACGATTTTTGGGGCGGAGTGGCAGTGCGCGCGATCGTTCCGACTCCAAAAGCCGTAGTCGTAGCGAACTTTTTTGTGTATTCCCTCGTCGTATGACGGCCCGTTATTTGGATGCGCACAACCATTTCTGGAACTATTCACCCGAGGATTATCCGTGGATTAACGAGGGTTCGCCGTTGCAGCGAACTTGGTTGCCCCAAGACTTAGAGGCGGTGCAAACGCCCCTGGGTTTTTCCGGTTCCATAGCGGTGCAGGCGCGTCAGACGCTCGCTGAAAGTCGCTGGTTGCTTGAACTTGCGCATAGACATCCTCGCATAGCGGGGGTTGTGGGGTGGGTGGATTTACGCTCTGCGGAAGTCCAACGGGATCTCGCGGTTTTGGCCGCTGATAAGGTTTTTGTAGGGGTGCGTCATGTCGTTCAAGATGAGGAGGATGACCGTTTTTTATTGGGGGCAGATTTTCTGCGGGGACTTCGGCTGCTTTCTCAGTACGAGTTGCGTTACGATCTTTTGATTTATCCAAAGCAACTCCCAGCAGCCGTTGAGCTGGTGGAAAGTCTTCCTAAACAGCGCTTTGTTCTGGATCACTGCGCCAAACCGCCGATCGCCTCCGGTGCACTGGAGCCGTGGGCGGAGTGGTTGACTCGTTTGGCTGCATCCCCGAACGTTTTCTGCAAGGTGTCCGGGTTGGTGACGGAGGCTCCGTGGCAAACTTGGACGTTGGAGCAGTTGCGTCCTTATCTTGACGTGGTGGAGGCGGCGTTTGGGAGGGAGCGCCTGATGTGGGGTTCAGACTGGCCGGTGTGCCTTTATGCGAGCGCTTATGAGCGTTGGGTGGAGGTGTGCCAGCGGTGGGTATCCGGCTGGAGTGCGGCGGAGCGGGACGGTTTTTTTGGCGCGAACACCGCGAAATTTTATGGAGTGGCCTCAGCGGCGGAAAGCAGCGCAGGAAGCAGTTCCGCGTAGGTGGTGTTCATTTTGGCTGCTTCCTCGAGAAAGGGTCTGGCACTTTGGGGCGAATCCATCAGGAGATGGACATTTCCAGCCCCCCAAAGAAGCTCAGCACGTTTGGGATAAGTGGGTTGCCGTTCGATTCGAAATTGTACCAGTTTGACGAGGTACAGCAGCGAAACATCGTTCCATGCGATGGGAAGTTGCGGCCCTCCCGCGCTGGTTTGGACTAGCACGCGTTGTTCGTCTGCGCTGATGGGATCCGAGCGAAAAGCACTTTTGTTGCGCAGTAAAGGGGAGGGGAGCGTTCCGCCGCGGTTTATTTCCGAAACGGCCCATTGGAACAGAGCTTCAGTAGCGGAGAGGTGTTGGCGAAGGCGCGCGAGGGCAGACTCATCCACTGGGGATGTGGAGCGGAAAGATTGCAGTTCTTTAAGCGGCTCTTTGAAGTGAAAAAGCTGCGCGCTCTGGAGTGATTTCGCCCGTAAGGCGACGAATTCGGCCGACAATTTGCGCGGGACAACCGGGGGCTTCGGCGGGGGAGGCGCTGGTGGTTGCGCGACGGCTGGAGGCTGGGGAGTTGGTTTTGGCGCGGGCTCTTTGACTGCAGTGGGAGACGGCGGAGGTGCTGGTTTTGCGGGAGGCGGCGTCTCCGCTTTGAGCTTAGCGACGAGCGTCAGTGCGGCGTTGCGTAACGGCCAGGAAGGCTGCATGGCGGCGAGCAAGTCGTCCGAACGCTGCAACCGAGAGGCGCGTTCCTCGGGCTTGCCTGCGCCGCGAACCTCTTGTTCAAAAGTGAGGATACGCTCCAACTGTTTGAGTACCGGTTGCGCAACACGCAGCAAGTCGTCTACGGGCTCCTCGCTTTTCGCGCTCGTCATGGCGGCCCGCTCCAGAAGCGATTTGGCCTCGGCCAGACGCCCTTTGCTGATGGCGCTTTGAGCGAGACAGAATTGTCTGAACGCTTCCCTCGGCGGCTCCGGATCCTGTGCGGGAATACCGTCGGCCGCTGGACGTGAGGTGCTCGCCGCAATGAGCCGCTGACAGGTCCCCTTCAACGCGGCATCCGTCTTTTCTGAGGCGCTGAGCGCAGCCTGTAACGCCGCATTCTGCTCTGCGGTTTCGCCACGGAGCGCGTAGGCGGTGGCCATTGCGAGCTGCGTCCAGACTTGGAGCAACGGGGTGAGCGAGGGGCTGCTTGAAATTAACTCAAGCCGCCGCAAGCCCACGTCGAGATGGTCCTTTTGAGCTAAGAGTCGGGTGGCGTTAGAAAGTCGCTCTTGATCGCTCAAGAAATGCGTTTGAGTTGGTTCGACGACCTCGGGCGCTTGGTGCGTTTGTTTGACGGCGATAAGGCCCAGTCCTGTTGCGAGTCCGCCGGCAAGAAGCGTCCAACCCAGTGGGCGCAACCACCTGGTCGAACCCTTAGCGGGACTGGCGGCACTTGTGTTTTGCGCGTTAGTTTCGACGGCAACGAGCGCTTGGCGAAATTCGCGTACCAACGATTCGTAGTCCTCGTGGCGGTCTTCTCGCGAGAAGGCGAGGGTTCGGTTGAGGATACTGGTGGTGAGCGGATGTGCAGCGGCGTGGGTCGAGGCGAGGTCGACTGGTTTTTTGCGCGCGTGCAGCAGTTCGTGAGTCGAGACGCTTGAGCACTCGTAGGGCGGCGTCCCGACCAGCGCGTGCCAGAGCGTCGCTCCCAGCGCGTACATGTCGGAGCGCAGGTCCTCGGGCTTGAAGTCCAACGCCTCCGGAGCGATGTAGAAGGGCGTGCCCCACAATTCCCCTGTGGGCGTTTGGTTTTGGTTGAATTGAAGCGCCAGACCAAAGTCCACAATTTTGGATTGATGCCCTTCTCCAAAGAGAATGTTCCCTGGCTTGATGTCCCGATGAATAAGTCCCGCGCGGTATGCAGATTGGAGGCCCTCGGCAACCTGGAGACCGATGCGCAACACCTCAGCTTCTGGCACACGCCCGTGCGTCTCCATGAGGCTGTCCAGAGAGCCTTGATTCACCAATTCCATGGCGATGTAGAACATTCCGTGGGCATTTCCGGTGGAATACACACGCACCACATGGGGATGGTTGACGCGTGCAGTCAGAGCGGCTTCGCGTTCAAATTGGGCGGTGAGCGCTGCGTCGTGACTCCAGTTTTTTTGGAGCACTTTCAAGGCAAGTCGCCGTTTAAGATTGAGATCGGTTGCCTCATACACCGCTCCCATCCCGCCGGTGCCAAGTAGGCGTTCCAGTTTAAAGGGGCCGAAGCGCTCAAACACCGTGAGTGGGAGTGCGCATTGCGGACATTCCACAACCGTCAGGGGGATGACTTGCGCCAGATCCATGGGCACGCCGCAACCTTGGCAAGATTCAATGGATGGTTGGGTGGGGGCGGGAGGCATGCGCTCGCTTTGGAATATCACACCTGCCGCTAAGTGAAACACCAAAGCTTTCTTACCGTCTCCCTGTGATCGCTCCACACCGCGGGCAAGCGGTCAGGTCGTTTGGTGAGTCGGGTAAAAACTCGTAAAAACAAAGGGCGCATTGTCGCACCTTGAGTCGCATTTTCCGCGCGCTCCTGTATCGCCGCCATTCCCACCACAGCCACAGCAACACGATGCTTCCCGCCGTAATGGACGCCAAGGTCACCACCAAAGAGGTTACGCTTACTCTGATCATTGGCCCTGAGCGTCCAGTTTTTTCCAAAGAAGCCGCGCCGTGCCCCAGACCGTTTGCGCCTCCCCGCCGGCGAAATTCAGCCCTCGCATCACTCGCTCGCCCAACTGGTCCGCTGCCTGATCGCCGCTACTTTTTTGCAACCACACAAATTGCACGCTCCCCGATCCCTCCACTCCCAGCAGGTACTCTGGATTCTCCAGAATTTTCCCGTCTGGGGTTTCCGGCAGTTCGGGCGCAGTCGAGAGGCGGGATTGAAGGCTTGAGGCGAGAATTACCGCACCCTGAAATGAGGAGAGCGAGGGAGTTTTTGGCCTTGCTACGGCAGACGTAAATATCGGGACAGGCGCTACTGCGAGTGAATTCCAGCGTTCTGGTTCCTTCGGCTCCACTTTTGAAATGGAAAATGCAGAGCGATAGGGGCTCCCCAGCAGATCTTCCACCGGAAGCAAATGATGCGACAGCGCGCCTAAAGGGACTTCCGCCTCGACGGATTCCAAAAGCGCCCGATGCTCCGGGATTTCTGCGCTGAGTAATTGCAATTCTCGCTCCCGGTCGGGGGCCGTGACCTTTTCTCGGTTCACGACCTGAAACAACAAAAACGCGCAGCCGTGGAGCAGGGCTGAGACGAAAAAAAACAGCGGGATCTTGCTCCGGAACCAGTGGTGAACCGGCCAGTCGAAAGTGAGTGTACGGGCATTCGGTTGCATCCGCGGGTGGGTAGGAAAAAAGGATGCGTGCAGGCGGTCAGGTCAGTGTTTTTCCGATGCACCGAAGGCTAGGGCGACAGCGAAGCCTCGGCGTAAAGCGAGGTTGCTAGTGGCGGCAATGACGTCGTAGGGGGTCTCACGATCCGCGCGGATGATGATTGGGCGTCCGGCCAGCTGCTTGTCTTGTAAAAGTTGGTCAAGCTCCGCGAAGGTCACTTTCTCCTCCCGTACGTACAGCGTAGGCAAGGGGGCCGCCGTGATACTGAGCACGATTGGATTGCGTTGCGGAGCCAAGGTGAAGGGCGAGACTGGCAGGTTCAACGTCAGGCCAGACTGCAGCGTGAAGCGAGAACTCAAAGAAAACATCAGGAACGCCAAAAACAAGACGTTCACCATCGGGAGCAGATGAAACAGCTCCAAACGGAAATTCACGGTGCGATGAAGTTTCACTAGAATTAGCGATGCTTGGCTGCTTGGCTCAACTAGCTCCGCTTTGCGCTCTCGGATGGCGCGTCGGCTCGATTAGCCGAATCAAATTCCACGATGGTCGTCGAGCGCCGATGATCGCAAATGAGATTTACCACCTCGATACCCGCCCGCTCCATGTCGTGGAGTAGCGCATTCACCCGAGCGGAGAGGTAACTATAAGCGATCGCGCAGGGAATTGCCACGATGAGACCCATCGCCGTGGTTAACAAACTTTGGTAAAGTCCTCCGGCCAAATCCGTGGAACTTGTCAGTCCACTTTGCGCGCTAATATTGCTGAATACTTCGATCATCCCCGTCACCGTTCCCAGAAGTCCGAGAAGTGGCGAAATGAGTCCCAGTCCAGCGAGCAATCCGAGATTTTTCTCCAAACGAGGCACTTCTAATTGACCCGCTTCCTGCACAATTTCCTTCAACTCCGCCCGAGGCGCGCTGTGACGGAGTACGGCGGCATGCAGCACCCGAGTCACCGGCGTGGGGTTTCCTGCACATTCCACCTGGGCTTCCGACCAGCGTTTGTGGCGGATTAACTCCGCTAAGCCACGCAAAAATTCACCCAAAACTAGCGTCACCCGGTGAAAGTACAGGGCGCGCTCCAGAAACACAGCCCCCGCAAGGACGCTGCAAAACAGGAGCAGCCACATCAGCGGGCCTCCCTTCTGCATGTAATCAAGCATTGGGAACCTTTAGGCTAAATCCTCACCGGAGGCAAGGCCTGCCCTTAGTCGGAAATAAGGGTTTTTTGTACTTTTAATCGATATTATGCCCTTTTAGGTGCGCAAACGCTTGTCCCCAGGCCGCTCTTTATTCATAAAACCGCGCCCGATGACGATGTTTCAACACACCCTAGCCTCCAGTGCTTCACTGAGCGGTGCCTCTCTACACACTGGGGAGCAGGTTACCCTCACCTTGCGTCCCGCCCCGCTTGGACACGGTCGGAAGTTCCGTCGCATGGATCTTCCCGAGCAACCCCTCATTGATGCCGCCGTAGCGCACGTCAAAACGGTGGAACGCGCGACGACTCTGGGGGAGGGCAGTTTGAAGGTTCACACCGTGGAGCATATTCTTTCTGCGTTGGCCGGTTTAGGGGTGGATAATGCGCTGATTGAAATGACCGCGAACGAGCCGCCTATCGGCGATGGTAGCGCCGCGCCATTTGTGGAGTTGATTCAAAAGGCGGGCATTCAGGCTCAGGAGGCGCCTCGTCCGGTTTTTGAAGTCTCCGAACCTATCCACGTCGAGACTGCAGGCGGTTCGCTGATGACGCTTTTGCCGCACAATGGTTTCCGCGTTTCTTGCACGAACGTGGGCCCTGGTGGCCGCTTTACGCAGTATTTTTCTACAGAGATCACCCCTGAAATTTACGTGAAGGAAATTGCTTCGGCTCGCACGTTTGTTTTCTATGAGGACGTCAAACCGCTGTTGGACAAGGGCTTGATTAAGGGAGGAAGTCTTGAGAATGCAGTGGTCGTTAAAGGAGATTCTCTCTTGAGCCGCGAACCCATGCGGTTTCCTGATGAATTTGTACGCCACAAGATCTTGGACATCATCGGTGACCTTGCGCTTTTCGGAAGGGCCATTAAGGGCCACGTAATCGCCATCAAACCCGGCCACGGCCCCAACGCGGAACTCACTCGCGCGGTGGCAAAGCAATTCGCCAAGGCGATGGCGATGGTCCCTCCTGTGGTTACTCCAAAGGGCGGCTCTGTCATGGATATTAATGACGTGATGAAGCTCTTGCCGCACCGCTATCCCTTCCTGATGGTCGATCGCATCGTCAGCTTCGGTGGCGATACGCATTGCACGGGTGTAAAATCAGTGACCATCAATGAGCCGTTTTTTCAGGGCCATTTTCCGGGCCAACCGATCATGCCGGGCGTGCTCCAGTTGGAGGCCATGGCGCAGGTCGGCAGCGTTCTGATGCTCAACAAGCCGGGCAACGCGGGGCGAATCGGCTACTTTATGAGCGCTGATTCGGTGAAGTTTCGCAAGCCAGTGGTGCCCGGAGATACGCTTTTCATCGAAGTCGAGTTGTTGCAGCAAAAGCGTAATATTGCCAAGGCCCGCGCCCGTTGCTTAGTCAACCAGGAGGTGGTTTCTGAAGCCGATTTGATGTTCGGTCTCGTGGATCGCTAGTTGAAGATGTTGCGGCTTGTGAAATCTGGAATAAGCTTGGAATAAGCCAAGTATAACCATCTAATCGGTAACGCGTTGAATATACACCCTACAGCGGTCATTGATCCTTCTGCCCACATTGGGGAAGGTTGCGAAATTGGTCCCTTTTGTGTGATCGGAACTGGCGTGAAACTTGGCGAGCGTTGTTGGTTGCAAGCTCACGTGACCCTCATGGGGCCTTCGACGTTTGGTTCGGGCAATAAATTTTTTGCGTATTGTTCTCTTGGACAACAAACTCAGGATCTCAAGTATAGCAATGAGCCAACGTACCTAGAAGTCGGGGATGACAACACATTTCGAGAGTTTGTGACGGTAAATCGAGGCACCGCTCCTGAGGCGCGGACGAGGATCGGAAATGGCGGGAATTTCCTGGCTTACAGCCATATCGCGCATGATTGCACAGTGGGTGACCGCGTGATTTTTTCGAATAACGGTACTATCGCAGGGCATGTCGAGGTCGGAGACCATGCCGTCATTGGCGGACTCACGGCGGTGCACCAATTTTGCCGCATCGGAGCCCACGCGATTACGGGGGGTTGCTCTAAAATTGTTCAGGACGTGCCTCCTTTTATGATCGCCGATGGCAATCCGGCGGAGGTCCGTGGCATCAACCGGGTGGGATTGGAGCGGATGGGTTTTAGTCCGGATTCGCTTAAACTGTTAAAAGAGGCGTACCGAATTCTTTACCGGAGCGCCCTGAATTTGCATCAAGCCGTTGAGCGTTTGCAGGCGGAATTGCCTGATACGCCCGAGCTTTTGCGGTTGGTGGACTTTCTGAATTCGAGCAGTCGCGGTGTGATTCGCTAAGCAGCGCCTTGTGAGGCCCCGAAGTTCCATTGAGTTGGGTTTGTGGACTGGGAGGGCGCTGATTATTTTAAAAAAGTTGCTGTTCCCACCCTTGCGCCTTTGCTCAGTGCGGTACATGTTCAGTGAGTGACTTTCAAAGCACATCAACAGCCCTTTTGAACACGCCTCCCTCGCTCATTGAAAAACCCCTTTGCGTGTTGAAAAACACCCTTGCGTGTATGGGGGATGGCCCTGATTTTATTGCAGAGGGGCAGTTGGTCGCTTCAGAGTCGGTCTCCTCATCTTCAAGCCGAGCCCAATCTTTTAGAAAACATCACGCAACAGTTTGTCGGTATTTCATCGGTAACACGTCATTTTCATCAAGAGTTCCGCGCTTCAACGTGACACTGTTTTCCCGAATCACTTAGGATTTCTAATTAACCGCCATGATGAACAACTTTACTCCCCGCGCCCAACAGGTGTTGGCACTCGCCCGCAAAGAGGCAGATCGTTTCAACCACAACTACGTGGGAACCGAGCATCTCTTGTTGGGACTCATTAAGCTAGGTCAAGGCGTCGCCGTTAACGTCCTTCAAAAGATGGGCTTGGATCTGGAAACCGTCCGCAGCGAGGTTGAAAAACAAGTGGGTTCCGGACCGGAAACTAAAATGGTCGGCAACATTCCCTACACCCCTCGGGTGAAAAAGGTGCTGGCGCTGGCTGGAAAAGAGGCCAAGTCCCTCAATCACTCTTATGTGGGTACCGAACACATTCTTCTGGGTCTGCTGCGCGAAGGGGAAGGTGTTGCCGCGCGGGTGCTCAAGAATTTGGAAGTCGATATCGAGCGGACCCGGAACGAGATTCTTAAGGAGTTGGATCCCAATTACACGCCCGCCGAGGGGGAAAGTGAGTCTGCCGGAGGCGCTCCGGAACCGGCTGCGGCAGGAAGTTCTCGTCGCGATAGCAAGACGCCTGCACTTAAGGCGTTTGGCCGAGATTTGACTGAGATGGCCCGCAAAGGCGAGGTGGATCCGGTGATCGGTCGCGAGAGCGAAATTGAACGGGTGATTCAAGTCCTTTGCCGCCGCACCAAAAACAACCCCGTCCTGATTGGGGAAGCTGGTGTGGGTAAAACTGCGATCGTCGAGGGATTAGCCCAGGAAATCTCCAACGGCAACGTCCCTGAATTGCTCCGCGACAAAAAGGTGATCACCTTGGACCTTGCCTTGATGGTGGCCGGCACAAAGTACCGGGGTCAGTTTGAGGAGCGGATTAAGGCGGTGATGGATGAGATCCGCAGGACTAAGAACGTGATTTTGTTTATCGACGAGTTGCACACTATTGTCGGCGCAGGCTCGGCTGAGGGCGCGATGGATGCTTCCAACATTATTAAGCCCGCGCTCAGTCGAGGCGAGTTACAGTGCGTCGGGGCGACCACCCTCAATGAGTATCGCAAGTACATCGAAAAGGATTCCGCTTTGGAGCGTCGCTTTCAACAGGTGAAGGTGGAAGCGCCTAGCGTTGAACAGACTATCCAAATTTTGAAGGGTTTGCGCGGGAAATACGAAGCCCATCACAAGGCTCGTTACACGGACGAGGCTCTGGAAGGAGCTGCTAAGCTCTCAGATCGTTACTTGAGCGGCCGCTTCCTCCCCGACAAAGCCATCGATATTATGGACGAGGCTGGCGCACGCGCTCGGATTGCCTCCATGACGCGCCCGCCGGATGTCAAAGAAATCGAGCGCGAGATTGAAGAAATTCGCGGTCAAAAGGAAGGCTCCATTAAGGCGCAGGACTTTGAAAAAGCGGCGGCTCTGCGGGACACGGAAAAGCGCGCCAAAGAGAAGCTCGAACAGATTTTGACCGAATGGCGCGAGCAACGAGAGGAGAAAGAGGTGATCGTCGGGGAGGACGACATTATGCACGTGCTTTCGAAGTGGACGGGTGTTCCGCTCAGCCGGATGGAGCAGGCGGAGACTGCCAAGCTTTTGAAGATGGAGGAGGAGTTGCGGGGCAAGGTGATTGGTCAGGAAGAGGCTGTGGTGGCCATTTCCAAGGCGCTCCGTCGCTCTCGTGCTGACTTGAAAGACCCGCGTCGCCCGATTGGTTCTTTCATATTTCTCGGGCCAACTGGAGTGGGTAAGACTTTTCTGGCGCAGAGTCTCGCTGAGTTTATGTTCGGCGATAGGGACGCGTTGATTCAAATCGACATGTCCGAGTACATGGAGAAATTCACGTCCTCGCGCCTGATCGGTTCTCCTCCCGGTTATGTCGGGCACGAAGAGGGTGGGCAATTGTCCGAAGCCGTGCGTCGGCGTCCGTATTCGGTGGTTTTGTTTGATGAAATCGAAAAGGCGCATCCAGATGTAATGCACCTTTTGCTCCAGATTTTGGAGGAAGGGAAACTCACGGACTCGCTAGGGCGCAAGATTGACTTTCGCAATACGATCATCATTTTGACCTCCAACATTGGTGCAGAACTCATTAAGCGTCAGGGCGTCATGGGTTTTGGAGCCACACAACGTGACGAGACAAAGTACGATGTGATGCGGGACAAAATCTTGGAAGAAGCCAAGAAGACGCTCAAGCCAGAGTTTATTAACCGACTGGACGACTTGATTGTGTTCCATCCGTTGGCGAAGCCCGAGTTGATCAAGATTGTAGACTTGGAGATTACCAAGGTGGTGGATCGTGTGAAAGCGAAGGAGATTTCCATCGTGCTGGACGAGACTGCTAAGGCTTTGCTCGCGGAGAAAGGGTATGATCCAGACTACGGGGCGCGTCCGATGCGTCGGGCTGTGGAGCGGTATCTTGAAGACCCGATGGCCGAAGAATTGTTGCGTGGCAATATCAAGGCGGGCGACACGGTTAATGTGTCGGCCGTGGACGGCAAGATGGTGTTTCAAGTGCCAGAAAATCCCTTGGAGGATGTGTCTCCTGTGGAGACGCTCCCCTAGAAATAGAGATTTAATAGTCGCTCTTGGCCCGCAAACCAAGAGCCTCTAAAAGAGGGAATCCGGAGTCCGACGCGACGCGCGAACGGGAAAGCGATGAGCGTGTTGCTGAGAGCATTGAATGCCCGATTGAAGGGGTGGTTCAATTAATTCCAGCAAGCTACGCCCTGCATCATGCGAGCGTTGGACGGGTGGATACGAACGCGGCTGAGAAGAGTGCATATGCGACGTAACAAAAGGAGAGGCACGCGCGGGAAGAAAGACAAGCAAAGGTGGACAAACGCGTACTTCGAGGAGATTGGGTTGTTCAGCCTTGAGCGAGTTCGAGAGCGAATAGTAGCCAGTCTCCGAACCGTAGCAAAGTGCTAACTGGAAAGCCGGATGTGGGAAAATCGCCTGTCCGGTTTGGTGGGAGGGGCGGGGAGTAGTGTCCCTGTCCCTACCCCAATTTCAGTCTAGGATTGCGAGCAACGAGCTACTCTGGGTCACGTTCCGAAAATGAGGATCAACCCTGAAGGGGTTGTATCAGCCTCACTTGGAGGAGGAGGGCAAGTTCCATTCGTGCCTGTCCCCTTGGCCACTCTTTGGCCACACGATCCTAAATACTGACTCCGCATTCTCGGCGACGTTTCAGTTTTTGGTTAGGGTCGCCAGGCGAGCTGGAGGAGTTCGGGCGCGGCTCCCGACCATGGCTTGGTGGAGTCGGGACCGATGGCTAAGACGTCGAGCTGCCTCCAGGATTTGAGAGGTGACCCGTCCGTTTGATTCTTGAAATCAGAGAGGGCGAACAAGACGGTTTGGCTCCCGGGATCTCCGACAACCTCCTTGTCACATACAAATATTTTCTTTGGGCCACGGTAATTTCGCCATTCGTTTTCGGTTAAAGTGACCACGATGTGATTAGTCTTTGGAAGGTTCACGGTCAGAGCCAGGTTGGATCCCTCGGGCCCTTTCCATTTCGGATCCGCAACCTTGCGCGTGGAATTCATCCACCCACTCTTCCTCCGATCCATCCAATCGACGTTGCCATGCTTGAAATCCTCAATAACGAGGCTGGTCGATTCCGAGGCCTTGACCCCAGAAAGTTCTAAAGCCGTGACGTCGGCGGAATGAAGTAGGGTACTTAGACACACTTCAGTGATCGGTCCGTTAACCTGCACCACACTCCCAAGACGTTCGGCTGACTCAGGTTTGGGCAGCGTGTAGAAGACATTGGCGAAGGCGAACAGGGGCAACTTCGTATCATGCAAAGGAAGTTTCGCGCGAAAGGTGTCGCCATTCCGCTCGATCTGCGTGCTGCGCCAGAAGCGGCCACGGGGTTCGGGGTCAACGCTGTAGTAAATCTCGCAGCGTGCAACGGGCCAGTTGCCTTGCGGGGCCACCTCAAAAACGGGCACGCCGTCAGCGGGCTTGAGCGTCAGTTTACTAGCGGGCGTCGAGGGGAGTGCCGGGCCACCTTTGAGATAGTGGTCGAGCCATAGCGGCATAGTGACCGCCACTTCAGGCAAGAGCGCGTGATTCTGGTGGATCGACCATGAATAGCGCGTCTCTTGGTCTGGAATGAGCGCATTGGTCCGGTAAACGTCGTCCATCCAGCCGTGGAAATCATTGGTCCCGCTGCGGTGAAGCACTGGGCAGCGAATCAGCGGAGCGTAACTCTCGAAGCTTAGAGTGCGCCGGAAGACGTCGACATCTCCTTGGACGTTATCCTGTAGGCCGTCGCCGCCAAAAAACGGATGTTTCTGCCAACGCCATCCCTGACCACCGACTCCGGGTACGGCGGCTTTGACGCGGCTATCAGTGCCAGCCACGTACATGGTGAGATTGCCTCCCATCGAATATCCGTGAACTCCCAAGCGACTTGGGTCTACTTCAGTTTGCTGTTCGAGAAAGGTGAGTGCGCGGCGACAGGCCATCGTGAGCAAGTACCAGTTGTTGTTCTTTGGATGCTCGCGGTCTTCGAAAAACTGTTTGGGACCGGGCAGCATCGAGGAGTAACGCCCGGCGTTCATCTGTGTTGGATCGACTTCGCCCCACTCCGTGTTGGGGTCGCTTTCAGTAAAGGTGTCGGGGCGGTTGAATGTCGGTGTCTTTCCGTTTGCACCGCCCCAGTTGATGGAGAGCACAGCGTAACCCCGCGCAGCGAGATACTTGACCTCGTCAAGCCGTGCTTTGCCGCCCCCGCCATGCATCTGCAACACTGCGGGAAGACGTCCTTGGGAACCGTCCGGGAAACCGTAGATCCCCGCGAGTCTGGTTTTCTTTCCTTTGATTTCAGCAATCACGAATCGGACGTTGCGGAATACCATTCCTTCTTCGCGCCATTCTTTAAAGACCTCCGTCTCGAGTGCATCCTTTCGCGGATCAAAGTCGGACCACAGTTCCTCGACGGAACGGGGCACATCGGCGGCGCGTGCGAGAGACGCCGATGCGAATAGTAGGACGGTCGCTAGGGGGAATGTAAATTTCATGTGCGGCAAAACCTGAGTATTTCATCAGGAACTGGTTGCGGGGAAGAAAATTGCTTTTCTCGCGGCACACGCTTTTTCGACTCGGACGCTGGGAGCGTTAAGTTCGTTTGCGAGTTAAACAAACTGCCGATTAAACCCGGGAACCTCCGGGCGTCGCATCAGCGGGGTTGGAGCACATTCACTCCGTAATCGCCGACCGGCGCATAAAGGGCACGGTTGGAGCCGACCATTAGCTTTGATACGGGGAACCATTGTTGAACCTTCCACGACTCAACGACCGCATCCAAGCCCGGCCACGACACACGGAGTACTTCGTTGCCGTTGCTGGTTAGCAGAGTGAGGCCTTGGATCTTTAGCTCGTACGGTGCCCAATCCAGCTTCGCGATTCCACCGGTTTGGACTAACTGCGCAGTATCGTCTAACATGAGACGTTGAACCGATTGCCCGTCGGCCACCATCACCGTTCGTCCCTCGGCGGCTAGAACCGCACCAACGCCCACTTCCGTAGTTGCACACAAGGATGCCTGCGTCTCGTCCACCAAGCTCACTTGAAGCTGACGCACTGGGACATCGGTTTTCTCCACCACATTTTCCGTGAATGCGAGAAAGCCTGAGCGGGAGATTTCGCCCAGCGCAAACAGTCGTCCGGGAAGAACCACTGGAATGCGTTGGATTGGCCGTTGCGGGTTGGCGAAGTCCAAAATCCCCAAGCGATGCGAGTAGACTTGCGGCACTTCGACTCCGGTGGGCCACTTCGCGTTTCTCCACGGAGAGGGACTTTGGCCGTAACCAAAAACCAGTAGTCCATCACCCGCGGTACAGGTTGAGACAAGCGTGTTTAAGGTTGTGGCTAAAGGATATGGCCGCAACGCAACGGGTGAGGAGGGGTTGCTCACATCAATGGGGCGCACCACGGCGGGGGCCGGCTTGATGTTATAGGCCGGCATAAAGGGCATCGCCAACGAAGCAGTCGGCAAGGCTGCCGCTTTGGGTGAAGCGGTCGAACTCATCACGCCCACTGAGGATGTAACCATGGGCGCAACTGCGTTGTTGAAAGCCACGATTGGATATCTCCAGTAGGCTGCTGGATTGTTTTGAGTAATGACAACCGGCAGGGCGTCAGTCACCCACAGGAGGCTGCTGATAGTGCAATTCGTGGCGGTACTGCCGGTGTTTATGGAAACGCGCCCTAGCAGAGGCAGGGCGGGAAGTGCTGAGGCATCGTAGATGTCCAAGCCGAGTTCTGCATTGGTGGACGAGTTGGGCCACCCATCCATGAAGCGCACAAAAGGCATGCAAGACAGGTTCGGATTCCAGTTCTTGCGCAGCACATAGAGTCTGGAGGAGCGCAGCACTGCATCCTGAACGATGCCGTCTCCGAGTTCGATGTCGTTGACGATAGTGTTTTCAGAAGCGCCTTTGGAAATACGCACCGCGGCCTTGTCGCCCGACCACAAAGCGCTGGATCCGTCGCTAATTTGAAGCAGGTAGTCGCCCGATGGGATGACTTGATTCACGGGCCAGGCGATCATCACATCCGCCAAAACAGCTGGATTATCCCTGTCGTCGATGTTTGCGGTAATCAGTTCCTTCTGGGAGATGGAGGTGAGAATCCCGTTGATTAAAGTGGCCCGGCGCGGGGTGAACTCGTGATCTAAGCGCCCGCGTAAAGTTAGGCTGCCTCCGTTTTGAAGGTCGATGTCCACCAGTCGGACAAAGGAGGTTTTTTCCGGAGTGGAGGCAGCGACGTTGGAATTCGCAGAAGTCGTTGAGGCAAAAACTACAGGACTTCTGAAAAAGGCAGAGAAGGGGATGAGTGCTAGACCGTCTTCGGGGAGAATTTTGAGCGCTTTTTCATCGTACGTAGCTTCGCTATAACCCCAGCCGGATTCCTCGATAAACACCCTGCTTTTGAGCGAGGGGTTACTCGGGTCTGAAACGTCAAAAAGGGACACCGCGACCTTGCCCGAATCGTAGCCAATCGTGAAAAGGAACTGCCCAGAATCTCCCATTGGCTCGATGTACGTCGAAAAACCCGGCACCTCGACGCTGCCCGTCACGCTGGGCGCGGCGGGATCCGAAAGGTCGATGATCCACAACGGATCAATCTGCTGAGCGGTGACGACATAAAGTTTTTCCCCAGCAAACCGAGTGGCGCGTAGCTGCTCCCCGCGCTTGATCTCCAAAGTCGCTAACGTCTGACCGGCCACACTAAAGTTCTCCAGCACACTCACTGGGGTCCAACCGTTGGACATATCATACTTGGCGGAAACAACCGTCAGCGTGTTTTGATGAAACGATACCTTGAACTTGTCGTAAACGCTCCCCGCGGTCTTGATGGAATTGGGCGTCAGTACAGTTGCCCCAGTTTCATCCAGTTTAAACAAAGTAACCCGCGAATGATTCCAGTCCTGCCAGTCGTTGGTGGTGACCGCCATCCAATCCGCGCCTGCGGAGATGAGGGCTCCCCAAGAAGCCTGACCCGAGAACTGATGGGCTGCGGCAAGCGTCTGGCTGCCATCCGTGGCGACTAGCACTTCCGATAGCGTCGTCCCTGCTGTTTGGGCCCCCCAATCGCTGGTTGCCACATACAGTCGACTTCCCAGCAACCGGCTGTCTGAAAGCCAGCCATTCAAAACCGTGCGAGAAACTTCCGTCGCAGTCTTGCCGGCCACTCGCACCACGACCACATGGGTCTGCGCTGACGAGGAGCTAAAATCTCGTGTGAGCAGCACCACCAAACGTTCGCCCGCCACCTCCTCAGGCAAGAGGTACAAGTCCTGACCAACGGAGGGTTGGCGCAGGTAGGCGCTCAGTTTTGGGTTGCTGGGATCTGAGACGTCCAGAACTTGTAGCCCGCGCAATTGGTTGAAGAAATACACAGAGTTTCCCTCGGTTTTCCAAATGTCCGGCTCTTCTGCCTGCGTGCTGGTCGTCGAAGTGGTCGTAGTTGCCGTTGTGTTTGTTGCGGTTACTGTCGGAGTTGCGGTGACTGTCGGAGTTGCGGTGGCGGTGACGTTCGCCACTTTAACCGAGTCGGCTACACCAGAGGTCGTCCGCACCAAGGTGGACGTCGGCACACCGCTGTTTTGTCCGTTGGCATATCCTGAGACAGTCGTGGCGACGTAGCCTAGCGCGGGAGCCTTATCAAAAACGCGAGGCCCTTGGTAAAAGGCGTCCGAAAACTTGGATTTCTTCGCAAACGCTTTAGCCTTGTCTGAGTTTATGGTTCCAGTGGCTCGCCATTCGACTGAGCCAGCCACTCTTGGTGCGTTGAGAGTAAGTAAGGAAGGTTTTCCGTTGAGGACGGAGGTGTTCCAGCGAACCCACTTTTGCGCCCCTTTGAGCCGCACTTCAATTTGGCATGCGGTGCAGCCTGAGGGAATATTGACGCTGATAGTTTTGGCGGAAACTTTCACTGGGAGCTGAACGGCCAGCGTCCCACCAGTCACGACGAATGGTTGCAATGTCGTACCGGTATTTGTAAGCGACCCGCTCGATCCTAAAACCAGAGTCCCTGAAGTCACGCCCATCGTCCCGTAGTTGAGTGTACTCGAACCATTTATAGTCAGGACTCCTGAGCCGTTAGCAACCAGTGTTCCCGCAACGATCAGCGACCCGGAATTCAGAATGGCAGTGCCACTGTTGGAGGTGTTCGAGCCACTCAAAGTCAGGACCCCTGAGCCATTATTGGTAACCAACGTTCCACCAATAATTAGCGTTCCAGAAGTCAGAACGGTTGTTCCTCCAACAAAGCTGTTTGAGCCACTCAAAGTCAGGACCCCTGAGCCATTGTTGGTAACCAGCGTTCCACCAATAATTAGCGTCCCAGAAGTCAGAACGGTTGTTCCTCCAACAAAGCTGTTTGAGCCACTCAAAGTCAGGACGCCTGAGCCGTTAGCAACCAGTGTTCCAGTGCTGGTTAGCGACCCCAGAGTCAAAACCGTAGTGCCAGCATCGAAGGTGTTCGAACCATTTATAGTGAGGACACCCGCGCCGTTACTGTTGAAATTTCCCCCACTCAGGGCGATTGACGACGTGATAGTTGGTGCTGTTAAGGAATTTCCTCCAGAAATCAAAATCGTGCTAGTGGCCAGCGCAGCAACCGGTGTGAGTCCTAGGCAAAATACATAAAGCAACAGAGCGCACTGAGCCAGCCTCGCAAAAATCGATCCTTTATCGACGACACAACTCGTTTTCATAATCCCAATTATCGCCATTAAAATTAATGTGAAAAGCCCAAAGCAATTACAGTGAGAGGAATTCGTTTTTTTTCTCCCCCCGAACCGCTTTTTTCAGACTGGATGCTTTGGGCGTTCGATCCTTAGCTAAGGGATCAAGGAAAGTTTCCGCACCTACGTCCCTCGCGAGCTCGGTTTTTGAGACTATTCCACGCGATAGAGTGCCGTTTTGGAGCGGAGGATCAGGGCGTTTCCCACGACCGCGGGAGATGCCATGAACCCATCACCGAGCGTGTTTTTGGCTTCAATATGAAACTCGGGCTGCGCCTTGACCACGGTAGTCGTTCCCGAGGCGTCCCAGAAATATACCAACCCGTTGGCGGCGAGCGGCGAGGCTGCAAAATCGCTCCCAATACGTTCCCGCCAGCGGATTTCTCCGGTTGCGAGATCCAGACAGGACGCAATCCCGTTGGACGTCACTAGGAACACGAGGTTATTGACGATGACTGGGGTGGTTTGATCCGGCGCAGCGGTTTTCTGTTTCCAAATGACATGCGTCTCGGAAATGTCGCCGGTTGCGGGTTCGAGTTTCACGCCCCAGACTTCGGGTTTCATAAAGCCGGTGCAAATTACGAGCGTCTTTCCGTCCGTGGCAGGCAGCGGAACATTCGAGAAGCCGCTGCCGTAGTTGAGGTGCCAGCGTTCTGTTCCCGTGGCTGGATCGAGCGCGTAAAGCCGTGTAGATGCCGTCGTGAGGCTGAGCGTCTCAGTACCCACTTTTACGAGAAAGGGGGTTCCGTAGGCTTTGCGACGGTCCGGAGCCAGAGTGTCCAGCATCGGCTTTGCGGAGCGTTCTGATTTCCAAGCAATACTCCCGTCCGCTTTCCGAAGGGCAACTTCCATTTGGACGTCCTGCCCGTCGCAGGGGATGAGCAATAGGTCTCCGTATTCCGAAAGGGATCCGCCGGCACCGTTTTGATGGTCCACTTTCAGGCTCTGCTGGCGCCAAAGGATTTCCCCTGTTTTGGCATCGAGCGCGGCCGTGCCATTGGTGCCAAAGTGCACGAAAAAGCGGCCTCCGGTAAGCAGGCCTGTTGGAGAGGCGTGGGAATTGCGGCGGTGTTTTGGTGTCGCAGATTCCGCGTGAAAAACCTCGATGTTGTGGAGCAGCTTGCCGGATGCAAGATCCACGGCTACGGCCCTGAGCGACAAGCCGTCTTCGGTGGCTGTCGTCATCCACACCCGCCCTTCTGAGATTAGGGGCGAGGACCAACCTTCCCCAGGGATCTCGGCTTTCCAGCGGACTTTCGATTCCTCCCAGTTTACAGGAAGTTTCGGGGCATCCTCAACGCGGCTGTTTTGGTTGGGGCCCAAAAAACGCGGCCATGCTTGCCCAGCGAGTGCGCATGAGGCCATTGAACCGTAAATCATTAAAAGCGGGAGCGCAGTACGGAAGGCAATCGATGGGGAGGTGAGGCAAAGGATCATGGCGAAGTTAGACTAGAATGATCGTTTTCGATGGCGAGTTCTTAGTACACTCGGAGGTTGTCGCGCTGGGTGCCTAAAGGGGGAACCGCAGGGGACATACACTTCCGCCTTTTCTATGTGTCGATGGGTTCTGGCACCCATAGGTCGCAGATTTGTGAAGATCCGTCATTCGGCCACTAGACACTGTACGGAAACCTCACTCCTGGCTCATCCGTTGAAATATCCTTGGTGTTCCTGGTGACTAAAAGACAATCGTTAACTCTGGCGGTGGCCCAGACAATAGCGTCCGGCAATCGAACACGAAATTTTTTGCGTAGTCTTACCGCTTCCCCCGCTATTTCAACAGATAGTGGATGAATCGTAAACGTTGATAAAAACGCACGGCACTCTTTCTCTTCCTCCGCACTATCCGCCCCTGCCATTATTTCCATCCAAGAAATAATGCTAATTTCACGACGTGCATATCGGTCGATCTCGAACTTTGCCTTCTCTATGCCTTGAAGATAATCAATAAGAACATCGCTATCAATGACGGCTCTCATTCCGCACTCCATTCATTCCGAAGGTTATCAACGTATAGCCTCGCCGTAATACCCTTATTTCGCCACATCCCAAAGCCAATGTTTTTCTCCTCAATTAGTGAATCCTTCAGGAGACGATCAACGGCGCGGCGTATCGCCTCTGCACGTGAAATTTTCTGCACCTCACACAGGCGAGCAAGTGCGCCGAGTTGTTCTTGCGGCAAATCGATGATGGTTCGCATAGGTGACATCATATGTCGTCATCAGGCATCAATCAATTAAATTTCCAAAACCGATCCTCAAAAGCGACAGAAATCAGATGATGCATCAGCGTACAGACGCTTTTGATGACACTACAAATTGAAGTCGAGCAGCAGGCGCGGCTCTCGCGCAGTCTTCACTCAGGGCCTCTTCAAAATTGGCGCTGCTCGCCGCTCTATCGGAGCGATCTGCTGAGCATTTGACGTTAAACTGCGAAAGCTTGCGGAGTGTCAAAGGAGGCGCGTCTCTTGAATTAACGTTTTTGCGGTTGTCCAATTCCTGCACGAAAATCTTGGCCGGGGATGAATCCTGCATGGTAATAAAGCACCTTTACATGAAGACCTTCCTTACCTTGTTGTTATGCGTAACCGCGTCCTTTACCGCATTCGCCGATGTCGTTTCGCCGCTTAAAGCGTTGCAAAACGCAGATGACGCGCGAGTCGCTGCAATGCGTTCGCCGGATTCAGTAGCCTTGAGCGCGCTGCTCTCCGAGGAATTGCGTTATGCTCATTCCAACGGCGTAGTGGACACCAGAGCGTCGCTGATGGAGGTTCTCTTGACGGGTAAAACTAAGTATCTCGGCTTCGAATATCAGCAGCGTAACTTCACTTTCCCTGCGCCAGGTATCGCTTTGATGAGCGGTCGCGCCCAAGTCAAAGCCGCGACGGCAGCCGGTGAGATGGACAGTACGCTGAGTTTCCTAGCGGTTTGGCGGGAGGAGGCCGGCCAGTGGCGGTTTCTGGCATGGCAGTCCTGCAAGGTGCCTTAGGTTTTGTGAACTCAGGGTGCTGGAATGCCGGAGTTTAGGGTTTAATTTGTCTTCTCCTGTGCGTCAGAGGCTGTGGGGAGGCACATGTCAATCAGCGCGCCGATTGCTGCCCCGATGCATTGCGAGACGATGAAGGCGGGGACGGACTGGGGGGCGATGCCTGCGAAACTGTCGGTGAACATCCGTCCGAAAGCAGCGGCAGGATTTGCGAATGAGGTAGATGCGGTGAACCAGTAAGCGGCGCCAATGTAAGAGGCCACGAGCGCGGCAACTTTAGGGGCGGGAGCACGCAGGATTACCAATAGCAGCCCTGCGGTAGCCACGGCTTCGGCGAGCCATTGGCCGTTTCCGGAGCGGATCTTCGTGGACCACTGCAATATTTCCATGTCAAACATCGCATGAGTCAGCCAAGTCCCGCACGCCGCCCCGAATAGTTGCGCCAACCAGTAGGGGAGCAGTTGGCTCCACGGGAGGGCTCCACGAAAAGCCATCATTGCGGACACCGCCGGATTGAAATGAGCGCCGCTGACCGGGCCAAACACCTCAATGAGCACAAACAGCCCCCAAACGGTTGCCAGCGTATTGCCCAAGAGAGCCACGGCCGTGTTACCCTGTGCTAGGCGCTCCGCCATGACGCCTGAACCCACCACGATGCTCAGCAACAAAGTGGTTCCTAACCACTCACTTAGAATTTTGTGTAAAAATCGGCTCATCGAAGCACTCAGGATAATCACAAAGTGAGCCGTTTGGGCAAGAAAGCAGGCCTGTCTGTGAGAAGAACAGGATGCGCCTGAAAATCTAACGACCGTACTGCCGTTACCGCTTACTCAATCAGTACTGGGATGTCTGGGGTGATGAGGTTCACCAAACGGATAATGTCCCAGTTGGCCACCCTCATGCAGCCGTGGCTAAACGCCCGTCCGATCGTTTCGGGGTGATTGGTGCCGTGGATGCCGATCCCCGATTTGTTGAGTGAGCACCAGACAACTCCGACCGGGTTGTTGGGGCCGGAAGGCAGGTTGTAAAATTGATCGGTGCGTACGCCGTGATTCAGCACGCCCTCATCCCAGCGAAATGTGGGCAACAGGGTGATTCCCTGAATGCGCCATTTCCCTGGCGGAGTCGGCAGCGTTGTGGAGCCAGCGGTGATGGGGACGCTTGCCAGCATTTGGTCGCCTTCAAACAGCTCCAGAACATGCTCGTTGCGATCGACTCGAATGCGCCTGTTGAGGAACTCGGGCTTTTTGGGGAGTGCCGCAGTTTCACGGACCTCCTCAATAAGGAAGGGATCCACAGCGGGGACCGTGAGGGTATCTCCGACGCTCAGGGTGTTTAATTTTTGGGTCGGGTTGAGCTTAACCAGCAGACTTTCAGCGACGTGGAAGCGTTCTGTGACGAACTCCAGAAAGGATTCGTAGGGGAGATAACGCTTGCGAGCTTGCTCCGCGGGCTTGCTAGGCGCGTCGCCTACAAACTTCTTGTCCTCAGCTCTAATGGTGTAAGTCGTGTAGGTCTCCTCAACTTTGGGCAAGGGGAGATCATCGGGCAGCGCGGTCGGTTGCAGGTTGTGTGCCTTTTGATAATGCAGGAGTGCCTTGGTGGTGAGTTCGCCGGGTTGCCCATCGAGTTTTCCTGGGGAAAACAAGGCCTTGTCCAAAAAGATCTGAAGTCTGACCAGCGCGTCTCTTTGTTCCGGTGAGAGCGCCTTTTGAGCGTCTTTTGTCGGGGTGGTCTCCTTGTGGGGCGAGGTGGGTTTGTGAGGTGGCGCTTTTTTTGCGGGCGTCTTTTGCGGGCTCGGGTCGGGCGTAGCTGGGGGAGCTGAATGGGGAGGGGGAGGCGAGGAAAAGAGGCGACCCCAAAACGACCTTTGTGGTTTGGGTTCCGGCGCAGGGGACGAAGCACTCGCCTGCGCCTGAAGGGGTACAGCTGCAAGGGTTGTGGCGGCTAAAAGATGGAAATGGTGCTTCATGGAAAACAGTTTGGCGGGAAGATTCCCCGCGCTAGTCTGGGGGCACAGCGGAAACCTCTCCTTATATGAATCTACGACATCTTCGTATCGCGCAAGTGTCTCCTCTCTGGACTTGCATTCCTCCGACGACTTACGGGGGCATTGAGTTGCTTGTAAAACTTCTCGTGGATGAGTTGGTGGAACAGGGGAACAGTGTAACACTTTTCGCCACAGCAGACTGTAAAACTAAAGCCGAGCTTTGTCCAGTTGCCGATGCGTGTCTTACCGAACTCATGGCCCGTGGCGATGCAGATGCATTCGAGCACTATGCCAACGCCGCGGTCGCCGAAGCGCTGCGACGGGCCTCGGATTTTGACGTGATTCACTTCCATCTGACCCCGGGGTGGTTGCCGTTGGCGTCTCTTTCTCAAACACCTACTCTTTTCACGCTGCACACCTGCGCCTTAAGGGATGATGAGTGGGCATTTAAACGTTATCCGCAAGTAGAGGTTGCGGCTATCAGTCGGTTTCAGATCAAGGATACTGCAGCTCGTTTACAGCGTGAATTTCCAGTGGTTTATAACGGTTGTGACTTCGGCGCATACGAGCCCTCTCTTCAGGCAGGGGGATACCTCGCATTTTTAGGACGGATGAGCCATGCCAAAAACCCGGCTGGAGCAATTGCCATTGCGAAGGCGTGCGGACTTCCATTAGTCCTTGCAGGTCAACCACAAAACGGTGTGGAAGAGCGCTATTTTGCCGAGGAAGTGCTTCCCCATGTGGACGGGGAGCAGATTCGTTGGATTGGGCCGGTAAACCATGCTCAAAAAGCAGATTTACTGCGTAATGCAGCCGCTCTGATATTCCCAATCCAGTGGGACGAACCCTTTGGTTTGGTGATGATTGAGGCAATGGCGTGCGGCACCCCAGTGGTGGCGGTGAAGCGCGGCTCAGTCGGCGAGGTGGTGGAGGAGGGAGTTACTGGTTACACAGCCGCGACTCCGGAAGGACTGAGCGCACTCGTGGCTCCAGCGCTGGCGTTGGATCGGGGCAAGGTCCGCGCGGCGGGCGAGGCGAAGTTTGGTTATCGGCAAATGGTCGCAGATTACGTGGCGCTTTATCGGAAGCTTTGCGCGCAAACGCATCCTTGAGGTTGGGACGCGGTTTAGGCGGGCGGGATTTTAGCCCGCGACCATCTGTGTAAATGGCGCGATGTACGCTTGGAGGTACACCAACACGCCCATGAGTATTGCCAGTGTCAGGCTGTGCCAAAAAACGTAGCGCAAAATTTCGCCCTCGTGCCCGTACCAGTTCGTAGCAGTGCTGGCCACGACAATGCTCTGTGCATCAACCATCTTGCCCATGACTCCGCCCGAACTGTTTGCGGCGCACATCAGGACTGGGCTTATGCCAAGCTGCTGGGAGGTAATTTTTTGCAACGATCCGAATAGCACATTGGAGGCGGTGTCCGACCCGGTGAGGGCCACTCCAAGCCAACCGAGGAGGGTGCCGAAAAACGGGTAGAACGAACCGGTTTGCGCCAGAGCAAGACCGAGCGTTGCATCCCCGCCTGAAAACTTGGTGACGTTCCCCAGCGCGAGCATCGCGGCGATGGTGAGAAGCGAGTGACGAACGCGCCAGAGGGTTTGCAGGTAGGTTTTGAAAAGCTGCACCGGCTGACAGCCCATCAGGCTCCCCGCCAGAAGCGCCGCCAGAAAGATTCCCGTGCCCGTTGCGGAGAGAAAGCCAAACTTGAAGACAGCTGCTTCAGGCGGCGTATTTGCGGGAGCCACAGGGGGCATGCGCTGAACTAGACCGTGCAGGTGAGGAACCTCGAATTTAGGAGCAGCGAGGTTGTCCAAGAACAGCTTGGTTTGGGGAAGGCCCCAACACAAAATGAAGAGAGTTAGGATAATCCACGGCATCCACGCTTGGAATATCTTCCCCTTTGTGAGCGCACCTGTCTGTGAGGAGTTCTGCGAATAGGCCTCTGCGCTGGAATACTCGGCGACTCCTGCGTTCATTCGCATAATTTCCCGCGGTTTCCAGATCCGCAAAAACAAAACAGTGGCAATGATGGAGGTCGCTCCGGCGACGAGGTCCACAAGCCAGGGACCGTGGAAGTTCGAAACCGCGTACTGTGGAATCGCGAAGGCGCTTGCCGCAACCAGTGCGACGGGCCACACGCCAACCACGGCTTTCCAGCCCGCGAATGCCCACACGATCCAGAAGGGGATTAGCAGCGAAAAAAAGGGGAGTTGCCTCCCGACCATCGCTGAAATCAGATGCGCGTCGATTCCCGTGACTTGTTCCAAAGTGGTAATCGGGATGCCCAAAGAACCGAAGGCTACTGGGGCGGTGTTCGCGATGAGCGAGAGTCCGGAGGCGTGCAACGGCTTAAATCCGAGTTGAATGAGGATTGCAGCAGTGATGGCCACTGGGGTGCCAAATCCCGCCATTCCTTCCAGAAACGCGCCAAACGCAAAGGCAATGAGGATTAGTTGAACGCGTGCGTCGGGTGCAACGCGCGCAAGACTTGCTCGCAACACTTCAAACAGGCCGCGATCCACCGTCAGTTGATAAAGAAAGAGCACGTTGAGGATGATCCACCCGATGGGGAAAATCCCGAAAGCCGCTCCATAAGCTGTGGTTGCAGCGGCGAGGTCCACTGGCATTTTGTTTACGCCGATGGCGATCACCAGAGCGGATACCAGTCCGATAAAGGCCGCAATGTGGATGCGGATATGCAGCACGGCAATGGCCCCTAAAAGCACGGCGACTGGGATTGCCGCTACGGCGGTGGAAAGCAGCGGGTTGCCGAGCGGGTCGTAATTCTGCGGCCAGGGGGTGGTCATTCCTCTAAACACTTCAGACGGCCTTCGTCTGCAAGACTGGACTTTTGAGGCGTCCGAACAAACTCGGGTTCCGGCTACCCTGCGAAGCTGGACACGGGCACTCCACGAGTGTCGGTTTTTGCGTGGACGTCCTCAGGCCGAATAGGCGACGCCGAGGATTGGTGTCGGGTGATTTGGGAGGAATTTCCCATCCGTGTTTGTCAGCGACGCGTTGTGGGCGTACATTGTCTGTATGTCTGAAGTCGCATCTGCCTCTGTTACGATCGCCGCTGAAATGCCCATGCAGGAACTTGTCTCGCAGTTCCCCGGCGCGCAACGTGCGTTGTTTCGGGGGTATCACATCGGCGGTTGCAGTAGTTGCGGGTTCCGTCCCGAGGAGACATTGGCGGAGGTGTGTGAGCGCAACGGAGGGTTGGTGGTAGCGGAGGTTGTGGCCTTCTTGAACCAAGCTCGCGAAGCCGATGAGCAGATGGAAATTTCACCTTCGCAGGCAAATGCATTACTTCAATCTGGGGGCGTGACCTTTGTGGACATTCGCTCCAGAGAAGAATTTGAGGCGGTGCAAATTCCAGGATCAGTTCTTTTTACTGAAGAGCTGATGCATGAACTTCCCGGTTGGGACCGCTCCAAGCCTATCGTTTTTGTGTGTCATCACGGGGTGCGCAGCATGGATGCTGCGGCGTATTTTGCCGGTCACGGACTTGAAAATGTGCGCAGTTTGCGCGGTGGTATCGATGCATGGAGTTGCGAAATCGACCCGTTGCTGCCCCGTTACGAGTTGGAATAACCTTGCCGATCTCCACGTTTTTCAATGAGCGACCTCAATCAAAAAATTCAAGACGCACTCGCCAATCCTAAAAATCTTGGTGAAATGGCCGACGCAGATTCCATCGGGACCGCCGGTTCTGAGGGGTGCGGCGACATGCTGCGGATGTGGGTGCGGTTTAAACAGGATGCGTCGGGCCGCAAGGTGATTGACCGCGCTACGTTCCAGACTTTCGGGTGCGAAACGGCCATCGCGGTGGCCAGTGTTGCCACGGAACTGGTTGCGGGGAAAACCATCGAGGAGGCCCTGCACCTGTCTTCCAGCGATCTCGCCTCGCCGCTGGGCGCGCTCCCTCCGATGAAAATCCATTGTGCGCAGTTGGTTGAAACCGCGTTGCGATCCGCTCTTGACCCGAAGTCCGCGACAGTCTCCGATTCGCCCGTTCCCGTCGCCTCCGTCGCAGCAAGCACTGCTTCGAGTCCCTCGTTACGGGACAGTTTTACCCCTCAAAATGACTCCGGACAGAAGGTTCGCATCATCTTGAAAACGCCAGCCTCCGTTTAATAATCCGTTTCATGCACGAAAATTCCGAAAAAGTCCTAACGCGCGATTGCGAGGCCATTCGCATCCCTAGCGGTGAATCTATCCACCTCAAAAAAGGCACGGCGGTTCTGGTGACCCAAGCGTTGGGTGGCAGCTACACCGTGGCCGTCCCCGAGGGTTTGGCGCGTATTACCAGCGATAATGCGGACGCGCTAGGCTTGGAGGTGACGACTCACAAAGCGGTCGGCGACTCCAGCGCCCCCGTGGAGGAAGGGGCGGTTTGGACGGAGCTCAAAACGTGTTACGACCCTGAAATTCCCGTCAATATTGTCGACCTCGGTCTGGTTTACGATTGCGCCGTCACTCAACCCGAAGGGCAACCGGCTAATGTGCAGGTGAAAATGACGCTAACCGCCCCGGGTTGTGGCATGGGTCCGGTCATCGCCCGCGAGGCGGAGCAGAAGATTCTTTCTATTGCCGGAGTAGGGGAGGCGACGGTTGAGATTGTGTGGGATCCGCCATGGAATCAGGCGATGATCAGCGAGGTAGGAAAGATGAAGTTGGGGATTCTGTAACTTTACTCCGTTGACGTTTCCGCGCGCCGTGCCTTTGCTAGGGAAAATATGCGTGTAAGAATTTCCCCCCTCTTGCGGTCCGCCCCAGCCGTGGTTCGTACCCGCTGGTTATCGTTCACTTTGCTATCGTCCGCCGTGTTGCTGGGGGTTTCCGCATCAGTCTGCGCGCTTGAAGTCCCGCAACCCGGCCCGGATAGCAAGCTTCAGCCCGACGTGCCCCAAGGTGAGGTGACGAAGAGGTCCTTCGCCAGTAGTCAAATTTTTCCGGGGACGGTCCGAGATTATTGGGTTTATGTGCCGAAGCGAAGGGCCCAAGCTGCGCAGGAAAGACCAGCCAACTTGCTTGTTTTTCAAGACGGCGGCGGCTACGTAAAGCCCGACGGTGCAGCGCGTGCAACGATCGTTTTGGATAACCTGATTGCCAAGGGCGAGCTACCTCCCACCGTCGCGGTATTCGTCAATGCGGGCGCCATTCCGGGCGCGAAGCCGGGGGCTGCGACTCGAAGCAACCGGTCTTTTGAGTACGATTCGCTGGGGGATCGTTACGTGCGGTTTCTGTTAGAGGAACTGCTTCCCGAGGCTCTCGCGGGCCTAAACATCACCGCGGATCCCGCCGGGCGTGGAATGGTGGGTGGTTCTTCGGGAGGAATCTGTGCGTTCACTGCTGCGTGGGAGCGGCCCGATCAGTTTGGAAAAGTTCTGAGCAGCATTGGAAGTTTCACCAACATTCGAGGGGGGTACGATTACCCAGCTTTGGTGCGCAAATCCAAGAGTGAGCCCAAGGGTTTACGTGTCTGGCTGCAGGAAGGGGAGTCGGACGTGAATAATCTCTTTGGACATTGGCCCCTTTCCAATCGCGACATGGATGCCGCTCTGGAATTTGCTGGTTACCCACACCACTTGGAAATGACTGGCGGCGGGCACAGTGGTCAGGCTGCCGGAGCACTTCTTCCCGAGGCCTTGCGTTGGTTGTTTTCTTCCGAGAAGTCCTCTGAGAAATCCACCGCAAAGCCCTAGTGCAAGACGGCTCTTTTGCTTCCTACCCCATGAAACCCCCGTTTTTTTTCGCACTCTCTTTCTTTCTCTTTAGCGCGTCGGTGGGAAACGCCGAGCCATGGAAAATGCACCCCGATGCAGCAGAACAGTCGTCTGTTCCCCACGGCACCGTGTTTAAAATGGAGCCTTGGGTGTCCAAAATTTACCCTGGTACGAGCAGGGAGTGGTCGGTTTATGTGCCGTCCCAAGTGAAGGCGAATTCGGAAGCAGCCGTGATGGTTTTCCAAGACGGCCACGACTACGTGAACCTCAAGGGTCACTGGCGGGTGCCGACGGTTTTTGATAACTTGATCGCTCGCGGTGAGATGCCGCCGACCATCGCCATTTTTCTGAATCCCGGTCACGACGTGGCCAAACCTGCGCCCGCCAGTCCTTGGAAGGGCTCGAATCGAGGGTTGGAGTACGACAGCTTGGGGGATCGCTATGTTCGCTTCCTTTTGGAGGAGATTTTTCCCGAAGTGGAGAAGCGTTGGAAGCTGTCGAAGAACCCGGAAATGCGTGCGCTTTGTGGAGCGAGTTCTGGGGGCATTTGCTCCTTCACGGCGGCGTGGGAGCGGCCCGATGAGTTTAGGAAAGTGCTTTCGACTATTGGTAGCTTCGTAAACTTACGCGGAGGCAACGTTTATCCTTCCCTCGTTCGTAAGACCGAACCAAAGCCTTTGCGCGTGTTTTTGCAGGATTCTTCGGGGGATTTGGACAACGCTTATGGCAATTGGCCCATCGCTAATGAACAGATGGCGGCTGCTTTGCGTTACATGGGTTACGACGTTCGCTTCGATTTCGCCGAGGGTTACGGCCACAACAGCGATCACGGAGGCTCCATTTTTCCAGATGCTCTCAAGTGGCTGTGGCGTAAGGAAAAGTCAGCTCAATCTCTGGACACATCAGGCGATTTGAAGGGCGACCTGACGCTTCTCAACTTACTGCTCCCAGGCGAGGGCTGGAAGGTCGTCGCCGAGGGCATGGGCTTTGCGGATGCTGCCTGTGCTGACGCCGATGGGAATTTTTACTTCTCAGATATGAAGGCTCCTGCCGTTTACAAGGTCGGCGTCGACGGATCCCGTCTCAAACTTGCCGCTGAAGGTGTAAGCGGCCTGAAAATGGGCCCCGATGGTTGGCTTTATGCCTGCCAAGGATCAAAAAAACGGGTGATCGCAATTAATCCGGCCGATGGTGCGGTGCGCGAAGTTGCCACTGGGGTTCAACCTAATGATTTGGTCATAACCAAAGAAGGCTTCATTTACATTACGGAAACTGGGAGCCAGCAAATCACTTTTATTGATAGCAATACAGGTGCGGTTTGGGCTGCAGATCACGGGATTATGGCTCCAAACGGGATTGCCTTGTCGCCTGATGGCGGGACTTTGGCCGTTTCGGAATACAAAGGTCAGTACGTCTGGGCGTTTCGATTGGAACCCGACGGCACGCTGAGCGCGAAGTCTCCTTACATGACATTGCGCTTACCATTGGATCCGAAGGGCGAGTTCAAGTCAGCGGAACCACCTCCGACGCTTCCTGCGGCAAAGGGGGACGGTATGTGTACGGATTGGCGGGGGCGCTATTACGTGACCTCAGCGCTTGGAGTGCAGATTTTTGATCCTACTGGGCGTCTTTGTGGGGTTTTAGATAAACCGCAGCCCTCCGCACCGCTTACCAATTGCACGCTAGCTGGGAGTCAGCACGACACTTTGTTTGTCACAAATGGTGATAAAGTACTGAGTCGTAAATTGCAGATTGAAACGGTTAAACATTAGTTGCCTGTGCTGACGGAAGGCTCGCAACCGCGCATTTTAGTAATTCGCGGCGGCGCCATTGGTGATTTTGTTTTAACGCTTCCAGCGCTTTATTTGTTGCGGGAAGCGTTTCCAAACGCCGTTCTGGAGATTCTCGGTTATCCGCACATCGCGTCTTTGGCGGAGAATCGTTTTTATGCTAACCGGGTGCGTTCTATCGAATACGGCCCACTTGCCGGTTTTTTTGCCCGAAACGGAACGCTAGACTTGGCGTTATCCGAATATTTCGCGGGGTTTCAACAAATCGTGAGTTACCTTTACGACCCGGACGGTATTTTTGAAACCAACGTACGAAAATCGGGCGCCCGTAATTTTCTTCCAGCATACCGGAAGCCTCAAAACCTTCATGCAGCTAGGGAATGGGCTCAGCCTTTGGAGTCGCTGGCTTTGTTTCTAGAGGATCCAGCGGCAAGGCTTTTTTTGTCTTCAGACGATCTAGCCTCGGGGCGGGCGTGGTTGGGGGAGGGGGCGGGGCCTCGACTCGCGTTGCATCCGGGGAGTGGGAGTGTGAGTAAAAACTGGACTGCAGAGCATTGGGAATTGCTTGGGTTGCGTTTTTGGGAACGATTTCCTGAAGGTGAACTCGTGGTGCTTGGGGGCGAGGCTGATGCGGAGGTGCTGCGTGTTCTGGGCGAGGCTTGGCAGGGCAAGCGAGTCCGCTTCGCGATTAACCTACCGTTGCCAACGATGGCCGCTGTTGTGGCCAGTTGCGGTCGGTTTGTGGGGCACGATAGCGGCGTGTCTCATATTGCGGCGGCTGTGGGCGTCCCTTGTGTCCTCCTTTTTGGTCCCACCGATCCTGCCGTTTGGGCGCCGCAAAACTTGGGCGTGCGGGTTGTGCGCGCTCCCCTTGGCAACTGGCGAAATCTCGAGCTAAGCGCAGTTTGGCCAGCCGTAGAGACAATGTGTGAAAGGTGACCGATCGCTTTGGCGCTTATCGCATGCGGTATCTTTAGGCTGGCTTGACGAGCATTCTAAAACGCCCTTTCCAGTATTTTGAACTTCAGTCGATCCCACGCGATCAACGCTATTGGGAGTAAAAAGTACGGGCAGCCTTTTGTATCTTTTGTAATTCCTTTTGAAAGTGGTGAATTAAACAGCGGTTAACGAGATTTTAATCCAGCGGTATTCACTGCGATAACCCGATATTGATACGTTTTCCCTGCCTCAGCTTTGCCATCTGTAAACCGCATCGGCAACAACGGCTGTGTAGGCGTATCACTGTACTGCAAATTCTGGAAAATGGGTCGCCCGAAAGGATTCTTCGCTTGCTCCGGAACGTTCGCAAGAAACTGTCCGTCCCGCTCAATAATGAAGCCGGCCAATCCGCTTTCTAAATCCGCCTCAGCCTCCCAACTCAGCTCATTTCCTTTTACTTGCACATGGGTAGGTGCGGGTGGTGGCGTCGTATCAAGCACTGAGGTGTCTCTCACATACTGCACCCAAGCTTTCGCTATCGAATCGCTCGGCAACCAAATGGCTTTCTCACTCGCTCCCTTAAATTGCGCCTCGGGAACAGGCTCCACGATTTCGCCTCCTCCAGTATAAAGGGGCGCAATCCATCCCTCTGATTTCGATATCGCCTTCAATGGCTCTCCACCTTTTTTTGGCAATCGTGCAGAGAGGCAAGCATCCAGCCAAAGAATAGCGAGGTACCGCTGATTGCCACACTCGTGTGCTGTCAACGGATCCACCGCTACGCCAATCAACGCTCCCTTTTCACGCATCGTTCCGAAGAACGCTTCGTTCGCTGGCCATACCCCTGCAAAACGCCCTTCTTTCAACGCGACGCCCTCTTTGGTTCCTGGGTTACACATCACTGGAACTTTGAGCGCTGCGTCAGAAAGCACGTGGGGGTGAATCCCAGACCGTTTAGGGTCCTCTTTGAGCAAAGGAACTCCGCTGCGCAACCAGGTACAGGCAACACGTTCTGGATGCAAAAGCGTCATTCCTCCAGCCCAGTGACCGCCGCCGCTGTGTCCCCACAAAGCCCATGGGACCTTTGCCATTTCGGGATGCCCAGACTTTGCTCCCAAATCTGCGAGACCTTTTTGAAAGGCCGCATCTGAGCCATTACGCGGATCACACCACATTTGACAATCCGCCTTCTCGGGTTGCTCATACGAAGGTGCTAGCAACGCGCACTCGTGTTTTTTTGCCAGCGCTTGCCAATGTAAATCAAACGCCCCAGTGAGGCCCGACTTACATGAGCCCTCTCCGCAACCGTGTTGGTGGACGATTACCCCGCGCAACTCCTTAACTCCCGGAGGAACCCACACCGTATAATTCACTGGGAAAATCAACTCCCCCGGAGTCGTGGATGCCTCATAACGAACCCTATAATAGGGCGCCTCAGCAGCGGGAAAAACGTCATAGGGAGGCTGTTGAGCCAAGGCGGTCGCGGTGAAAGCGATCAGTAGAGGGATAACCTTACGCATAAGGAGCGCAAACTGCCGACTGATCCGCCTTGTTGCAAGCGCCAAAGAATCGATCAAGGAGTGCCATTAGGGACAGTTGCTTCTTTTCCACCGATGCAACTCCTTGAAGGGCGATGCTCATTTTCAGAGCATTACCTAGCATGACTAAAAGCGAGCATGACTAAAAGTGTCTGTCCCTCGGTTCTCTGACTTCGAGGCCGAATTTCCTTCCGGTTACAGATTTGCCACAGGCTCAGTCGAGTAGTAGCTTCGAATCTGAAGGTCATCACCCTCCCCAAATGAATACCACCCGCAGAACATTTTTAAAAACGTCGACGACTGCACTGCTCGGTTTCCCCGCCATTCTTCGAGCGCAGAAGCCCAACTCCAACCTTCAGATTGTCGGGGTAGGTTGTGATGGAAAGGGGCTTTCAGATTTGAAGGAAGTTGGTTCCCACGAACATGTGAAATACGTGGGCTTTTGCGACGTGGATTCGGCTCGGTTTTCCAAAATTGACCAATTGTTTCCGGGGGTGCCGCATCACGCGGATTTTAGGGAGATGTTTTCTAAGTTGGGCTCCGCCTTTGATGCCGTGGTTATTTCAACCCCGGACCACATGCACGCCGCGATCGCGATGGCTGCAATGCGGATGGGCAAACACGTTTACTGCCAAAAACCGCTGACACACACGGTTTGGGAGGCGCGCCAACTGCGGCTGCAGGCGATCAAGTCCAGAGTGCGGACCCAGATGGGGAACCAGATCCATTCTGCCAGCGAGTACCGCACTGGCGTAAAACTGCTTCGCGACGGGGTAATTGGAAAGATCCTTGCGGTTCATTCGTGGCAGCGTAATGGAGGCAACGGGTACACCAAACTCACCGCTCCACCAGCCTCTGGAATCGCACCTGAATCTTTGAACTGGGATCTTTGGCTCGGCGTGGCTCCCTTACGCGAATACGCACCTGACGTGTATCACCCCTTCAAGTGGCGCGACTGGCAGGAGTTTGGTGGCGGTACCATGGGGGACTTCGGGTGTCATATTCTTGACCCTGTTTTTACGGCACTTGGGCTTGGCTCCCCAATCAGTGTGCGTGCGGAAAATGAAGGGTTCAACGGGCATACGTGGCCCTCGGCCGAAACGGTGCAGTACGTGTTTCCCAGCACGAATTATACAAAGGGGCCGACTTTACCCGTTACGTGGTACGATGGAGGACGTCTTCCCGATGCGGCTTTGGCACAGTTACCGGCGGGTCAGGAATTGGCGAAGGCGGGGTCGATATTCATCGGCGAAGGGGGAGTCTTGATGCAGCCCCATGTGGGAATGCCACAGCTATTTCCTGTGGAGAAATTCAGCAGCTTCCAAATCGAGAAGCAGCCTGCGGGGAACCATTATCATGCATGGGTCGACGCGGTGTTCGCCGGAACGGAAACCAGCGACAATTTCGACTACGCCGGTCCGCTCACTGAGGCGGTTCTTCTTGGGAACGTGGCGACGCGCATTCCGGGCGTGACGTTAGAGTGGGACGCAGCGGCGATGCGCCTGCCGGGGCACCCCGAAGCGGAGCGCTTCTTGCGCCGGAAATACCGCGAGGGTTGGGAGATTCAACCTGCTGGTTAGAGGGGGAACGGCAGGGGAAAGAGACTTGGGTTAAACTTTAATTGCCAATGGGCGCTGTACTTCGGCGTTTTTTAGTTTCCGTCTCTGATACGACGCCACTAAACTCAGTGGTGCGCCGCGCCTCCTCAACCGCGCCCACCCATCGTCCATCGCAATGACACGACGCATTAAAGACCGCACTGAATTGCTGGCATTTTTCATCGCATGGGTGCTTAGCCGAGCGGCGGTGATTTCCTTCCATTGCCGCACCACGTCATCCGGCGCCATCATTGAACCGCCGGCGTTCTTAACAATCCCCGTGGCGGCCATCGCCTCAATATTGGCAGTGAGCCTCGTCTACTTTCTGGAAGCTAGGCACACCAACGACCCGTGCGTTCGGCGGCACCGGTTCTGGGAGATGACCGAGATCGTCGGATTCATGGTGCTTTTCGAATCCGTGCGCGCGTGCTTCTCCACTTCGCCATGGTGGATGCAACTCTCCATAATGATCGCAGGAATGGCAGCCTTTTCTTTCGGGAAATCACTCCTGAGCCGCCGCATCTGCCTATAAACCGTTTGCCGGTGAAGATCCCCAAACAAAATTAGATAGGTGAAGCCTTCGGGGGAAAGGCACTTTCCTCGCTCCCAAAGTTGATACGCTCCCTTTATGAAAATTTTTACAACCCTCCTTGTCCTTTGTCTTTTGACATTGAGCCAAATGATGGCCCAACCGGTTTCCCCAAAACCGTTTCACATCTACGCTCCGACTACTTCTAGCAAGAAACTTCTGATCATCAACGCGACCCCGTCGGTAGATGGATTGGAACTAAAACTTGAAAGCGAAATCGAGCTACTGACTCCTATTTCGACGATTCTCAAGCACCCCTCCAAGCCCCTTCTTTACCTCGCAGGCAATAAAAAGGGATTTTTAGTAACACTAAATCAAGATGGTTCTTATCAAAAACATGTTCCGATTATATTTGAAAATCCTTACGCATTTATCGGCTTAGATCGCTCCAATCATTTCCTGCTTGCTGTCGATTATCGCGGTTCGCTTGATATTTATTCTCTAAACGATGATGGCGTTCCGATTACTCGAGTGAGTCATAAAAATGAGGGGAAAATGCATCTGCATTGCATCACAACCTCCCCGGATAACCATTTCGTTTACACCTCGTATGTGAGGGAAATAAATACGATTCGAGAATATCGCTTTGATTCAGATTCGGGCCATTTGTCCGCTCTATTTCCTGAATCCGTAAATCTTACCGATCTTATAGGCCCGCGCCATCTAGTGTGGCATCCCACAAAACCTATCTTGTATTCCAGCAATGAGCAAAATCCGGGCGCGAGCGCCTTCGATTGGCATCAGGACGGCCAGCTTTCGCTCCGTCAAAGCTGTGCCGCCCTCGAAGTCAGAGACCAAGGAGGTGAGTCGACAGCTTCCGATATAGTTATCACACCCGACTCAAAATTCCTTTTTGTCGGGATCCGAGGTACTGCTCCGATACCGGATTCCATCGCCCGCTATCAGGTTAGCGAGATGGGTGATCTGACGCTCCTTGGGCACACATCAGTGGATAAAATGCCCTGGGGTTTTAGCCTTTCACCAGACGGCGGCTACCTGATGGTAACCGCGTGGGTCGGTGCAACGCTCTCCGCTTTCCGCATCGATGAAAAAGGGGACCTTCAAAAAGTGGGCGCTTTAACGACCGAGAAAAACATTTATTCGGTAACGACCCGATGAGCTTGCGCGGTTTCGGCATCCGCCCTCCGAGGGTAGGGGCGTGTGTAGGGGGACAGACACTTTTTCCCACTATGATCGCAGATGACCCGCAAGCGAAGCTTCTGACAGGCTCTTGTTCCCATTCTGAAAATGGGTTAACGCCATTTGCTGATGCGTCAGTTTTGGCTTCCTAAGCTATAGTTGTGTCGCTTGGATGCGTTGCTGTCATTTTAGAAGTTCGGCTTTTAAACAACGGTTTCCAATACTCCATGTCTACCAAACGTTTGTTTCACTTTCTTTTCGTAGCCGCAATGTCTGCCTCAATGTGTCCGACGGCAAGTCACGGGGCGCTCTCTTCCAGTCAATCAGAGGCGCTCTATCAGCAACTGTTGAAGGATCCTGAATTCAAAGCCGCCGACAAGGAGCTTTCCTCGGTTTATACGCAGGTGCGCCAAGGGTTGGATGCCGCTGCGCAGCTCCAGCTTCGCGATCAGCAGCGTCAGTGGCTTAAGATGAAAGACGATGCGCTGAGTCAGTCCGAGCCTGGCAAACGTACGCAATTGGCGCTGCGTTTGACTCTGGAGCGGATCCGCGAGCTTCGTGGGGCGGCTCAAGCGGGGACGCGAGGTGCGGCACCCGTTGAGAAGGCGGACGATAAGAATGTGAACGTCGGGGCGCAGCTTGCAAAGCTGAAGTCGCCAGATCCGGACGCTCGGCTTGAAGCCCTGCGGAGTTTGGAATACTCTCTAGATCCTAGACTTCCAGAGGTAATGCTGGGTTTGCTTCGGGACAGAGGGGATACCATCAGGCGGGTTGCGGCTCACGGGATTGGGAGTCGCTGGTGGCAGATTTCCAAGCCCCAAGTGAACACCTTCATCGCCGGTCTGAGAGAGGCGGAGAAAACAGAGGGTGATAATCTGACGGAGGAGTGCCACCGGAGCATCAATCTTCTTTTGCAGGCTGTGGGGAAAAATATTGAGTTTCCAGACGCCGTTTCAGTGAGTCCGAATGGGCGTTGGATTATTTATGACCGCTTGGGGACTCCTTGTTTGGTGGACGTGAAAGGTCAGACCGAAGAGTTGTTAGGCTGGGAGGGAAGAGATACTCGGGAGGGCAGGTTTCAGGGCGGGGCAAAATGGCATCCGTCCACGGAGATTGCCGTGATGGACTTTAGCACTCGACGAGGGCCAGCCGTTATCGCCGTGTGGATTCACGGAAAAGGAGTAAAGTTAATCCACAAATCTGAGTTTCTTGAAATGCTTGAAAAGCGGAAACTAAAGATGAGCTCAATGTCTACCAGCATCGACATTCAGGATATGAAGTGGAGTGGTGACAAACTTTTGATCCCCGTGTCGTTTGAAGAGTTAAAGAGGGAAAAAAGCATGACGGCCGCCTTTGCCTTAGATGTGGCGCGAATGACTCTGACTTTGGACGGAGTGAAGTGAGTGCTGGTCCGCGGCGCTTCTCCCAAGCGGATTGCGCGGGGGGTGACTTAGGACTACGGGCGGCGAAAGAACTCGGCGGCTGCCGCGCTGGTGTGGGCGGCTAGGGTTTCGAGGGACTCGTTGCGCAGTGTGGCGAGGGCCTCGGCCGTGACTCGCGTGTGGGCCGGTTCGCAACGCTGTCCACGGTGAGGGACGGGGGCGAGGAACGGGCAGTCGGTTTCCAGAAAGAAAGAGCCTGCGGGTAATTTTGAAGCGGTTTCGCGCGCAATCGCCGCATTTTTGAACGTGATAATTCCCGTGAAGGACACATTGAATCCCAAGTCCAAAAGCGAGTGGGCCTGTTCCAGCGAACCGCCGAAGCAATGGAAGACGGCGCGCAACTTGCCGCTATACGGGCGCAAAATCGACAGCGTGTCGTCCCACGAATCCCGCTGGTGCACTACGACGTTCAGTCGAGTCTCTAGCGCAAGTTCAAGCTGTTGTTCGAAAAACAACGCCTGCCGGGCGCGGTTCGCTCGGCCACTTGACGTCGTAGCATCCTGTGCTGCACGGTGATAATCCAACCCGGTTTCTCCGATCGCCACCACGCTTGGATGTTTTGTCAGTGCGCGCAGTGGAGTCAAAATATCCTCTGGGGAATCATCCACGTGACACGGATGCACTCCGATTGAGGCGGAAACTTCGGCATGCAGTTCCGCCAAAGCGACTGCTCGCGAACTGCCTTCAATAGACGTACTGATGGTAATGAGCTGCGAAACACCTGCCTCTTTGGCGCGGGCTAGAACTTCCGGCAGGTCGGCGGAATAATCCGGAAAATCGAGGTGCGCGTGCGTGTCGGTGAGCATGACGCTTGGGGCGCTAGCCTGCTGGCATTCTACCACTCGATGAGCGAACCCGCCCACGTAAGGCCGCCCCCGAAAACTACTAACAGAATATGATCCCCGCGATGCATCCTGCCGGTGCGATTCGCTTCGTCCAAGGCGATTGCGACAGCGGCGGCGCTCGTGTTACCAAAGCGTTCAAGATTCACAAGAAAGCGGTCCATGGGAAGCTTCATGCGTTCGGCAATAGCCTCGATGATGCGCACGTTGGCCTGATGGGGGATGATGCAGGCGAGTTCGCTGGCGTTCATTCCTGCGGCTTCTAGGACGCGGTTCCCAGCGTCGAGCATTGCGGTAACGGCCTGTTTGTAAGTTTCCTTACCGTTCATGCGGATCGTGTTGAGCCGCTCTCCCGCGTTTTCAGCAGTCACAGGATTTAGGCAGGCGCCTCCGGGAATTTGAAGAATGTCAGCGAACTTTCCGTCGCTTCCCATATGGGTGTGGCGGATGCCTCTTGAACCTGGGCGATGTTGGAGTAGGGCGGCGCCGGCTCCGTCTCCAAAGAGCACGCAAGTATTACGGTCCGTCCAGTTTACGATGGTCGAGAGTTTCTCTGCGCCAATCACGAGGATGGTCTTTTGGGCGCCGGATGCGATAAATTGACGGGCGATTTCCAGTGCGTAAAGGAAGCCGGAACACGCGGCGCTGACGTCGAAACAAACGGCTCTTTTCGCTCCGATTTTCGTCTGCACAAAACAGGCCGTGGAAGGGAAAAACATATCGGGCGTCACGGTGGCGACGATGATCATGTCGACTTCTTCGGGGGTGACTCCGGCGTTTTGAAGCGCGGCCTTGGCGGCTTCCGCGGCGAGATCGCTGGTGGATTGGGTCGCGGAGGCGATGCGGCGCTCACGGATCCCAGTACGCGATATGATCCACTCGTCGCTGGTTTCCACCAGACGCTCCAGCTCCGCATTGGTCAGGATGGTCTCTGGAACGTACGAGCCTGTTCCGACGATGGAGGCGCTAAGATTGGACACTCGGGGTGATTAGGGTTGCCGAGGCGCTGGCGTTATACTGCGCCACCTCGCGGATGATGTGCGGGTTAACCTGGGTGCGAATCGACTCTGTACTTTGTCGAATCGCGTGTTTTACGGCGGTAGGCGAGCTACTGCCGTGCGCTATGATGCAGATGCCGTTGACTCCGAGCAATGGCATTCCGCCGTATTCGTCCGGGTTGGCTTTCTTCTTGATGGCTCGAAAGGCGTCCCTCGCCAGCCAGGCACCGGCCATGCGAACAGGGGATTTCATGAGTTCCTTCTTGAGCCAACTGAGGACAGCGAGGGCGGTTGCCTCAATGGTCTTGAGGAGGACATTGCCTAAAAAACCATCGCAAATTACCACCTCCACTGGGTTCTCGAAGATGTCGTGGCCCTCGACGTTTCCCCGGAAATTCAGGCTGGTGGCCTTGAGCAAATCGAAGACTTCCTTAGTAAACTCGTTTCCTTTCTCGTCCTCGGTGCCAATCGACATGAGTCCGATGGAGGGATTTGAGTACCCAAGTACGTGGCGGGAGTAGGCCGCCCCCATGATCGCATTTTGGACCAGTTGCTTGGGCGAAGGGTCTGTGTTCGCCCCCGCATCGATGAGCAAAAAGTAGTTCGTAGAAGTCGGCATGACCGCCGCGATGGCCGGGCGCTCGATGCCGGGAAGTGTGCGCAGCTTGATGTGGGCAGCCGCGACGGCCGCTCCCGTGTGCCCCGCGCTCACTAAGGCTTCTGCCTCCCCCGACTTCACTAAATCAACGCACCGGCTGATGGAGGAATCGCGCTTTTTGCGCACTGAATCCGCTGCGCCCTCGCTCATTTCAACAACCTGCGTGGCGGCCACTACTTCAATTCGAGCGTCTGAGAAGGAGAGGCGCTGCAATTCAGATTTGATTCGATCGGGATCGCCAACGAGGTAAAGACGAGAAATTTCAGAGTATTCGCGAAGCGCTAGCATCGCCCCCTCCACGAGGTTGGCCGGTGCGTGATCGCCTCCCATGGCGTCGAGTGCGATTTTCATGACAGATTAAAACGGTGTGTGCGCGAAGTCTTGTTCCTTGCCGAGGCCGTGCTGGAGCACTGCTCTAACTTTAAAGTTAGACAGTGTCTGGAGGGAGTTGCGCCACTAAAATACGCACATTAGCTAAGAACTTTTATGATCACTGATAAATGATCAGTGACAAAAGCTTTGTAGCAAAGTTTGCTCAAACCAAATAAACCGCCGCCCGCAAATCGCCTTAAAAGCGAAGGGGCGGCGCAAATAGAATGAGTTCAGCCCCAAGAAGGGGCACAGGTTCAGCGACCTTAGGATCGCGGCCCTTTTTCCAACGACCTCAGAGGCTTAGAGACCGGCGACGGTCAGCACTTGACGTCCGCGATAATAACCGCAGGAAGCGCAGGCGCGATGGGAGCGACCGGCGGCGCCGCAATTTGTGCAGCGGCTAAGCTGGGGTGCGTGCCAGCGGTTGGCGGCCTTGCGTGTACGCAGGCGCATCTTGGACATTTTTCTTTTCGGGACTCCCATAAAAACGAGGCGGCTAAGGTTCGAGCTTTAGATGATCCAGCGCATCCCACACGGGTCTGGGAGTCTCGGCCGGAAGCGGTTGTTCAGGCGGCAGATGCAGTCCGGGACAGTGCTTCGAGCCGCTCCAATCGCAGTGCGGATGAGCGGGAAGGGCGAGGACAATGTCTTCTCTGAGGGACTCTGTCAAGTCTACCTCTTCGGCGCCCTCTAATTCGACTTGGCAAGCGAAGTTTGGAACTAACACTGCGTATTCAAAAGGCTCCAGACATTTTACGCAATCCAGTCGGAACGCTCCTTCCAGACGACCGGTGGCGAAGAGGCCGCCTTCGCTCAGGCCGACGTCCAAGCTGTAACGCAGGGGACCGCAGGGTTGAGCCGTCGGATCGTGCAGATCTAACACGGATGCAGGATCTTCTCCCTCTATGTGTTTACCTTCCAGAGGAATTTGGCGGGTGTGTATTTTCATGCAAAAGTTTCTATGCGAAAGGGGGGTGTCGGAGGAAGGAGTGGGCTTGACTCAGGCGCTGTCACTCGTAGTGACTGGCATGCGCGCTGGGGCTGTTCAGGTTACGCTCCGCGTTGTGCGGCAAAACGGGCTTTGAGGGCGGCCTCTACGCACTTTGGCACAAAACGACTTACTTCTCCACCCAGTCGGGCCACTTCTTTGACCATCCGTGAGGAAATGTAGCTGTATTCTTCAGAGGGCATCAGGAAAAGAGCTTCTAACTCCGGTTCAAGGCTCCGGTTCATCAGCGCCATTTGAAATTCAAATTCAAAATCTGAAACCGCTCTTAATCCTCGAATTACAGCCTTGGCTTCTGATTGGCGCGCAAAGTCGACCAGCAAACCATTAAAGCTTGCAACCCGAACATTGGGAAGGTGTTGACAGGAGATTTTAAGTAAATCTACGCGTTCTTCAACGGAGAAAAGCACTTGCTTGGACTGATTAATCGCCACCGCCATGATGACTTCATCAAAAAGCCTCGCCGCCCTAGAGAGCACATCGAGGTGGCCGTTGGTGATGGGATCGAATGATCCGGGGTAAATGGCGCGAAGCATGGAGGGGAAGAAAAGTTTGTCCGAACCGAAGGTCGCTACGAGGCGACGAGGGCGGCAACGATGAAGAAAAACACAGTGAATGCCAAAAAGGGAGGCAGCAGAATAGAGAGAGCGGCCCTGCTAATCGGCATTCCATGGCTGGCGGCCAAGGCGCCGATGGTCACCCTCATGGACCACACCGCTACGACCGCCATCGAGATGGCCATCGCAAAGTCCACCACGGCAGTCTCTCCAGCGAAGCCGGCAGCAGCTACTGCGGCCAGCGGAATGAGCCAAAGCACAGCGCTCGATCCGATCGCATAACATAGTGTGCGAAATGTAGTTAAAAATGAAGCTTGCGAGCGTCCGAACACCTTTAGGCACAAGTGTAGTATCGTCGATTTTGCAAGCATGCTCAACGGCAGCATGAGCACGCTGGAGAGCAGGAGCGTGGTCAGTCCGACGCCACCCTGTAAGCCAAGCATTTGGCGCATCAATACCGCCACCTTAGAGTTGGCCACCGGTAGCAGACCAACGGTTGTTAACATGAGCAGCGTGCCCAAAACCTCCGCGAGTGCCAGGAAGGCGAGCGGAAGTTTCCAGTCGCCCGGCGTCTGCAGCGCCTCTCCGGTGCGTTGGGTGTGAAAAAGCGTGGAGTGTATGCTTGATGTAAATGCTTGCAGAGGAGAGGTGTGTGGAAGTTTTTCCCATTCCAGAACAAACAGGTTTGGTTTGGTTGGGATCGGCTGCTCCTCAGCGTCTGCTGGATCCTTGGGGACTTGGAAATCCTGTTTCAACGGAAGTGAAACGGCCTTTCCGTGAGAAGGTGGGCTGAGCGTTGGGAGTCGCGATTCCGGCGCTGGATGCAGGTCAGGAGTGTGCACAACAAGGGGTTGCCCCAATCCCTTCACGGAGTTTAGAGGCGCCCAATCTGGCATGCCTTCTTGCCAGACTAACGATTCAGCGGAAATTTTGTCCGCGTCCCGCAGTCGGCGCAATTCCGCTTCCGGAATGGGACCGTGCGGCTGGCCATTAGATTCATAAAACCATTTCATACTTTCGATACCGGCCATTTAACATGTCATCCCGAGTGAAACTCAATCAAGTTGCCTCAGCTTGTAAAACTGCACAGATGGAAAACAATGGGAGCATGTCTTCCATCGGCACTGTGCATCAAGCTTCTGTTCCATCTGGGCATGCCGGCGGCCGTCTGGATCAGTTTTTGTGCGGACTATTGCCAGCATTTTCTCGCTCGCAACTTCAGGAATGGGTGCGTGTTGGAGCCGTTTTAGTGAACGGTGAACCCGCTCCCAAACCTGGAATGAAACTGCACGGCGGCGAATTGATCTATGTGAAGGAGCCAGCACAGGAGCCGCTTGCAGCTCAGGCGGAGGCTCTTCCGCTGGAGGTTTTGTACGAGGACTCCGACCTTTTGGTGCTTAACAAAGCGGCAGGAATGGTGGTGCATCCGGCGGTTGGGAACTGGAGTGGCACGGTTGTGAACGCTCTGTTGCATCACTGCGAAGATTTGTCAGGAGAGGGGGGCGAGGAGCGTCCCGGGATTGTGCATCGTTTGGATAAGGAGACTTCCGGCTGTTTGGTGGTTGCTAAAAACGATGTGGCGCACCGCGGTCTTTCTGCGCAGTTTGCTGGAAGGGAGGTGCTTAAAATTTACATGGCAATAGCGCTTGGACGTTTCAAGGAGGCCAAGGGCTCGGTGCAGGCGGCCATAGGCAGGCATCCCGTCCATCGGCAAAAAATGGCGGTGGTGGCCGAGGCGAGGGGGCGATCTGCTCGCACGGATTGGGAAGTTTTGGGGGAGTTGGAAGTGAAGGGGACGGCTCTGAGCATTGTGCAGTGCCGTTTGTTTACGGGACGAACTCACCAAATCCGTGTGCACATGGCGCATTTGGGGCACGGATTGCTTGGGGACTCGGTCTACGGGCGCAAACTTTTTGTGGAGAGGCAGATGTTGCACGCATGGCAGTTGGGGTTTAGCCATCCCGCAACTGGGGTTTGGATGGAGTTTATCAGTCCACTGCCCGAGGATATGCAAGCGTTGGGGGTCTCTTTAGAGGCGCCGCGTGGCGTAAAAACGGATGGAAAATCAGTTTAAGATAATCGCTTTACACAGTCGCTTCTCTTTCTGTAGAGTTCTCGGCTCAACAAATTTATTATATGTCCCAGCACCGCAGCCTCAAAGGGGCCAGTACAATTTCCGCCAAACGTAACGTTCTCAAGCGCTTCGAGCGCGTCGAGTTGCTCACCAAGCGTGGTCAATTCAAGGTGGGAGACAAGGTTATTGGTCTTCGTAAGACCATGCCCGAAGCGTAAGGCTTACGGGCAGGAGCGTTCATGGGAGCCATGGCGTTCTTCCAATTGTATAGTGTGCGTCAGTTTTGACGCCGGAAACAGGTCTGCCGCAACTCAATGCGCAGGCCTTTTCTGTTTCTCAACTTCTTCTTTCAGTCTTTCGTTATCCAGAACTTAATCTGCTATGAATTTATCTCCTCAAGCTTTGGTGGAACAAAAGACTCTCGAGTTGTGCCAGGCGATAGTTCAGATGCCGGGTTTTGGTGCGACGCATCAGAAAATGCAGGCCTTTTTGGAGGATGAATTGATCAAATTTGAGTTCCAGATGGTCAATAACCGAGTGCAGCTACTGACTGAAAAGCAGGCGGCAGGCATCACGGTGACACCTGAGGAAATTTCTGAGTTGGAAGCGTATCGCGATGCAACTCTCAGCAAGGATGTCGCCAAAGATTTCATTGCGGCCCAAGCGGAACTTGAAGTCATTCAGAAGCTGATTTACCCGATGCTTAACAAAACATTTGATCTCGGTCGGGTTCCTGTTCCCGACGATTTTCTGGGCGAGAATTGCGACTCGAGCTGCGGCCTGCACTGATACTGCATCGAGACTGCGTGGAGACAGCATGTGAGCTTTGCTGTCGGGAGATTCCGCGTGTAATCTCAACAGACTGTCATGTCTGATCCCTTCGTTCATCTTCATCTTCACACCGAATATTCGCTCTTGGATGGTGCCGTGCGCATTCCCGAGCTGATGAAGAAAGTGAAGCAGTACGGGATGCCTGCGGTAGCTCTGACGGATCATGGCAACTTATTTGGCGCAATAGACTTCTATCAGGAAGCGATGAAGGTCGGTGTCAAACCGATTATCGGAGTTGAGGCGTATGTGGCCCCCGGTTCGCACAAAGACCGCAACGCAAGTAGCGGAAGAGACGCCGCTTATCATCTCACTCTGCTTGCTAAAGATGAGGTGGGTTATGCCAATCTCGTGAAGCTTGTCTCCATCGCGCATCTCGATGGAATGTATTACAAGCCGCGTATCGACAAAGATTTGTTATCTCAATACGGCAAAGGTTTGATTGGTTTAAGCGGGTGCCTTAAGGGCGAGGTGAATCAGGCAATTTTGGCAGACAACGAGCCTCGCGCTTGGGAGCTTGCCGCACAATATCGCGACATTTTTGGGGCTGAAAACTTCTTCATGGAGTTGCACGACCACGGGATTGAGCAGCAGATTCGCTGCAATCGTCTTTTGCCCAAAATGGCCAGGGAACTCGGTGTGGGAATGGTGGGGGCGAATGACGTGCACTTTTTAGAGCGCTCTCATCACGAGGCGCACGACGTAATGATCTGCATCGGAACGGGGTGCAACGTGGCGGACGAAAAGCGGCTACACTATGTGCCTGAGCTATTTCTGAAGAGTCCCCAGGAGATGTCCGCCCTGTTTCGTGAATATCCGGAGGCCGTGCGCAACACGCTGGAAATCGCCGACCGTTGCAACCTCAAGATCGAGTTCGGAAACCCGAAGTACCCCGCGTACGAACCGCCGCCGGGGATGGATCAGAATCAGTACATGCGTCAGATTTGCCAAAACGGGCTTGGACCTCGCTATGGCGCAGAGGCGGAATCCGCGCTGATTCAAGAGCGCCTGAAACGCGAGTTGGGACTGCTTGAGAAGCAGGGGTTTGTGAATTACTTCCTGATTGTGTGGGATTTCATTAACTGGGCCAAGAGCCGTGGCATCGCCGTGGGGCCGGGTCGTGGTTCAGCGGCTGGCTCGATGGTGGCTTATTTGATGGGGATCACCGATATCGACCCGATCAAATTCAAGCTGCTCTTTGAACGCTTTTTGAACCCGGAGCGCGTGTCTCCGCCGGATATCGACGTTGACTTCTGTCAGCGTCGCCGTGGAGAGGTCATTGATTATGTTCGAGTTAAGTACGGTGAGCGTGCTGTAGCCCAGATTGCAACTTTCGGCACGATGGGCGCCAAGTCCGTAGTGCGCGACGTGGGGCGCGTTTTGGGTTGGAGCTACGGGGACGCTGACCGGATTTCAAAAATGATTCCCAACGAATTGGGAATCACGCTGGCGGGACTCGATAAAAAAAATAAAGAAAGCGGCGAGCTCGAACACATCGATGGTGCCATCGACAAAAATCCGGAGTTACGAGCCGCCGTCGACAACGAACCGGCCACCAAGCAGATGTGGGAGTTTGCTTGCACGCTTGAAGGGTTGACTCGTGGAGTGGGTGTGCACGCGGCCGGCGTGGTCATTAGCGACCGCGACCTTTCAGAATACATTCCCCTGACACGGGCAAATGACGGCTCGATTGTGAGCCAGTATCCGATGTCGCCGCTGGGAGATCTCGGGATGCTCAAGATGGATTTCTTGGGGCTCAAGACGTTGACTGTCATTCAGGACGCTCTGAAATTAATTCACCGCAAATTCCCTGAGTTCGATTTGGACCGTATTCCGCTGACGGATCAGCCTTCTTTTGACCTGCTTAATCGAGGCGAAACTGTGGCGGTGTTCCAGTTGGAATCCGGTGGGATGGTGAAGACGTGCCGCAGGTTTGACGTGAAAGACATCGAAGATATTAACGCGATTTTGGCGCTGTATCGGCCCGGCCCGATGGACCTGATTGACGATTATATTAAGCGCAAAAAGGGCGAGGCGAAGATCAAGTACGCGCATCCGCTTTTGGAGAAAGTCACGGCCGATACCTACGGTATTTTTGTGTATCAGGAGCAGGTCATGCAGGCGGCCCAGGTGCTCGCCGGCTATACGCTTGGCGGGGCGGATTTGTTGCGGCGCGCCATGGGGAAAAAGGACAAGGACAAGATGGCCATTGAGCGGGAAAAGTTCCGCGAGGGCTGTAAGGCGGTGAATCAGATTGAGGAGAAGCAGGCCAATGAAATTTTCGATTTGCTCGAAAAGTTTGCGGGTTATGGATTTAATCGATCCCATTCGGCGGCATACGCTTGGGTGAGCTATCAGACGGCTTACTTAAAGGCGAATTTCCCAGTGGAGTTTATGGCCGGGGTGATGGCCAATGAAGTGGGCAAGACGGAAAAGCTCACGATTTTTGTCGCGGAATGCCAACGCATGGGAATCAAGATTTTGCCGCCGGACATCAACAAAAGCGGACTCTCCTTCGAGCCGGAATCGGAGGGCGAAACGTTGGGGATTCGTTACGGCTTGGCCGCCATTAAAAACGTGGGCGAGATCGCGATGGAGGCGGCCGTGGAGGAGCGTGAACGTGGGGGAGTGTTCGAATCGTTGGCGGATTTTTGTGCGCGCGTGGACTTGAAACGAGTGAATCGCAAGTCGGTCGAGAGCCTGGTGCGATGCGGCGCTTTTGATTGGATGGGCGTGGAACGCGCGGAATTATTTGAGAGCATCGAGGGCGCGCTGGCCTCCGCTGCGAGCACAAGCCGGGATCGTGCAGCAGGGCAGGTTTCGTTGTTTGATTCAGTGAGTGCGCCGATGCCGAAGGCCAAAAAGCGGTCGATGAAATCGGTGACGCCTTGGAGTCCTGAAGAAAAGCTGGCCGCGGAAAAGGAGCTGCTGGGATTCTATGTGACGGGGCATCCTTTGGATCGCTACAGATCGCTATTTGATAGTGGCAAGTACACTCAACTTGCCTCCTTGGCGGAACAGGTTGAGCCGGGGCAAAAGAGCGCGGTTGTTCAGGTGGCTGGCTCTCTGGTGAGCGTGGCGAAGAAGTTTTCCAAGAAGGGGAACAAGCCGTTCGCCATCGTGATGCTGGAGGATTTAAGTGACTCCATCGAGGTGGGCATTTTCGGCGAGGCGTACGCCACTGGGGCCGCGTTAATCGAGACGGGAAAGCTCGTGAACTTGCAGGTGCGCGTAGAATTGCGTGAAGACGAAGCGGTACGCGTGACGGCCAGCGAGGTTCGGCCGCTGAAGCGTTCCAGCGAGTCGTCCAAGGCTGTTTACCTAAAAATCCCATGGGAGGGCACCACCGAGGCTGACTTGTTGCATATCCGCGACGTGCTTTCTGCTTGTCCCGGAATGCGCCCGGTAGTCCTGCAATTCGAGCACGAAGACGGTCGGCGGGTGCGGGTTCACCCAGCCGAACAATACCGTGTCGAGTGGGGGGAGGAACTTGAGGCGAGCCTGGCACGCTGGATTGCGCACGATTAGATGGACGCCTAACAGGAAAGAGTTGGCGCAGTTCGGGGCAATTCTGAACTGTGGTTCACGTTTATGGAGCTTTCCCCAGTGTCCCGCATAGCCTCTAAGATGTCGTCTGTTTCAGGATTAACCGTAGGTTGCCCACATTCGTAAGGCTGAGAAGGCCTCTTTTTTTACAGATTTCCCCATGAACATCCAGAAAGCCACCGTTTTAAGCGCCCTTTTACAATCGGCTCTTTTGCCGCTAAACGCAGCACAGCCTGCTCCCGCACCTGCTCCAACCGCCGCAGTCGACGAGTTTCCCAAGCAGCGTCCTATCGTCGGGTTGAGTCCGGCTGAGACACTCAAAAGCTTCGAACTCCCCAAGGGTTATCGCATGGAGTTGGTGTTAGCTGAGCCTGATGTTCGTGAGCCTGTCGCTGCCGTGTTTGATGGGAATGGCCGAATGTTTGTTGCGGAAATGCGTTCCTACATGCAGGACGTGGACGGTAGCAATGAGCACGCTGCTAACAGCCGTGTCTCCCTCCACTGGTCTAGTAAAGGAGACGGCCACATGGATAAGCACAGTGTGTTTATCGACAACTTGTTGCTGCCCCGCATGATTCTTCCTTTGGGGCCTGGGCAGTTACTCGTTAATGAGACTGATACCCAAGATATTTATCTGTATGAAGACACTACAGGGAGCGGAGTTGCAGATAAGAAAACGCTTTGGTTTGAGGGCGGGCCGCGTGGGGGAAATCTTGAGCATCAGCAGAGTGGCTTGATTTGGGGGATCGATAACTGGCTTTACATGACCTACAACAATTGGCGGCTGCGTTGGCAGCCCGGCAGTGCGCCAATTAAAGAGCCCATCGCTGCTAACGGAGGACAGTGGGGGCTTGCTCAGGACGATTATGGCAAGCCTTGGATCGTCAACGCAGGGGGCGAGAAAGGGCCGATGAATTTTCAGACCCACATCCTTTATGCGGGTGTGAATTTGAAGAACCAATTCTCAGAGGAATATTCGCAAGTGTGGCCACTCGTTGGTATTGCTGATGTTCAAGGTGGCGATAAACGTTTTCGCCCCGAAGACAAAACCCTGAATCACTTCACTGCGACTTGCGGTACGGAAGTTTTCCGAGGCGATCGTTTGCCAGCGGACTTGCGCGGTGACTTGCTGTTTTCCGAACCGGTTGGCCGTTTGGTGCGCCGCAGCAAAGTGGAGGTGAATGACGGCGTTACCACCTTGAAGAATGTTTACGACCGCGCCGAGTTCATTCGCTCCACCGACCCGCTGTCCCGCGTGGTGAATATGAATACGGCACCCGACGGTACCTTGTACTTGGTGGATATGTATCGTGGGATTATCCAAGAAGGGAACTGGGTGAAGGAAGGAAGCTACTTGCGTAAAGTTGTCACCCAGTATGATTTAGATAAACAGGTGAGCATGGGCCGTATCTGGCGTCTGGTCCACGACGACTTCAAACCCGGTCCGCAGCCGCATCTGCACGAGGCGTCTTCCAGCGAATTGGCCGCGACTTTGGAACATCCTAACGGTTGGTGGCGTGACACCGCGCAAAAGCTACTCGTTCTCCGTCAGGACAAGTCCGTCGTTCCTGCTTTGAAGAAGCTCTCAACGGAAGCCAAAAATCCAATCGCCCGAATTCATGCCCTTTGGACCTTGGAGGGTCTTGGCGCAGTGGATTCCGTAATGGTCAGGGGTGCGATGAAGGACGCCGATGCTCATGTGCGCGCGGCGGGGATTCGTGTTGCTGAGACACTGTTTAAGGCGGGCGATACGTCGCTTTTCCAAGATATTTTCGCCATGGCGAAGGATAGCGACGGCTCTGTATCGCTTCAGGCAATGTGCAGCGCGCGTCTGCTAAATCCAAACGAGGCCAAGCCGCTTCTTCAAGGGTGTCTCGTCGGAGCCACTGGACACTTTGCCCTCAAAGACGTTGCCATGGAGATGCTTGCTCCGAAACGCTCCTGGGGTAAGGAGTTTACTAACGACCAGAAAGTTTTGCTCACCAAGGGCAACGATATTTTCAACGAACTCTGTTTCACGTGTCACGGGGCGGACGGGCGGGGGACTCCCGTGGACGGCAAGCCTGGGATGAATTTGGCGCCGCCTCTTGCGTCCTCTCGCACGGTGACCGGTCCGAAGGACGCGTTTTTGGCCGTCTTGCTTCGGGGGCTTGCGGGCCCTGTGGAAGGAAAGGTTTACGACGCGCAAATGGTTTCGATGGAAAGCAACGACAACCAGTGGATCGCCTCCGTGGCGTCCTATGTGCGTAACAGTTTCGGCAACAAGGCGGATGTTATTTCGCCCAAAGACGTCGCGGCTTTACGCGAAAAACTCAAGAGCCGCACCACGCCTTTTACAATTTCCGAACTGTCTGAGTTTGGGCCCGTGGTTCTTCAAGGGCGCAAGGAATGGAAGTTGAGCGCAAGTCACAACGGCGACGCCGTTTCAAAAGCGGTCGACAGCGATCTTGCGACTCGTTACGACACCAAGGGGGCTCAGGCTCCTGGGATGTGGTTTGCGATGGAATTTCCCAAGGTGGAACTTGTGTCGGGAATTACTCTGGATGCAGGCGCCTCTGCTGGCGACTTTCCACGTGCCTTTAAGGTGGAGTTGTCTGAAGACGGAACCACTTGGAGCCGGACGTTGGCCGAAGGCAAGGGGGAGCGTGGGGTCACGAATATCACGTTTGCTCCTGTAAAGGCGAAGGCCTTGCGCATCACGCAGACGGATTCAGCTAAGGGCACCTTCTGGTCGATCCACGAGCTTCAGGTGCTTGATGGTCACGCGTCTCCTACTCAGGCGCAGGCTGCTAAGTAGCGAGACGGTCGATAGTTCCTCTTCCAACTAAAGCGGCGGATCCGCATCGGGGACTTTTCCTTTTCAAGTCCCAATGCGGCGGCCTGCACGGGCCCTTTCAGCCCCTGCGGGTTCACTAATTCCTTTTCATAAAACTGGATTGCACTTCGTGAAGGAGTAAATTGACCCCGTGAAAGGCGGTCGTAAAAAGACACAACGAGGTGCTGGCGGCGCGAGTACGTCGCGTGCGTGGACGAGTCTGGAAATCGTGCTTCTGGATCAGGAACCGTTGCGTAAGAAGGCGGCGCTGGACTGCTCTCGCGAAATGGCTCGCTTGGAAAAGCTGCGTTCTCAATGGACTCGCTTTGAACGAGAGGATCGGCCTCAGTTTGAGCGTTGGATGGCTCATAATTTTGGCGCGCTTTTAACTGAGCTGCGAGAGGGGGATCGCATTATTCACGAGAGGAGAAGCCTCATTGAGGAAGTGCACGAGGCGGTGTATTTTGGCGAGGCTCGCACCTTAAAGGCCGCTTATAAGTTCGTCCTTGAGCGTCGAAACGCCCCCGATGTCGACGAACCGCCACCGTTTGCGGGTTCGGACGGTACCGACCCTTTTTTTGACTTTCGCGACCAAGCTGCGGACGAGGAGGAGGTGGAGATGTTGTTCGAGGAATTTCTCGATGCTCACTTTGGAGTCTTCGTCGAGTCGCTGAGCAAGAAGGATTATGCGCGGCTTTTCGCTAAGTTTAAGCAGGAAGTCCTAGGTCAGGCCCCACAGGATTCCGAAAAAGAGCCGCCGCGCGCAACGAAGCCTTCGGTCACTGAAAAACCTGAAACGGCCCGCATTAAGGAACTCTACCGCCAGTTGGTACGTCGGTTGCATCCGGATGTTCGAACGGATGCTTCCCCCGCTGCCACGGCGCTTTGGCATGAAGTGCAGGACGCCTACAGTGCCGGAAACTTGGAGCGTCTGGAAACGCTGTTTGCGCTTAGTGAACTTACGGATGCCACCATCAGCTCCGGCACGAGTTTGCATCAATTGCGCTCGGCGTTTAAGGAGTTGAAGCGTTCGGTTCAATCGGTACTTCGTAGCCTCAGTTCCGCGAAGAAGGATCCCGCGTGGAACTTTGGTGCTACGACGGAGCACTCAGCGCTGCGGACCCGAATTGAGCGTGAGATGAAACGGGATAGGGCCGCTCAGTTGGAAGTCCTGGCTGAGATGGACGCCCTCATCGCGAGTTGGGAAAAGCCGAACCGGAAACGGAAGGCGCCCAAAGCAAAATCAAAGGAATGAATCGTCGGTTGTTCGTAAGCCAGCATTCCTCCCGCTCAGAGGGCCCATCGTTCTACCCAATAAGATTGGTGAACGTAAAAATCATTTGCCAGCGTTCGTCTGAACGCTAACCCTCAACCCACTTATGATAGTCGCACCCAAGATTCGGGGTTTCATCTGCACTACGGCTCATCCTCAAGGCTGTGCCAAACATGTTGCCCAACAAATTTCCGTGGTTAAAAACCGAGGCCCCATCGCCAACGGCCCCAAAAGGGTGCTCGTGATCGGATCCTCCACGGGCTACGGCCTTTCCTCTCGGATCGCCGCTGCTTTCGGCTGCAACGCGGCCACTGTCGGCGTCTTCTTCGAGCGTCCAAGTGAGGGCGATCGCACCGCCACTGCTGGTTGGTACAACACCGCCGCTTTCGAAAAAGAAGCGCAGGCCGCCGGACTGTATGCGCGCTCTTTTAACGGTGACGCGTTTTCCGATGCCGTAAAAACGGAGGTCATCGAGGCGATTAAGGCCGACCTCTCTCAGGTGGACTGCGTGATTTACAGTCTGGCTTCACCTCGTCGCGTTCACCCGAAAACGGGCGAGGTCTTTAAATCCGTTCTTAAGCCCATCGGCGAAGTTTTTACCAATAAAAACCTGAATACGACCAATGGCGCGGTTACGGAAGTCTCCATTGAAGCGGTTCAAGGGGATGACATTGCGCAAACCGTCGCGGTCATGGGGGGCGAGGACTGGGAAATGTGGATAGACGCACTTTTAGACGCCGGCGTTTTGGCAAAAGGCGTCCAGACGGTTTCCTACTCTTACATTGGGCCGGAAGTCACTTGGCCCATTTACAAAAATGGTACGATCGGGCGCGCCAAAGAAGATTTGGAACACGTTCAAAGAAAGCTTGATGCAAAACTAGCTGGGATTCAGGGCAAGGCTTGGGTTTCGGTCAACAAAGCCCTTGTTACACAGGCGAGTTCCGCTATTCCAGTGGTCCCACTTTATATTTCACTCTTGTATAAAGTGATGAAAGACATGGATATCCACGAGGACTGCATTGAACAAATGGACCGCCTTTTCCGGGAGCGCCTTTGTAGCGGCAATCCGCAGCCTGATGAAACCGGGCGCCTTCGTCTGGATGATTGGGAGATGAAACCCGAAGTGCAAGCGATTGTGGCTGAACGTTGGGCGCAGGTTAACACAGAAAACCTTGCGGAATTCGGCGACTTCGCTGGCTACCAAAGCAGTTTTCTTCGTCTGTTTGGTTTTGGACTAGACGGCGTTGATTACGAAGCCGACACGGATCCCAGCATCGCCATCCCATCGGTTGTTGTTAGCGAGTAACGTCGCGCTTCAACGGTCGCGCTTCAACGGTCGCGCTTCAACGCTGCTTAATTATTTTTTAAACCAGACGCAGATTCCCGTTTCGCTGGAGGCACCTCATTTCTCAACCGGAACGTAGTCAGATATTGGCGACGATTGCGAAAAATGAACCTCTCTTGGTGCCTGTCAGCAAACTTCGTGGCATGGCCTATGCCCCGCTCATGCTGATGAATTAGCGCTCCGTTAACGGCGTCACGTTTGACGTGAACCACGGCGGGATGCTTCTTGGCGCAGGCACAAGGTTCAGTTCAATTTTTGCGGGTTGAATCCGACTTTCCTGATTGGACCGCTTTTGCCAGTCGCTCCGCCGCCGCTTTGGAATAATCCCCTGGTTCGATTGCGACAATCTTCCCATCGCGATCCACCACTAGAGCGTAGATCACCTTTTCAGAAGGCATCCCGCAAGTTTGCATAAATGCCTTTTTGTCGGTGTAAGCGGTCCAAACATGCGAGCGCACCTCTTTGTTAGGGATGCCGCCTCTCATTCCAGTGTTGATGAACCAGCGCATGAACCATCCTGGGTTGTTGATCAGCGGCATTTCAATCCATGGAAGCGTGTTAGACGGCGCGTTTAGTCCAAGCCCTGCAGTCCAAGTATCCACATCGGCCTGCTGTTCTCTGGCGAAAGCCACAACGACAAGTGTTCTATCGCCCGGAAAATCGGCAGGTGCTGTCCAAGGTTTGTAATTGAGATCTTTACCGGAAATTTTTGGAAAAAACGCAGGCGTTTCGGCGAATGCAGCACTCATGAGAAGGGAAGCAATGAGGGACGATAAAAGGCTGAATTTCAAGGGCATCAGGTTTAGTGGGGCAGATGTAGGCTTGGTGCAGCGCTGTCGACCGGGATGAAGGCCGACGTTTGCGGTCTAAATTTTTCGACGGAAGAGTCCCAAGGTGGCTCATCTTTGAGAATCACCTAAAATTCCATAAAAGGGCGGAGGCGTCGCCGAATGAGTCGACTTCCGCCCCTTCATGGATGGACTGTTAATGTTTGAATACCAATATTTTAGTGCGTTTCAACGCTGTCCTTGCGGTGGTCCCATTTGCCGGACTTGGAGCGGTGCGCGACGGCGTAGAAGGATTCGATGAGTTTTTTGACTTCGGGCCAGCGTAATGCCAGTTTAGAAAAATACACAATCTGCTTTTTGAGTTCCGGGCTAAGCGCCTCAGGGAGGTCTGGGCCCGCGTCGGAGGGGCGCAATTTGCCGCCACTAATGGCTTCAATTTTAACGACGGGCTCGAAGCGCACCGGTACCTGGTCCTTGAGATAAGCGGTGAGCATATCGCTTTGAAACTCCTCGGGGAGTGCTTCAAGGATCTTTCCTACGGTATTGGAATCCGGCGCGGATTTCCCACTGAGCCAACGAGAAACGTTGGCGGGATCGGTTCCGAGCCGGTGGGCAAAACCTTGTTGGGTCCAGCCTTGTTCATCTAATAATTGTGAGAGTGAGGTTCTGAAACGGTGCATGATCGAAAACATATCCAGCAAGTTGCCCATTTCAAGTGATACTCCTCAACTATTCTTGATTCTTATGTAAGCTGGTGAGTTGCGAGTTGAACTCCTCGGTTTATAGTGAATTTCTATTTGTGGAATTTGAATTTCATGCGGTTTCGAAATTGGAATGCGAAAAGATTTACTCCGCTCGCAACCGCCAGACGTCTTAAGTTTCTCAAGTTTAATGAGTTTGATTCTCATTTATGCGATAAATTTTTCTCTGGCTCCTGCATCAAGCTCCCGAGTCCATGCGCTCTCCTCGACGCTGAGAGATCGTGACAGTCCCAATATGGTTAAAAAACCACCATTTTGTGGCTGGCTTGACGAAGCGATTGCCGGCGCGCGCTCTTAGCGTTGATAAATAGGTAGATAGTGAAATTTCACGCTTAGGCTGAGTAGCGCCATTGCCGTGCGATACACGCGCTGGCTATTCCCGCTACCCTCTTGGCCGGGAACGCCTTGCCAAGATCCATCTCCACTTTGGAGTGGAAGCAGGGCCTCTGCCACGCTTTTAGCGGAGGACTCAGCGCACTCGCCTCCGCGCTGGTACATGCCTTGCGCGTAATAATAGGTGCCATAGAAAAACCACGCCCTGTTAGCCAATGGCGGATTCTTTAACAGCCACTGCGCGGTGGCCAAAACCTCTTTAGCCTCGTATTCTCCGCACACTTGTAACGCCAGAAGTCCCTCCGCTGCAGTCGACCAGACGGGTTCCCTACTTATCTCGTAACTGAACCCGACAGGCCCTCCCGCGCGCGTGGATTCACGGAAGGAGCGTTTAATGTAAGCCACTGCCGCATCGATGGCGTCCTTGGGGACTTCCACGCCGGCGTTTTTCGCGGCGCGCAATGCCATCAACTGCCAGATGGTCACGGAGAGATCCGAGTCCGCCGCCTGTGGTGAGTAGCGCCACCCCCCCTCGTGGCCGGGCTGCTTTTTGACCCGTTGCGAGCGTAAGATGAGCTCCACCGCGCGTTCGCATGCGCGTCGGACTGCGGCGTCTTCCTCGGCTGAGGGACTCATCCCAAGCATCTCAGCCAAAAACAAAGTCGTGATGCCGTGCCCATACATTCGGGAGCCGTCTTTGGCCCCAAAGTATCCTTCTCGATCCTGTCGATTCGGGCCCAGAATAAACTCGATGCTCTTGCGCACTGCCTCACCCGCGGGAGTGGAGTCGGATGGAAGGTTACCCGTTGCGGCTAATGCGATTGCGCTGATGGCAGTCATGGCGGTTTCGTTGCTGTCGGTTTCACGAATAGCTCCGCGCCTGTCTTGTTTTGAGACGAGGAAGGCGACGCCACTGGCGGTCGCTGCGTCGATGGGATCGGGTCGGGCGAGGCACGGAGCGCTCGCTAAAAGGCAAAAGAGAGGCGCTATTAAAGTGATTCGAAAACGTGTCATGGTTTTGATTTTCCTGAGCGCGCCCTTTCCGCGACGGCTTGGAAATAGGCGTCGATGGCAGAGCGGTATTCGCTTGGGGAACTTTCCCTGCGTCCTTCCGTTAAATCATGTGCAAGCTTTTGGGGCAGGGCGCCCCACGCCTTTCCACTGCGGGATGCGCCGGCGGGAAGATCGTTGCTATTGGAATTCTCTGCCATTGGGGAGCCGTCGTCTGAGATGGCATCCGCTGAGCGTTGAGCGCGGTTTTTTTTGGCGTCTTCAGCGCTTCGGGCCAAACGGTTTTCGGATTGCTGGGCTTGTGCGGCGGACTTGATGGCAGCAGCACTCTTAGCGCTATCACCATCTTTGGCAGCTTGTTGCGCACGCTGGATCCAGTGCTGTGAGGAGTTTGGATCGCTTGCCTGTTGTGGCTGGCTAGGTGCTGGTGCAGGTTGCTGAGGTGCATCTGCTGGAGCGTTTCCTGGCTCTTGGGGTGCAGAGGCCATTGCTGCGAGTTTTTCGGATTGGGCCTGTCGAGCGGCCAAGACGTCTCGGCTTCCAGTTTGGTGTTCGCTGTCACGGAGAGCCTTTCTGGACTGTGAAAGCGCTTCATTATTTCCAGATTGTGCGTTGTTAAAATGTTCCGCCAGTTGGCGCAACCGCGCTGCGTTCTGGGCTTGTTGATCCGCGGCTTTCTTCAAAAACTGCTCTGCGTCTGCTTTGGAGGCGTTAGCCTGTTGAAGTGATTTTAGCGCGCCGTTGGAATCTTTAAGCAACGCGGCGGCATCGTCAGCGTCTCTTGCGTTCTCCCGCCCTTCAGCGCGGAGCGTGTCCTGAGTGCTGGCGACGGCTTGCAATTCCTTGCGGAGTTGTTCTGCTTTTTCTGCAAAAGAGGCCTCTGCTTTGAGTGCTTCTTTTGGAACGGGAGGAGCTTTTGATGGGTTCGACTGAGCTAGTTGGGTAGTGGATTTTGATGCCGCATCAGACTTATCAGCAAGTGTTTGCAAGCGAGATGAAAGTGATGGGGCAAGCGACTCAAGCTGTTCTCTGGCTTGTTTTGCATCGGGCGCCGCAGTGTTCGCCGCCGTGTTGAGTGCCTCGGCGATCTGCTGCCGTGAGGCTTGCGTGTCTGGATTCGCAGTGGCGGTCTTGGCCTCGTTTGAAGCGGCCACCACTTCAGCGGCTAGGCCAGCCTTTTGCAATTGTTCGGGCAGGGTGGCAATTTTAGCAGCGACTAAGTCTCTTAGTTCCTGCGCAGAATGTTTGTCGGACTGCGATTGAGCCATGTCCTCACGTGCGGCGCCTTCGGCTAGAATCTTTGCTTCCTCAATTGCGGCGATGGCTTCGAGTGCGCTGAGTGCCTTCGCCGCGGCTTTGACCTGTTTTGTCGCACCCTCAGTCGGTGCGGGTTGTTCTAATTGCGTTTCTATGGCGACGGCCGCTGCATGAAGGTCTCGGGCCAGTTGAGGCGTAGCCGAGGGTCTGGCTGACTCGAGATCGGCGTCCGCCCGCAGAACAGCGGCGGCAGCCTGTAACTTTTGAGCCGCTTCTGAGTTGCGAGTTTCAGCGGAGAGCTGCTTTCGGTTTGTGAGGGAGTCCAGTTCGCGCGCCGTTTGCGCTATGGTCGCTGCGCTCGACTGCACTTCGTTTTGCAGTTTGCGTTGCGCTTGAGCGGCGGCAACGCGGAGAGCGGGTTGAGCAGCCTCCAACGCATTGCCTGTTTTTTCCAGAACACTTCCGAGTTTCCGCGCGGCATCTTCTGCGGCAGAAGTCGTTTCAATCACGTTAGAACCAACGGGGGATAGCTGGGCCTGTGCGAGCGCCGTCTGGGCGGCACTTTGAGCTGCTTTTAGGGCTGTATTTGCAGGTTTAAGGGCTGATGTTGCAGTGGGAGAACGTTCTGTAAGCGCCTGTAAGTCAGATTGAAGTGCGGCCGAGGCGGTCTGGTTTACTTGCTGTTTTCGCAGCGCTTCCTGGGTTAGAGCTGTCAGCTCCTCCTTTTCCATAGGAGTGGAATTGGCCTCGGGTGGACTGGCTGATGGAGAGGAGAATTCCGCGGCCAAAGCGTTAAGGGCCGGAGTGAGCGCAATGGCCTCACTTCGATCCAATTGAGTGGAGGCTGCCACCTGAACCGTTTGTAGGAGCGAGGCGGCTCTCGCTACCAATTCGGTTGCGTTGCGCAACGGTTCGGTATCAGACGGGGTCCGTTGCTCAGCGCGGGGAATTGACTCGGTGGCGTTCAAGGCCTTGAGTGCGGGATTAAGCTGTCCAAATTCGAGTTGGTCCAGCGCTCTAATTTGAAGCGCGATTTCGGATTCCTCGGCGGTGGAACGAGAGTTCCTCAGACGATCCAGAGCGGTGGTTCGTGCTGCCTCCGTGTAATCCAAAGCAGCCTCCAGCGCTTGTTTGCCCCGCGTGAGCGCCTGATCTCCTTTAATCGGATTTTGTGCGCGCGCCTCACTCTCGGTTTTGGCTTCGGATAGCGCTTTAGCCGCCAGTTGCGTCTGTTTTAAAGCCCGATCAAGTTCGCGGCTGACCTTGCGTTGAGCGGCAAGCGAGGCGGGCTGAATGGGTAAAAACTCAGGCGTCACAAGCGCGATTTGTACCGCTCGGGACTCAACTCTTTGGCCTTTGGTATCGACGGCCACTAAGCGGAAGGTGAGCAGGTCTCCGGATTTTGGATTCGATGAGATTGGATCCCAGAGCTGTTGAAAATCACATTGTTTTCCAGGTCGCTCGATAGCCCGTAATGATTTCCATGGGCCTTTGTTTAGTTGGACTTCTTGAAAAACTGCGGCGAGTCCCAGGTCGTCCTCTGCGCGTCCGATGAGGGATACTTTATTTCCCAGAGGCACCGCCATGTCGCTTGCAGGCGTATCCAGAACAACACTTGGTGGGTTGTCTGGTTCTGAACGGATTTCGTATGAACTTCCCGGTGCTGAGAGGAACCCAGTTACGGCGTCCATAAGGTACACTGAGTAAGAGCCGTTTTCTTTGAGTTGGATGCGTGTTGAAGTGGAAGTTCCTCCACCAGTCAACGGCAGGATAGCGGGCAGGCCGCGCCCGAGGCCACCGGATAACTGCAGCGACCCGCCGGAGAGCGGTTGATCAGATTGAATTGTGAGGTCCACCCAAGTGCCCTCCAAGCCGGCGATGCCGCCTTCGGAGGACGCGACCGTGCGCTCCGGCAATTCGCTGTAGGCTGGGGGATGGTAAGTCTGGGTGAACCACACCACTTTCGGGCGGGGCTTGGGAGTGACGCGGACTTTGCGAGTAAGCGCGCTTCCTGCGTGAATTCTAAACCAAACAGGCTCCGAACCTATGTTGAGCTTCGCGCCAAAAAGGTCAGTTTCATTTTGGTGCATCGGGAGGCGCTGTACCTCGTTTGCGTGGGTAACGTATTCGATGAAAGGTGCGGAGCGAGTCGGTCCGGTGATTTGGGCGAGGACGTTGAGATCATCCTCAGCGGCTACGATTGCGTTGGGCGCGTCGGGGGATATCAGCGTGATCGTGGTGTCTGATGGGCGTTGGAAATCCGCAAAGGGAAAAAGGATTCTTGCGCAGCGGACTCCGAAACGCGCTCCATCCAGGGCGAAACAAAGCAGCAATATCCCGATGGACACGCCCGCCAGTTGGGCATCACGTTTCAACACGCTCCACGGAAGCAAAGAGGACGCAGTTAGGGTGCTGGCTACCTTTCCTGTTTGATCCTGCAACACTCGTCGGAATTCTGGGGAGTCCAGTCCCGTGTCTGGGGCGCTCCCAAGTTCGACTGCGGAGAGAAGCGAACCGGATAAGGGTGGGCTGGCTTTTTCTAAAAGTGTGGCAAGTAGACGGCTTGAGGAAGCTTGTGTGAGGCTTTTGCCGGCGCGAATCCAAGCGACAGCGAGTATTGCCAGAAGTAAAAGAAACGAGGTGATTCTGCGGGGTTGATCCTCCAGAATAAGCGTCCCATCCAACACTGCGGCAAGAACGATCCCGCAGACTAATGTGGTCGCGCTGAGGAGGGCTCCTCTCACAAAAAGGAGCGTCCGCCGCCGCTGGGCAAACGAAGAGAGTAGGCATTGGACTTCGGCGTTTAGTTTCATGCGCAGCAATCTTATGTTACAGCAAGCCAATGCGTTTGCGAAGCGCCCATTCAAAGGTGAGAAGTAGCATCACAACGGAAAACCACCAGCCACTTTGCCAGATCGGCGTCTCGGATTCGATGATCCGTCCGCTCTGCAAAGGATTGAGAGTCGAGAGTAGTTGGCCGATATTTTCTTCCCGAAAATACGTTCCGTGGGAATTTGCCGCCATGAGTTGCAGCATTTCCTCGTTCAGCGTCAGATTGCTGAGTTCAGAGTTTGCAGGTTGTCGTACTTCAAAACGGGCCCTTACTTCCGATCCCGAGGCGGCCAAGTTTTCGATGCTTACCTCGTATCCGCCAGACTCTAACGCGCCAGTATGTCCGGATAAAATTGCAGTTTCTCCTGACTCCGCAACGATTGGGAAGGATGCTACGCGCTTGTCCCCGCGCCAAAGTACGGCTCGAACATCCTCTTTGGCGGAGGCTTCTTTCCCGCCATCTCGAAGACGCACGCGAACCTCTGCTTTGCCTCCAGGATTGTAGGTGATGGCATCCGTTGAGATCACAAACTTGGCAGCATCGTTTGGAAATGGAGTTTGAGATAAATACTGGACCAACTGACTCCAGTAACGCTCCTGATATTTTCCCGCGATCTCGTTTCGCCAGCGCCACGATTCGTCGAATGCTTGGTACAAAACTCGGCCTGCGCCGTAACGCCGCAGAACCAGTGCGGGAGCTCTGCCTCCATCGTACACTCCCTCGAGAAGTGTTTCGCTTCCGGGCAATATCTCGCATCGCCCAAAGTTTTTGGGTGGGGCTAGTGAACGCCACGCTTCAGAGGTTCCGTCTTCCGATTGCTCGAGTGCGAGCGCTGCTGATTTTAGGCCGCGCGCGGTGGGCTCTAGACGTTCGAGTAGGCGAACTGGAGAGGTGTCACGAGTCCTGGGAAAGCTGACGGGAAGCACTGCTGCGAGAGGGCCCTCGGAGTAGCCTTCTAGCGAGTGACGCATGCCATCCAGAAAGAGAATGCCCCCTCCTGATTTTGATACAAAACGCTCAAGCCATTGTAGTTCCGTATCACTCAATAGTGCACGCGGGACATCTCCCAGAATGATAAGATCGTACTCCTTGAGTGCATTTTCGGTGGCGGGGAAGGAACCGGTGACGGTACCTCTCGGCCAGCCAGAGGCAGAGTCTGAGGAGTCGGCGATTAGGGCATTGATTTGCCATTGAGGATCCCGCTCGAATAAGTTTCTGAGGTAACGCGTCTCCCACCGGGGGCGTCCGTCCAGCAGGAGCAGACGTCTTTTTCCGGCCGTGGTGAGGATGGAGAAGTCCGCTTGGTTATTGCGAAGCTCGCGCTCTTGCGGCGCGGGGCTGATGACGGCTTTGAAGTCGAGGCGCTCCGCCTGCGTTGGAGCAGCGGTGGCGGAGGTTAAATTCAGTAGCGGCTTTAGCGCAAAATCGAACGGCACTTTCACCAGATGCCTTTTCGCGCTGAGCATTTCCTTTTCCCAAACCACTGTGTCTCCGCAGCGGATTGAGATTTGGAATGCTTGGCCGCTGGGGAGATCGTCGTAGAGGTTAAATGAACCGTGGACACGATCTTCGACGAAGGCAATTTCGGGAGCATCGATGCCTGCGACAGCGAGGTCCGGTGGGGGAGCCTCGTTTCCAAAGCCCACGGTGATGATCGGTATATTTCTGTCGTTCAATTGCTTTGCAACGTCCACTGGAGAGCCGTTGACGTTGTGTTGGCCGTCGGAAAACAAAACCACCGCAGTGTGGGGTTCCGTTGAAGCACTAGGCTGCGCGGAGGCGTCACGGTTGGTGCGCGTGCTGATTCGCTCCAGGAGTGGAGAGCGCAAATCAGTGGTCATTGCGCTAGCTGCGGGTAATGACGTCGGGCTTTTTTCCACGCCGTCGGAAGAGGTCCAGAGCAGTTGGGTACGGGAATCGTTTAATGCAGCGAGCTCGATTTCGAATCGCTGTGCAAGGCCCGCTAACAAACTGCTTGCGCCTCCGTCTAACAGGGCGGCTCGCAAACGTTCTGCACGCGGCATTGCGTCTAACTTTTCGAGGGCTGCGCGGGTCTTCCGGTCATTAGTGTCATTCCCGGGCTGATCGGTTTTTGCTTCCGGCGGAAGCAGATGGAGGGTTTGGGCGATAGCCATTTTCCTTGTCGGGGCCATTTCTGGATCCGACACACTCATGCTCTGCGAGCAATCCACGAGGAGTAATAGCTTGGTTTGGGTTCCCAAAGTGTACCGGTGAAAAAGAGTCGGCTCAGTGAGAATTAGTGTAATAAGGGCAACTGCTGCGGCCCGTAACCATGGGAGTGAGCGGGCGAGTTTGGATCCAGCGTGTTTGGTTTCACGGTGGCAAAGAGTGAAGGCTGCTGCGCCAAGAAGTAATGCAGCGAGTCCGCCGTAGAGCGGTAGCAAGTCGCCTGTAAAACGCAGCGCGGTCACGGAGTGGGCTCCTTCCTAAGGTGGAAGCGTTGCAAAAGAAGGGATTCTGCAAAGAGCAGTGCAAGGACCAGCCAAAGCAACGGTGTCCAAATTTCCCTGCCAAAGCCGCCTTGCGGAGGAGGGAGCTCGAGGGAATCCTCTGTCTGGAGCAATGTGGCCCCAGATTGGCGCGCAAAAGTTTGGAGTGCTTCGGCTGAAAGTTTTTCGGGATTTGATTCCGATTGGGGAAGGTTGAGCGCAAAGAGTTGGTTGGGTTGGCCCTCGGTGGCAACCGAATAGATTCCCGGAAGACGCGTGTCAGCGTATTCCACAAAAGCGGAGTCGTCTTTCTTTTGAATGGGGAGCGGGACGCTCTTTCCAGTCGGCGTGATGATTCTAGCGGAAGCAGCGCCAACTTTTGTTGGCAGATAAGCGGTGATTGAGTCGCCTGTGAAAAGGCTCTGGGGGCTGGAATTCGCGTTCGCTGCGTAGGCAATGAGCTTCTGCATCAAGGGGACAAACGTGGGACGCGTTGGCAGGTTACTCCAAGTGGGGCTGCAGGGAATGGCGCATTGGAGGACGATACCATCGCCGTATCTGCGCTCTACGAGAACGGGAGAGCCGTCCTCGAGTGCGAGGACTGTAGTTGGCTGAGGCGTGGAGTCCGCGGTGGCAGGCGCGCGGAGGGTAAACCACGACTGGATACGCAGATCCTGAAAAGGTGTATCTGAACTTGAGAACGGTTCCAGAATGGGATGACCGGCAGTCTGAATGATAAGGCTCGGGGGATGTTGTGCCGCATCGCCTCGGAGATTTTGGAGGGCATCAATGCGCGCTGGAAGAACTCCGCGACCCGCGCGGTGGAGATTTTTGTTGTACCAGTCTGCGTCGATTTGTGGGCCCGTGAATACGACGAGGCCGCCGCCCTTTTGAACAAAGGCCTCTAGCCTTGAGAGACGTTGGTTGCTGAGTGAGGTGACGTTGGCCAAGACGACAACTTTGGCGCCCAGAATGGCTTTCTCGCTCCACGTGTTGGGATCGACCACTTCTGTTAGAAATAAACTTTCCGCTTGGGTCTTTTGGGTTGCGGTGGGTTGCAGTGCGAGCTGCAGGAAATCTGTTTCACCTTCCAAGGGCTCCTTGGAGGGACTGCCGTTGACGAGAAGTATTGGCAGTGGTTCACACACGGTGAGGTTCGCCCAAGCGGTGTCGTCAGCGGGAAGTTGATCGTGTTCAACAGAAACCTGCACGGTGTGTACGCCGCGCTCTGAGAAGACCTTCTCGAAAAGTAGCTGTGCACTTTCGTTCGCTGCGATTGAACAACTTACTGGAGTTTCGCTCGCGCCGTCAAAAATCCATGAAACCAAGAGGTTTGAGCGGGGCTTCTTTCCGTAATTATGAAGGGTGGTACGAAAGCGCATCCGCTGCCCGATGCCGACAGGAAGGTTGGAGAAGTGTATGGATTCAACCGCTACGTTTTCGATGGGGGCGGAGCTTATGTCGCAAAGTGTGATCTCTGGAGGAAGCGAGAGCGCTCGTAATCGTTCGATCGCATTTTCTCGCGGGACTGCATCTTGGGTTGACCAATTGGACTTCTGAAAGTCACTGATGATTACCAGTCTCCGCGTGGGCAGATGGGCTTTTGAAAACTGCTCGGTTGCGGCGTCCAGACTATCTTTCACAAGCGCCGCCGCCGGCAGCGGATTCCTCTCAGCAAGCAGTGCGAGCGCGCGTTCTGTGCTGACTGTAAATTCGCTCCACGGCAGCTGTGGGTCACTCATTCCAAGAAGGGCGACCTCAGATCCTCTGGGCAAACTGTGCAGGAGCTTTTCCGTTACCGACTTTGCGCGCGCAAATGCGGACGATGGACCGGCGGGAGAGTCCATTGAAGCGCTGTCATCTAGAAGAATCACGAGCGAGGTGGGGAGCCTCCGTGAAGGCGCACGTAGGCTCGAAAGGAGCGGGCGCGCCATGCAAAGGGCGAGTAGCACGGGGATGGAGACGCGGAGCAAAAGTAAGAGAAGTTGCTCGAGGCGGAGCCTACGTCTTTGCTTGATATTTTGTGCGAACAGAAACTGCATAGCGCTCCACTGAAGAGGCTTGCGTTTGTTTTTTTGCAGGAGGTGAATCAGCAGGGGGATGCTGCCAGCCGCGGTGCCAGTGAGGAGTGTGGCGTTGAGAAAAGTCATCGGTGCCTTGCTTTTTTCAACGCCGCTTTAAGCGACGGCTGAGGTGGGCGCTCAATGTGGCTTCCAGAGATTCGTCGGTGACTACGCGATATAATTCGATTTGATTACGACGGCAGCCCGCTGTGAGTTCTTGTTGGAATCGCTCGAAGTTTTCCATATAGGTCCGGCGCAGTGCGGCGGCGTCCGCATCTAAGTAAAGGCCATCAGCCTCAAGACATTCAAAGCGAGTCCAGCCTGTGAAAGGAAAAGAGAGTTCGTCGCGATCGAGGATTTGGAATACGAGAACTTCGTGGTGTTGCTGACGCAGTAGAGAGAGTGCCCGGATGAGTTCGGCGGGTTGGTCCAGACAATCGGAAATCAGTATCAGCAATCCTCTTTTTCCAAACCGGGGCGCGGCCTCCTTCAGCACCTTGTGGATGGAGGTTTCTCCTCCTGGCAATTCACGCGCTAGGGCGGTGCTTAGGGCCTGCAAGTGGCTGGGGCGCGCCCGTGGAGGAAGAAAGGTTCGAATGCGCGAATCGAAGGTGAGCAAGCCGACAGAGTCCTGCTGTTGGATGAAGACGGCACCAAGGCCAGATGCTAATTGCTTGGAGTAGTCTGCTTTGGAGCATGGAGCGTGGGTTCCTGAATAGTTCATGGAGCCACTCAGGTCGACTAAAAGTGTCACCCTGATATTGGTTTCCTGCTCGTATTCACGAATGTAAAAGCGGTCGCTGCGGGCAAATACGCGCCAATCCAGATGCCGCACTTCATCGCCTGGGATGTAGGGGCGATGCTGTTTAAAGATCACGCTGGCGCCTTTTCGAGGCGATTTGTGGATGCCAGAGGAGAGGCCGTCGAGTAGCTTTTTCGCCAGCAACTGCAGTGCAGAGAGTCGGCGAAAGAGGCCGCTGGTGCCTGGCTTAGGCGACTGCTCTCCGCTTGGGGGTGGCAGCGGTTTCACGGTTAGGTTGGTTAGAGCAACCCTTTCGCGTTGGGGCGGGGCACGGAGGAGAGGAGCTTCGCGATGATTTTATCGGAATCCATGCCCTCGGATTCAGCACTGAAAGTGGGGACGATTCGATGCCGAAGCACAGGAAGAGCCAAGGCTTCAATATCTTCAATGCTCACGTGAACCCTGCCCTTGAGCAGCGCCCTGACTTTTCCTGCACTGATTAGGCACTGGCACGCGCGCGGCCCTGCGCCCCAAGCCAGAAGCTCGCGCACAAATGGCGGCGCATCTTTTTCCTCCGGGCGAGTGCTTCGTACCAGATCCAGCACAAAGTCCATGACATGCGCCGGAACAGGAACCCGACGAGCGGTTTGCTGACATTCCAGGATTTGCGGGCCGTCGATGACGGGTTGGATGTCAGCTTTGTACTCGCTGGTGGTGCGTTCGATGACTTGCCGTTCTGATTCCCTGTCGGGATAGCCGACACGTACGTGGAAGAGAAAGCGGTCTTTTTGCGCCTCTGGAAGTGGATAAGTGCCTTCCTGTTCGATCGGATTTTGAGTCGCTAATACGAAGAAGGGTTGTTCCAGCTTTATCGTGTGACCGCCTGCTGTCACGGAGTGTTCCTGCATTGCCTCCAACAACGCGGCCTGCGTTTTGGCTGGGGTGCGGTTGATTTCGTCCGCGAGAAGCATCTGGGTAAAGATGGGGCCTTTCTGGAACACAAGATTTCTGCGGCCAGTGACTGGGTCCTCTTGCAGAATGTCGGTGCCGGTGATGTCGGCTGGCATGAGGTCCGGGGTGAATTGAATGCGTCGGAAGCCCAGTTGCATGGTGAGGGCGAGGGAGCGAATTACGGCGGTTTTGGCGAGGCCCGGAACGCCTTCGAGCAGGCAGTGGCCGCCGGCAAGCACCGCGATAAGGAGTTGGTCAATAACCTCTTCCTGTCCGACGATAAGCTTTCCTATTTCAGTGCGGAGCTTTCCGTGCATTTCGACAATGAATTCAGCACGCTGTTCATCGTCTGAGGGAAGCGGAGCGACAATCGCAGCGATGGGCGGATGATCCTTAACGTCGCTTCGTTCGTTGGTTTCATCCCCAAAGAGCAGTTTGTAATAAGTGGGCCGATGCTTGCGCCACGAGCGGGTCCAATCTTCTGCGGAGCGCTTTGCGAGGCACTCGGGTAGGGTGGCACTCGAAGTGATGTCAAAATAGTGCAGGACGTGGAAGGGGGTGCCATGGAAAACAAGACGTCCCTCGTTTAGCACCAGAACGGAGTCGGGGAGTGTGATGTTTTCGAGGGCTTCCGTTGTATAGAAAACCGTGCAACCACGTTGAGTGACTGTCCGGAGTCGCAGGAGCAGTTCTGAGCGCTCCGATTCGCTCAACTCGCACTCAAGTCGGTCTAGGAGCAGTAATTTTGGGGCTTGAAGCAAGCCCGAGGCAAGACGTGCGGCGATTTTTTGTGAAGTAGAAAGATCCTTAAAGGGAGTGCTTTGCAGCTGGGTTAAAGCTGTGGCATCTAGGGCTTCTCGCAATCTTTCTTCGCCGAGTTCGGGAGATAAGTTGGAATATCTCAACCGGTTTGAGAGCCAGATGCCAAGGGGCGTATCCTGAGCGGGTTCCTCGTCGTTAGTGAGTAGGGCAACGCAGAGTGGGTCGGTGAGCCGCAGTGCTTCGAGGGGGGCTGAGTTGTACTTGATGAGACCGGAACAGTGCGGGGTCAGGCCCGCGAGGGTGCGGAAAAGCGAGGTTCCTGTGGCGGCGCTGCCGAGTACAGCGACTAAGCTCGAGGTGCTGTCTAAGTGAAAACTGACGTCTTCAAGATGCGAGGACGAACCAGCAACAGCGGTTGGGGGGAGAGAAATATCCTTTAGTTCCAGCACGCGTAAGATTATCAGACGAGGCTGATTGTTTTAGGGAGTAAAATAAAAGATAGGTGGGACAAAGTTTTTGAGGTCAACTCAAAGCGCTATTTGCTTTTGTTGAGAATTTCGCGCACATCGTCGACGGTGAGCTGGCGACCCATGCTCACTCCGCCCTTGGGACCGTTGTCGGGGGTGTAGGGCCGTTTCATCCTTTCGGCTTCAGCGCCCGCGTAAATTCTGTTTTTGCCGTAAAATTCCTTTGAGGAATTGGCTGCATTTGCCTTGGAGAGGTTAGCGGAGTTTGGAACGACTGTGTCCTTTCCTGGAGTGAAGGTCTTGTTTCCCAGAGTGCTTTCTGCTGTAGTCGCTCCAGTGTTGGAGAAGCGTTGAATGGCGGCGCTGTTGGAAATCTGGGTTTTGCCTGGGGGTGTGAGGAATTCAGGGGTGTAAAACGAGGCGGATTCAAGCGCGCTTTTTGATCCAAATAGTTTGGTGGATATTGTTGGGGCCGTTATGGTTTTGGATCCAAATGTGGAGTCCCTGGAGAAGGAGTTTTTCTTAGGGGTAAAGGATTTATTGAGGTCCCATTCAAGCAAACGACGCTCGCCTTCGGTTTGAGGCTGGGCGGATTGCGCGGTGGCGCTTTGCTGGGAGAAGCAAAGAAAAATGAGTCCAGCGATAAGCAGGGGAGGTGCTCGCATCCTTCTACAGTAACTTTCGAGGAGGATTGTAGCAAGCCGACGCTGTGTGAGGGTGGGAGATGTTCCAGAAACAAAGTGTGAACGATTTGAGTGGCTCGTGCGTTCGTTCTTTCCCAAGTGAAAACTTTTGCTTTTATACGGGGATGCTCTCCCCAAATGCTCCTCTTCTCGACTCGTCCCGGCGTGTGTTCTTACAGTCGCTTTTTGCCGGCGCGGCGTCGGTTTCCGTCTCCGCGCGCGTGTTCGCTAATGCTCGCGGATCCAATGACGCGATCCGTATCGGTGCGATCGGGTTTAATGGACGAGGAATGGGCAACATCAAGGGACTGCTTGAGGTGCCCGGAGTGCGCGTGACGGCAATGTGCGATGTGGATTCAACGGTGCTTTCCAAGGGCAAGGAGGCGATGGAAAAGGCTGGGCAGCAGGTTGAGGTTTACAGCGATTTACGTCGTCTTTTAGATAGCAAGGAAGTGGACGCAGTGATGATCGCCACGCCGAACCACTGGCATTGTCTGGCCGCGATTTGGGCGATGCAGGCGGGTAAGGATGTATACGTGGAAAAGCCTCTTGCCCATACACTTTGGGAGGGAAAGCAGTTGGTCGCCGCCGTTCGGAGCACAGGTGCAATTTTGCAAACGGGCACTCAGAGTCGTTCGTCTCCTGCGCTGCGCGAGGCTCATGTATGGGCTAAGGCTGGGAACCTTGGCAAGTTGGTGCGCGCTCATGGGACGTGTTTCAAAAGGCGTCCGAGTATCGGCAAAGTCAGCGAGGCTCAAGCGGTTCCCTCAAGTGTAGATTACAATCTGTGGAGCGGCCCGGCGCAGATGTCGCCGGTGATGCGCAAACAATTTCATTACGACTGGCACTGGATGTGGGAAACGGGCAACGGCGATTTGGGCAATCAAGGGGTGCATCAGGCTGACATCGCACGCTGGTTTATGGACGAACACGGTTTGCCACCGGCTGTCATGAGTGTCGGTGGGCGTTTTGGTTACGTGGACGACGGCCAGACGCCTAACACGCAACTGGTGGCGTTTCCTTATGAAAAAGCACCGCTGTATTTTGAAGTGCGCGGTCTGCCGTCAAAGGCCGGGGATAAGACAATGGACGTCTTCCGTGGTGCTGGCATCGGTGTGGTTTTACAGTACGAGCGAGGGCACATTTTGATTCCAAGTTATACGGCAGCAATTGCCTTTGACGAGAAAGGGGAGGTCCTGAAGCGGTTTGGACGGCACCAGCTTCCTGGTGAAGCTCCCGTTGTGGAGCCGAAAGTGGATGGAGCTAGTGCGTCAAAAAGTCCCACGCATCACTCCAACTTTATCGATGCGGTGCGCAGTCGCGACGCCGCGCGCCTCAATTGCAACGGTCGGGAAGGGGAGTTGTCCTCGGCGCTTTGCTCGTTCGCGGGAATCTCGCACCGGCTCGGTTCGCAGTTGGCTCCGGAAGCGGCTCGCGAACAAATGAAGTCTGACGCTTACGCCAGTGAGACATGGGGGCGCATGCTGGAGCATCTCAAGTTGAACGAGGCGCTGCCGGAAAGAGCGGTGCTGGGCGCGACTCTCAAGATTGACCGAGTGAAGGAAGTGATTGTTGGAAACGCCGCGGCGACGGTGCTGGAGCGGCGTCAGGATAGGGCTCCCTTCACCGTGCCTCAGTTGGCTTGAGTTCTCTTCACTTGCGGAGAAAGCTGATAACGTCGTTGAGTGAGATTTTCAATAAATCTGGACAGCTTCTACGGCTTTTTGGGCGCCGGCGTGCTCGGTAGTGCCGAGACGCCGTAGGAAAAAGGGTGCGCGGGTTGTTTTCCAAGAAGTTGTAGGTCAAACCATTGCGCCATTCGAGCGGTGTCTTCGCTCATCTCTACCCAACCTCCGTGGCCTGCTCCCTGCCGGATGAGGACCTCGCACTTTGCTCCGGCTTCGGTGGATTTTTTCTGGAAGCGCAGCGACTGGCTATCTGGAACCACTGAATCAGCGTCCCCCTGCACGATGTAAATGGGTGGCTGTTTTGCGCTGATCCAGTAAATGGGCGAGAGGTCGTGCCCCGCCTTTTCGCGGCCTTCTGGTGTGGCGACTATTGTACCGAAGGCCGGCGCGCGGTTCGTGAGTGGACCAACGCCCTCGCGACTGTCCCCGTCTTTGCCCCAGTTGAGGAAATCCGTGGGCGGATAAAAGCACGCCACCGCGTTGACCGCACTGCTGAGATGATCGACGGGGTCTTGCGCCTTTGGGTCGCCGTCGTCGGCGCGCGTGGCGAGCATCAAGCTCAGGTGGCCGCCGGCACTGCTGCCGGTGACGCCGATTTTGTTCGGATCGATTCCGTACTTCGCGGCGTTCGCCCGCACGAAACGCACCGCGCGTTTTACGTCCCCGACAATTTCGTCGATGTGGAACCTCGGCTGTGTTCCGTGAACCACTACAAATGTGGTGTAGCCGTATTTTGGCCAACCGCCGTCGCCGATGCCCTTGTGGTTAGAGTTCCAGCCTCCACTAATGATCTTCACCACGGCGGCCCCGTTGGGATTCGTGGGTTTGAACACGTCCATGGTAAGGGCTACGCCGTCGTGTTTGGTATAAATGACATCGCCGATGCGCTCGGGTTCTTGGGCTTGTGCGGCAAAGGTGGAAAGTAAGGCGAAAAGAGGGGTGAGGAGTTTGCGCATGGAAGCAGTTAGATAAGGCTTTTTAAACTTTGTCCAGTCACCGGAGGAAAATGAGCATTGGTGCGGCAAGGTAGTTTTTTTGAGGTTAAGGAATGATTGTTAAAAACAATCAATTGATCTCCGTGAAATGAGCCCCTTACGACGAGTTTGTTCTGTGCTTGGGTAGCACAAAAAATTGGTTTGTGGGCGGTTGAATCGGATTTCAAGGGTATTTTGGTTGTTTTAAAGACGTAAAATGGTCTTTAATCGCGGCGGTTTACTGCATAGCTCGGTTCGCTTTCTGGAGTCCTCTAGCGCGAGATGGGGACGTCCTCTCGAACTGGGGTTTGGGTTCAATGTTTTGAGTGGATTTTTGGGGAAAATCATGTTTCTTGCTGCATTTCTGGCTTTTTTTAGAAAATGTGCGTCCACCCGAGTGAGGAGGGGGGGGAGTCGTGTTTTTGGGGAAGTTAGGAGTGGCCTGAAAGCGTCTTCTTTCCCGCGATTATTTCACGCGAGCGCTTCCGTATTTGGCGTGCTGCTGGTTTTTTTCGCCGCACCTTTGAGGCTACAGGCAGCTACGACTATTTCCTCCGGAACCACTTTGAGTAGTCTGGATTTTTCCACACAGGACATCTCGATCAGTGGCGGAACGAGCTCCATTTCCGTTATCGTCAATGGAAATATCATTGGGTCGGGTGGTTATACACTCTCCATCTCAAATGCCACAGTGACCCAGGGAAGTGCGTCCACGTATAAGTTTGTGTCGGGAGATTCTACAGGGGCCACGACTGGGTCAGTGACTGTTGGAACTGGGGGAACCTTGAACATAGGCAACGGAGGCGCCGTGACCTATCTCGGTTATTATGGAAATGGGGTTCTTAATGTGTCTGGCGGTCAGGTGACTGTGGGGGCGCCCGGGTCTTCTTCGTACAATTACTTCAATTTTGCGGGCCCCTCGCAATCTGGTACAGGCACCCTTTTCTTATCGAACGGGGGGATATTGACCACCTCTCGGATGATCTCCAGCAACAACGATTTTTACGATCGGGGGGCAGCTAAGTACACGGCGAATACGATCTATTTTGACGGCGGTACATTACGGGCAGGGACTTCATTGCCGGACACGTTTTTAACAGACAACATACAAATGATTTATGTGGGTTCTGGAGGCGCGACAGTGGATACGAATGGAATGGATGTCAGGATTGACAGTGCTTTGCGGTCCAATCCTAGTTCGACTGGGGGTGGTTTGACCAAACGTGGGACTGGCACACTGACGTTGTCTGTGGCAAACACTTACACGGGAGTGACGACAGTGAGTGCGGGGAGTTTGAAGATAAACTCGTATACTGTTCTCCAGGGAATCAGCAATGACGTTGTGGTTAATTCGGGAGCCCAGTTAGAGGTTTATCTGACTAATTCTGTTTCGCCGTCTTATTCTTTTACAATCTCAGGAGCCGGCACGGTGGTGAAGAGCGGTGCTGGCACATGGGGTCTGGGGGATCATTCTTTACATGTAAACTTCAGTTTGAGCTCGGGTGGGTTGATTGACATTCAGGGAGGAATGATTCAGGCGAATTGGAACGGCACTAGTTTCGGGAGTAACCAAGGTAGTGTGAATATTGCATCCGGTGCGACGCTGGATTTTTTTGCAGAAAATGGGCAGATGGATGCGTTGAATGGAGCGGGCATTCTGCAGAACGCTTATAGTGGAGGATTTCACAATGCGACGTTGGGCGTGGCGGGCGGCTCTGGGGTGTTTAGTGGCGTGATTAAAAATGGGGGCCTGACGGCACTTGTATTGACGAAATCCGGATCTGGAACGCAGGTGCTGTCAGGGACCAACACGTATACTGGTTCTACTTCAATCACAGGGGGCATTTTGCAATTGGGGAGCGGGGGCACCACAGGTTCGTTGAGCTCATCCAGCACCATTTCTGTTTCCAGTGGAGCGACCTTAGCGTTCTATCAGACAGACACCATTACTCAGGGAACAGATTTCGCGTTGGCGATTTCGGGCAGTGGGGGTGTCTCCCAGTTGGGTAGCGGGAGCCTGATACTGAAAGACAGTAACACTTATTTGGGCGGAACGACCGTATCGGCTGGCACCTTATTCCTTGCGGGATCGGGAACAGAACTGGGGCCTGCGGCTACCTCTGGGGTGCTGACACTAAGTGGAGGCAGTTTAAATTTTGGTTCAAATACTGCGTACCAAGCTGGTGCATTGGCTGGTAGCGGCGGACTGGTCCTGAACAATGCGGCGTCCACGGCGGTGAAGTTCTCTGTGGGAAACTCGATAAATTACTCGAATGTTTTCTCTGGTGCATTGAGTGGGGCAGGATCTCTGACTAAATATGGTACTGGAACTCAGACGTTAAGCGGATCAAACACTTACACAGGTGCCACCAAGGTGAGTGCCGGAACACTGCAAATTGGTAATGCCGGAACCACTGGTTCGCTCAGCAGTTTGAGCGCGATTTCGGTGTTTAGCGGTGCAGTACTGGCATTTAACCGCTCGAATACGATCACTGAGGGAACTGATTTTTATCCAACGATTTCCGGTAGCGGCTCTTTGATGCAACTCGGGAGCGGCACACTTGTGTTTAACGCCGCCAATAGTTACACGGGCGGGACTACGGTGAGCGCTGGCTCGTTGATGTTGGTTGGCGGTAATAATCTACTTTCAACCAGCGGTTCCATATTTGCTGCGGGCGGCGTGCTGGATTTGGGCGGGTATAGCCAATCCACGTCTGGGTCGATATCGATCACGGGCGGGAGAATACAAAACGGGGCTTTGACGGCATCTTCTGGAGCGTTCGATCTGCAAAGCGGAACGGTGAGCGCTGTGCTTGCAGGGGCTCAGGGACTCAATAAGACAACTAGCGGGATTGGTTATTTGAGCGGAGCGAACACCTACACGGGAGCGACCACTATTTATGCTGGCTCTCTGATTCTCGGCTTAGGGGGCAGTTCGGGTTCACTCTCTCCAAGCAGTACTTTGGTTGACTATGGGACGCTGGGTTTTAATCGGTCCGACACTGCGACACAGGGAAAGGCTTTTGCTTCGGTGATTAGCGGAAGCGGTTCGGTCATTCAGATGGGCAGCGGCACGCTGGAACTTCAGTCTGGAAACACTTTTTCAGGGTCGCTCATTTTAGCCTCAGGTAATGTGAGCGTAATTGGAGCGAACACCTCGACAGTGGTGAGTGAAAATGGATCCGTGAATCTGACTTCCGGCGCAAGAATTGTCAGCGCCATATACGGCAACGCGTCTCAAGGAACCATTGATGTTACCGCGATCGTGTCAGGTTTCATCGCCTCGGGTACGACGACATTTTCTGCCTCAAACGCCAACTTTACAGATCCTTGCTCTGGGTTTGTTAAGACACTGACGCTTGTTTATGTCGGAGGCGACACGACTACGTCGAGTAACTCTTCCTTCGGGACGTCTCGTCTGGTGATCAACGGAGGTTCGCTAGACAATGGCGTGGGTTCCGAGGTGACGATGTTGACCAACAACGCGCAAAACTGGAATAGCAGCTTTACTTTCATAGGGAGCAGCGGCCTGAACTTGGGAACTGGGGCGGTGACCTTGGGCGCGAGTCCCACAGTTACGGTCAGCGCGGGAACCTTGACAGTTGGTGGCGTAATATCGGGGGCGTTTGGTCTGACGAAAGCAGGGTCCGGTCGGTTGCTTCTGACGGCATCAAGCTCCTATACCGGAGGGACCACAGTGAGCGCGGGTTCGTTGTTGTTGAGTGGAGGAAGTAATCGGTTGTCAATTAGCGGCGCTATAACCGGAGCCGGTGGCGTGTTGGATTTGGGCGGGTACAGCCAATCGAGTTCTGGTGTCATTGCGTTGAAGGGCGGGACGTTTCAAAACGGGACTTTGACGGCGACAGGCAGCGTGTTTGACATGCAGAGCGGGAGCGTGACCGCGACGCTTTCGGGGGCGCAGGGTCTGAACAAGACGACTACGGGTTCGGTGACGTTGACCAATTCGAATTCCTACACGGGAGGGACGACAGTGAGCGCGGGCTCGTTGCTCTTGAGTGGCGGCAGCAACCGTTTGGCGATCAGTGGTTCGATCAGTGGAGTTGGTGGAGTGTTAGATTTGGGCGGGTATAATCAGTCGAGTTCTGGCGTGATCTCGCTGACGGGCGGGACGTTTCAAAACGGGACTTTGACCGCCACAGCCAACGCGTTTGATATGCAAAGTGGGAGTGTGAGCGCGGTTCTTGCGGGTACGCAGGCGTTGAACAAGACGACTGCGGGCTCAGTGATGTTGAGCGGGGTGAATACTTACACCGGGGGCACTACGGTGAGCGCGGGCTCGTTGTTGTTGAGCGGTGGTAATAATCGGTTGGCGACCGGTGGTTCAATCAGCGGAGCCGGTGGGGTGTTGGATTTGGGCGGGTACAGCCAGTTGAGTGCTGGGGTGATCTCGTTGACGGGCGGGATGTTTCAAAACGGGACTTTGGCAGCCACTGCCAACGCGTTTGACATGCAAAGCGGGAGTGTAAGCGCGGTTCTTGCGGGGACGCAGGCGTTGAACAAGACGACTACAGGCTCGGTGACGTTCAGCGGGGCAAATACTTATGTGGGTGCGACGACCGTTAGTGCAGGTACCCTTCAGCTCGGGATCGGGGGAACGGTAGGCAGTCTTTCCAGTGCGAGTGCTCTGAGTGTCGGAAGCGGCGCGGTGCTGTTGTTCAATCGCTCGAATAGTGCGACTCAGGGAACGGATTTTTCGACGTTGATCTCTGGGTCGGGAACCGTGATGCAGATAGGAAGTGGTACGTTGGTGCTGTCTGGGGTGAATACGTACAGCGGCGGCACGAAGTTGAACGCAGGGAGTTTGTTTGTGAACTCCGCATACGCGCTGGGAACGGGAAGTCTGACGATCTCGGCCTCGACTACACTTGGGAACACATCGGGTTCTTCTGTTACTTTGGCGAACAATAATGCGCAGGTCTGGGCAGGGAATTTTGCTTTTGCAGGCGGCAGTGATTTGAATCTCGGCACGGGAGCGGTGACGTTGACGGCGAGTCCCATTGTGACGGTAAGCACTGGAACCTTCACGGTGGGTGGTACGATCAGCGGTTCATTTGGGCTAACCACGGCGGGCGCGGGGCTCCTAGTTTTGAGCGGGATGAATATTTATTCGGGCATGACTACTGTGACTGCGGGATCGTTGCAGGTCGGCGCGGGCTCGATCTCGGGTCGTTTGAGTACGGGGTCGGTGAGTGTTGCGAGTGGAGCGGTTTTGACGTTTAATCGCTCGAACGCGGCTACGCAGGGATCGGACTTTGGGGTGATTTTGGGTGCCGGAACCGTTATGCAGATTGGAAGTGGAACGCTGATTCTCTCCGGTTCGAATACTTACAGCGGCGGCACAAGCTTGAAAGCGGGCAGCTTGTTCGTGAATTCGGCGTACGCGTTGGGCACGGGGAGCTTGACGATTTCGGCGTCGACGACGCTGGGGAACACATCTGGCTCAGCGTTGACCCTGGCGAATAATATTTCCCAGGTCTGGGCGGGAAGTTTCGGTTTCGCAGGCAGCAACGATCTAAATCTCGGCACGGGTGCGGTAACCTTGACTGCGAGTCCGGTGATTACGGTGAGCTCGGGGACTTTGACGGAGGGCGGTTCGATAAGCGGTGCTTTCGGATTGAGTAAGGCTGGTTCTGGAAGGTTAGTTTTGAGTGCCACTAATGTCTTCACTGGAGCAGCTTCAGTGAGTGCTGGAACTTTGCAACTTGGTGAGGGCTCTACAACCGGCAGTCTCTTGAGCACCGGTTCACTGAGTGTTGCGAGCGGTGCTGTTTTAGCGTTTAACCGCTCGAATACGGTGACGCAGGGAACGGATTTTGGGACGGCGATTTCTGGGGCGGGAGCCTTGCTGCAGCTTGGAGGTGGCACGCTGGTGCTGTCAGGGACGAATACTTACAGCGGTGGCACGACGTTAAATTCAGGCAGTTTGTTTGTGAATTCCGCGTACGCGCTGGGCACGGGGAGTTTGACCATCGCAGCGTCGACAACGGTTGCGAACATGTCCGGTTCATCTTTCACGCTAGCGAACAACAATGCGCAAGTGTGGGCTGGGAGTTTCACTTTTGCAGGAGGCAGCGACCTGAACTTCGGAACGGGTGCGGTGACATTGACGGCGAGTCCGATGGTCACTGTGAGTACGGGGACTCTTACGGAGGGTGGTGTGATTAGTGGCGCTTACTCGCTGACGAAGGCCGGGAGCGGCGTGTTGACATTGTCTGGAGCGAACACTTTTAGTGGCGGGCTGACGCTTTCGGCGGGAACGCTGAATATCAACAACTCGAAGGCTTTGGGTGCGGCAGCTTCAGTATTCACGATTTCTGCTGGCTCGATTGATAACACGAGCGGTGCGGCGCTGACATTGAGTAACAACAACGCGCAGACGTGGAGCGGCGATTTCGTTTTCAAAGGAACCAACGATTTAAATCTGGGAACGGGCGCGGTGACGTTGGGTGCGAACCGTACGGTGACGGTGAGCGCGGGCACGTTGACGGAGGGCGGCGTGATTGGCGGCGCATACTCTTTAACCAAGGACGGTGGCGGGGTGTTGACGCTTTCTGGAGCGAACACGTTTAGCGGCGGACTCACGCTTTCGGCGGGGACGTTGAATATCAATAGCACTACGGCGTTGGGAGCCGCGGCCTCGTCTTTCACGCTTTCTGGCGGATCGATCGACAATACGAGCGGGTCGGCGTTGACGTTGAGCAATAACAACGCGCAAACGTGGAGCGCAGACTTCGTGTTCAAAGGAACCAACGATTTGAATCTGGGAACGGGCGCGGTGACTTTGAGTGCGAATCGGACCGTGACGGTGAGCGCGGGCACGTTGACGGAAGGCGGTGTGATGAGTGGCAGCTATTCGCTGACGAAGGCGGGTAGCGGCGCGTTGACGTTGTCTGGAGCGAACACGTTTAGCGGTGGCATGACGCTTTCCGCGGGAACGTTAAATATCAATAGCGCGACGGCGTTGGGTGCAGCGGCTTCAGGGTTCACGATTTCTGGCGGATCTATTGATAACACGAGCGGGACGGCGCTGACTTTGAGCAACAACAACGCTCAGACCTGGAGCGGAGATTTCATTTTCAAAGGAAGCAACGATTTGAATCTGGGAACGGGCGCGGTCACTTTGGGAGCGAACCGCACGCTGACGGTGAGTGCGGGCACGTTGACTGAGGGCGGCGTGATTAGTGGCGCTTATTCGCTAACGAAGTCGGGCAGTGGTGCGTTGACGCTTTCTGGAGCGAACACGTTTAGTGGTGGGCTGACGCTTTCGGCGGGGACGTTGAATATCAATAACGCGACGGCATTGGGATCGGCGGCTTCAGCGTTTACGATTTCTGGCGGTTCGATCGACAACACGAGCGGGTCGGCTTTGACGTTGAGCAACAACAACACGCAAACGTGGAGTGGAGACTTCGTTTTCAAGGGCACCAACGATCTGAACCTGGGAACGGGCGCGGTGACGTTGGGTGCGAACCGTACGGTGACGGTGAGCGCGGGCACGTTGACGGAAGGCGGCGTGATTAGCGGCGCTTATTCGCTGACGAAGTCGGGGAGCGGCGCGTTGACCCTTTCCGGAGCGAACACGTTTAGCGGTGGACTGACGCTTTCCGCAGGGACGTTGAACCTGTCCAGCGCGACAGCGGTTGGTTCCGGTAGCCTGACCATCTCTGGGGCCTCGGTGCTGGATAATCTTTCCGGGGGGGCGCTGACGCTTTCCAATAACAACGCACAGGTATGGAGCGGGAATTTCACCTTCAAAGGGACGAACGATCTGAACTTGGGAACGGGCGCAGTCACCTTGAGCGCAAACCGTACGGTGACAGTGAGCGCTGGCACGCTGACGGAGGGCGGCGTGATTAGCGGCGCTTATTCGCTCACGAAGGCGGGCAGTGGTACGTTGACGCTTTCTGGGGCGAACAGTTTTAGCGGCGGACTAACGCTTTCGGCAGGGACGTTGAACGTGAATCACGCGACGGCCGTTGGCACCGGCAGCCTGACCATCTCTGGGTCTACGGTGTTGGATAACCTTTCTGGGGGAGCGCTGACTTTGAGCAACAACAATGCACAGGTTTGGAGCGGGGATTTCACGTTTAAGGGCAGCAGTGATTTGAACCTGGGAACAGGTGGGGTGACTTTGGGTGCGAACCGTACGGTGACGGTGAGTGCTGGCACTTTGACGGAAGGCGGCGTGATTAGCGGCGCTTATTCGCTGACGAAGTCGGGGAGCGGCGCGTTGACCCTTTCCGGAGCGAACACGTTTAGCGGTGGACTGACACTTTCGGCTGGGACGTTGAATATTAACAACTCTAAGGCGTTGGGTGCGGCAGCTTCGGTGTTCACGATTTCTGCTGGATCGATCGATAACACGAGCGGGGCGGCGGTGACGTTGAGCAACAACAACGCGCAAAGTTGGGGCGCAGACTTCGTTTTCAAAGGCACCAACGATTTGAATTTGGGAACGGGTGCGGTGACTTTGGGAGCGAACCGCACAGTGACTGTGAGTGCTGGCACGTTGACCGAAGGCGGTGTGATTAGCGGTGCTTACTCGTTCACTAAGGCGGGTGACGGGGTGATGACGCTTTCTGGGGCTAACACGTTTAGCGGCGGACTGACGCTTTCGGCAGGGACGCTCAATGTTAATAACGCGACGGCGTTGGGTGCGGCGGCTTCGGTGTTCACGATTTCTGGCGGATCGATCGATAACACAAGCGGTGCGGCGGTGACGTTGAGCAACAACAACGCGCAAACGTGGAGCGGGGACTTCGTGTTCAAAGGGAGCAACGATTTGAATCTGGGAACGGGCGCAGTGACTTTGGGAGCGAACCGTTCGGTGACGGTGAGTGCGGGCACGTTGACGGTGGGCGGCGTGATTAGCGGCGGCTACTCGTTGACGAAGGCTGGGAGCGGCGCGCTGACGTTGTCTGGAGCGAACACGTACAGCGGAGGGCTGACACTTTCCGCTGGGACGTTGAATATCAACAACTCAAAGGCTTTGGGCACTGGTAGCCTGACTATCGCTGGGGCCGCAGTGCTGGACAATCTTTCCGGGGCGGCGTTCACACTCGCCAACAACATCGCGCAGACTTGGAGCGGTGATTTCACGTTCAAGGGCACAAGTTCTCTCAATCTAGGAACGGGCGCGGTCACTTTGGGAGGGAACCGCACGGTGACGGTGAGTGCGGGGACGTTGACTGAAGGTGGCGTGATCAGTGGCACCTACTCGCTAACGAAGGCGGGTAGCGGCGCGTTAACGCTTTCTGGGGCGAACACGTTTAGCGGTGGGCTGACGCTTTCCGCGGGAACGTTGAATATCAATAACGCGACGGCGTTGGGCGCAGCGGCTTCAGTGTTCACGATTTCTGGCGGATCGATTGATAACTCGAGTGGGTCGGCGCTGACGCTGAGCAATAATAACGCGCAGACTTGGGGCGGAGACTTCGTTTTTAAAGGGAGCAACGATTTGAATCTGGGAACGGGCGCAGTGACTTTGGGAGCGAACCGCACGGTTACGGTGAGCGCGGGCACATTGACTGAGGGCGGCGTGATAAGCGGCACCTACTCGCTGACGAAGGCTGGTAGTGGTGTGTTGACGCTTTCTGGAGCGAACACGTTTAGCGGTGGAATGACGCTTTCGGCGGGGACGTTGAATATCAATAACGCGACGGCGTTGGGCGCAGCGGCCTCAGGGTTCACGATCTCGGGTGGATCCATCGATAACACGAGCGGAGCGGCTTTGACCCTGAGCAACAACAACGCGCAGACGTGGAGCGGAGACTTCGTTTTCAAAGGAACCAACGATCTAAACTTGGGAACGGGCGCGGTGACTTTGGGCGGCAACCGCACGGTGACTGTGAGTGTGGGCACGTTGACGGAGGGCGGCGTGATTAGCGGAGCCTACTCGTTGACGAAGTCGGGTAGCGGCACGTTGACCCTTTCTGGAGCAAACACGTTTAGCGGTGGACTGACGCTTTCGGCGGGAACGTTGAACGTTAATAGCGCGACGGCTGTGGGTTCCGGCAGTCTGGCCATCTCTGGGTCCACGGTGCTGGACAACCTTTCCGGGGGAGCGCTGACGCTTTCGAACAATAATGCTCAGGTGTGGAGCGGGGATTTCACATTCAAAGGAACCAACGATCTGAACTTGGGAACGGGCGCCGTGACTTTGGGCGGGAACCGTACGGTGACGGTGATCGCGGGCACGTTGAGCGAAGGTGGCGTCATTAGCGGCGCTTATTCACTGACGAAGGCCGGAAGCGGTACGTTGACGCTTTCTGGAGCGAACACGTTTAGCGGTGGACTGACGCTTTCGGCCGGTACGTTGAATATTAATAACGCGACTGCTGTTGGCACCGGTAGTCTGACCATCTCTGGGGCTACGGTTTTGGATAACCTGTCCGGAGGAGCGCTGACGCTTTCCAACAATAACGCTCAGGTGTGGAGCGGGGATTTTACGTTCAAGGGGACCAATGATTTGAATCTGGGAACGGGTGCGGTGACTTTGGGAGCAAACCGCACGGTGACGGTGAGCGCGGGTACGTTGACGGAGGGTGGGGTGATTGGCGGCGCTTATTCGCTGACGAAGTCGGGGAGCGGTGCGCTGACGCTTTCTGGTGCGAACACGTTTAGCGGCGGACTGACGCTTTCCTCAGGTACGTTGAATATCAACAACTCGAAGGCGTTGGGAGCGGCAGCTTCTGCGCTCACGATTTCAGGTGGCTCGATTGATAACACGAGTGGGACGGCGCTGACGTTGAGCAACAACAATTCGCAAACTTGGGGTGGAGACTTCGTTTTCAAAGGAAGCAACGATTTGAATCTGGGAACTGGCGCGGTCACTTTGAGTGCGAGCCGTACGGTGACCGTGAGTGCGGGCACGTTGACGGTGGGCGGCGTGATAAGCGGCACCTACTCGCTGACGAAAGCTGGGAGCGGCGTGCTGACATTGTCTGGTGCGAACACGTTTAGCGGTGGAATGACGCTTTCTGCGGGGACGCTGAATATTAATAACGCGACGGCGTTGGGGGCAGCGGCTTCAGTGGTTACGATTTCTGGCGGATCGATTGATAACACGAGCGGGTCGGCGCTGACGTTAAGCAACAACAACGCGCAAACGTGGAGCGGGGACTTCGTGTTCAAAGGGAGCAACGATTTGAATCTGGGAACGGGCGCAGTGACTTTGGGAGCGAACCGCACGGTGACGGTGAGTGCGGGCACGTTGACGGAGGGCGGCGTGATTAGCGGCACCTACTCGCTCATGAAGGCGGGTAGCGGCGCGTTGACGCTGTCTGGAGGGAACACGTTTAGTGGCGGTCTGACGCTTTCGGCGGGGACGTTGAATATCAATAGCACGACGGCTTTGGGAGCAGCGGCTTCCGGGTTCACGATCTCTGGCGGCTCGATTGATAACACGAGCGGGTCGGCGCTGACGTTGAGCAACAATAACGCGCAAACGTGGGGCGCAGACTTCGTTTTTAAAGGCACCAACTCTCTCAATCTGGGTACGGGCGCGGTCACTTTGGGTGCGAACCGCACAGTGACAGTCAGCGCTGGCACGTTGACGGAAGGCGGCGTGATTAGCGGTTCCTATTCGCTGACAAAGGCGGGTAGCGGCGCGTTGACGCTTTCCGGAGCCAATACGTTTAGCGGTGGGCTGACGCTTTCAGCTGGGACGTTGAACGTGAATAGCGCGACGGCGTTGGGAGCAGCGGCTTCCGGGTTCACGATTTCTGGCGGCTCGATTGATAACACGAGTGGGGCGGCGCTGACGTTGAGCAACAACAACGCGCAAACCTGGAGCGGGGACTTCGTTTTCAAAGGCTCTAACGATTTGAATCTAGGAACGGGCGCGGTCACTTTGGGAGGGAACCGCGCGGTGACGGTGAGCGCTGGTACGTTGACTGAGGGCGGCGTCATTAGCGGCGCTTATTCGCTGACGAAGGCGGGCAGTGGTGTCTTGACGTTGTCTGGAGCGAACACGTTTAGCGGTGGAATGACGCTTTCCGCGGGGACGCTAAACATCAATAACGCCACGGCGCTCGGGGCGACTTCATTGTTCACCATCTCCGGCGGATCGATTGACAACACGAGCGGCGCCGCGCTGACCCTGAGCAACAACAACACGCAAGCTTGGAGCGGGGACTTCGTGTTCAAAGGCACCAACGATTTAAATCTGGGAACGGGCGCGGTCACTTTGAGTGCGAACCGTACGTTGACGGTGAGCGCGGGCACGTTGACGGAGGGCGGCGTCATTAGCGGAGCCTACTCGTTGACGAAGGCTGGGAGTGGCACATTGACCCTTTCTGGAGCAAACACGTTTAGCGGAGGACTGACGCTTTCGGCGGGGACGTTGAACGTGAATAGCGCTACGGCTGTTGGCGCTGGCAGCTTGACCATCTCTGGGTCCACGGTGCTGGATAATCTTTCTGGGGGAGCGTTGACGCTTTCCAATAACAACGCTCAGGTTTGGAGCGGGGATTTCACGTTCAAGGGGACCAACGATTTGAATCTCGGAACGGGCGCGGTGACTTTGGGAGCGAACCGTACGGTGACGGTGAGTGCTGGCACGTTGACGGAGGGTGGTGTGGTTAGCGGCGCCTATTCGCTCACAAAGGCGGGTAGCGGCGTGATGACACTTTCTGGAGCGAACACGTTTAGCGGTGGACTGACGCTTTCGGCAGGGACGTTGAACGTGAATAGCGCGACGGCTGTTGGCACTGGCAGCCTGACCATCTCTGGGTCCACGGTGCTGGATAACCTTTCTGGGGGAGCGCTGACTCTTTCGAATAACAACGCACAAGTGTGGAGCGGAGATTTCACATTCAAAGGAACCAACGATTTGAATCTGGGAACGGGTGCGGTGACTTTGGGTGCGAACCGTACGGTGACGGTGAGTGCTGGCACGTTGGCGGAAGGCGGCGTGATTAGCGGCGCTTATTCGCTGACGAAGGCGGGGAGCGGCGCGCTGACGCTTTCTGGAGCGAACACGTTTAGCGGTGGAATGACGCTTTCCGCTGGGACGTTGAACGTGAATAGCGCGACGGCGTTGGGAGCAGCGGCTTCAGTGTTCACAATCTCTGGCGGGTCGATTGATAACACGAGCGGGACGGCGCTGACGTTGAGCAACAACAACGCGCAAACGTGGAATGGGGATTTCACGTTCAAAGGCACCAACCATTTGAATTTGGGTACGGGCGCGGTCACCTTGAGTGCGAACCGTACGGTGACTGTGAGTGCTGGCACGTTGACTGAGGGGGGCGTCATTAGCGGCGCGTATTCGCTGACGAAGGCGGGCAGTGGTGCGCTGACGCTTTCTGGAGCGAACACGTTTAGCGGTGGAATGACGCTTTCGGCTGGGACGTTGAACATCAATAGCGCGACGGCGTTGGGAGCGGCGGCTTCGGTGTTCACGATTTCTGGCGGCTCGATTGATAACACGAGCGGGTCGGCGCTGACGTTGAGTAACAATAACGCGCAAACTTGGGGTGGAGACTTCGTTTTCAAAGGCACCAACGATCTGAACTTGGGAATCGGCGCGGTCACTTTGAGCGCGAATCGCACAGTGACTGTGAGTGGGGGCACGTTGACGGAAGGCGGCTTGATTGGTGGTAGCTATTCGCTCACGAAGTCGGGGAGCGGCGCGTTGACGCTGTCTGGGGCGAACACGTTTAGCGGTGGGCTGACGCTCTCGGCTGGGACGTTGAACCTTAACAGTGCGACGGCTGTTGGCTCTGGCAGTCTGATCATCTCTGGGGCCACGGTGCTGGACAATCTTTCTGGGGGAGCGCTGACGCTTTCCAATAGTAACGCTCAGGTTTGGAGCGGGGATTTTACTTTCAAAGGCACCAACGATTTGAATTTGGGTACAGGCGCGGTGACTTTGGGAGCGAACCGTATCGTGACTGTGAGTGCGGGGACGTTGACTGAGGGCGGGGTGATTAGCGGCGCTTATTCGCTGACGAAGGTGGGTAGCGGTGTGCTGACGTTGTCTGGAGCGAACACATTTAGTGGCGGGCTTACGCTCTCTGCGGGGACGTTGAACTTGAACAGCACGACAGCTGTTGGTTCCGGCAGCCTGAGCATCGCTGGGGCCACGGTGGTGGACAATCTTTCCGGGGGAGCGCTGACGCTTTCCAATAACAATGCACAGGTTTGGAGCGGGGATTTCACGTTCAGAGGAACCAACGATTTGAATCTGGGAACAGGCGCGGTGACTTTGGGAGCGAACCGCATTGTGACGGTCAGTGCTGGCACGTTGACTGAGGGCGGGGTCATTAGCGGCGCGTATTCGCTGACGAAGGCGGGCAGTGGTGCCTTGACGTTGTCTGGAGCGAACACGTTTAGCGGTGGAATGACGCTTTCTGCGGGGACGCTAAACATCAATAACGCCACGGCGCTCGGGGCGACTTCATTGTTCACCATCTCCGGCGGATCGATAGACAACACGAGCGGTGCCGCGCTGACTCTGAGCAACAACAACACGCAAGCTTGGAGCGGGGACTTCGTTTTCAAGGGCACCAACGATTTGAATTTGGGAACGGGCGCGGTCACCTTGGGAGCGAACCGGACGGTGACGGTGATCGCGGGCACGTTGACGGAGGGTGGCGCCATTAGCGGTGCCTATTCGCTGACGAAGGCGGGGAGCGGTGCACTGACTTTGTCTGGAGCGAACACGTTTAGCGGTGGTCTGACGCTTTCGGCGGGGACGTTGAACATCAATAATGCAACGGCGCTTGGAGCGACTTCGCTGTTCACCATCGCGGGCGGATCGATCGACAACACCAGTGGCGGAGCGCTCACCCTGAGCAACAATAACACGCAGGCATGGAGCGGCGATTTCGTTTTCAAGGGTGGCAACTCGCTCAACCTGGGAACGGGCGCAGTCACTTTGGGGGCGAACCGGACGGTGACTGTTAGCGCGGGAACTTTGAGTGTGGGCGGCGTGATTAGCGGCGCCTATTCGCTGACGAAGTCGGGGAGCGGTGCACTGACTTTGTCTGGAGCGAACACGTTTAGCGGTGGTCTGACGGTTTCGGCGGGGACGTTGAACATCAATAATGCCACCGCGCTCGGCGCGACTTCGTTGTTCACCATTGCGGGTGGATCGATTGACAACACCAGTGGCGTAGCGCTCACCCTTGGCAACAATAACACGCAAGCATGGAGCGGTGATTTTGTTTTCAAGGGCAGTAACTCGCTCAACATGGGAACGGGTGCCGTGGCACTTGGAGCAAATCTGACCCTAACGGTAAGCGCAGGATCGCTCGTTGAGGGTGGAATTGTCAGCGGCGCTTATTCCCTAACGAAGTCCGGTGCCGGAGCCCTCACTCTCAGTGGAGCAAACACCTACAGCGGCGGGACAACTCTCTCCGCTGGGACGCTAAACATCGGTAATGCTACGGCGCTGGGCGCGACTTCATTGTTCACCATCGCAGGCGGTTCGATTGACAACACCAGCGGTGCCGCGCTCACCCTAAGTAACAATCACACGCAGACGTGGAGCGGAGATTTCGTGTTTAAGGGTAGCGATTCGCTCAACATGGGAACCGGTGCGGTGGCCTTGAGCGCAAACCGCACGGTTACGGTAAGTGCGGGCACCTTGACGGAGGGCGGCGCCATCAGCGGTGGTTTCGCACTCACCAAATCGGGTGCGGGGAGACTCACGCTCACTGGGGATAACACTTACACGGGGGCGACAACCATCAGCGCTGGGACGCTCGAAATCGGTGACGGAGGCAGTAGTGGCTCTCTTTCCAGTCTTGGTGCGCTGACTAATAATGCGACGCTCATTTTCAATCTTTCAAGCACACTCACGCAGGGGACAGATTTTGCCTCCATAATCTCCGGCACAGGTTCGTTGCTACAGTTAGGCGCTGGGACGCTGGTTCTCTCCGGCGCGAACACCTACACTGGTGCGACCCTTGTGAGCGCGGGGACGTTGCAAATTGGCGAGGGCGGCGATTCAGGGTCGCTTTCTGCAAGCAGCGTGTTGACGAACAATGCGACTCTCGTGTTCAACCGCTCGAATACGGTTGTGCAGGGAGTGGATTTTGCTTCGAGCATCGGTGGGTCCGGTAAGCTTCAGAAAGTGGGGACTGGGACGTTGGTTTTAAGCGGGGCCAACACCTACACCGGTGCAACGGTGATTGAATCCGGAGTTCTGCAACTAGGTAACGGCGGATTGACTGGGGCGCTCTCAACTAGTAGCGCGGTCACAGACAACGCAGTCTTAGCGTTCAAACGCTCCAACACCCTGACTCAAGGGACAGACTTCGCTGCGACAATTGACGGGACTGGTGAGGTGCACCAAATAGGCTCTGGAACCTTAGTCTTGAGCGGCCTCAATACGTACACAGGTGGCACGACGCTTTCTGCCGGCCGGTTGAACGTGAATGACGCGGGCGCGCTTGGAACTGGTCTTTTCACGATCTCCGGCGGTTCGCTCGATAACACCAGCGGCAGTGCGATTGTGCTGAGTTCGGATAACGCACAGAGTTGGGCCGCTGATTTCACCTTCATCGGAAGCAATAACCTCAACCTAGGCACGGGTGCTGTCGCGTTGAGTGCCAACCGAATGGTCACGGTGAATGGAGGAACCTTAGCGGTGGGTGGCACGATCACGGGCTCCTACACGCTCACCAAAGCGGGCTCGGGCACTTTGGAATTAGACGGCGCTAACACTTTCAGCGGAAAAACGTCGGTGAATGCAGGTACGCTCTTACTCACTACCAATCGCGCGTTGCAAAATAGCGCTTTCAATACCAACAGCGCGGGAACACTGGCGCTAGGTTCGGCGGTAACGGAGCCGGTACTCGGTGGCCTGACTGGTTCGGGAGGATTTGCGCCGGGCGCTGCAGTGACCAAGTTGACCTTGAGTCCAGCGTTGGGTGTCTCGCAGACGTATTCTGGAGCCATCAGCGGGAGTCTGGCATTGGTCAAAGCTGGGGCGGGCGCCCAAATCTTGACTGGGGCCAGCACTTACACGGGATCTACGACGGTGTCCGCGGGGCTGCTGAAATTGGCGGGTTCGTCCAGTATCGCCAACAGTGCAGGCCTCTCGATTGAATCCGGTGCTCGTTTTGATTATTCACCGAGTACCTCATCCCTGTCTGCTGGAACTCTGAGCGTCGGCTCTCTATCCATGAGTTCTAACAGCACCCTGGGGGTAAAATGGGGCAAAACTATTGCGATCGCCAGTGCGCCAACTTTCACGGGCACTACCCGTCTTAACATGACGGGAGCCTACAGTAGCAATCTGGATTACACCGTTTTGACCGCTCCGTCTGGTTTAAGTTCAGGCACTTTCGTTCTGACAGGCGTCTCGGATTATTCCTACACGGTGACCAGGTCTGCGACCTCCTTGGTCATCAGGCCCACTCTTACTAATGGCTTGTCGTCTGCGTATTGGGTGGGAGGCATCGTTTCTGATGACCCTCTCACATGGACTTCCAGTAACTTTACCACGGATAGCAGCTTTAACATTATTAGCGGCTTCTCTAATTGGACCACGGATGCTTCGGGAGGCACCTTTACGACACTCATTCCGGGTGCTTCCACTGAGGTGTATCTGACCGACCTTGCCTCGGCTGGGTCGCTTTCCATGAATTCCGATGCGGACATGGCGCTTAAGGGCTTGACGGTGACGGCCACCAATCCGGTGACTCTCACGGACATTAGCAGTAGTACGCTGGTTATCGGTAGTAGCGGGATCACTGTCGTGGCGTCGGCTGGTACGGTGACTTTGGGGCCTGCTATTTCGCTTGTGGCCTCGCAGACTTGGGCCAATAGCAGTCTCCATGAGATGACCATGGGTGGGGCAGTGGACACCGGTACCTCCGCTTTTGTGCTCAGTGTTGCTGGAAGCGGAAATATGGCTTTGCAGGGAGTGATTTCCGGAGACGGATCGTTGACGAAGTCCGGCACCGGGTTGCTCACGTTATCGGGGGCGAATACGTATTCTGGAGAGACGATCGTCAATAGTGGGACGTTGCGGATTGGTTCGGGTGGCTCGGGCGGAGCTCTCACCACGACTTCTTCAATCACGAACAATGCGTCCCTTGTTTTTAACCAGACCGACACTTACGGCGGTTCCATGGCAATGGTAATCAGTGGCAGTGGTTCGTTGTCGGTTCTAAACGGAGTTTTGACGCTCGCCGCTGTAAACACCTACACGGGCGGGACGACTCTGGGTGGTGGGCAACTCACGCTCGCCGGTGGGGATAATCGGCTTTCTACTAGCGGCACGATTACTTTGTCTGCGGGCGTGTTGGATTTAGGCGGATATTCGCAGAGCACTTCAGGGAATGTGCTGCTTCTGGGTGGCACCTTGCAGGACGGAACGCTCACGGCGACGGGAAGTGCTTTTGATGGGCGATCTGGGGAGGTCTCCGGAGTTTTGGCGGGGGCGGTAGCTTTGAACAAGACATCGAGCGCCACTCTGACTTTGAGTGGTGCCAACACCTACACCGGCGGCACGACAGTGACTGAGGGCACACTCGCCCTTTCTGGTGCGGGAAATCGTCTATCCACGAGCGGTTCCCTGACTCTTCTTGGGGGAGTTTTGGATATCGGGGGGCACAGTCAGAGTACTTCTGGCCTTATTTTGCTTTCCGGCGGGACCGTTGAAAATGGGATTCTTGAAGCAATTGGCAACGATTTCAGCGTGGAATCAGGAGTGGTTTCCGCGGTTCTGGCGGGGAGTGTGGCGTTGAATAAAACAACCTCTGGCCTGCTGACTTTAAGTGGAGTGAACACTTACAGTAATGGAACTAACGTGAGCGCGGGTTCGCTGCTGCTCAGTGGCGGGGATAATCGTCTATCGATTACGGGCTCCATCACGATCAGTAGTGGTGGGGTGCTGGATCTAGGCAGTAATGGCCAGAGCAGCTCGGGAACGCTTACGTTTGCCGGTGGTGTTGTGGAGAACGGGATCCTGACCGCGACTGGAACGGCGTTTGTGGCGCAAAGTGGAACGGTGAGCGCGGTGCTTGCGGGCGGGCAGGGGTTGGTCAAGAGCGGGACGGGTGCACTCACTTTGAGCGGAGTGAGCACGTATACGGGAGGAACTCGTGTCGATGAAGGCTCCCTTGTGCTGAGCGGCGGGAATAATCGACTGTCGCTCAGCGGCGCGATCACGACCGCGGGAGGCGTACTGGAGCTTGGCGGCAATAGCCAGAGTACGTCGGGGACAATCACGTTCGTTGGCGGTGTGGTTCAAAACGGGACGCTGACGGCCACTGGGACGGCGTTCGCGGCGCAGTCTGGGACGGTGAGCGCGGTGCTGGCTGGCACGCAGGGTTTAGTGAAGAGCGGGACTGGGGCGCTGACGCTGAGCGGGGTGAACAGCTACACGGGTGGGACGACGGTGAACGACGGCTCCTTGCTACTTACCGGCGGGAGTGACCGCCTTTCAACAAGCGGCGCGATCACGACGACGGGAGGCGTATTGGACCTGAGCGGCAATAGCCAAACGACGTTGGGAACGATCACGTTTGCGGGCGGCGTGGTTCAAAACGGAACGCTCACGGCGACAGGGACGACGTTCGCGGCACAGTCTGGGACGGTGAGCGCGATCCTCGCTGGGACGCAGAGCTTGGTGAAGGACGGATCTGGGGCGCTGACGCTGAGCGGGTTGAACTCGTATGACGGTGGGACGACGGTGAACAGCGGCTCGTTGCTGCTCTCCGGTGGCGATAACCGCCTTTCGACCAGCGGCTCCATCACGACGACAGGCGGCGTATTGGACCTTGGCGGTAATAGCCAAACGACGCTCGGGACAATTACGTTTGCGGGCGGCGTAGTTCAGAATGGTACGTTGACGGCGACAGGAACGGCGTACGTGGCGCAGTCTGGTACTGTGAGCGCGATCCTCGCTGGGACGCAGGGCCTCGTGAAGGACGGAGCCGAGGCGCTGACTTTGAGCAGAGTGAACAGCTACACGGGTGGGACGACGGTGAACGACGGCTCGTTGCTGCTCTCCGGTGGGAATGACCGTCTTTCGACTAGCGGCTCCATCACGACGACGGGCGGCGTGCTGGACCTTGGCGGCAATGGCCAAACGACGCTAGGGACGGTCACCTTTGCGGGCGGCGTCGTTCAGAACGGCACGCTGACGGCCACGGGGACGGCGTATGTGGCGCAAAGCGGGGCGGTGAGCGCGGTCCTCGCTGGCACGCAGAGCTTGGTGAAGAGCGGGACTGGGGCGCTGACCCTGAGCGGGGTGAATTCGTACACGGGTGGGACGACGGTGAACGACGGCTCGTTGTTGCTCTCCGGCGGGAATGACCGACTTTCGACCAGCGGCTCCATCACGACGACAGGCGGCGTACTGGATCTCGGAGGCAATAACCAAACGACGCTGGGAACGGTCACCTTTGCGGGCGGCGTAGTTCAGAACGGCACGCTGACGGCCACGGGGACGGCGTACGTGGCGCAAAGCGGGACGGTGAGCGCGATCTTGGCTGGGACGCAGAGCTTGGTGAAGGACGGAACAGGGGCGCTAACTCTGAGCGGTGTAAACAGCTACACGGGTGGGACAACGGTGAATGCCGGTTCGTTGCTGCTCGCGGGTGGGAATAATCGCCTTTCAACCAGTGGCTCCATCACGACAAGTGGCGGCGTATTGGACCTCGGCGGTAATGGTCAAACGACATTGGGAACGATCACGTTTTCGGGCGGCGTGGTTCAGAACGGGATCCTGACGGCGACTGGGACCGCGTTTGTGGCGCAAAGCGGTACGGTGAGCGCGGTTCTCGCTGGGACACAGGCTTTGGTGAAGAGCGGCACTGGGGCGCTGACATTGAGCGGGGTGAGCAGTTATACTGGTGGAACAACGGTGAGCGCAGGTTCACTAATTCTGGCTGGAGGGGACGATCGTCTCTCTTTGAGCGGTGCGATTACGACGACGGGCGGGGTGCTGGATTTAGGTGGAAGCGGTCAGAGCAGCTCTGGAACGATCACGTTTGCCGGCGGCGTGGTTCAGAACGGGACGCTCACGGCGACTGGGACGGCTTTCGCTGCGCAGTCCGGGACGGTGAGCGCGGTGCTTGCGGGTGCGCAGGGTTTGGTGAAGAGCGGGACTGGGGCGCTGAGCTTGAGCGGAGTGAACACGTACTTAGGCGGTACGACGGTGAGCGACGGGACGCTTGAGCTTATTGGCGGCGATGACCGTCTTTCCGCGAGTGGAGCAATTACGACTACTGGGGGCGTGTTGGATTTGGGAGGCAATAGCCAGACGACGCTCGGGACGATTACGTTTGCGGGCGGGTTGGTTCAAAACGGGACCTTTATCTCGACAGGGACGGCGTATGTGGCGCAGTCAGGGACGGTGAGCGCGATTCTGGCTGGTACGCAGGGTTTGGTGAAGAGCGGGACTGGGGCGCTGACTTTGAGTGGAGTGAACTCGTACATTGGGGGAACCACGGTGAACGATGGCTCGTTGCTGCTCTCCGTTGGGAGTGACCGTCTTTCAACCAGCGGCTCCATCACGACGACGGGAGGCGTGCTGGACCTGGGTGGCAATGGCCAAACGACTTTGGGGACGGTCACGTTTGCTGGCGGCGTGGTTCAAAACGGGACGCTCACGGCGACAGGGACGGCGTTCGCGGCACAGTCTGGAACGGTGAGCGCGATCCTCGCTGGGACGCAGAGCTTGGTGAAGGACGGATCCGGGGCGCTGACGCTGAGCGGGGTGAACAGCTACACGGGTGGGACGACGGTGAACAGCGGCTCGTTGCTGCTCTCGGGTGGGAATGACCGTCTTTCGACCAGCGG
>CAIXGS010000029.1 GCA_903919125.1 uncultured Spartobacteria bacterium | reverse complement strand
TGTGATGCTCAGGTCCGCACTCACCGGTGTGACCGTGTAGTTCGGGTTGGTGAGCGCGGAGGCGCTGATCGCGTACTCGCCGACGGTGTCTCCAGCCTCTCGGGTGAGCGAACCGGTTAAGGTGTCGTCTCCGACGAGCCCTGCCCCGATTGTGTAGGTCAGCCTGGGATCCGCTTCGCCGTAGACCTTTGTCTTGGCGTCCGCCGTGATGGTGATCGGCTTGGGCGTAATGCTCAGGTCCGCACTCACCGGGGTGACCGTGTAGTTCGGGTTGGTGAGCGCGGAGGCGCTGATCGCGTACGCGCCGACGGTGTCACCCGCCGCACGGGTGAGCGAACCGGTAAACGTGTCGGCTCCGACGAGACCTGCCCCGATGGTGTAGGTCAGCGTGGGATCCGCTTCGCCGTAGACCTTGGTCTTCGCGTCCGCCGTGATGGTGATCGCTTTGGGTGTGATGCTCAGGTCCGCACTCACCGGTGTGACCGTGTAGTTCGGGTTGGTGAGCGCGAAGGCGCTGATCGAGTACACGCCGACGGTGTCGCCAGCCTCGCGGGTGAGCGAACCGGTGAAGCTGTCGACTCCGACGAGGCCTGCGCCGACAGTGTAGGTCAGCCTGGGATCCGCTTCGCCGTAGACCTTTGTCTTGGCGTCCGCCGTGATGGTGATCGGCTTGGGCGTGATGGTGTAGGAAACAGCAGCACCTGTGTTCAACAGGTAGGAACTACTCCCCAGGCTGATTCCACTCGAGTACGTCACCGAGTAACTGCCCACGCTGGAGTTTGCCGTGGGGGCGCCGCTCCAAAGGGCCACCCCCGTGGGGACGGCGTCTGTGATGGCATTGCCTCCCGTGCTCGCGTCGTACAGAGAATAGGGGAATGATGTGGGCTCTCCGTAGACGCTGCTCAACCCGCTGTTCAGGCGCAGATAGACGGGTTGGGCAAAGGAGTAGAGTGCCTCCGCCCTAGTCACCCCGCTGAACGCCGTGGTGTTGTTTGTGTCCGAGAAGGCTCCGGTTCTGGTAACAACTCGACCGCTGCCCAAGTTTGTTAGAGTTGAAGCATCTCCCGAAAAAGTCAGTACGCCCGGCCCGGTTTTGGTCAGGCCGTACGTTGAATAAATGGAGCCAAGGCCGATGACCGGTGCGGTGATCTGGGAGGCCTGCCCCGAATAAATACCCAGGTTCCCGTTCTGGAAGACCAGACTGTCCCCGCTGATACTGATGGCGCCGTTCGTCCCGATGAAGGGGTTGACGAGGGTCCGGTCCATTGGGGTGGCTCCCATCAACATTGCCGATTGCAGGCTTATTCCGAACGGACTGGCGGTGCCCTTGAATCCCTCGAGGGTGATGTTCCCGCTGTTCGACTTGATGACAGCCCCTTCAAGGAAGATCCCTTCGCTGAGACGGTTGCTGTACTGGGAAGGGGTTCCCGTCCCCCTGAGGGTGATAGAGCCGTTGCCGCCCGTGACAATCGCGGAGGTTGAAACCGAAATACCGGTGCCTGTTGCGCCGGGTGTGGATCCCCCCCCCACAGCACGGATCACGATGTTACCGCCAGTCGGGGAGCTGGGGATCACCGAGTTAAACTCCGCCTTTCCGGAGGATCCCGCGGATGCACCGTCGCCCGTTGCATCAATCGCGGTATCAAAGATTTTGACCCCCGGAACGTTTCCACGCGTAAACGCGGGGCCGGAAGCCGCCAGATCGCCCCCCCCCCCCCAATGGTGATATCCCCACCGAAGCTGCGCAGGACAGATCCAGACCCAATGAAAACGTATCCCTCGGGTCCTCCCATGGCCCTTGCGGCTAGGATGATGTTGAGCGGAGCGTCGTTGGACCCCAAAATGTCGGCGCCGGCGGAAAAACTAATGTCCCGATGCGCCGCCAGCGTCAGGGTGGTGGCGGCGCCGGTGGTTTTGGTGACCGATGCAAACAACAAGATGTCCCCGTTCCCGGCTGTGCTGGCGTCGGTTTGGATGGTGACATTGTTGGTGTTGAGGGCGGTTCCCAAGGTCGTGGCGCCGATGCCGTTGGCTGACTGCGCCCCGTTGCCGGCGTTGATGTAAAAGTCCACCGGGTCGATCAACCAGGTGCCCGCTTTGCCCTTGGGCGCCGCCGTGGTTACCTGCACTTCGTCGGCGATCTGCACATGGGCCGCGCTGGTTTCGACGAACCCGCCGTTGCCGCCGTTGGGGGCACTGGCGTCCAGCTTGCCCTTCACAGCGATGCGGTCTTTTTCCATCCCGCCCATGAGGTAGATCTTGCCGTCCTTGCCGGTCGAAAGCGTCCTGGCCTCGGTGATGCCCGTGTGGTTGAGGACCGTGCGGGTCACTTCGCCCACGGCCTTCGCGGTGAGGTACACCAGACCGCCGTCGGCGCGGATGGCGCCGCCCTGTTCAACGAGGGCGTCCAGCACGCCTTCCTCCACCTTGATCTTGATCGGACCGCCCAGATCGAGGGTTACGCGGTTGCCCGCCCCCGCCACTACGGAGCCTTCCGGCGCGACGATGCTGCCGGTGTGGGTCACCTTCGCGGCGATGAGTCCGACAAACCCGCCCTTGGCCGCGGTGATGTTGCCCTGGTTGATGATGGTGCCGCTGCCCGCGCCTTCAAAAGTGTAACGGCCCGCCATGAAATCCTCGGTCTTCATGTGCAGCGTGGAGGCGACGATGCCGCCAACGTTGACCTGCGCGCTCTGGGTGAAGAGGACGCCGTTTGGGTTGAGCAGGAACACGTGCCCGTTGGCGTTGAGCGCGCCCTGGATCACCGACACGTCCGTGCCAACGACGCGGTTGAGGGAGACGGCGCTGGCCGAGGGTTGGACAAAGTTGACGGTGTGGCCGGCGCCGATGTTGAAGCTTTGCCAGTTGGTGGCGGCCTTGGCGGTGGTTTGGGTGACGGTCAGCGTGGTGCCGCTTTGGGAGACGGTCTGGGCGCCGGCAACGGTCTGGGCGCCGGTTGGAAGGGACGGGGCCGCGGCGTGCGTGCCCGGGGCCGCCACGAGCGCGGCGCTCACGGCAAGACCCGCAAAGGCAGCGCTACGCACACGGCAGAAGGCGCCATGCTCGCTCGAAGCAGGGGCGGAGGAACGCACGACGGAGGGATGGATGCGGGTGGTCATGTGGATGGATCGTTGGAGAACAAAAGCGGAATCTCCGAATACCAGGTTCTGGAAGCGGACGCCCGAAAGGGTGCAGAACGTGGAATCACGGTGCAGGATGAAAACGCGTGGTTTATTTTCCGAACCGTGGAAAAGCAAATAAAAAGTTTAGGAAGGCAGAGTCGCCTATAATCAATTATGGATTAACGCTCCCGCGTCTAGGCTGAAGAAATCGTGCCGGGGGGTGAAAAGCGAATGCCTATCCTTAATCCTGAAAAGCGAAGTAGGGGGTCAAAAATGGGCTTAAATTGTGCAGGCATTGTCCGCATTTAATGTTGACTCCTCCAACTTCGGCGAAGTTGGAATTTCCCACGCTAATATCCGTTCAAGCAGATGGATGTGCTTTTCAATTCCGCCCCATGCATGCGAGATCAATAACACCGACTTGCGCGCTGCGAGTAGGAGCGACGGAAAGTGTCTGTCCCTTGCGGTTCTCCCGCGTGGTCGCCTTCGCCGCTCGCAGGGGGAAGGCCTGGCCGCGCTTGTCGTAAGGACCGCGTGTGTCCGGCCCATTGTCCGAGGTGAACACGATGAGCGTCTGGTCTGCCAATCCAGTTTCATCGAGTGCCTTCAAAACCTCGCCGACGCCCGAGTCCAAGTGCTCCACGACGTCGCCATATAAGCCCCGCGCTGATTTGCCACGCAAGCGGTCTGGGAGATGCAGCGGGATGTGCGGCGCGCTGTAGGAGAGATAGAGGAAGAACGGTTCCTCGCGCTTCGCCCGCACGAACTTTACCGCCTCCTCGGTGAACCGTTCGTTGAGCGTCTTCTGGTCGGGCTTCGGCTCGACGACCGTCTCGTCGCGGTGGAGGACAAAGGGTGGCATGTCGTTGGGGAACATCATCCCGTAAAACGCGTCGAAGCCATGCTGGCGCGGGGTGAATGGGGCGAGGTGCCCGAGGTGCCACTTCCCAACGCAGGCGGTGGCGTAGCCGCGTTTCTTCAAGATCTCAGCCAGGGTGACCTCGTCGGGGTTCAGCCCAGTCAGGGACGCTGGGAAGAGGATGCCGGGGAATCCCACGCGCACCGGGTAGCAGCCGGTCATGAGTGCCGCGCGGGACGGGCTGCAGACGGAGGACGGTGCGTAGTAGTCGGTGAACCGGGCGCCCTCGGCGGCGAGCCGGTTGATGTTCGGTGTCTGGATCTTCTCGAAGCCCGGGCGCTTGTCCGGGGTCCAGTAGCACCCAACGTCGTCGTAGCCGAGGTCATCGGTGAGGATGACGAGAATGTTCGGTTTGGGCGCGGGCTTCGGCTCATCGGCACCGTTCACTGCGACAAGCGGCGCCAGCAGCATGGTCGTGAGGAGTGTGAAGGTGTGTTTCATGATTACATTTCTTTGATGGCATTCAATCAAGCCGGCGGACACTCACGTAATAGGCGCCGCAGATTTCCTTGCCCTGATCGTCGAGGAAGGTGCCGCGCAGCATGGTCTGCCCCTGCTTGAGGGCGACGTTGAACACGGCAACCGTATCGTTCTGGGCCACTTCTTTTCCGCCATTGAACTCACCTACGCTCAGCCGTGCCTTCACAATGGGAAAGGCCTTGCCGGCGGGAAGTCGGTGGTTACCGAGCACGGAGTCCCAGGCGGGCACCGTGCCGCAGATGGCGGTGTTCGCCTCCTCCGGCCATCGACGGAGAGCGATTTCGTAGTGACCGTCGCGCGCCACTTGGATGAACCATTGATCCATCGTGTAGGTGCCTTTGCGCACCATTTCTGGAGAGAGACCTTTCTGCTCGTATTGCGTCGACGGCACCAGCGTGGACGGATTTTCATGGTCGTCGCCTACGATGATGGCGCTGCGCTTGGTCGTCCATGGCTCCACGTCTTTCCACCATTGCGCATAGGCTGCGCGCAACTTCGCGACGATCTCTGGTTGTTTGGCGCTCACATCCTTCTGCTGGCCCGGGTCGGTGGCAAGGTCATATAATTCGCTTTCCACCAGACGCCAGCGGCCCCACATGACGGCCAAAGGTTTTTGCGCGGGATCAATGCCTGGGGCGGCTTTCCGGGGATAGCCGTGTTGAACAACCAATATCCGGTCAGGCGGCTCCTGCCCGGCTTTTTGGAGCACTGGCGCGAGGTTGATACCGTCAAATTTGGCCTCAAGCGTTTGCTTCAGGCCGCACAGCCCGATCAGCGTCGGCACCAGATCCTGCACCTGTGTTAGACCGGCCACTTCGCTCGGCGGCCGCAGTCCGCCGGATGGCCAACGGACAAACAACGGTGAGCGATGGCCTCCCTCCCAAGGCGTCGCCTTGCTCCCGCGCATCCCGGCGTTGTAGAGGTCCGACATGTTGGCGGTGCCGTTATCATGGAGAAACATCAGGATCGTGTTATCGCGCAGACCTGACTGGCGGAGGAAGGCGTCCAGTCGCCCCATGTTCTCATCCACATTGGCCAGCATGCCGAGAATTTGCCGATGGTTCGGTTTCTGATCCTTGTAGGGCTCGCAATATTTTTCCGGCACAATCAGCGGAGTATGGACCAGGGGTAACGGCAGATAGCAGAAGAACGGCTCGCCGCCTTTACTCCGCTGCTCCATCCACTTCATGGCTTCGGTGAACACAATGTCGTTCACGTAGCCTTTGAACTGGACCGGCTTGCCGTCGGCGTGGCGGAGCCACGGATCGACATAATCGTTGCACCAGGTATCGTCAGACACGCCGACAAACGCCGAGTTGAAATAGAGCACGTCCTGGAAGCCACGGTCCTGTGGACGGAAGGGATAATTGTCGCCCAGATGCCATTTTCCGAACTGCCCTGTGCGATAGCCGTTGGCGGCGAAGATATCGGCCACCGTCGGCAAGTCGGGGCGGAGTAACATCCGCGAGCCTGCGACAACGCTCGCACCATTCCGGAAATTATCCACGCCGGTCATCAGTTGTGAGCGGGTGGGAGTGCAAAATGGAGTCACGTGGAAGTCGGAAAACCGCACGCTTTCATGGTGAAGCTTGTCCACGTTGGGCGTCTTCGCCACCGGGTTGCCGTGGCATGAGTAGTCGCCATAACCGGCATCGTCGACCAAGATGACGATGACGTTTGGTTTGGCGCCGATATCCGCAGCGTTTAGTGCCGCCAGTGGCACCAGCAGAAGGGCGGCGAGGGGTGCAATCGTGTGTTTCATGGTTTTGCTCCTAGGGACAGATACTCGAGTAAAACCGCTCTAAAGTGCGCACACAAAGCGCACACAAAGAAAAGCGCACACAAAGTGTCTGTCCCCTGCGCACATCCTACTTGGCTGGCGCGGGTTTGAGTTCATTCTTCAATGGTCGATCCCATAGCGGTTCTTTATTCTCCGCATCCCAACGTTTCCATTCTTCGCTGAGACTCGCCACGACCTCAGGCTTCTCTGCAGAGAGATCCTTGGATTCGGAAATGTCCGTGCTCACGCGGTAAAGGGCAGGTTTGTTTTCCCCATCTTTCACTAGTTTCCAGTCGCCCTTCCGGATTGCCCAACGGTGCAGGTCCGGTCGACCGGGCGGGAAACGAAACCTCCAAAAAAGCGAGTCATGGGCCTCTCCTGTTTTGATTCCAGTGAGATAAGGCAGTATATTCGTGCCATCCAGACCCGATCCAATCGCGGATTTTTCAGCACCAGCGATACTCAACGCTGTGGGGGTGATATCGATGCTAATCACCGGTTTATCGTAGGTGCTCCCAGCAGGAATGTGCCCTTTCCACTGCGCAAGAAACGGAATCCGGATCCCTCCTTCGAGTACCTGTCCTTTCACCCCACGACACGGGTCATTTTTGGAAGTATTCTGCCCATATTCAAAGTCGGCGTCCGGCTGGGGACGCGCTTTGCCAGTGGGGCCGCCATTGTCGCTGAGGAAGAAAACCAACGTGTTTTCCTCGAGCTTCGTTTCGCGCAGTTTATTCAGTACGCGCCCGACGTTATCGTCCAGAGAAGCCATCATCGCGAGCATCGTGCGACGGTGCAAATCTGGGATGTGAGAGAACTTCGCTAGGTCTTCAGGCTTCGCCTCCATTGGCCAGTGGGGCGGCACAAACGCGACATAAAGAAAGAAGGGGGCGTTTTGGTGACGGTCGATAAACGACACAGCCTCGCGCGCAAATGCGTCCGTCGAATACTCCGGTTCCTGTACGGGATTAGGTCCGCGAAAGATGTCCTTGAGAGACCCAGTCTTTTTCTGCGGGAACAGCACGCCGCCATTCGGACTCCAGAAGGTCTCGTCAAATCCACGATTGTACGGCCTGAATTCCTCAGTCCGTCCAAGGTGCCATTTACCGATCATCCCGGTCACATAGCCGGACGCCTTCATGCGATCACCGATGGTACGCTCGCTCACGGGCAGACCAGCAGTCGGCTCAGCAGCGGGCCCGGGGTTCGCCTCAAACCCAAACCGATTTTGGTACCGGCCAGTGAGTAAACCGGCCCGCGAGGGACAGCACTGCGGGGCGGTGACATATCCTGCAGTACAGCGAACCCCATTCGCCGCTATGGAGTCGATGTTGGGCGAAACGACCTCCTTTGAACCCTGACAACCGAGATCGGCGTAACCCAAGTCATCAGCAAGCAGGATAATGACGTTTGTCTTTTTCGCAGGGGTAGCGGGGTCAGCAGCGTGGAGTGCCGCCAATGGAGCCACGAGCAACATGGAATAGATTTTGAGGGAAGGTGTCATAGGGGCGATAAAATCTGAGTACCATTAAACATGCATGCATCAGCAGGTACCGACCCGCAGTAAGTTCTCTACCGCAGCCTGCCAAACCCAGCGGGCGGCAGTTAGGGCTGAGCTTTCGCTACGGGTTTGTATCCGGGATTGAGCTTCGGGATCACTGCGTCGCTTTCTTTTAAGAAACCCGTGATCAGCGCGTTGAGTTCGGTGACGATCGTTGGGTTTTCGAGCGACACATCGGTGGATTCGCCAAGATCCGTTTTCAGATTGTATAACTCCAATTTGTCACCGCCGTCTGCGTTATCGGCATATAACCGGATCAGCTTCCAGTCACCCCGGCGGACACTGGTCCCGGGACGTTGCCCGCTTGCAGCCACGTCATGCGGGAAATGACAGTAGATCGCATCCCTTTTAAGCTCACCGCCCTTGAGAGCTGGGACGATGCTCTGGCCATCGGGTTTCGCTGTGGCTGGCATCGGTATTCCGGCCATCTCCAGAAGGGTTGGCATCCAGTCGATGCTCTGGATGATCGACTCATTGGTGGTCCCGGGTTTGGTTACGCTAGGCCAGAGAACGAGACAGGGCTCGCGCACGCCGCCTTCGTACAAACTGGCCTTTCCATTACGCAAAGGCAGGTTGCTGGTTGGCGGCGCTGTCATGTCCGCCTGAAAGCGGGCACTCTTATGAAGCGTCGGTCCGTCCCCGTCGGCGCCACCCCAACTGATCCCCCCGTTATCCGAGAAAAACACCACAATGGTTTTGTCCGCGATGCCGCATTCCTCCAGCGCATTTAGAACTCGTCCCACTCCATCATCCAGACTCTCGACCATCGCCGCATAAACAGGATTCCGCTGGGGAGAGTTTGGATCTGCCTGGGTACGGTATTTAGCGACCAATGCGTCCTTGGCATCGTATGGGTTGTGGACGCTGAACTGCCAGTAGTTCGCATAAAACGGACGGTCTTTGTTTTCGTGAATAAATTTCACAACCTGCGAAGACAAAGTGTCCTCTATGTGTTCACTCGGCTCTCCCTGGATTCCGAGCGCCTGAGGGAATTTCCACGGTGCGACATAACTCCCAGCGGGACCCGGCCCAGCCCAGTGAGGCCAGTCTGTCTGGAACCCGTGTTGAAGAGGCGAATAGGGCTCATGCCCCAAATGCCATTTCCCAAAATGTCCGGTCTGATAACCCGCTTCCTTCAGAATGGCAGGCAACGTGAGATAATCGGTTTTGAGGCGGGTCACGCTATTCGCATCCAAAATGCGACGCTTCGGATTGCCCTGCACCAATTGCTTCTCCAATACGACCTCGGGCAAGTGGCATACCGGAGCCGTAATCCCAGTGCGAGCAGGCCATAAACCCGTCAAAACGCTGCTCCTCGTTGGAGAGCACAACGGATTCGCCGCATAGGCTTGGGTGAACCGAACGGCCCGACTGGCGAGTCGGTCGAGATTCGGAGTTCTATGGAAAGTGCTGCCATAACACCCGAGATCCTTCCAGCCGAGGTCATCGGCCAGGATAAACAAAATATTGGGCTTTTCCGGCACACCTGTTGGAGAGGCGGCAGTTGCATGCACATGGGAGGCCGCAAAGATAGCGAGACAGGAAAAAACAAAGGGCTTGAGCTTCATGGGAGGGATAAGCGGTACGCCTTCTATTTTTTGGGCAAAGGAACCTGTGAGGTCGTGCGCAGGTACGAAATCAAATCGCGCACCTCTTCGTCAGAAAGCGCCTTGAGCAAACCTTCTGGCATCATCGAAATGGGTAGTTTCTCGCGAGATTGAATCTCTGATTTCGCAAGCACTGTGTCCTGACCGATCACACGCAAAGTCAATTGTTGCGCATCCTCTGCGGCCACAATTCCAGAAACCGTACGCCCGTCGCGAGTCGTCACCACAACGAGGTGATAGGCCTCCTGCATGATTTCACTCGGGTTAATAATTTGAGCGAGGATGTAATCGAGGTTTGCACGATTCGATCCCGTAAGATCCGGGCCGACATTTCCACCGGAGCCGTAGAGCATGTGGCACAGCGTACACGAACGCTCAAACAACGCGCGCCCCCGGGATACATCCGCCTTCGCCAAATAAGCATCGGTTAACAACGCTTTGTATTTCGCCGTGTCGGCTTCTTTATCGCTGGCGAGCTGCGTAATCGGCCCCCAAAACTCGACAAACGATGGTCCAATCACACGGTAGAGCTGACGCGCAGCAAAGGCACTCACATCACTCTTTGGAATGCGGTTGTCTTTCATCGCGTCAACCAGCGCCTGCGCGGTGCTCCGCCGCCCGGAGAGAGTAAGGATAGCCTCGTTCTTGTGATCTGTGGACATCGACGCGTAGCGCCCGAGGAGTTGTTGTCCTATTTTAGGATCATCAAACGCGGCAAGTGCCCGAATCGCGTCAAGACGGAGCGCCTCTTCATCCAATAGCGACAGGACAACCGGCAGCGCCGGAGCATGAGTAGAGCGGGCAAACGACTGTAGAATTTCGCGGCGCTGCGGAATCGGCGTTGCTTTGTTTTGAAGCGTCGCAAGCTGCGCTCCCACGGCATTGGCGTCCCCAAAGAGTTGGCCAATCTGCGCCACGAATTCGCGCAACTTCGGTTCATTAACAGTCGCGAGAGCAGCGGCGGTAGTCTCCCAATTTTTGGGAACTTTTACCTCACGTTTATCGAGCGATTTCAACCCATCACGCAGGCCTTCCACAAGAAGGAGCCGCGTATTGAGATCGGTTGTTTTGGTTAGCGCCTCAGCAACTGCTTCGGATTGTTTGGCAACACTCGCGCGGCGGGCGACGTATTTCGTGAGCACTGGAATCCGACTGCCAACCCCCAAGGCCAAAGCGCGGGGAGCGTCTTCAGCAACCAAGGGCTCGATACCGAACCAAAGCATCTTGGGCAAATTGTGATCCGTGTCGTCTTCAGAATGTGCGACGAGCTGTTGTGCAATCAGCCAGCGCTCAGCCAGCGGCATACGCTGGAGGGCAGCTGCTACATAAAGCCGCACGATAGGTGAGGGATCCTTTTCCGCGAGTTGCGCGAGTTTGTCCAACGCGGCGCGGCTGTAGGCGGAATCTTCCCCGAGCAGTTGGATTACCCAACCACGGACATAAGGCTCAGCGTGATCAAAGAGCGGCAATAAACGATCCTCGGGCAGATTTTTGGTCACGTGCAGCGCCCACAACGCACGCAGTTGGTGAGCGGAGGTCTTGGATTGAGCGAACAAATCCCAAAGGCGAGCAGGTACCGAGGCATCGAGGCGTCCGTCGGCAGCGCGTTGCTGGAGGAGAACGCGCGCCCGGCGGCTGTACCAGTCGTTTGCGTTCGTGAGGAAACTCAAGAGTTCGACGTCAGTTTTCGCGTTGAGGTCAAGATGGGTGGTGCCGGGGAGTCCTTTCGGCGCGATGCGGTAGATACGGCCGGTCTCTTTGTCGTGGATGGCGTTGCCGCATATCTCGGTGTCGTGCCAATCGAGAATATAGACCGCTCCATCAGGCCCGATTTCGGTGCTGAAACCCACCCACGCGTTGTCGTTTGCGAGCAGTGTCTCGTCTCCATGATGCCCCACAAACCCTGACCCTTTTGGTTCCATAATGTCAGTGAGCACCGCATGTTCGTGGAGATTCGCCATGAAGATCCGGTCGCGGTATTCCTTAGGAAACGCGTCGGCCAAGTAGACGCGTGCTCCGCCGTGGGCCGAGCGGTGACGATGGTCCGCGATCGTTTTGATATCATCAAAGACGTAAGGGTTAATGTGTTTGCCCCCTTGACGATGGTAGATGCCGCCGGGAATTACATGCCACAGATGCGGGATCACGCAGGCAGTGATGAACATCTGACCGTGATCATCGAAATCCAGACCCCAAGGATTGCTGAAACCGTGGGCGACCACTTCAAAACGATCCTTTGTCGGATGATAACGCCACACTCCGCCGTCGATGAATTGCCCGTCTTTCACTTCAATACTAGTCGGGAATGCATCCCCCTTGTGCAGGATCGTCCCTCCGTTCAGGGGCTTGCCGACCATGGAGGGCGTAGCAAATCCCTGACAGCCGTAAAGCCAGCCATCCGGTCCCCAAGAAAAGCTGTTAAAGATCTCGTGCCGATCTCGAATACCCCAGCCCGTAAGACGCACTTCAATATTGCAGTCAGGCTTGTCGTCGTGATTTTTGTCCGGAACAAAAAGCAGGTTCGGCGGAGCACCGAGCCACAAGCCGTCAAATCCCACCGCGATCGCTGAGGGGAAGGGGATCCCTTCCATGAATATCGTGCGCTTATCGAATTTCCCGTCACCGTCCGTATCTTCGAGGATGAGGATTCGACTGTTTCCGTCCGCTGAGAAACCGGTGCTGCGCGTTTCGTAATCCCGATTCTCAGCGACCCAGAGGCGTCCGCGATCATCCCAGCAGAACGCCATCGGTTGCGTAATCATGGGTTCGACGGCAGCAAGCTTCGCCTCGAGCCCGGCGGGAACCGTCATCTTTTCCACTGCCTGTTCTCCGGTGAGGAAAGTGGCGGCACTGCCACTTTTCCGAGCGAGCACCATGTTTTCAATGAGGACCTTTTTATCGGTAAATTTTTCCCATGTTTGGTTCAACACTTCCTGATCCAGTTTGCCTGTGTAGACGAAAAACTGATGTCGAACCGTCTCCGATTTGCCCTTCTGAATCGTCCAGTCACCGGAGATGGCGCGGCAAGGTCCGACGCCCATTTGACCATCCACCCGCCAGGCCTGCGGATATCCAGCGTTCTTGGGATGATCAAAAATCGCGATGTGAGCCTGATCCTCACGTCCATCGATCTTGAGTCCTAGATCGACCCAAAAGGCGTTCTTGGTATCGGCCAAACTATTGCGAAGGCGATCGTTATTCACCACGGCACCATCCATGCCGGGCTTCCATGGCATGCGCAGGAAAAGACCGCCGTAAGGCTGTTTGGCCATGGTCAGGTCCACAAGACCTTCGCCCTTCCACTCCAGGTCCAGTAGGTAACGGTCGCCGCTGTCGCGCATCGTCCAGGTCTGGGTCTCGGCCATCACTGGATGACCGTCGGCATCAAGGAGGTGATAAACCGTGATCCACTTGACCGATTCGCCTTCCGCAATCAGAGGGGCACTGGAGACCTTGCGCCAGAAGGCTGCACCGGGATTGTGAAAGTAATCCCGCCCATTCACCTGCTTGAGGCCCCAGTAAAGCCCGGTCTGGTGCTTGTGATGCGCAGGACTGAACTCCGTAAGGACGCCTTTGCCATCGGGCGCGACAATCGGGTGTAGAAATGGCCGGAAATCAGGACGTGCGTTTTGGGTCAGGATCGGTTCCGCGACATTTTGCCGAAAGACAGAGATGGTGTTGGCGGTATCGTCCTGACGCAGAGTAAGCGGCGCGGCCTCAGTCCGAAAAGGAAAGGCGGCTAACACGGCCACCAGAAGGGGAGGGAGGTGTGAGAGGATTTTCATGCGAGGGAAATGAAATGGGTTGGACGGCGGATCGCGAACAGTCGGAACGGGGAAAAGAAACGTGCTCTTTAAATGCCCGTGAATGGCGATTTCCCAAAGGACATATTTTGTTATGAATCGGACATTTCGTAGTTGCGTCGGGAGCAGGAACCGTGAACTTTGAGCGAGCGACGAAAAGTGTCTGTCCCCCCTCGCGCCATGGCTCACCAGTAGGCGGGGATGTCTAATTTTACGTCTCCGATGCCAGAGGCATCAAAGCCACTAGCCGGTCGGTTGAGCGAAGCGACACCACCGGATGCGATACAAAAAACACCACGCATCCCATAGGGATGCCAGCCCTTCCATGCTGCTGTGCCATTGTTATTTCGCGCCGACGCACAACGTGTTTCCCACACAAGATGGCTTGTTTTGCCCTTAACGCCTCGCCGCTAGCATCCGTCTGGGATGCGGGCCGTTACGGCCTGAAAAACCGGTGGGGTCGTCGCGTCGCTCCTCAACCTCGGGCTAATGGCTT
>CAIXGS010000028.1 GCA_903919125.1 uncultured Spartobacteria bacterium | reverse complement strand
TTGTGCGAGAACGATCGGGAGAATGGCGGGGAGTTTTGCGGGCGGGGGATGGCTTTGGGCGAAGCGTTCCCAGATGCGCAGGATGTAGGAGAGCAGGCGAAGGGCCATGCGCGGGTCCTCGGAGCTTTGATGTTCGAAGAGAAGATAGAGGAAGGCGTCGCTTTGGTGGAGGGTGATGTGAAACAATAAATCGCTCTCTGAACTGGTGAGTTGTGGGTCGATGAAAGAGCAGGGTTCGAGGGCGAGGGAAGTCCAGTCGAGAGCGGCGGCGATTTCTTTGGGGAGATGGTTTTCGAAGAAGGCGCGAGCGTTCTCCGGGACGGAGAAAGTGGCCTTGAGGAGCTTGTCGTTGGGTTGGTGGATTGGGTCCTCAGGCATGGAAAAGGAAGGTGTCGCTTGAGAGAGAGCGTGGATATCCAAGAACTCGGATGACGCGGCGCCGAAGGTCGTGTGGGAGGGATGTTTGCGGTTGATTATGGAGGTTGCGTATTTAGGGTGGTGTGTATGAAGCAATGGTCGCTCACCCTGCACGGCCCCACGGGAATCCTCAGTCAGTTTGAATCCGGGGAGGCGCAGTTTGTCCTCGGCACGGAGGAGGCGCCCGATGTGCTGAGTGTCGCGGGCGAAGGGATCGCTCCCAGACATGCTCGGGTGTGGATTACGGAGGGCCGGTTGCAAGCAGAGGGGTTGCCTGACTGGCAGCAGCCCAGTAAGGATTGGATACAAACGGACGAGCATCCTGTGGTGAATATCAGCCGGAATAAAGCGAAGGAGTTTTGCGACTGGTTGAGTGCGAAGACGGGGAGGGAGTGGCGCCTTCCAAGGTTTTGCGCGAAGGCTTCGAGTGATTCAAAACGAGGGGCACTTTCATGGAGGGCCTCGAGCCGTGTGGGATCGTCGATGGACTCTAGGGCCTATCGGATTCCCTCTGGACAAGCCTTGAGGGCACTCGTGCGCCCTTGCCGAGTCCGAGGCAGTGAAGTATGATTCCCTCCATGATGGCGACCTCCCAACTCGACATGACCACCCTGCCGCCCTTCGTGAGTGCGGTGGAGGGGCGCTTGATGATGGCGTTGAAGTTCTTTGAGCTGGGACGCCTGTCGCTCGGGCAGGCGGCGGAGGTCGCAGGCTACTCGAAACGCGCCTTTATCGATGTGTTGGGCCAGTATGGCATCCCAGTGGTAAACTACCCGGCGAGTGAACTTGCCAACGAGGTCGGATGGTAAAGATCGAGGCCACTTCGCGAGCCTTCCGGTCATCGAGAATGATGCGTAGCCCCTTTTCATAGGCCCAGCGCCTTGGGGTTCACGTCACTGGCACGGTGGGGCTAATAATTAAAGCTAAGCAGGAAGGTGTGATCGCTGAGGTGCGTCTGCTGCTCGACGCTCTAGATGCAAATCACTTCCGCATCAGCGATGCCCTTCGCGGCGAGGCATTGAGATTGGCGGGCGAGTAATTGCGCTAGTGGAGGGGAACGCCTGAACGGTACCAGCAAAGTCTTCCCCTAAATGTTGGAACAAACAGAAGGGATTCCGAGGCGAAACATGAAACCGACGCCCCAGCGCGAAAGAGCGGCATCGTTGTTCGGCAAAGGCGTCGGATCGCACTGAAGCTACTCCAATATTTGGCGGATACAGGCTGATCTCTGAGTTTTCAGGTTGAAAATAAGCGCGTTCTTTCGTGATATCGGGGTCCCCGCCGGTCCGAGCACCTTTGCGTTCTCACTAACCCCATCTCAACTATGACCATCCCCACCCCGAAATTTGCCACGCTGACGGCTGTCAGTTCCGCGGCCTTGTTTGCAACCTCCATGCTGGCAGGTGATTCCTGCTGTAACGATGGCTCTTGCGCAAAGAAAGAAGCTGGGTTCGACGGAATCACAGGGGATTGGGGTGGGGTGCGGGCCACCTTGAAAGAGAATGGGTACGAACTGAATGGAAGTTACACGGCAGAAGTTTTCGGGAACCCAAGAGGTGGCCAAAAGAATGGGGCCGTCTTCAACGGTCTCGTCAAACTCACACTGGACGTGAATCTCGAAAAAGCGGCGGGGTGGCCTGATGCCACCTTCCGGATGAGCGGCCTTTACCCCCACGGCACCAGCGGCTCCGCGCGTTATGTGGGAGACGCCTCTCTTTACTCGAATATCGATGCGCACGACTCCTACCGTCTGGTGGACTTTTGGGTCGAACAGAAGCTTCTGGAAGGCAAAGTCGGCGTGAAGGTCGGGCAGATGAAAATCGATGATGAATTCGGGGTCATGGATTCCGCCGCGTTCCTGATTAACTCCAGTTTTGGTTTGCCTGCCGCCCCCATTTCCCCGATGCCGCTACCGGTTTATCCGGTGGGCGCTCTGGGTATTCGCCTGCGAGTGGAGCCGCTTCATGGCCTGTACTTCATGGGCGGGATCTATGATGGAAATCCCTCTCCTGGCGACTTTGCGAATCCAGCCACCAATCAAACTGGGAACGCCAGCCGACATGGAACGGATTGGGCACTCCGCGACAGCGAAGGCACTTTGTACATCGGCGAAGTGGGTTACGAGCGCCGTGGCGGGGAGTATCCCGGTGCGATTCGGCTGGGGATGATGCGGCATACCGCTGATTTTCTGGACGTGGGCTACACCGGCGGCGTGCGCAATACGAACACGCACTCGCATACGTCCTCTTCATACTTCGTGATCGACCAGATGCTCTGGCAAAAAGCGAAGGATTCCAAGGAGGGCTTATCCGTGTTTCTGCGCGGGGCGATGGCACCGGAAGCCACCAGTTATATGTCCAACTCGACACAAGTCGGATTGGTCTACACGGGTGTGTTCCAAAAAGAAGACAAGGTGGGACTCGCCCACGCGCGCAACAAGTTCAGCCCCGACCAGATTGACCAAGCGTCGGGATTAAGCAAAGGCCGCGAGGCCATCACCGAGCTCTCTTACCAAATCCCCGTGACCTCTTACCTAAAGGTGCAGCCTGATTTTCAATACATCAGTCAACCCGGTGGCACAGCCAAGAACAACGGCGCTTGGGTGCTCGGTTTGCGAGCGATCCTGGACTTCTAGACGGCCGAGCCAGGGCGAAGCGGGGCCTTGGGAAAATCGTCCCCTTTTTTAAATCATGAGCCGATCCATCCCCCGGAAGCGTGGGTGGCATAGAAAGATCCTTCCAGTTTTTCCTCTGCTAACCGTCATTGGCTTGCTCTGCGCTAATCCTAACGAGGATCCCGGAGAGTCCGCCGACATCACGATCGTCGCGGATCGCCCTACTCCGCTGCGCACCGGCGTTCTGAACAGCGCCACGCTCCGTGACGCCCCGCAAACTTCCCTCGACGGCGTACTTCGACAAGTTCCAGGGTTTAGCCTGTTTCGACGTTCAGACAGTCTCATCGCCCATCCCACGGCTCAAGGCGTGAGCCTCGGTAACACGGGTCCCAATGGGGCGAGTCGCGCCGCAGTTCTGCTAGATGGGGTGCCGATGAACGACCCGTTCGGTGGCTGGATCTCATGGAACCGAATTCCCGTTTCTTCCTTGGCAAGCGTCACCCTCACCCCGGATGGTCGGCCCGCTCTTCCCTCCGCTGGGCCGTTGTGCGCCACCGTTGCCCTGCGCTCCCGATTCCTCGTCGCTGCGCCCTTTGCGTCTGTGGAGGCCGTGGCAGGCGATCGCCTCGCCCATCAGGGAGCCTTCGCGTTTGCTCAGGATTCCAATCAAGGTCGCACTCGGATTTTCGGCGGAGTTCAAGAGATCGACTTTCGCGGGTACCAAGTCATTCGAAAGGACAGGCTCGGGCCGGTCGATATCAACGCATTTAGCCGCTCTCAGGGATTCGATGCGGGGGTCCGTCAGTTTATGGATTCCGAAGGGGATTGGACGCTGACATTGCGTACGCAGGGCTGGCAGGAGCAGCGAGGCAATGGCACGCCGCTTGCACAAAATCAGAGCAAGGCGCTGGATTTCAGTCTCCAGCTTGAGCATCGTGGCACTTTGGAGGAATGGAGCGGACAATGGACGGCCTTTCACCAGCGCAACGACTTCGCCAGCACTTTCACTTCCATCTCAGCCAATCGCCTTTCAGAAACCCTGACCTTGGATCAGTATGCGGTGCCTTCCACTGCAACCGGACTACTCCAGAAGCTGCGTTTCCCCACGCTAGGAAACCACGTCCTTAGTTTGGGTACGGATTTACGGATCGCCGAGGGTGCCACGCATGAAAACTTTCGGAACCTTGGGGCAGGATTCACTTGGGGCCGTGAGGCAGGCGGGAACCAGACTGATGCGGGAGTCTCGCTAGAGGATCGCTGGACGGTTTTTCCTCAATTTGTCCTGACTCCCAGCGCCCGTGCAGGCCTGCATTTTGAGCAGGAAGGGCGTTTGCGCGAATGGGATTTGTTTTCGGGAAGTGTGATTACCAACAAAACCTATTCTGCGCGACAAACTGCGCCGGTGGATCTCCGGTTGGCGGCACATTGGAAACCGCGGACCTCGTTGGAGGCTGAAGCCGCCATTTTTTCCAGTCATCGGCAGCCCACACTGAACGAACTATACCGGCCCTATCAACTGGGCAACACGCTCACCCTTGCCAACCCAAATTTGCGAAGCGAAACGTTACTGGGCTCCGAAGCGGGTCTGCTTTGGCATCCCAACGCGCGGCTTACCCTGAAGACGCGAGTCTTTTTCAACGAACTTCGCGACGCTGTGGCAAACGTCTCGGAAGTCGTGGGCCCGGGCAGTTACCCTGATTGGGGTGTCCTTCGCGCGGGCGTGATCGGGGCAAGGAGGGAAAACTTGGACGCGATTCGGATTTTCGGTTGCGAGGCGGGAGCTGATGCGACGCTGCCTTTTGGGATGAAGCTGGAAACTCGCTGGCTGCACTCTACGGCCCGTGTTCGCAGGGCAGCCGTGCAACGTAGTTTGGAGGGGCTCATTCCCGCGCAGATGCCCAGTGATGTGGCCTCGCTGACACTGAAAGGCGAGTGGCCCAAATGGCGCTGGCAGCTTGGCGCAAGCTTCGCCAGCGGGCAATTTGACGATGACCAAAATCAGCGGCGCCTTGCTGGATACGCCTCTTTTAATGCGTTGGTAACCCGAGAGCTGGGTAAGGGTTGCGAGTGGTTTTTGGGCGTCGAGAATCTTGCCAATAAGGAAATTCAAACGCGCAGAGATCCCGACGGCACCATTAGTATTACCAATCCGCGGTCCTGGAAAACGGGCGTACGTTGGGAGTTCTAAAGAAGCCCGAAGCTTTTGGGAGACGGCGCCGTGGCTTTCAAACTCCCGCGTGACTTCAAAGTTGGTTCGCCAGAATTTCCAGCGAAAGCACACAATAGCAGGTGGCCAGAACGGGATCTTTTTCCATCCAGCGTCCGGTTTCGTTGGCCCAGGAACCGTCGCCCTTTTGGAGGTCGAGGATTTTTCTGGCAAGGATCGGGACCCACGCGACTGTTTTGCCGTTGGCGAGTTGCAGTTGGGAGATCCGAGCGGCGGTGAGGCCCTTGCTCATCAGATGATAATAATAGTAGAGACCAGCCTGCCCCATGCCGGGATTTTCATCCACGGTATAGCTCTTAGAGAGCCACTCCACGGCCGCAACGACTCTGGGATCGTCGTGTTTGAGGTCGGCAAAAATGAAACTCAGCAGGCCCGCATAACTCATGCTGCCGTAGCTCCGAAGCGTTCGTGGTCCCTCTGAAGGATCCGCGTTACTGAAGCCCGGATAGTACACAAAGCCGCCTTTATCCGCTTCCGCCAGACTGGACTTCGGATTGGTGGCGGGAAGGTTTTGGGTTCGGCTGATAAACTCAATGGCGGCGTTCCAATCCAAATCGTCTTTTGCGCTGGTTTCTGCGGTGGGATGCGTTGCTTGATAAGTGCGCAGCGCCTCAAGGGAAACGAGCGTGTTATCGAGGTCTGGGTGTTGGCGCTTTGGGCTGACTCCGTTGGGACCGTAGCCGATTCCACCATCGAGCGATTCGTTGAGCATGCCCTTGGCTTGTTGGCTGATGAGAAAGGCGCGTGCCTTTGTGACGAGCGCCTCGTCCTGCGGAAGGCCCGCGTGGAGCAAGGCCACGAGAGAGAGCGCGGTATTGTAGTTGGAAAGGCCTCGCACGTAGATGCCACCGTCTGCCTGCGCGTTCGAACGGATAAAACGGTAGCCGCGCTGTAGAAACTCCTGTTTGCCGGCCCGATAAGTCCCTTGGGGGTCTTGATGAAAGGCCATCAGGGGCAGGGCCGTAAGGGCCGGATGCTCCTCGTTGGACCAGTGACCTTCTGGTTTCTGTTGGGTTTTGAGGTACGCCAGTCCTCGGGCGATGCCCAACTGGACTTCGTTCTCTAAGGAGATGTTTTCGGGCCGCTCCAGCACTCTTTGAGCGGAGGCAATGGGTGCCGCGCAGAGAGTGCTCACGGCCAGAATTACAGAGGCTATTTTCATCTCATTTTTGGGGACTCGGACTGGAAAGAGAGATCGTGAGTTCGACCACGCTACCCTGGCGGGCAACTGCATTTTTGTGGACGAACCATATCTTATCGTTGTTGTTTCCGGTTCGGGGATTGTTGATCAGCGCGGAGGAGTTGAGGACCACGGCGGCCAGATTGCCTTCGGCTTGGGCTAAAAACGTAGAGCCCAAAAGCATGGAGCCCGAGTAGATCCATGGGCCGCGCTCCCCTGCCTTTTGGGTGTCGGAATTAAACAACCAGTCCTCGATGTGAGCGGTCTTTTCTTGGTTGTCTTCGAGCCATTTGACGATGATTTGAATGGAATCACCCTGCGGCTTGGGTGCGTTTCTCAGAGAATCCGCATCAACACGAGCGGTGGCAGGGGGTTGTCCGGTCTGTGGGTTTGTGGCGGGAGCGCCTTTAGCTCCAAGCAAAAGCATCGCGAAATGGATGTCGCTCGCGTGGACGTCCGTGCAAAGAAGACTTTCATGGGTCGATCCATGTGCTGCCACCAGCAGGTATTCAATGGGACCGTCCTCCATGTTGACTGTCGCGGGAAAAGAGAGGCTGCGTGTCCCTTTGTCCAATCGCATTTTGCCCAACTGGTAGACGCCTGGGCTCATTTTCACCATGGCAGGAGGACGCTCTTCGACTCGGACTTCTTGCGCTTGAATCGCAGGCAGGGACAGCAAGAAACCGAGTGTAGCAAGACTGGTTTGGAGCAATCGCGCAGGGCTGAGGATTAAGGCGAGCAGCGTTTTCGACATCTGGACGGCATTTGGGGAGGGCGGCGGCCTGTGAGGGAGGCTATCACTTCGGTCTAGTGAACGCGGGCCGATTCGCGGAAATTTCGCGTTAAGTCTGCCACACTAGGAACGCCCGAGCGTTCGCTGAGGCGCTTAGTTACGCGGCTGCGGTGGATTCACGGAATCTATGGCAGGACTTTTCTATCCAGAAGGCCATGCTTTAACTGTATTTAAAGTGCCGCGATGAATTCGTCCGCCGAAATGCCAGCTTGTCTAAGCACGCCGGCGAGAGTGCCGATTTTGACTTCGCGATGGTTTGGGACAATGCACCCCGACGGTCCACGACGCATCACGATGTGGCTGCCTTTTTGGCGGATCATTTCGAAGCCAAGGCGCTGAAGGGCTCGAACAGCTTCAACTCCCGAAACATGAGGAAGTTTAGGCATGTGCGGTAACCTCAAAAGTGGTCAAAAGTGGTTGTCCACAGTGCGTTAACGGGAATTCCTCTAAATAAAGCTCAGTGGCTTCTTGTAGATTTGCAATCGCCTCAGGTACTGACTCACCTTGGGTTGTGGTGCCTGTTTCTGGATTAAAGGCGATGAAGCCACCTTCTTCGGCAGGAATGAGAACGGCTGTAAGTGTCATGTTTGTAGTGTCGCTGTGAAGTGGATCCAGTCAAGAAAGCCGCGGTTGAGTTTCATTTCCTCCCCAAGGTGGTCCCTTCTCAAGCTGACGATCTCACTGGCTGCGTTTTCGCGTGCCACCTCTAGGCAACGCTTGGTAACAGTCGTGCAACTTGCCCTTAAAAGTTTGAGAAAGCCGCACTACGCTGCGTTGCAGGGCAAATGCGCGATATGGACACCGACCACGCAGACGTCGTCCGAAAAGGCGTTGCCCCCCGTGAACCGTTCGACGTCCGCCACCACAGCGTGTAGGAGACGTTCGGGCTCCAAATCGGTGTGGTGTGCAACTGTCTCGAGAAGGAGTGATTCATTAAATAGCTCTTCCTTATCGTTTTCCACCTCAAACAAACCGTCGGTGAAGAGCAAAATTATGTCGTCCGTCGCGAGTGCTTGAGTGTGGTTGGCGTAGGTGGCCTCCTCAAAAATTCCCAGCGCCGGCCCGCGATCTTTGGCGAGTGAGCGCAGCGGCTCCACGCTGTTTAGGGCATGATGCACTAAGAAAGGCGTCGGGTGTCCGGCATTGGCAAAGGTAACCGTTCCGCGTTCGACATCCACGGTGAGACAGCACGCGGAGGCAAAAACGACGTCATCGGTGCCCTTAAAGATATGGCAAAGCGCCCTATTCATTTCGGATAGAAGGAGAGCGGGATCCTCTGCTTTCTCGCCCAACTGTTCTTCGAGGGCTCTAAGCATCGCTGTGACGAGGGCTGCGCGGACTCCGTGCCCCATCACATCAAAAATCAACACGCTGAGCGCTGAATCCGAAACTTGGAGCACATTAAAGCAGTCTCCACCTACGAGGTGCGTGGAACGGTAATGGCTACAAATACGAACGGCGCTTTTCTCCGGTGGGCAGCCCCTCGGGATCGTCGGAAAACGTGATGGAAGCAGCGCCACTTGCAACTCGTGCGCCATTTTAAGGTCATCTTCCATGATTGCGTTCTTGTGGCTCAGTTCGAGCGTTCTATCGAGTACACGCTTTTCTAGATCCATGTTGCACGAGGAAAGTGCGGCTTGTGCCTCCGCAAGTGCCACGTGCTCAGCTACCTCTCGAAGAGCCCTTCGTAAGGCCGGTTCCAGTCGGAAGAGCCTGCTTTTCAGGATAAAATCCGTGGCTCCAGCCTTGAGGAGCTCTACGGCAGTTTCCTCCCCCACTGCCCCTGAAATGATAATGACAGGAATCTCTGGATAATCACTTTGCATGAGGGAAAGGGCAGCCGCGCCGTCAAAAATGGGGAGCATGTAGTCTGCGAAAACAATTTGAGGATGAAACTCACAGAGTGCGGCTTCAAATTCCGCTCGGGTTTGGGCTCGCCTAAGAGAATAGCGAACTTCGGCTCGGCGCAGTTCCTCCTCGATAAGGAGAGCATCCATATCGGAGTCTTCTAAAAGAAGAATGCGAACTGCGGCAAGCGGCACACACATAACGGTGTGTAACATAAGACGATTTTCAAACCTTGCTGAGAAAAAGCAAAAATTCAGAGGAAACTTTTTCCACACGCTATGAGTTATACGTGTCTAAGGGACGAGCGCGTGGCTGTGTGCCTTCGTTAAATGTGACGAACTGACGCGCTTTTTGAACGGGTAGATAAGGGGTGGCAAGACGTCATACGAAACGATGAGACGCGATGCCTTTGGACGGCACAAAAGTTGTCAGACTTTATTGGGCACTTCGTTCTGGCGTATGGCCTTGCAATAGGCCGATGGCCTCGCCCACCAGATAAAGCGAACCGCAGACGAGGCGGCGCAACTGCGCAGGCCTTTCGAGTGCCTCCTCCAGAGAGGCCGCCGTCGAACGCGGCACGGCAGGGAAGTGTTCCAAGGCAATTTCATGCAGTTGTTCCACCGTCAGGGCGCGCGGATTGGTGATCGGGACGAGGGTCAACGTCCCGATGATCGGGGCAAGGACGTTTAGCAGACCGCGGACGTCTTTATCCTGCAAGGCGCCGAATATGAGCTCGGCGCGTTCACCGGGAAAAGTCGTCTGCCATGTTTCACATAGCTCTCTGGCGGCGTGTGGGTTGTGGGCGCCATCGAGGACTAGGTTGTTGTCCACTTTCTCAAACCGGCCGGGCCATCGAACGCTGGACAAGCCCTTCTCGATCGCGGCGGGAGTTATGGCTAGTCCGGCGGCGCGAAGGGCTGCGATGGCGAGAGCTGCATTCCAGCGTTGTGCTTCGCCCTTCAGGGCCACTGCGCTTTCTGTCCATGGCTGCTCAACAACTTCAAGCGAGCAGCCCAGTCGCCGCGCCTTATCCCTAAACACGGCAAGTGCTTCTTCCTCCTGCAAGGCGCTAATTACGGGGATACCGGGTTTAAAAATCCCTGCTTTTTCCTCCGCAATCAGAGCGAGGGACTCACCGAGATGCTGCTGATGATCTAGTCCGATAGGAGTCAGGACGCTCACCAGCGGCGTGACGATGTTTGTCGCGTCCAAGCGGCCTCCCATGCCTGTTTCGAGGACTACAACTTCCACGCTTTCTTGTTGAAACCAACGCAAAGCCAGCACGGTTACAATTTCAAAAAACGTGGGGTGCTGCTCCCAATCCACGACCTGTTCGCGAATCCGATTGAGTTCCTCACACAAAACAGACTCTGGAATGCACTCGCCGTTTATCTGAAAACGTTCTTTCAGAGAAAGCAAGTGGGGGGAGGTATACAGGCCCGTACGCCAGCCTTGAGCGTGACAGATGTTGGCAATCATAGCGCAGGTCGAGCCCTTACCGTTGGTCCCAGCCACATGAATGAACTTCAAGGCGCGAGGTCCCTCAAGCACCACGCCCATGGCTCGCGCAAGGCGATGCATTCCCGCCAAACCAAGCTTTATGCCGAACTGTTGCGTGCTATAAAGCCAGGCAACTGCTTCCGGAAGAGAAATTTGCGTCTTCAACGCTCTGGTTTCGCTACCGTCAAATACTTCAGAAGTTTATGCAGGGTCTCACGCATCTGTTTTCGGTGCACAATCTGATCCACCAACCCGCGATCCCTCAAAAACTCGGCGGTCTGAAACCCGTGGGGCAAATCCTGATGCGTGGTTTCTTTAATCACTCTCGGCCCGGCAAAGCCGATCATCGCCCTAGGCTCGGCAAGATTAATGTCTCCCACCGTGGCAAAACTCGCACTTACCCCGCCTGTGGTGGGATGGGTCATCACGGAGATATACGGGAGGCGTTGGATGGAGTGTCGGGATAGCGCGCCGCAGGTTTTCGCCATCTGCATCAGTGAGATGGCACCCTCGTACATACGCGCTCCGCCTGAGGCTGAGACGATGACCACGGGCAGGGAGGCTGCGGTTGAGCGCTCGATGAGCCGCGTGAGCTTCTCGCCGACGACGGAGCCCATCGTGGCTGCAATGAAGTTGAAATCCATCACCGCGAGGCCTAAGCGCAGGCCTTCCATGGAGCAAAATCCGGTGATCACGGCATCCTTCAAGCCGGTCTTTTTTTGATAGCTCTTCAGTCGCTCTGTGTAACTGGCCTGGCCCATGAATTTCAAGGTATCCACCGAAATCATGTTCGCGTCTTGTTCTTCAAAGCTGCCCTCATCCACGAGCATCTCGATCCGCTCCAGTGCCGGTTGCACGAAGTGATGGTCACAGCGGGGACAAACTCGGAAGTTTTGCTGCAATTCCAGATTGTGGATCAACTCCGAGCACGCAGGACACTTCTGCCATAGCCCGGTTGGCAATTCTCGCTTCTTATCCGAGTAAAAAGAGGGACGACTAAAAATACCCATAAGTGGAAGAGTAGCGAAGTTTGGGAAGTTGGGGAGCGACTTTTACGCGATTGTACAAATGCCGCCGTTTTTGGAAGCGTTTGGCGCAGGCTATCGGCGCAGCGCATTACGATTTTGGGTGAATTTGTGGGTTGCAGGTTCTCTAAGGCTGCTATGGCTGAGTGTTTAAGGCCGGTGCAAAAGCTTTCCTTTGGAAGCAAATATTTCTTTTTCAATTACCAAGACCGCAGAGAGCGCAGAAATCAGGAAATGAATCGCGGTTTACGCTCCTTGTGCGCCCTCTGCTGACTTTCTCTAATGCCATCTCTTTCAGGTTTATGGATGATTCAAAAACCTCAGCGCATGGGACCGCGGAGCCCCAGCTCCGCAATGACTGTCTGAGTTTTTGGAGCGTCAAAGCGGAGCTTGGGCTCCGCGGTCCCGGGAAAGAAGGCCCAGTTTTCTTCAAGATTTGGTATAACTCCTCACGACACATCTCCACTCAACCGCGCGCGACGGCCAGCGCTCTGACCGATGCGGCTCCGGCGGACAGAAGCACCTGAGCGCAAGCGTCCAAGGTGGCCCCTGTGGTAAGCACGTCGTCCACCAAAACGAGGTGCCGCCCGATGACGTTCGCGCCTTTGCGCAGGCTGAAGGCTTCTCGCAGGTTTTTTAGGCGGGCGGCCCTATCCAGTGCGGTCTGGGTGCCCGTGGGTCGGTGGCGCTGGAGCAACTCTTCGACCTGTAATTTTTGCCCGCCATGAAGGCAAGCGCCGGACGTCTGGTTTAAATGCTCTTGGGTGGGTTCTTGTGAACACTGAGGCCCATGTGGAGGTTCTTGCACCTGTTCTCGTAGGCGCTGCGCTCGCTCCCATTCCAGCACGAGTTGTTGCGCGAGGAGGGCTGCCTGATTGAATCCGCGTTGCCGTAACTTCCACCAGTGCAGGGGAACGGGCACGAGCACTTGCGGCGGGGGTTCCCGCAGCCGAGAGTCCAGCAAGCCCTCTGCAAGCCAGGATCCAAGGACGCCAAGGAGGTGTCGTTTGCCCTGATACTTGAACTTGTGCATCACTTCGCGCACCACCCCGCTTGCGTGGTAAGGGGCTATGGCGCATGAAAAAGCAGGCTCCCGTGCGCGGCAATCCGCACAGCGCTCTACTAGCGGCGGAGTGCCTGAGAAAACTCGCGAGCACTGGCTGCAAACGCGCCCCAATTCCCAGTGTATCTTCACCGCACCTTCTTCGCAGGTCCCGCATAAGTGAGCGCCCGGGGCGGTGCCGACGCTGCAGACGGTGCAAAATGGCGGATAAAGCGCCGTTCCTATCGCCGTGGTGAGGGTGGTAAGGGCTGTTAGGGTCGCGGAGGCGGTAGGCCGCCTGAGGCACGCTTCAACGCGGGATGAGCCACTGGAAGTGCCACGCTCTGAGCCAACGCAGTGCGAGCGGTTGAAGTACGCATCTGCGCCCCGAGAGACAAAATTGCCTGCCCCACGAAGGGCAGAAAGCAGGGCTCCATGTTTGCTTAGCAGAGGGGGATTTATCACATCCTTTGCTACGGAAAAAATGAGGCTGAGAGCGTTAGGGAAAAACCCCAACCCTCCACTGCAATCAATCCCTAGCTGAGGGTTCCAGGCGGTGTTCGGTGTCTCCGCTGATCGCTTCCCTTCAGGCTATATTCTTAATGCTACTGAAGGCGGAAAGCCGCCGCAGGCAAAATTTTAGCCCCGGAGACTAAGGAGAGGTTGTCGCGGGGCGTGGGGATACCGTGATGACGGCTTCGGTAGATACGCCCCTGCCGTACATATTTAAGACCGTCGCAGAGTAGCGTCCTGCCAGCGCCTCGGTGGCGTTGCGGATTTGAAGGGTTGTTCCCGAGGTTGTGCGGAACGGTCGGCCATCTTTTTTCCACAGGGTTGTCAGGGGTTTGGCACCATAAGCTTCCAGAGAAAGCAGAAGTGTGTCTCCCGTTTTCAAGCTGCTGGAGCCAACGATGCCATGGGAACCGACGACTGGGGCGCCTGGCACTGCGATCTCGGCGGCTCTGGAGGTGACAGTGGTGAAGCTGTTTTTGGCATCCAGAGTGTAGGAACCGGAATCCATTCCCGAAACGCCCTTGAGGGTCAGTTTCGGGGTGGTCGTTCCTGAAAATTCGACACCTGCGGCCGTGCCGTCGCTGAGGGCAATGCCGTCTTTTTTCCATTGAAACGCACTTGCGTTGACGGTCTCAGCTTCAAGCGAAAATCCGGTTTGGTCGGCTTTGAGGCGTTGAGAGGACGGGGATTTTTTGAAAACAGGCATGGACCCGACATTCAAATTTCCGAACCAGACCCTGTCTTGCCCCGCGGTTAGGTTGGAGTCCTTGGTGTAACGCACCTCCACCAAACCCAGCCCGATCGTGTCCACGGCAAAACGTTGGGTAATCCAACCGCGCTCGCCACTCAGAGTGAGCGCCTTTCCAGAATCCAAGTCTTTTGCGGGCAAACCATTTACTCGAACCTGAGCGACATCATGATCCGCTTCAGTGGAAGTTTTCCAAGTGAAAGAGACCACAGATTTTCCTGGGACACGGAACCTAAAAAAGGTGGAGGCAGAGTTTGGGATGGAGCCGTTTGTGGCCATGACGGCGAGGGTGCTGTCGGGGAGTGTGCAAAGCTGGCCGTTCCATGGAGCAAGCGAGGAGGTCATGGTGGTCCCGATGGAGCCGTTGAGGCTGGGTAGCGGATGGACGGTGCGCACCTTGAGTGTGCGACTGGTGGTGGCAACGGGAGAGGTGAGGGTGAAATCCAGCGTCCAAGTGCCTTCAACGGTCGGGATGCCCGTAAGAGTTTGCGAATCCGTCGACCAGGTGATCCCCGGGGGGAAGTCGCCGGTGACAGCCGCAACAGCGGCACCCTGGGAGAGCGCGACTGAGTAGGCAAAATCTCTCCCGATCAAGCCGACGACTTCAGGGGCGCCCATGAGGGTCGGCAAGGAGACGCCGTTTTCCAAAAAGCCTGAGAGTTGGTAAGCGCCGAGGGAGCCGTAGGCGGAGTAGCCGGTGGTGTAGCCCAGAGCCGGAGCGGGGCCGGTTGCAGCGCTGCGCACTCTTAACTTATAAGTGCCGGGAGCGAGCGTTTTGGCGAGGCTGGCTTCCAGCGCGGTGTCGGGGTTGGAGAGTGCGAGTATTGTGTAGGCGGCGTCGCACAATTCGAGTTGCAAGTCCGCGTTGGCGTAATTTGCGGTGATCGGCTTGACGGCTGCGCTGAGAGTGCCGCCCGTTGTGTAGAATTCGTATTCGTCGGGTTGTGATTCGCGGCGCAGAACGCCATTCAGGCTGAAGGCGCTGCTGGTAACGGGCAGCAGGGCGGTGCCGGAGTTACTGTAGCCGTCGCTGGGTTGGGCGGCGCTGGCGTAACCAAAGACGTTCACTGCGCTCGAGATAATCGCCAGATCATCTTCGTCGTTGTTGGCTCCGACGTACTCGCCTTGGCTCCATTGCGTCACGGAGCGATAGTAGGAGGTGCCCATGATGGGAGCCCAGCTCGTGGGATTATCAAGTCCGCCTCCGTGGCCCTTGTAGTATTCGCTTAATGTAATTCCCGTACTATTCATGACGCCGGCGTGGCTGAGTCCAAGAGTGTGGCCGACTTCATGCGAGATGATCTCTGCGACGGTTTTGGCAGGACTGCTGACAAAAACCCATGCGGGGACGGTTGAGGAGCGATTGGCTTTGCCTGCGTCACTCCAACTTCCTGTGAAGGAAACTCCGCCAACCCCGCGTAGCGCAGTGTCCGTGGGAGTGACGATGACTTTCATGCGCCTCCCTACCGCCGCATTGTCATAGTCCGCCCGAATGGTGCTTACTGCGACGTCGAAGGGGGCGTAGTCTTCTGCGACTCGTGCAATGACTTCTAGAATGCCGTCCGCACTTAAGGGCGAGGGAGCTGCGATGATGGTGTTGCCGTTATTCCAACTGGGGTCGTTGACGGTTTCGCCCTCGAAGTTCAGATAAATGAGGCCGCGCGCACCGGGTTTGGTGTTGAGTTTGGGTACAGCAGAGGCCGCGCTGCTGGGGGTGTTCGTGTCGAGGGCCGCCGCATCCGCTGCCATGGGGGCCGCCGCATCTGCTGCGACAAGGGCCTCTGGGCGAGGGGCTGGCGGCCAGCAAATCAGCCGACTCAGCGGGCGTTCTATAAGTAGGACATTTCCGTCAGTTTCCGTTACAATCGTGAGTGCTAGAGAGCGGTTGGGAAGCAGAATACTTCCTCCGACGTTATGGTCCTTGATGTTGATGGAAAACGAGCCTGCCCCGTCGTTGAGTTCACCACCAAACCGGTGCCATCCGTTGTCCTCCGCATGCAGACGGATGATGCCCGTAAACCCGAGGTGGTCGAAAAACGGGAGTTCGACCGTATCGCCCGAATTCAAGGCCAGCCATTGTTTGGGCGCGACCGGAGTCAACTTCACAACGCGGCCTTTGGCGTTTTGAGCGTTTAAACCGGGAATCTGCGCGGGCAAGGGTAGGCCGTCGACGGAACCGTGTTTGGCGAATAAAACGGCGGCTTTGGCGGCGGGAGTTTTTTCCGGAGCAAGAGACGTGAATGCGCTGAGCGTGGAAGTCTCGGGGGACGTCGAGTCAGCGCTGGGCGACGCGGGCTGCGTGCTTTGTGAGTGCGGAGTGTTGGGCGGCGCATCGCGCGTGTCCTGGAACCAAAGCACGCCCGCCAGTAGCGCGCTCAGGGAGAGCACGCCGATGGAGAGGCGTTTGGTTTCGGGTCGCAATTTCATAAAAGGGATGCATCGCCGCGCTGGTCACAGGTGCTCTGTGGGGTATTATTTTGGCGAAACGAGGACCGTGATTTCTGTGGAACTGACGGTTCCAAACAAGTTCATGGCGGAAAGCTTATATTTCCCTGCTGAACTGGCTGTGGCGTTCACTTCCAAGGTCGGGTTGGAGAGCCAAGGTCCGACTGCTCCGTCTTTTTTCCACTGATAATACATGGGTGTCGCCCCAGAAACATTGGCGCTGAGAACCAGTTTTCCTCCCACCTTCAACCCCGATATTGTGTTGGGCATGGTGGCTGCCGCATTCCCTTGGTTCGGGGAGGGCTGGCCCCCTGGCCAGCAGATTAGGCTGCTCAGCCGTCGCTCGATGAGCAGCACCTCAGTGCCGTCCATTACGATCTCGTAACCGATTCCCTCGCTTGGGAGTAAAATTCGGCCGTTTACCTGATCCGCGCTGGTATTGAGCGTAAAACTGCCCTTCTCATCGGATAGCGCGCCACCCATGCGCACCCAACCGTTGTCCTCCATAACAAGGTTGACGACGCCCTCCAGCGTTTCCCCCGTGGCGGTGGGTAGAAGAATGAGCGTTCCCTGTTTAATGTCACCCCAGTGTTTGAGGGCGATCGGCTCCAACTTCACAACCCGTCCCTTGTCGGCATCGGGATTCATGCCCGGCACAGGAAGTGGTGAGCCTTGAGGTGGGGCTTTCGCGACGAGCATGGTCTGCGCCTTCCCCGAGGTGGGCGATGCAGGGGATGCACCGGCGGAAACAGGCTTGCCAGCGGGACTGGTAGCGTTCGGTGGCGTTGGATTCTGAACTTCAGACGGGGCAGTTGTGGCGGCGTCTGGCGTGGGGCCTGAAGGAACGCTTCCGCTCCAGGGAGCTAGAAAATAAGCGGCGCCGCCAACCAGAAATAGTGACGCGATGAGGGTCGCCCAATTTTGGGGAGTACTCCAGCGGTGCGGGCGATTTTGTGGGTTCATGGATTTTGAGGGGAAAATGCGCCTTCCAAGGAGCAAAAAGCGTTCCACGCAAGTTTTTTCCCGTCTCCCCGAACCACCCCAGAATTTACCAGATTGAAGGCGGCTGCCTTCAGGCGGCGGCATCCATTCAAGAATACATTTGGAGTTTAGTCGGAACGGAAGTCCATTCAGTGCGCAGGGAGATGCAGTTTAGTCTAAAATGGATCCCGTAACGACAAGGCGAGCGATCACTTCGAGGTTTGGGATGCCTGTGGCTTGGAACCCGAGGCGGTGGGTACAACAGGGGAGGCCTTGAGATCCAAAGGTTCCAAAAGCAGGTAATCGAGACCGATCTTGTTGTCAGAGGCCGCAGGATTCTTGCCTGTTAATTCAAGCTCCAATACCGCAGTTCCCGAATTTGGGAATTCAACAACGCCCAAAGGTAAGGCTTCCGTATTGGTCACCTTCGAGCCAAACAGATCAATCGTCCCCTGATCCATATCCCGCCCCGCAAATCTCACCCGGATGATGCCGTAATCCGGAGCGCGACAAAACACGGCGCGGACACGGAATTTTCCGGTAGCCTTTACTGGGACCTCAAGTTTGAGCACGTCTCCCGTCTTGGCTTTTCTCCAGAAAATTTGGGAATCGCCCGAAAAAACCCCGTCCCGGAAACCTCCCATTGCTTGCACTGTGGCGAGTCCGGGAGCATCGAGGATCTTGAAAGACTCCGCCTCCAATGCGCCTTCTACTCGATATGCGGCAGCTTTTTGGCCTGCGCCTGAGAGGGAAATCTGCTGGGGAACGGCCAGATATCCAACGAGATCACGCATCTGTTCCTTTGATAGGGCTCCAAAAATTCCCTCGGGCATCATGGAGATACCGGGTTTATCCTCCGAGCGAATCTCTGCCTTTCGCACCTGCTCCTCTCCGCTGGGAGACTGCACGGTGATTAACTGATCATCCTCGGCGCGCACCATTCCACTGATCACGCGGCCATCTTTAAGGGTGAAAATATGGAGCTCGTAGTCCTTTCCAATGATTGCGCTCGGGTTGATGACATTCTCGAGAATGTAATCCACGTTGGCCCGGTTGGAACCGGTCAGATCCGGTCCAATCTTGGCGCCTTCACCAAATAGTTGATGGCATTGCCCGCAGATATTCTGGAAAAGGACGCGCCCTTTTTGGAGGTCTGCCGTTTTGAGATAGCCATCGGTCAGAATCGCTTTTAGGCGCGCGTGCTCTTTGGCTACCGCTTCCGCCTTCGCGCCTGTTGTGGTTGCATCCACTTTGCCCCAGAGTTTGTCGACCTGCTTGGCGAGCGCGTCATCTTTTAGCCCTGCAATTTGTCTCGCCACAAACATGGACAGGTCGTTGTAAGGAACTCGCTTCGCCTCCACCGCGTCCATGAGGAGGTGCGCCGTTTCGACGCGGCCTGAGAAGGATTGCAACGCGGCCGATTTTTCCTTCGCGTTTAGGGTGGGATACATTTCCAGCATGGCTGCGAAGAGAGGAGGGAGCGATTTGACTCCGGAGCCATTGTTTAGGCTGAGGCTCGCGGCTGCTTTGAGTGCGTCCAAGCGCAGGGGTGCATCGGCGAGCAGTTGGAGCAGGAGCGTTGGGAGTTCGGGGTCGCGCCCCGCGGCAAGGGTTTGCAAAGCCTTTTGACGCCTCTCCAAACTGGCTGGCGCGTCTTTCGCCAGAACCCGCAATTCTTGCCAGGCCTTGGCATCGTTGAAGGCGACTCCCACGGAGGTCCGAGCGTCCAGCAACCCTTGTTGGAGACTTGCGTCCTTCAAAGACTCAGCCAGAGCGCCCAGACGTTCGTATGCCGCTTTCCATTCTTTGGGAGCTGCCAAGTCGAACCTGCCCTGCAAGGCCTCAGCCAAGGGCGTGATAAAACGGGCAGCTTCTGGTGCGGATTTGGCCTGCGTAATGGCGCCCAAAAGTAAGGCGTTGCCAAGATCGGAGCGCATTTCCGCTGTCCGTCGCGCAATCAATGATGCGGGCAATTCAAGCAGTGAAGACTTCGCGAGCTGCATCGCCTTTTCAGGATTTTCGGGCACCGCCGCCTCGACCCCGTACCAAAGCATCTGAGGCAGATTATGGTCTTGGCTGTCCTCGGCATGTCGAAGAAGTTCCGCAGCCAACCCCCAACGAGCGGAAGTCGGCAAGCTCTGGAGAGCGCTAGCTAAGGCAAGCCGCACTACCGGGGAAGCGTCGTCCTTTGCCATCCGCTCGAACTCCCGCACAAGGCCCTCCTCAACCGGTCCCTGCTGTACAATGAGCCGAATCCCCCACTGGCGAACGTTGTCGTCTGAATCGCGCAACTTCTCTTTCCAGACGTTGAGATTTCCGGCATCCCGCGTCGCGTTCAACCACCACATGAGTCTCAAGCGAGCCTCGGGGCTCTGCGAGCTCGTTATCAATTCCCGAGCCCTGCGGATGAGATCAGCCCCGACGGGAGCCCGCATTGCAACCTCCTCCACTTTGCGGCGGGCCATCCGGCTCAACCAGCTATTCTCCTGAAGCTGCAATTCGAGGGTAGAAGCCGGTTCCCACATGCCGAGCGTCGGCTTCCACGGCGTCCAAGTCTTGGCGTATTTGACTCGATAGAGGCGCCCATTGGAGCGATCCCAAATTTGAGGCGATCTGTTATGGCACTTTTGTTTGTCATACCAATCGCTGAACACGACGGATCCATCCGGCGCCTGTTTGAGGGTGACGGCAGTGAAATTGAAGTCGTTGGACTGTAAAAAATCTGGCGCGTGCGAAGCCTTGTAACCGGAGCCCTCAGGGATGAGCTGCTCCTGATTGATGCGTTTGCCGTGGATGTTACCCAGTAGCGGCTGGCCCCGATACTGCGCAGGGAAATTCAGACCATCGTAGATGCAAAGCCCGCAATGGGCGTGGCCTCCCCCAAAATCATCGGAACTCCCGCGATTGGCTTGCTGGCCGTATGAAGGCTTGCCTCCGGAAAAGTGGGAGTGATCCGCGATCGTTTCGATGTTCTTGTAAACATAAGGGTTAAAATGGCCGAGCGGATTGGACTGACGTAAGTAATACGCTCCCGGAATCACGTGCCAAAAGTGAGGGATCACGCATGCCTCCGAAAAAAACTGGCCCTTGGCGTTATAATCCAACCCCCACGGATTGGAGGTGCCCTGAGCGAAGAGCTCAAACTCTTGGCGCACGGGATGCCAGCGCCAGTAGGCGCAGTTCATCGGGAAAGTGGGGCGCGCGCCGGCTGGCCCGGTACAAACGCGTACTTTCGACTGGGTGAAGACGCCATGGCAGCCATACAGCCAGCCGTCAGGACCCCAGAGGAAAGAGTTCAAAGTTTCGTGTGTGTCCTGCCAACCAAACCCATCGGCAAGCACACGCGGTGGCCCTGCAGGTTTGTCGCCGGAGGCATCAAGGGGCACATGGAGGAGATAAGGGGCAGCGCCGATGTAAACCCCGCCGAAGCCCACCTCAATTCCGGAAACCAGATTGAGATTTTCTAAAAAGACCTTCCGCGTCTCATACACCCCATCTCCGTCTTCATCGGAAAAAATGAGGATTCGGTCCGAACCGCCAAACAGGCTAGCGTTCTCCTCGACGGTGAGGACGTCGAGATGCGGGTCGGTGTCGGGGCGCGGGATGGGCGGGGCGCCAGCGCGCTCAGGGTAGGTGTTGCCTTCCACCACCCAGAGGCGTCCCTTTTCGTCCCAACAAAAGGCAATCGGCTGTACCAGTTCTGGTTCCGAGGCGAGAAGATCCACGGAAAATCCATCTGGAAACGTCATTTTAGAGACGGCCTCTTTAGGGGAAAGGAGCGGTCCGGGTTCAAGCGCAGGGCTTTGGTAAGAGAGCGCGACCAGAAGGATAAGCGAGGGGATAAGCGAGGCAAAGATACGACGGAATAGTTGGGACGTGCGCATGGGGTGCTGGTGGGATTTATAAAGTACAACCCGCTTCACCTCGCAAGTATGCGGACATATTTTGGGATAATTCAGACACAAATGTACTAAACATTAGTGGGCAGTGAGGCTACGAATGAAGGTTCCGATGCCGGAGGCATCGAGGCCATTTGCCGGTGGTTGAGCGAAGCGACACCACCGGATACGATACAAAAAACACCACGCATCCCGGAGGGATGCCAGCCCTCCCATGCTGCTGGGCATTGAGATTTTCCAGTGACGCACGCCGTATTTTCCACAAACGATGGCTTGTTTTGCCCTTAAAGCCCCGCCGCTAGCATCCCTCTGGGATCCGAGCCGGCTCGGCCGGACAAACCAGTGGTGTCGTCGCTGCGCTCCTCAACCTTCGGCCTGATAAGCATCCTCACGACGACTTTTGGTGACTCGCCGAAGCAATTAATCGGTAAAACATCAATTGCCATCGTTGAACACGGCGTCGCCAGAACCAACAAATTAGACACACTGCCTGCTAGTGCTCCGCTAGGTGCTGCGTCTTGGCGCCCAAATTCCAAGTTCGAACCGAGGTATCCCTCTTCGCGGTCGCCTTTCGGAAAATTTGGGCATCTCAATCCAAGGCAACTCACTTATCTCACTTATTTTTGCCCGGCAAGCCCGTGCCTAGCCAATTGGGCGAGAGGAGTGTGCATCCTCTTTTCTGCGGGAAGCGAGCAGCACCCCGATGTCACCGGGCAGCAACGCTTCAATGGGCCGATCTCGGCGAGCAAGGGCACGCTTTAATTTCGCCAGAGCCCCGTTTTGAAGCTGGCGGATGCGCTCCCTGGTCACGCCGAAGCGCTTGCCTACTTCCTCTAGGGTTTTTGGGGGATCGCCTCCGAGGCCAAATCGAGAACTGATAATTTTGCGCTCTCTGGCGTCCAGTTCTTCAAGTACCTCTCCGAGTTCGTCTAGCAGGTTGCTATCCTGAAGTTGCTCCAAAGGGTTGGGAGCCTCCAAGTCCCCTACGGTTTCCCCTAATTCTTTACCGTCCTCGTCGCTCACGGGGGCATCGAGAGAGGCTGGGCGTAGGGAAATGATCCGCAATTGGGCGAGTTTTGGGGCTGAAATGCCCACCTCCTCTGCTAACTCTTCGTCGGTGGGCTCACGTCCCAGTTCCTCGCTCATCCCTTGCGAAAGACGGCGGATTTTAGCAATTTTATCCACAAGGTGGACGGGTAGTCGGATGGTTTTACTTTGGTTGGCCAGGGCGCGTTTGATGCTCTGCTTAATCCACCATGCGGCGTAGGTGCTCAACTTCCCGCCTTTTGCCGGATCGAATCGTTCTACAGCTTTGATTAACCCAATATTACCTTCGGAGATGAGATCCGGCATTGGGAGGCCGAAGTTGCTGTAATCGTGGGCGATTTTAACCACCAGACGCAAGTTGGCGTTGATCATCAGTGCGCGCGCCTCCCTGTCACCCAGTTGAATTCGTGCGGCGAGTTCGATTTCCTGTTTAGGGGTGAGCAGGGCGACGCGGCCAATTTCACGAAGGTAGACGCGGAGGCCTGATTCGGGTTCCTCGCCGCTAATATTTTTAAAAGGTTTCATAATGTTGAGGGAGAGGTGTTTCTAGAGCTAGGAAAGCTGAGCTGGGAGCGGAGAAGTGCCAACGTTCTGCGGGAACAAAAGGGTGTAGGAAGCGAAAGAGGGCGACTTCAACTTTCCGCCGCTGGGAGTTACATTGAAGCGGGCATTGAAGCATGGACTGAAGCAGAAGCTTTGGGTGGGGGAGCCCTAAGGAGCGGTCACCACAGCGCAGGCTCCGTGGTTGGGGAAGCGATCGAGGGACGTCGCGTCCTCGCTGGGTAAGGTCACGAAAGCCACCAAGGCTGCGCCCATCAAAACATCTTGGTTACTGCGGCAACCACAGCCGAACCATGGCCACCGCGATTCGGATTGCTGAACTAATTGAACTAATTAAACCGACTGTTTTGGCAGGCTTAATTAGGTCAACTAAAACACGCGCAATAACATACTGATTATTTCCTGATTACAAAGAGAACACGAAAGCCAGAGGGTGGATGCCGTAGACCAAGTGGATCTGGTAGAAGCAAAGCCATCTGGAGGCGGCACCGCCGTGCAGTGTCCTACAGTGACCTACAGTGGCCGTGCAGTTCTCTGCAAACGCTGCGCGGTCATCCGCAATGCCACGGCGAAACCGAGGGCAAGGAAGCACAACCTCTTATTAGTTAGGACTCAGGAAATTGTGAAACGTTCAGTTTTTGTGCCAAAAAACTAAGAAAATCGATGGCGCTTTCCCGACGGTCGCGCCGGATCGCCATCTGTCCCATTATTTAGCTCTGAATTCGGCAATTCCGCTCTCAGCCGAATCACAAAAAACGCTAAGAGAACGCAGAAATTCCTGATTTCCGCGCTCTTTGCGCTGTTTGGGTTAAAATGGAGTGTTTGCCGTACGGGGTGCTTTCTCCGTGTGCGCCGGTTAGTCTTCCTTAGCCGCGAGCTTGGCGAGGATGGAGAGATCCTCGAGCGAGGATGTGTCACCTGTAACGGTCACGCCTGCTGCTACTTGCTTTAGAAGACGCCGCATTATTTTTCCCGAACGTGTTTTGGGCAGGGCGTCGGCAAAACGGATTTCGTCGGGCGTGGCGACGGGGCCGATCACGTGCCGGACGTGTTTTTTCAAGTCTTCGCGCAACTGTTCGGTGGCAGTGACGTCCTGCTTTAATGTGACAAAACAGACAACGGCTTGTCCTTTGAGATCGTCAGGTCTGCCGACGACGGCGGCTTCTGCGACGACGGCGTGGGAGACTAATGCACTTTCCACTTCGCTAGTGCCGATGCGGTGACCGGCCACATTGAGGACGTCATCGATGCGTCCGACGATCCAGAAATAACCGTCCTTGTCTCGGCGAGCGCCATCGCCGGCGAAGTAGGCGCCCTTGACTTCGGCCCAGTAAGTCTTCTTGTAACGGGGTTTATCACCGTGGATAGTACGTAGCATGGAAGGCCACGGTTTACGGATGACGAGTTTACCGCCCACATTTGGGCCGACCTCGTCGCCGTTATCATCGACCACAACGGCGTCGACTCCGAAGAAAGGCAACGCAGCAGAGCCGGGTTTGGTCGGAACCGCTCCTGGCAAGGAGGTGATCATGATGGCCCCAGTTTCGGTCTGCCACCAAGTATCGACAATCGGACACCGGCCGCCACCAATGACGTTGTGGTACCACATCCACGCTTCTGGGTTAATGGGTTCGCCGACGGAGCCTAGCAGGCGCAAGCTGCTCAGATCGTGTTTTTTGACCCACTGATCGCCCCAGCGAATGAACGCGCGGATGGCGGTGGGAGCGGTGTAGAAGATGGTGACGCGGTAATCTTCGATGATTTTCCAGAAGCGATCGTTTTCGGGCCAGTTGGGAGCGCCCTCATACATGAGGATGGTGGCGCCATTGGCGAGCGGGCCGTAGACGATGTAGCTGTGGCCTGTGACCCAACCGATGTCGGCGGTGCACCAGTAGACGTCTTCATCGCGCAGGTCGAAAACGTACTTGGTAGTCATGTAAGCCCCTACCAAATAGCCACCTGTGGTATGCAGAATGCCCTTGGGCTTTCCTGTGGAACCGGAGGTGTAGAGCACGAAAAGCGGGTGTTCGCTATCCAAGGGAATGGCTGGGCAGTTGGCGTCCACCTTGGCCATTTCGTCGTGCCACCAAGTGTCGCGACCCTGCTCCATGTGGGTTTCCTGGCCTGTGCGCTTGAAGGCGATGACACCGCGGACGGTCTGGGCGTCACCCTTGAGCGCGTCATCGACGTTCTTTTTCAAGGGGACGACGCTGCCGCGACGGTAGCCACCGTCACAGGTGATGACTAGGACGGCTTGGGAATCCGAGATGCGGTCGCGAATGGCCTCGGCGCTGAAGCCGCCGAAAACCACGGAATGAGTGGCACCGATGCGAGCGCAGGCCAGCATGGCGATGGCCGCTTCTGGGACCATGGGCATGTAGATAATGACGCGCTCGCCTTTTTTGACTTTGTGCGCCTTGAGGACGTTGGCGAAGCGGCAGACTTCGCGGTGCAATTGCTGGTAGGTGAGGGTGCGTTTTTCGCCGGGTTCGCCTTCCCACAGAATGGCGGCTTTGTTTTGGCGCGGGGTGCCAAGATGGCGGTCGAGGCAGTTTTCTGAAACATTTAAATGGCCGCCAACAAACCACTTGGCGAACGGCTCTTTCCATTCGAGAACCTTGGACCACTTTTGTTGCCAGAGTAATTCGGAGGCCTCTCTAGCCCAGAATTTGTCGGGTTTGGCGATGGATTCTTCCCATAGCTTTTGGTACTCGGCCATGCTCCCGATACGGGCTTTTTTGGAGAAATCCCGGGAAGGTTTAAAGACGCGTTTTTCGACGAGGTGCGACTCGATGTTTTTGGAGCTCATGAGTGGGGGTAAAAAGGTGAGGTAAGGCACAAGGAAACTGGTTGTGGCAGCGAAGGGCAAGCGCACTTGCAGGAGAATATGGGGAAAGGGAGGCGTGGGCGCTCGGAGAGGGGTGCTTTGGTGGTTCCATTTGCCTTTGGGACTCGAGTTCGGATTAACTGGAAGAACTGTGATTCTTAACGACCATCAAATCCGCGCCTTTTCTCAGAAAGGGATGATATCCCCTTTTGAGCAGGCACTCGTTCGCGAACTCGAAGACGGGTTGCCTGTACTTTCCTACGGTCCATCAAGTTATGGCTATGATTTGCGACTTTCCGCGCGGGAATTCCTGATTTTCCGCCATTTGCCCGGCACGGTCGTGGATCCCAAAGCGTTCAATCCTAAAAATCTGGAGTCCACTACTTTGCATCGGGATGCCTCAGGCGCTTATTTCATTTTGCCAGCGCGCAGTTACGGGCTCGGAGTGGCGGTGGAACAGCTGCATTTGCCCGGAGATGTAACGGCCATTTGCGTAGGTAAAAGCACGTATGCACGCTGCGGAATTATTGCCAATGTGACCCCAGCGGAGGCGGGTTGGAAAGGGCACCTTACTTTGGAGTTTTCGAATTCCAGCGCTGCGGACTGTCGGATTTACGCGGACGAAGGGGTGGTACAGATGCTGTTTTTCCAGGGTCAACCCTGTGGGACATCGTATCGGACACGGCAGGGCAAGTATCAGAACCAGCGGCAGAGGGTGACGTTGCCCAAGGTCTAATTTTTCGCTGGGAGAAAGCTTTTGGAGAGGTGTGAGATGATTTTAAGTTGCTCGTGTGGAGTATCTTTCGTTGTAAAATTTGACGGGACATAAAATCCGAGTCTGGTGCAGGGAGAACCCCGCGAGCTCTTCGTGGGTCAATCCACCCGCATGAAATCTCGAAATACCCACTCATCCCACTCATCCCACTCATCTCGCTCTACTCGTCAATCCCGACAAACGCAGCAATATCTAAAAGCCACTCAAGCGCAACGTGATGGAAATGGTTTGTCTGCTCCGGCTCGAGGTTCGGAAAACGGCAATCGACGCCGCTTTCCAATTTGGTTGCCGATGGCCGCCGCGCTCCTAGCGCCTTATTGTCCGGCCGAAGCCGCGTGGCAATCGACGCCGCCACCGATTGCGATTAACGTCCAATCTAACCGCCGAGGGCATGTCTTTTACAAAGGTGATGCGATTTCGTTCAGTTTAAGCGGCGCCGGAGCATCCCGTTATGAGATAAGGGATTACTATGGTAATTTGGTGGATCAAGGGGCCGTCACTGGGACTACGATTGCCCCCGCCGTCCGGCAGCCTGGCTGGTACAAGCTGAACTTCTTTGGGAATGACCAAGGGCTGCCGTTTGGCACATCAGTGGGTAGCAGCATGTTCTGCATTATCCGCGATGATTCTAATTTCCCTAAAATGCCTGCGCCTGGCACTTACGGAGGAGATGGCCTGATGGACGCCGTGACTCGCGGTGTATTCGCCTACGGACCGCAGCGGCATTTCGTTAACAATGCCAGTTCGCCAGATGTTGAAATCGCGCGCCTGGACAAGGAAATCGCGTTGGATCAACAGTATTACACACCGTTTGACTCGTATCGCAAACGGGACCTGTTGATCGTATTTCCCAACGGAACGGGCGATTTGGTTGGGGTGCGCAAAATTGTGGATCACTTCAAGACGAGCGTTCGGTATTGGGAGGCGCGCAACGAGCCGAACTTTGCAATGAGTGCGACTGCGTTTGTGAACAACGAGTTGGCGCCGTTTTATCAGACGGTGAAGAGCGTGGATCCGACATTGAAAGTGCTTGGGCCAGGCGCGGTGTCTGTAGGGCCGCCCATGGCGGGATGGAATGACGAGTTCTTTCGCGCGGGCGGGGGCAAGTACATCGACGTGTTTTCGTTTCACGCTTACAACTGCGTCAACGGCGACTTGAATTTGACGCGTATGGCGATGGACCAGGTGATGAGCTGGCTCAAGACATACAATTTGAGCGGCATTGAGAAGTGGCAGACCGAGCAGGGGTTTATGGGGCCGGTGTACGGTGCGTATCAGCCGCGTTTGCAAGGCCGCTGGACCATGTTGGAGATGATGGTGTTTGAGCAGTACGGAATTCCTAAGGAGCACAACCATTATTGGTACGACCGTAGCGGCGGGTTCTGGGATGAGCCGCGTTGGGTCCAAAATGAGGACGGCTCGTTGAACGCGGTGGGTCCGTTGCTCCGTGTGTGGTCGGAGGAGTTGTTTGGGACGCGGTTTAGCGCTGCGTTGGACTTTGGGAATCCGAGGAACAAGCTGTTCATCGGTAGTTTGTTCACTGGGCCGAGCAAGCAGGTGGCCGCACTGATGACTTCGGGGGATACGCAGGCGAAGCTGGAGCTGAACTTAAGCAGCGCGACCTCGGTGAAGGTGGTTTCGCCCTTTGGGGTCGAGAGCACGCTCCCTGTGGTGAACGGGAAGGTGACTGTGCCTGTGAGCGAACTGCCTACTTATGTCGAATATACGGGTACGCTAAGTGTTACGCCGCAGAATTGGGGAACGAATTTGGCTCTGCAAACCGGGGCCACCGCTGCGGCCTCTGGATCCAGCGTGCATCCCATCGACGCAGGGGTTAGCAATCCTCCGTCTAAGGTCATTAACGGAAAATTGGAGTCTTGGTATTGGAGTCAGTCCAACACAGACCGTCTCTGGGAGAGCAACAATGCGACGTTCCCAGCGTGGTTTGAAGTCCGGCTGCCCGCAGCGACATCCATCGACCGCGTGGTCGTTTATTCAGGTATCCCTTGGCAGTGGGATGGCTCGATTTTGGATTACGAATTGCAAGTAGATCAGAATGGGCAGTGGGTTACCGTGGATAAGGTGAAGGAGCCGGTAAACACCTTCCGCAATTATACTAAGACCAACTGGACCACTGTGGACAGTTTCTACAGCGAACGCTGCGTTTTTACGCACAGCTTTCCGTCGGTGATCACGGGCAAAATCCGTCTTTTGGTCAATGACGTCACTTGGGGTGGCGCATCCAATAAAGACCTAAAAGACGCGGGCGCTCAGGGGGGTGTCCATCAAATCAATCTCCGTGAGATAGAGATCTACAATTCAGGAGTTTCAGTCACGCCAGTCACGCCACTAGCCAACAAGCCGCCCGTCGCGGTCAACGACACCGCCTGGACGCCGTCCGGTATGGCCACGCCTATCAGCGTGCTCGCCAACGACAGCGATCCGGACGCCGGCCCTTCGCCGCTGAGCATTGCCTCGGTGACGACGCCCGCGCATGGTGCCGCGACCATTTCGGGAAGCACCGTTCTCTACACTCCCGTCGCCGGTTTCGCCGGATCCGACGCGTTCTCTTACACGATCACAGATGGGAATCTCACTTCCACTGCGTCCGTCGCTGTGACCGTGGCGGCTCCTGATCCCAACCGGTTGGCTGGATTAAGGGGAGACTACTTCGGGAAACCGGACCTCACGGTGCCGGTGCTCACTCGCCTGGATTCGACGGTCAACTTCGACTGGCAAACTGGTTCTCCCGCCACGGTGGTGCCGGTGGACGGATTCTCCACGCGCTGGACAGGCACGGTGACTCCGCGGTTTAGCGAAAACTACACGTTCGCTCCGACTAGCGATGACGGCGTGCGGTTGTGGGTGAATGGCGTGTTGCTGGTGGACAACTGGACGGACCATGCGCCTGCAGAGGTCGCCGGCAGTATCAAGCTGGTGGCAGGTCAGCCAGCCGATATAAAAATGGAGTACTATGAAAACTCTGGGGGTGCTGTGGCGCAGTTGCGCTGGTCCAGTCCGAGTCAGGTGAAGGAGATTGTGCCCGCGACCGCGCTGAGTACGGCGCCTTTCAATGTGAACAAACCGCCTATTGCTGTGGACGACTCTGCGGTGACGAATGAGTCCACCGCGGTGAGTGTCCCTGTTCTTGCCAACGACAGTGATCCAGACGCTGGACCCAATTCGTTGCGGGTCAATGAGGTGGCAGTTCCGAGTGGCGGTGTTGCCACGATCGCTGCCGGCGGGGTGCTTTATCAGCCGAACGCGGGGTATTATGGGGTTGACCGTTTCACGTACACGGTGAGCGACGGACTGGCGACAGCGACGGCAAACGTCTCTGTGAGTGTCAACAGCACGGCCAAGGCGACGAACCTCGTCTCTGGCGGGCTGACCGCTTTGCAAATCGGCACTGCGCCCGGTTCCTCGCGTATTCTAGCGGACGGAAGTTGGGAATTGAACGGCGGCGGCGTTGGGGTCGGCGGCACTTCGGATGCGTTGCGTGTAGAAGCGCAGACCGTTTCGGGTGACTTCCGTATTGCGTTGCGAGTGCGCAGCGTGAGCGGTCCGGCAGCGGCGCGTGCTGGGCTGATGTTGCGCGAGGGCGTGCTGGCAGGGGCTCGGACCGTGGCTGCGGAGATTACTCCAGCGGCGCAGGTGGTGATGGAGACTCGGCTCACGACTGGGGGCGTTTCCTCGGAAACAAGCCCGGCGGGGGCGGATGCCATTGCGCCGTTGCCAAACGCTTGGTTGCAGTTGGAACGAACCGGAGACGTGGTGCGCGTATCCGTCTCCAGCGACGGCGCATCATACAGGCCGGTGGCGTCTTACACGGTGCCGGGTTTGTCGGCGTCATTGCAGGTCGGCGTATTGGCCAGCAGCGGAGCGGTGGATGTGCTGGCTCGTGCGGTAGTTGACAGTTGGTCGTTGAGCAGGCCCGTGACGCTGGAGCCTGTGGCGCAGAACGGCTTGTTGGGGGTGTACTTCAACTCCAACAATCTCACGCTGCCCACGGTTGCCCGACTCGATGGCATGGTGAACTTCGACTGGGTGAACAACTCGCCGCATCCCGCGTTGCTTGCAGAAGGCTTCTCCGCGCGTTGGACCGGGCAAGTGACCGCTCCGAGTTCGGGAGTTTACACGTTCTACACGCAATCCGACGATGGCGTCCGGCTGTGGTTGGGCGGGCAGTTGCTCATTGATAACTGGACACCACACGGTATCACGGAAAATTCTGGGACGATCACGCTAAAGGCCGGAGTGCCGGTGGACCTTAAGCTGGAATATTTCGAGAGCACTGGTCTGGCGACGTGCAAGTTGCTGTGGTCCGGGCCCTCGCTGGTGAAGCAGGCGGTTCCAGCGTCGGCGCTGCGGCCGTCGGTTACGGCGACACCTTTGGGAGCGGTGGGGCAACCCGTCACTTCCTTGTTGGCGGACGGAAGTCGGCAATGTGTCACGCTGGGAACCGGATTGGTGGCTGGCTCGGTGGAGCAGGGTGGATTCTTCAACCAAATGCACTCGGGCGACTTCCAGATGGCAGTGAAGATTCGTTCCCTGAGCGTCGGGACTCCCGCTACTGCGTTGATGTTGCGCGAGGGCATCGGAGCGACGGATCGGTTCGCTGCCGTGCAGTTGGCAGCCAACGGTTCGTTGTCCGTTTGGAGTCGGACCATGCCGGGAGGGGCTGTCAGCAGTAAAGTCGCTAGCGGCGTGTTGGTGCCGCCAAATGCTTGGTTATTGGTTGAACGTCGGGGCGATCGTATTGCGCTGGCCGTTTCGCCCGATGACTTGACCTACACAAACGTCGGAAACGTTCAGCTGAGCGGGCTTTCGCAGCTTGTTTCAGCCGGAGCGTTTCTTGGCGGTGCGTCGGGCAATGCACAGGGCACGGTTGCCCTTGGGGACTTCGAGTTGACTCCGCTGGTGAGCAAAGGCTTGACGGGCGAGTACTTCGCGACTTCTACGTTGACCTTGCCCAAGCTCACACGCGTAGATGCCGGAGTCGACTTCAACTGGGGTCTTGGAAGTCCCGATCCAACGTTGGGGGCCGATAAGTTCTCCGCGCGTTGGACGGGACGTTTGAAGACGACGGTTGCTGGGCTCCACACGTTCTTTGTGCAATCAGACGACGGCGTCCGGTTGTATGTGAACGGGCAGTTGATGGTGAACAACTGGACGGACCACGCGCTGGCTGAGGACTCTGTGTCAATGCAGTTGGGGGCGGGCATCACCCTCGATTTGCGTTTGGAGTACTATGAAAACACCGGAAGTTCCTCGGCGCGCTTGCTGTGGACGCCGCCGGGTCAAACCAAGCAGGTGATTGCAGTGGAACAACTGCAAACTCCGTAACGGGTTGAGTAGCGTTTAATCGCTGTTGAAAAGCGTTAGTTACATTTCAAAGGGGGGCGGATCTGTCATCCGCCCCCTTTTTGTTTACACTTCCAGAGGTGATTTCCTGCGCTGATTTCAGGTTGAAGCGGCAAAGGACCTGCCACTAACGTAACGAAGTGCACGCCGCTGATACGATCGCCTCACGCCCCCGTCCTTCGCCTCCTTTGGTGGTGGGTACTATTCATTCCCCGGGCGCTCTCGCGTGTGCTTTGCGTTTGAAATCAGGCGCGGTGGACCTTCTGGAACTGCGAGTGGACGCCTTCGCCTCGACGCCTAAACTGTTGCAATCCCTTGCCGTTGCCGTGCCGAAACTAAACGCCCCGTTGCTTTTAACGGTTCGGCATCCGATGGAAGGCGGAGCCTCGGCCCTAACGTTAAGTCGTCGGAAGGCCTTGTTTGGGCAATTTTTGCCCTTCGTTCAATGGGCCGATTTTGAGGTGCGTTCGCTTGGCGGGTTGCGGGCAGAAATTGCCGAAGCTAGGAACTTGGGGGTTCGGTTGGTGGTTTCGGATCATCATTTTAAGGGCACGCCGTCCATGCTGAGGCTTCGTGAGCGAGTGGCTCTGGCGCGTTCTGTTTTGCCATCGGTGGTAAAAGTAGCGGCGACAGTGCGCACGCCGTTGGAGCTGGAACGGCTGCTGAGTTTTTTAAATTGGGGGGAACGTCAGTCTGCTGGCGGACTCTCTGTTATGGGCATGGGGGCGTACGGACAAATTTCGCGGCTGCTTTTGGGGCGTTGCGGCTCGGTATTAAACTACGGATATTTGGATCGGCCCCAAGTGCCTGGTCAGTGGCCGGCGGAATTGTTAAAGCAACGGCTCCTGGAATTGACGAATTGAGCTGAACTCGGCGCGCTATATCTGGAGGGGTTCATTTTATTTCAAAGGAAATTCCGTGAATTGTGCGTCTTCCCTGCCGAAGGTACGGTTCTTGCTATTTTAGAAAAAAACCCCTCGAATTTATCTTATGGCAGGCATTTCACTCTCGGGATTAGCGTCAGGAATGGACTGGAAGACGACGGTCGACCAGCTCATGGCCATTGAACAGGTTCCTCAGGACAACCTGAAGAAGCAGCAAGCCGCGGCTGCCCAGACGCAGTCTGCCTTCGACACGCTTAAAACCAACCTCACCGCGTTCAAAACTGCAGCCTCAGCGCTTTCCACAGGCATCTCCGGGTTTCCGAGGAGTGCAAAAGTGTCTTCTGCTGACACGGTTACGGATGCAAGCGGAGCTTCAGTCACCACCGCAAGTGGTGCCACCATTGGTCAGTTCAAAGTGGCGGTCTCCAAAATGGGTACGAGCTCGACCCGCGTCGGAACCAGTCTTTACCCGAGTCAATCTGCCGCTGCCGCTTTGACTTTGAGCGACTATGGGGTGAGTGCTGGCACTTTCACGATTAACGGCACACAGTACACGATTCAAAGTGCGGATCTGACTCAGCCAATTTCCACCATTTTTGGACTGAGTGCTGCAAACAGCTATTCGGCGTCCACACTGTACGCCAGTACCACAACCGCTGGAACGAGTTCCGCCAACACTCTCTCTAATTTTACGGCGTCCATCGACAGCACTACTGGCGCTCTCACCTTGAGTGCTGGGGACGGTACGGCCGCGAACTTGGGCTCGTACGGCATCGGTTCGTCGGGTGATACGAGCAATATATTGAGCGCAGTAGGGTTTTCGTCGTCGACAGAATCCGGCAATTACGTCTCCACGGTTCAGTCCATTCCCGTCACGGCGGTTGCTCGTGTGGCTCTGAGCAGTCTTTCGAGTTATAGCGCTACGTCTCCTTTCACGTCGTCGAGTTTGACGATTAATGGCGTCTCGGTTGGGACCTTTTCCAGCACGGACACGCTGGCTTCGGTGGTGAGTGCCATTAACTCGTACTCCTCTACTGGGGTGACTGCTTCCTTAGATGCTTCCAGTGGCAAGTTGCGCTTGACCAGTAATACAGTGGGTGGCAGCGGTATCTCGGTTAGCGTCGGTAGCTCTGGGCTGTCGACTGCGCTTGGGTTTGATTCGTCGACTTTTACGCGCGGCGCTGGAACGACTTACGCGATTACGGATCCAGCGGGGAACGTCATCAACGGCACTAGCGATTCTAGTACCGTGGATTTTTCGAAATACGGTCTTGGTACCACGAAGCTGACGGTAGCGACCACCGGCAATTATTATGTCACGGTTGCTGGGAGCGCTTCTGATTACAAATCGAAGGTCGATACTTTTGTTTCCGCTTACAACAATTTGAAGAAGATGCTCGATGATTCCACCAAAATCACGGTGGGCTCGGATGGCAAAGTGAGCCGCAGCGTTCTTTCGAATCGGTCTGATATCAACAACCTGCTCTCCACCATTCGCTCGAGAATTTATACGCAGGTTCAGGATCCCTCTGCCGGTGGGTCTAGTAATTATTCCACTCTCAGTAGCACGTACGACACCGCTGCCAAAATCGGGTTGGGGTTTGACTCTAATGGCGTGCTCTCGATCACGAATTCTGCCAAGCTTAATTACCTGCTCTCAACTTCGCCCAGCAGTGTCGATGCCGCGCTGAACTCCGGTAGCGGGGGTATTGCGCTTGCGGCCCAAAGTGGAACGTCCTCGGGCTCTTATGCTGTTTCATTGTCTTCGGTGAGCGGCCTGACGGTGGGGCAGGGTGTTACCGGCAGCGGGATTGCCTCAGGAACTTACATTACGGCAATTGATACAGGCGCTAACACCGTCACCCTGTCGTCCACACACACGATCAGTAGCGGTGGCACGCTTTATTACACACCGCCTTCTAACTATCAGGGGATTGCGACGCGCATCACCAACCTGATGGCCTCCCTCACAGGGACTAGCGGTTTGGTTGCCAGTGCGACCTCGTCGCTCACGAGCCAGACGAAGCGCTTGCAGACCCAGATCGACTCGATGACTCGCTCCTTAGCACAGAAGAAGGCTTCTTTGACACAAAGCTTCATTGCGATGGAGAAGGCGCAGTCTAACTATCAGAATATGTCTTCCCAAATTACTTCGGCCTTGAAATGAAGCACTTGAGATTATTTTCCATCCTTTCGCTGGCTTGTTTGGCGCTTTCTGCTTGCCAATCCAAACACGCCTCAGCCGTTAAGCCGCGCCCAGATGCGCCGCAAAACTGGTTTTTACCAACGGAACCCGGCCGGGTGATGCGTCGAGTGGCGATGCTTCCGATTTATCATGCACGCCTTCCCGGAGAAGTCCTCAAGGACGTGGATTCGGCACTTACCGCTGAACTTGCAAAAAAATCCCTGTTTGAAGTGGTCCCCATCTCTCGTCCGGAAATGGAAGCTTTGATTAATGTACGGGAGGTGGCCTCTGTGGAGCGCATTCCGGGGGATTTGTTCCGTAAGCTTAGGGATCAGTACGGTGTCGAGGGGGTGATGCTCACTGATTTAACGCATTATTCTCCTTATCGTCCGGTCTCCATCGGAGTGCGCTCCAAGCTGGTCGACATCGAAACTGGGAGAATCCACTGGGCGAGCGACGTCGTAGTAGATTCTGGTAATGGTGATGTGGCTGCGGCTGCGCGGCGGTATCAGAAAACACTGTGTCGCGACAACTTCCCTATTGAGGGAGATGGCGGTACTGTCCTCTTGAGCCCCCGGCAATTTGTACAGTTTGCGGCGTATACGAACTACGCGAGTCTTAAAAGGTAGGGGATTGGTTAGAATTTACTAAAGAAACAATTTTTTCTTCCGATTTAAGTCCTATGAGCATTCAATCAGTACGTCCCGTCGCCGTTGGTCTGCCTGCTCCAGCGGCCCAAGTTCAGCAAAACCACTCACCACGCCCTTCGGTTCAGGCAAGAAAGGTGCGTTCCGACGAAGATCAAAATCTTTTTTCCCCTCCGGGCGTGATGTCACGCCTCACGCGGTCCATGCGTGCTGACGATTATATCCGGGTGGAAGCTGTTTCTCGGGGGAGTGAATTAGCCTCTACAAAGGGCTATCCTACAGACACAGTTCTTGAGGCAGTTGCATCACACATCGTAGGGATTTAGGTTCCTCAGGTTCTTTCTCAAGTTCCTTTGGGAAGTTTCCAAGTGTCGGTGTGGAGGCAGTGGTTTTTAAATCATTGCCTTTTTGTCTCGAAAGTGGAGAAAAAGTGTTTCTTGGGGAAATCATTCGATTACCATAAGTAATCTTTATTTGAATCCCAATTTGAGTTGATTTTAAACGTAGTTATCCTTTATCGGGTAACTACGTTTTTCTTTCCTTTAGATTGTTTCCTTAATGGCAATGCAAGAGTCCAATTTCGCCCAATTATACAAGCAGGCATCCGTCAGTACGGCGAGTCCTGGGATGTTGGTGTTAATGCTGTTTGATGGTGCCTTGCAAGCGCTTCACAAGGCAGAGCATGGGTTTACGCTGGAGGTTTTGGCGCGGAGGAATGAAGAAATTCATAATGGTCTCATGCGGGCACACCTTATTATTCGCGAACTTCAGCAGGCCTTGGATCTGGAGGTCGAAACTGAATTCGGTGAGCGTATGTACGCCATTTACGGATTCATGCTGGACCGGATCTTCGATGCCAACGTTAAAAAAGAGCAGGATTCCCTTCCTGCAATCGTAACGATGTTGACGGACCTGCGTGATGCTTGGGCGGAAATGCTTCGCTCTGATCCTCAAATCGCCGCCGCTCAAGCACATTAAACCGACGAGGCGTTAGTAGTTAAAACGGCACCTTTCCTCGTGCTTGCATTTTTGTGGCTACTCCCAAGAGACCAAGGCAAACAGGCGTCCCTCTCTTTTGGGCTTTACTGACAGGGGTAGAGCGTATCACTCAGTTGGAACGTTCGGCGCTGGAGGAAAAAAACTATCTTGTGCTTGAAAGGCTGCACCTTTCCAAGCGCGCTGAGTTTGCTCGTATGCACGTTTTGGGTGAACGCCTAGGCCTCAATCGGTCACTTCCTGAACTACGCAAACGTCTGGAGGCGTTAGAGCATCTGGAGCAGGCTAATCTCCGGGATGCTCAATTAGCGGTGGCGGCATTGGGAGAAGAATTGAAAGGATTGGCGGCGGAGGCACAAAATCTACGATCTTTCAGGGATGCGTATGCTGGAGAACCGAATAGCTCGGAGTTCCAGGCGTTGGGTTAAGTGCCGCCTCGCACTCTCATTGGCCTCAGGGATGTCCGCTTGAAGCTTCTGTTTGAACGGACAGCGCCTTCTCAAAGTTTAAGTGGAGTGTAGCTGGGGTCAAGAGTGGGCAAGCTGACAAATAATTCAAAAGCGTCCACTACTGCTATGGGCTTGCTACGATTTAAGATTTGTTACCGTGTCAGAGTTTGTTTGAGCGAATACAAGTGAGGTTATGTTTAGTTCGGCGTCGTATCTAAGCATACCCCATCTTGCCGGTGACGAAGCGGCCCTTCTGTTACAGATGAAGTCTCCCTTAACATACTCTCCTCCAGTTTTATGAGCACCCCATCCCCAATGTTGCCGACCATTCTGATTGTTGATGACGACGCCGATGTTCTCGCCGCGCTATCTGAAACATTGGCCAGTGACGCCTATTCTGTAATCTGCTGTACCAATCCGCAGGAAGCCTTGCTCAAACTTCAGACCCACCGGTTCGCCGCAGTGATATCTGACCAAAATATGCCGGACATTAGCGGGTTGCAGCTTCTGGAAAAAGTTCGGGACGCACAACCTGACTGTTCGCGACTGCTCATCACTGGGATGCTCGTAGTGGATACACTCATCAGTGCCATCAACAGCGGCGAAATTTACCGCTTCATCGCCAAGCCTTGGAAGAGGGAGGAAGTCGTTGCTACCGTCCGTAATGCGGTGCAGCGAAATCAGTTGTTAGCCGAGAACCGGCGTTTGCACACAGACACGCAGGCGTTAAACAGTCGGTTGGAAGGCACTAACGCCCAACTGAATGAGAATCTGCGCTCCCTCACCGAGCAAAAGGAGCATCTCGCGCGCGCTCATGATGCTCTGCGCCAGAACTTTGAGCATTCTCTTGGCTTATGTTTCCGGCTCATCAGCACATTTTATCCTTTGCTGGGAAAACAGGCTCAAGCTGTGGTGGAAATTTGCAGGGGAATGGCTGCCACAGAATACTTTACAGACGCTGAGCGCCATGTGCTCATGACCAGCGCTTGGATTTACGACATCGGTTTGGTGGCTCTCGACCGGGCTCTTTTGCACAAACTTTTCACGCAACCAGAGAATTGCTCACCGGAAGAGCACGCCCTGCTGCGGCATCATCCCATTATCGGCCAGACCCTCGCCGCGTTCGTCGACCAACTTCAGGCAGTCGGCGCGACCATTCGTGCCCACCATGAACGCTTTGACGGTACAGGCTACCCTGATGGGCACGCTGGGGAAAACATCCCATGGACGGCGCGTTGCCTAGCGGTAGCGGTGGCCTTCGTACAATCGGGCCTTCCAAAGGCTCAGGCTTGCGAAGTCCTCAGGGCGGAATCGGGCAGTGCGTTTGATCCGGAAGCGGTCCGTCTCTTCTTTCGCACGGCGCGACTCTCTGATTTGCCTCGAAACGTAAAAGAGGTTATGATGGCTGAGCTCAAAAGTGGAATGGAGCTGGCCAGAGGCATCGTGACGCCCTCAGGCCTGCTCTTGGTGCCGGAGGGACAGGTTCTCACGGAGATCGCCGTCCTCAAACTACAGAATCACAGCATGCTGTCTTTGGTCACCGAGCGGTTGCTCATTTATCGCTAGGCGTAATGAAACGGCGCTCGGACGCTTCTGTTGACCTTCTGGCACGAGCCCTGCTTTCAGTGAGGTATGATCCCGCTCATCGCCGCTGGCGCAGCCTCCCTTACAGACGTTCTGGTGCATCGGTTTTCAGGTTCTTCCTCCACCGGTTCTGGCAACTCGCACGTCGAGGGTAACTCTTTTCAGAAAACTTTAGATCGCGCAGCTGGAAACCGAGCGATTCTCTCTCCCGCCGAACAGCAGGCAGCTGCCTTGACGCATCGCTTGCTGCACTCTCCCGAAGTGGAATCGGCGATCAGCGCCCAGCCCGCAGGATCCGTGACGGCGGTGGACGTGAAAGCCGACGGGACGGTGCATCTCCAAACCAGCGCGGGCGCTGTGGCGGTGCAGCTTTTGCCTGAAAATCGCGCGCTCGCTCAACAGGTTTACGCCTCTTCGGTACTGGCTAGTACGCCGTCTTCTCAGGTGGCTGCGACTGATCCGCAATCTGTAGTTCGTCTTTCTTTAGGCAGCGCCCTGCGTTAAGACGCATGGACTTCATTCAAACGTTGTCTGATGTTTTCGGGCGCTCCCACTTCGTCTGGTTTTCGTTCGGTAATGGCACAAGCAATGCTTAATAAGTTGATAAGATGATCGAGAAAATTCTCTCCAGCCCTGTCTATGAAGGCTCTAAGATGCTTTTGGACGTCGCGGTGCGTCGGCAGGAAATCTTTGCCTCTAATCTCGGGAACATCGATACTCCTGGATTCAAGCGGTTGGAGATCAACAAAGATTTTACCAAGGTGTTTGCCGAGGCGATGAGAGCAGGTAAACCAACCTCCGTGGCGATGCCTGAGGTGGTTAAAGATATTAAGTCTCCATCCCAACGCAAAGATGGGAACAACGTTGTGCTTCAGGACGAATTGTTGGCAATGAACCAAAATGGGGCGGAGTACGAAGCCCTCACCGAGTTTGTGAGTGGTCCGATGCGGATGATGAAAATGGCCATTAGCGGAAGAATCAACTAGTTTGACATTGGTCTTTTGACTCAGACGTCTCTTCACCTATTGTCACTCACTCGTCCCTCTTAATTAACTTTTCAGCGAAATTATCCCATGAACTTTGTCACTGGAATCCACGCCACATCCTCCGCTTTGACCGCAGAGCAAATGCGTTTGGACATCGTTGCGCAGAATATTGCGAACGCTTACACCACCAAGGACACCGATGGTAACCCTTACCAACGGCGTACTTTATCCTTTGAAACGGTGCTCGGCGGTGTGAACAACGCTGAAAAAGGCGTCCGTGTCGCTGGGATGAAGAAAGATCCGACCCCAGGCGAAGAGGTTTATAATCCCGGCCATCCGCATGCGGATGCGCAGGGTATGCTCAAGCTTCCCAACGTTCAAATCGCGACTGAAATGGTTGATCTCATGAGTGCTTCCCGTGCGTATGAGGCGAATCTTTCCGTGGCGCGTAATTCCCGGTCTCTCGCCACCAAGGCTCTGTCCATCGGCAAGTAAATTAGGATCACTGACGTATGCGAATTGGACCACTCCCTTCGGTTGGATCTGTTGAAATGAATCCACTGGAAAAACTTCAAGAAATGGCAGGTGCGCTCTCTCCGGGTGCTACAGCGGGTGTTGGAATGCCCGGAATGACTGGTGCAACCATGGGCATGGGGCCCGGCGCGGCAATGCGTGCGGAATTCTCCAACTTCTTAAACAAGGCCGTCACAGAGGTCGAAGGCAAGCTGCGCTCCGCTGAGGTGGAGAAGGCTAAAGTCCTTACAGGCGAAACAAATAATCTGCATCAGGCGACGATCGCTTCCTCAGAGGCTGGTATCGCCTTCTCTCTGATGGTGGAAGTTCGTAACAAATTGGTGGAATCTTATCAGGAAATCATGCGCATGCAGGTCTGATAAAGTTTGCGCCCCAGCCCTTCACTAATGAATTCGCTCTTTCAACAAATCAGACAACTTTGGTCCCAACTCGGGATCAATCAGCGAGTGACGCTGGCCGTGACCGCGTTCTCGGTGATCGCCGGAATGGTTGCCCTCGTGGCTTGGTCGCAGCGTCCCCAAATGCAACTGCTGTACGGCAGGCTGAGTCCAAAGGACGTTTCCTCCGTCATGGCCTCCATTCAGGAACTTGGCATCAAGAGCGAAATGGGCGCGAATGGGACCGCCATTTACGTCTCTTCCGATCAGGTTTACAAGGCGCGCATGGCCTTGGCAACGAAGGGTATTCCTTCTGGAGAAGGGGTTGGCTTCGAGATCTTCGATCGTGGCAATTTTGGGGTCTCAGATTTCATCCAGCGCACAAATTACACTCGTGCGGTGCAGGGTGAACTCAGTCGTACCATCGGACAATTGCAGGGCGTTCGCTCCGCCCGCGTCATGGTGGTCATGCCAGATAACAAATTGCTTTTTACCGATGTGCGCACCAAGCCCACGGCATCTGTCATGATTGAAGGTTCGCTCAACGTGGAGCAGGTAAATTCCGTCCGCTTCCTCGTAGCGAATTCCGTGGAAGGCCTAAAACCCGAAGATGTTACGGTGGTTGATAATCGCGGACAGAACCTAACCGAAGGCCTCAAGGACGACCCCCTCATGGGGCCGGCCACCGCCCAGATGCGCTTGCGGCGGAGCGTGGAAGATTATTTTGCTAACAAAGTGGAAAGTATGCTCTCGCGAGTGTTGGGGCCGAATCAGGCAGTAGTCCGTGTGTCTGCGGAGCTCGAATCCGAGGCTATTTCCACGAATACGGAGAAGTTCGATCCAGAAGGTCAAGTCGTTCGCACTGAGACAACTCAAGACGACTCGAGTGTCACAAACAAGACGGAGCCCTCCGCTCAACCGGTCGGCACCACGGCAAACATCAATGCCGAAGCTGGGGGGAACAAGTCGGGCGAGAACACCGAGATGACCAAGAAGAACAAGAGCACTAACTTCGAAATCAACAAGGTCGTGACGAACTCCGTGAAGGCTCCAGGCAGTGTCTCCCGTCTTTCTGCGACAGTCATGGTCGCACCCACGGCGGACATTATCGCAGCGAAGGATCCTGCTAAAAAGCAAACTTTAGTTGACGCCCGTAAAGCAATGCTCCTCCCTGTTGTGGCGAACGCCTTGGGAATCAAGGCAACCCCAGCATTGCTGAAGGAGTTGGTTTCCATAGAGGTTGCCGATAAGGTTTTCTACGCGGCTCCCGACAACTCCAGTTGGATGGACTCCGTGTCACAGAATTCAGATTTGCTGCGGGACGCAGGCGCGGTGTTGGTGGCGGTGATACTCTTCGTGGCTTTCGTGCGGATGCTCGGCAAGACCAAGCCGGATGAAATTCCGATGGAAATGCTCTCCTCTCAGGTGGATACCGAAGCCCAAAGCTCTTTGACCAACGGAAAAACATCTTCCCCAGGCTTCACGCAACCTGTCACGGTTGAACTGATCAATGACATGATTCGCCGCAAGCCGGACAATATTGGGGCAGCTCTTCAAAATTGGATGTCTGCGGACAAGTCCGTGGAGAATAGCTAGCGTTCCTTGCTGAACATCTTTCCGAGCTCACCGAGTTTATCTCATCTTAAGTTTTCCGGTCCCAATGACTGCATCCTATTCCAATCTTAATCGGACGCAAAAGCTTGCTGCCTTTCTGATCCTTCTTGGACCAGAATCGGCAGGCGAACTGTTGCGCAACTTTAGTGGTGCTCAATTGGAGGCTGTTGCGCGGGAAATGGTTTCGATTCCGTACGTGGATCCAAGCATGCGCGATGCTATCCTCGACGAGTTTTCGTCAGTAGTCTTTGAGGGGATTCAAGCTGCATTGGGCGGTGCCTCGATGGCGCAACATTCTCTGGAGCTCGCCAAGGGAGACTTTCAAGCAGTGAAAGTCATGAGCCGTGTCGCTCCGATTTCACCCAAGGATCTTGACGACGGGATGTCGGAAATGGACGGACGTCAGATCTTTAACTTATTGCGCGCTGAGCAGATGCAGACGATCGCATTCATTCTTTCCTTCATGGAATCGAAGAAGGCCTCACAAGTCGTTGCGTTGCTGACTCCCGAGCAAAGAGAAGAAGTCATCGAGCGTCTCGGAACTATGGAGCCGACTTCTCGGGATTGGGTTAAGAAGGTGTCCTCGAATTTGCAGAAGCACTTCGATCGCCGCGCCCAGCAGGGACTTCAAAAAGCGGGCGGGATCGACGTTGCAGCCGAGATCCTCAACACGATGGACAAGGAGACCCGGAAAACCTTGCTCACAGCCTTGGACGCCCGCAACGCAGATTTGGGCAACGCCATCCGCAAGAAGGTGTTCGGCTTCGTGGATTTGGTTCGGCTCAACCCCGACGATCTCCGCAAGATCCTCAAGGAGGTGGACATCGCCGATTTGGCCAAGGCCCTCAAGGGCTCTTCGGCCGAGACGGCCAACGCGTTTTACGCAATTATGTCCAAACGTCAGGCTGCGGGGGTGAAGGAAGAAGTAGAGGTGCTTCCCAATATGCGCGCCAAAGATGTGGAGAAGGCTCAGGACCTTGTCATCGCGGTCGCTCGCAAGTTGGACGAGGAAGGCACCGTGTCACTCGATCTTTCGGACTAGCAAATGGTTCCTTCTGCGCGTTCTACGTTGGCCTTTTCCGAGGTGCCCCGCTCCATTCACTTGGTCGGACAGCGCCCGGTCGTGACCTATACTGAGGAGCAGTTTGACGAGGCAGTGCATGAAGCTTTCAAACGCGGTGGGGAAGATGTTCGCCGAGTTTTAGAGCCAAAACTTCTTGAAGCTCAAGCGGATGTCAAAACCGCGACTGAGGGCGCTTTTTCACGGTTGCTGGATCGTCACGACGAATCGCTTTCTCAGATGCGCGTCCTTTTGCCCCGCTTAATCGCGGAAGCCACGGCCCGCGTGGTGGGAGCACTCCCCATAGACGCCGCTTTTGTGCGCAGTGTCGCCAATGATTTACTCGCGGACGTCGCGCCTGGTGCGGATACCGTGGAGGTCCAGTTTTCTCCCTCTGATCTGGCTAAGGTGGACGGGTTTGACAAGGAGTTGCGTCATAAATTTCAGAATCTGCGCCTAGTTGAAAATGACGAATTGAAGCCGGGAGATTGTTTAGTCAAAACGCGTTTCGGAGTGATGGACGGACGGATGTCCTCGAAACTCAAGTCCGTCGAGGGACTGCTGAGCTAGGAGTCCTATGAACGGCGAACTTTGGGCAGGGGATCGGTTGTCGGAGCGTTTGCGTTCTGGACGCTTGGCGCAACGCATCGGGCACGTGGTACAAGTGACCGGTTTGGTGCTGGAATCCGATGGGCCTAACCTTTCTCTAGGTGAAGTTTGCCAGGTCGCCTCGGAAGTCGGTGAAGAGCCGATGTTTGCTGAGGTGGTGGGTTTCCGTGGACACAGGCTTTTGTTAATGCCATTAGGAGAGATGGATAGGATTCGGGTCGGTTCGGAAGTCATGGCGACGACCTACGCCACTGGCGTGCCAGTGGGGCCGTCACTGCGCGGTCGTGTCCTTGACGGGCTCGCGCGACCGATAGACGGTAAAGGTCCGCTTCCCGCGATGCCCACGGTTCCGCTGCGAGCCACTCCGCCCCATCCTCTTTTGCGGCAACGTATTATGGAGCCCTTTTCCACGGGAGTCAAAGCGTTGGACGTTTTTACCCCAGTGGGCCGTGGGCAGCGCATGGGCATTTTTTCCGGCAGCGGCGTCGGCAAATCGACGCTCATCGGGATGATGGCACGCGGTGCGCAAAGTGACGTGAACGTGATTGCACTGGTGGGTGAACGCGGCAGAGAGGTGCGCGAATTTTTGGAGAAAGATTTGGGTGAGGAAGGATTAAAGCGGTCCGTGGTAATTGTTTCCACATCAGACCAGCCGGCTCTTGTGCGTCTTCGTGCAGCCTTTACGGCTACCGCGATTGCGGAACATTTTCGGGATCAGGGCAAGCAGGTGCTTTTCATGATGGATTCGGTAACCCGTTTTGCGATGGCGCAGCGGGAGGTTGGCTTGGCCATCGGGGAGCCGCCCAGCAGCCGGGGTTACACGCCCTCGGTGTTTGCGATGTTACCGAGGCTTATGGAGCGCACCGGCTCCGGTGAAGTGGGGGCGATTACCGCGTTCTACACTGTTTTGGTCGAGGGTGATGACATGAACGAGCCCATCGCTGATGCGGCGCGAGGGATTTTGGACGGGCATATCGTGCTGACGCGACAGTTGGCTACAGCGAATCATTTCCCAGCGATCGACGTTTTGGAGAGCATTAGCCGGTTGAATCGTGATCTTTGTTCAGAATCTGAATATCTTCTCGCGGCGCGGGCCCGAGACTTGCTGGCTGTATATCGTAGAAACGAAGACTTAATCACCATTGGTGCCTATGCTCGCGGATCGAATCCCAAGGTGGATCATGCCATTGAGCGCTATGAACCAATGATGGAGTTTCTCCGGCAACCTATGGGGACCAAAACCACCCGTGAGGAAGCTTGGCAGAAAGTCTCTGGCCTCGTTTAAGCCTATTCAATTTTTTGTTTGATCTGTAGAGAGATGAAAGCCTTCAAGTTTAGTTTAGAGACTGTCTTGAATCTGCGTTCCCGTGAGGAAGACGTGGCGAAAGACTCTTATGCAGAGGCGGTAGCGTTCTATAACCGTACATTTCTCTCTTTAGAGGCTGGCCTCGGTGATTTGGAGATTTTACAGGACACGCTCGCCACGAAACGTCAAGGAACCTCCAGCAAGGATGATCAGTTGATTTATCTGCAAGCCATCAGACAGCAGCGTTCTTTTTGTGACACTTTAACCCAGCGACTCGTGCGCGCGGATCAACTACAGAAAGTTCGCTTCAATGTTTGGATGGAGGCTCGGCAAAAGACTCAGATGCTCGATAAGTTGAAAAGCCGACATAAAGAGCATCACAATTTTGAAGTCATGCGACAGGAAGAAAAAGCAGTGGATGACTTAATCTCCACCCGTTGGGTCGCGGTTCGTAGTGGGGCCAGTTTGCGCGACGCTGAAGAATCTGTAGAAGAGATGGCTATTAGAAATAGGGTTTCTGGGAGAGCCGGAATGCCTTGGGAAACTGAATTTACCTTTTAATTATGCTGGCTGCCCCTTGGTTTTTAGCTGTCCTTGCCTTCGTTGTAAACGCGGCGTGCTCCTTTGTTTTCTTAAACATGGAAGTCGCTAAGCTCAAGTCGACTATCCGTCTTCCGGAAAAGCAACCCAGCGCCGCTGAAGTTGCAGCGAAGGAAGAAAAGGAACGTCAGGAAAAAGCGGATGCTGACGCTGATGAGGCTTATAAAAACATGACTAACGCGTACGCAAATGCAAAGCGTGCGAGTGTTTGGAACTTTAAAACCGCGGCAGTAGATGAGCTCATTACCGAGCTTAAAAGCGAGCGCCAAAACATTTTGGAAGAGCAAAAGGATCTGGCCGCGCTGTCCTCTCAAGTCACGGCTGAAAGACAGGAAGTCGAGCGAGTCAAAGCTGAGGTGACGAAGTTGCGCCAAGATTTGGAGGCTCGAATCGTTGAGATTTCTGACAACGAAAAAGACAATCTTAAAAAGTTGGTGTCGACCTATACTATCATGCCGCCAGCTAATGCGGTGCCCATTCTCCGCGAGTTAGACGAAAATACCGTGGTGAAAATCCTTTCTCAAATGAAACCGGAGCGTGTGGCGCTCATCTTGGGAGCCATGGGTCAAATGCCCGACAAGTCTAACGACGAACCGCCGTCCAAGCGCGCCGCTCGTATTTCAGACAAACTGCGCTTGATGAGGGCAATTAAAAAAGAGGTCGCACAATGAAAGTTTCTAATCCAGAGCAGGCCAATTTCGTAGCGAGCTTCTTCCAAACTCCTAAGGCGGAGAAGGCTGATCGCAGCGTCACTAATAATGTCACTGGACTCGATCAGAACGATCCAAGCGGCTTCAGTAAACTTCTTGGCGTTGGGCAAGTAGATCCGGCGACGAAAGCAAACTCGATCGCCCGCAAGGATTCGCAATCCTCTAGGGTGACTGCTTCCGACCGCGCTGACCGTGCCGCTCAAGCGGCGCAATCCGTGCAGAATGACGCGAGCTCCCAATCCGCTGCGCAGGGCAATGCTTTGAGTGCCTCGCAAAAAGCGCAGGACAGCGCGTCTCAGAAAGATGCGTCCCTCAAGGACTCCCTGCACGCCGACCAGCTTCCTTCTGATCCCCGCCTTCAGGATCCCACCGAACTTGCGCTTGAGGCTGCTGCTGCCGCTGCAATCGCTGCGCTTTCCCAGGGGGCTCAAGCGACTCAATCAACCAATGCGGCTCCCGTTGTCGCTCTCGTCTCGGCTACTTCCGATTTGCTCGGTTCCTTGCCATCCGCTCTAGCGCCGTCGTCATCCGCGCTAACGACCTCAGCCTCATCCACCTCGCCGATAACCGACGCGGCCTTGCTTGCGTTCCAAGATAAGTTTCGCGCCTCTGGGATTGCTTCTTTAACGTCCGGCAACTCAAACGCTACACTCGGCAAAAATATCCAGTCCGCCGCAGTTGGCCAACCTGCCGGACCGCAGGCAGACGCTCCTGTTCAATCAGCCACCGCTCAGACGTCTTTTCAGTTCGCCAACCAGCCTGCTAACCAACCCGCGAACGACTCATCTGCAGCCGCTCTGCTCCCACAGTTCCTTCCGTCTGCGGATCAAGGAAGCGTGACAATCCAAATCTCCCCATTGCTCTTGGATGCCGTGGCGAAGCAGTCACGCGCCCAGTTCTCAGCTGAGCAAAACTGGACGGCCTTGCAGGCGCTCAACGGCACGGCTTCCCAAGAGACCGAAGCTCAGTCGTCTGTGTTAGCCGCCCAAGGTGCGCTTGCTGCTCCTGTGCAAATTGGTGCGCCGCTTGATGCTAGCATCGCATCGTTAGCACGTCTGGTGGTGCCCGTGGTGAAGGAGTTGCCGAGGGTTTCCGTGCCACTCGCCTCAGTGCAGATTTCTCCAAATTCTAATTTAACAGCCGTCACTGCCGCAACAGCTGCATTACCCAATTCACAGCTCCAGGCCGCTGTGGTTTCTCAGGCAGCCCAGCCGGTAACAAACGCCGTGGGCGAATTTTTCGCTGCAGCTCAAGAAGTTGCGCGGAACGCCCCCAAGGCAGATTCATCCAAGTCGGAAGTTGTGGTAAGCACTGACACGGCATTTGGCACCAGCCAATCTGAAGTTTTGCCCGCAGCGCCTGTTCAGCCCCAACCTATTGGCGAACAAGCGTCAAATGGCGGCCAAAGCAATTTCCAAGGCCAGTCAAACACCCAGCAAACACAGGCTCAGCCGAAGCAGGCCGCTCCGACCTCAGATTCTGCGCCAGAAAGCGCCGTCCCAGCCCCAGAAACCAAACATGGCACGCTAGGTGCTAATGGAAGGGCTGTGGCAAAGGAAAACACATCAATTCAGGAGCAGTCGACTGTCGAAACGGCCCTTGTTTCTTCAGAGGACACGTCTTCCCGCGCGGTGGATTTTTCCTCATCGGACACGCTGATTTCGGCGCCCGTCCATCTCCATACTCCTGAAGTGAAATCCAAGCCCACGGTTCTCCCTCCTGTTCAGGTGAAGGCCGGTGAAGTATGGAGGACTGTTCAGGATGCAGTGCAGCGCGCTCGTTCTGAGAATCCAAACCATCTTTCTGTGGAGGTTCGTCTTGAGGATGGCTCCTCCCTAGGGGTCGAGCTGCGAATGAGTTCCGTTGGTTTGCAGGCATCTTTCCGTTCGGAATCCCAGACGCTCTTAAAGTCTATCGAGGCCCAATGGAATGGCTTTGTGACGAAGGAATCTGCCGATCTCAAAGTAGTAAATGCTTCCTTTGAAGGGAGCTCTAACTTTGGAACAGGCAACTTTTCAGAAAATGGCACGAGTGGCGGCGATCGTCGGCAGCAGATGGAGAACAACGCCGCCTCGGCTTCCTTGAGTCGCGATTTCCGCGCCCCCGCCTCCTCCGAAGCCACCAAAGGTTTTCCAGCCTCTGATTCCGCTGCTCCCTCGCAACCCTCAGTGGAGTCCCTTTACGCTTAAGTTTGCGAAGTTCGTCCAAGTCTAGTTCTCCCAGTTTCCATCTAACATCATGAGTACCACATCATCCGTCACAGGAAGCACGAATACAACTGCGCTGGACCCAGTCGTTCAGAAGGCGCTTGAGGGTATTACCATCAAGAAGAATAAGAGTTCTTTGAGTCAGGATGACTTTTTGAAGCTCTTGACCGTTCAGCTTCAAAATCAGGATCCCATGAAGCCGATGTCTGACGCGGAATTCATGGGGCAGATGGCTCAGTTCTCTGCCTTGGAACAAACCAAGGAGTTGAACACCACGGTCACTAATCTTTCTCAAAGCCTCGGCTTCTCTTCCGCGCAATCCTACCTCGGAAAGTTCGTCACCATCAACGACGGCGGCGCTGGCGTCACGGGCATCGTCAGCGGAGTGAAGCTCGCCAGCGGTGTGACTTCGGTCACTGTGAACGGAAAAGATTACACCGCGAACAACATTACTCAGGTCGAACAGACCACTGGCACCACTAACTAAATCCCAACCCCAACCTCTCCTTAACTTACTTCTAATCTTATGTCTCTCGTATCTACTCTAAATGTCGGGGTCAGCGCCCTTAAGTCTTACGCTGAAGGGATCCAAGTGGTCTCCAATAACATCGCGAACGTTAACACGGTCGGTTTCAAAACTGCCCAAGCTCAGTACGCTGACACTTTCTCAAACTTGTTGCGTCCGATGGTTCCGAACCAAAACGCCACTGCAGTCAAGATTCCCCCAACCCAAGTGGGTGGCGGCGTTCAGGTGGAGTCCATCGCAGCGGTTTTCTCCCAAGGAACCATCCAGACCACCAGCACCAACAGTGATATGGGTATCGCTGGAAACGGCTTCTTCCGCGTGCGCAACCCTCAGACGGGTCAGTACTTCGTGACCCGTGCTGGTAACTTTCGTGTGGACGCAGACGGGTATCTCGTGACCCAGCAGGGTTACTACGTGCAGGGCGCAATCGGCGCGAGCACGAAGGTGATTTACGATACCACCACAGGGGGCTACAATGTTATGGGCCCCCAGGACAATGCCTCTGTCACCATTCCTCCGGGTTTGCAGCAGTTCACTAAGACCGCCACGACGACGTTGGGGAGCTACACGATCAACGTCCCAACCTCGAAGGATGCAGCTGAATTACAGGTGGGTATGCCCATCACTGGCTATGGCATCCCCGCTGGGACAACCATTACCAAAATAGATACGATCTCGAGCGCGACTCCTACCATTACTTTGAGTAATGTGTGCACTCAAACATCCGCAAGCACGGGGATTACGATCACTCTCAGCAAAAAGACCGTCGACTCTGGAAATTTGACTCTCACTTTCCCAGCGAATTACGATCGTCCTGACGCTTTTATAGGTATGTCGATTAACGGGCCCGGGATCAGTGCAGGGACAACGATTCAGACGACTACCGGCAATTATAAGAAGTTGATTCCGGCGTCTCCGAGTTCGCTTACTTTGCTAAACGCGTCTGGAGCTTTGGCGGCGACAACGCTGACCGTTACCAGCACGGAAGGTCTCGTTCCCGGAATGATCCTTGCGTCTGGGAATGGTATCCCCTCCAGCACGACTGTTACCAGTGTTGCTGCCGACGGGGTGTCTTTTACAATCTCCAACGCACTCACCAGCGCTTTGGGTGGAGCGGGTTCACTAGTCGCTGCAGGTGGGAAGACGCTGGATCCAACTAAGAACATTCTAAACCTTCCCGACGCTACGAACATCCAAGTGGGAATGAAAATTTCTGCGGAAGGCATCGGGACCGCCTACGTGGGATACATTGACTCGACCAATCTCAATGTAGACGGAACCACTCCGATTTCGTTGTTTGCCGCAGCTCCGGTGGAGCTCTCGGCTGCGAGTGGAGCGATAACTATAAACGCATCAGCAGAGACTACGTCTATAGTTCTGTCAGCAACGGATGTGGCGAATTTGTCGGTCGGAGATGCGGTGGCTGGAGATGGTATCCCTGTGGGTACAACCATTCAGAGTATCGACTCAACAACTGGAATCACACTGAGCAGCCTGTACACAGGTTCCCTCACAACTGGCCTAACCCTGAGTTATGGTACTGCGGTTTATCCCTCTGCCATTTCGTACGGCGCGGTGCGCACCGGATTCGGAGACCAGACGGTGAGCCTCAGCAAGCGCCCCACGGTAGACAGCTACGATCCTGTAGTTTTCAGCTTGGGTAACAACTACAAGACCGCCAACAAGGTGGGTGATTTGCGCGTTAACTTCAGCTACGATGCCACGGGGATCAATCCTCCGGATTACGTGTTCTACGGCACCAATGGCGTCGCGTTGACTGGCATTCCTTTGGCTTCGGCGCAGGCTTCCGCACCTCGTATCCGTACCTTTAACGTCGGCTCCGGCGGGGACATCAACGTGGTCCTATCCAATGGACAGACCTTCAACTGCGGCTCCGTATTGCTCCAGACCTTCAAGGATCCAGGCGCGTTGACTCGTGAAGGGGATAACCTCTTTTCTGGCATCGACACCGCTGGGCCTTACAACGGAGCGTTCGTGGACTCCAACATTGATCATCTCAAGCCTGCTATTGGCGGTTTGGGCGCGATCAATGGCGGTGCGCTTGAGCTTTCCAATGTCGATCTGGGGCAGGAATTTGCGTCGATGATCACTACGCAGCGTGCCTTCCAAGCTGCTTCACGCGTCGTCACGACCACGGACTCGATGCTTGAAGAAACGGTCAATCTGAAGCGCTAAGTTAGTTTCTAGTTGGTTCCGCGCCGCAGGTTAGCTTATAAAATGATCCTGCGGCGTGACACTTAATTCCTTACCACCCGCCTCTCCCTCCAAAGAAACTATATATGGCTGACGAAGCAATTGATCCATCGCTAGAACAGCAACCCGGCCAACCTGGTGCTGCCCCTGCGAAACCCGCGAAGGCCTCGATGCTGCCGCTGATCATCGTGGTGGTGACCATGCCTTTGGTCTCTTTCGCGATGGTGAAGTTTGCTATCGTGCCGGGCATACGCTCTGACATTGCTGCAAAGTTTGAGGCGTTGAAGTCAGGTGAAGGTGAAGGCGCTGAGGGAGCTCCGGCTGAGGCTGCCAAGGATGACGGCCACGGCAAGCCGGCTGACAAGAAGGACGATGGCCACGGCGCAAAACCAGCCGACAAGAAAGACGACGGTCACGGGAAGCCAGCGGAGAAAAAAGACGACGGGCATGGCAAGCCAGCTGAGAAGAAAGAAGGCGGCGGTCACGCAGATAATGGTGCCGCTGAAAAGCCGGACAAGAATGCGGCAAAGAAGACCAAATCAGGTTGGGAAATTGATTTTCCCACCGTGGTTTCCAGTCTCACGGGCTCGCTGGGTACCAAGTACGTGAAGTGCACTTTTTCTGTGGTCAGCGATGACGCTGAGATTCGCCAGATCGTTGACGAAAATAAGTCTAAGTTGCGCGATACAGTCATCACAGTGCTGCGTGCTCGTTCGCTGGCAGACATGGAGGCGCTCAACGCCAAGACCGTGCTTTGCAGCGAGATCGCGGCAAACTTCAACAGGGCGCTGAACTCCAACACAGTTAAGCAAATATTTCTTACGGAATTGCTGATTCAATGAGTGAGACAGAGGAAGAACCACAAGTAGAAGATCTCGCCGTACCGGCCCCCGCCGGGTTGAGTTTCATTTCCGTTTATTCTTCGGAAGGCCACTTGCGTGAGTTGGATTCGTCGACGGTTACGTCGTACAATTTTCGTCAACCGGGTCTCCTCTCTCAGAAGGATACGACGCAGTTCTCAATTCAGCACCAAAAGTTCGCGGCTGATTTGTCGGCTCGCTTGGCAACCTTTTTGCGCATGGACGTTACCTGTGCAAAAAAGTCGGTGCGGTGTTCAAGCATTCCCTTCAAAACGTTTTGTGAAGGCGTTGTGCAACCCACCCATTTGACGGTCTTCCAGTTTGAAGGCCTCGATGGAGCGGGCGTTTTAGATCTACGTCCTTCAACAAGTATCTCGATTGCGAACCGTCTTTTGGGGGGAACTGGCAATGCAAAGGACGTGGATCGTAACCCGACTGAGATTGAGATCGCGCTGTTGGATGACGTGGTCTTAATGATCTTACGGGAGTGGAGCAAGTTGTTTGAAACGTCCTGCAAGCCGCGTATTGTCGGGCATGAGACGGGCTGCAGATTTTTGCAGATTGCCGGCGATGATACGCCTTGTTTTGTTTTTAAGTGTCAGATCATTGTGGGCGAATCCGAAGAAGTTTTCCAAATTGGGGTGCCCTTCAGCATGCTTGATGGGTTGACTAGTGAGACTGGGCCCGCTGCTAAAGCTGCGCCCGAGGTAAAGCAGAAGCCCATGCACTGGCGTTCGCCTTACGCCGCGATCGAGGTTCCGATTATGGCGGGGTGGGATGTACGCACAATCACGCTGCAAGAGGCCGCCGCTATCGCTCCGGGTGACTTGATCCATCTCCCGCAGGAGTTAATTGATCAGACGAAAGTAATCATCTCTCAGACAGAAGAATTTTACGGCACTATAGGCGTGGAAGAGGGCTTTCTCGCTGTGCATTTAAACGAACGAATCGTAAAGGAATAAGGTAAAGGAACAGGTTATGGTAAACACGCTCGATGACTCTCGATTAAGCACCGTCTTGGATGTGAAGGTGCAACTCTCCGTTCGGCTTGGCTCTTGTCAAATGGCGATGCGTGACGTGCTCGAATTACAGTCTGGCACCGTTGTGCAGCTTGGGCAACGGGCGGATGATCCAGTGGGACTATATATTAACGATAAACTGATCGCTTTAGGCGAAGTGGTCGTCGTGGAAGAAAAATTCGCCATCAAGGTGACCACCATGGTTGGCGGGCCAGCCTAACGAATGGCGGCAGCGCGGCTCCTCGCCCTTCTTGGGTAAGCCGTTTGCCAGCTCGTTTTTGTCTTATGGCCGGCGCCACACGGTTTGGAGTGCTCTCCCAGAGCTGCTGGACCGCTGGCTTAACGCTGCTGTTGCAGGTGGGGCTGTTGGGTGCGTTCCAGTTTTGTGGAATAGCCCAAAGCGTCGACAACAGCGCGGACCGCGTATTTGGCGCAGTGACGGCGGGGTCCGCCCAGGCGGGCTCTCTGGGTGCAGGCGTCGCTTTGACGCCCTCCAACAGCATTTCAATGGTTGGTTACGTGGTCACGATTTTGGTGCTTCTTGCTGCTGGCTTGGCGCTTCTCTTTCGCGGAAGTCTTCCCATGGTCTTCGCCGCCGGTTCCAAGGGCCAGCGTAAATTGCACATCGAGGAAACCAAGTCCGTGGGCAACAGGCAGTATCTCTTGGTTGCTGAATACGAAGGACGTCGCTTTCTTCTGGGCGTTTGTCCAGGGCGTATCGACTATTTGAGCGGCTTAGATTCAGACCCAGCACCGCCGGCCGGAAGCTTTCAAGAATTGCTCCAGCCCAATATCGGGGATAAGCCCGAAACACCCATTTCCTGAGGGAGTAAAATGACCCAGACCGCCATTGAAATAAGAGGAAACAATTGCTCCGTAGGGGCAGTGAAGCCCGTGCTTCCGTCCCGCGGTAATCCTTCACATATATTCTGCAAGTGCCTAGGCCTAGGCTTGCTGCTCGCCTTTCTTTTGTGCGGGTTGGGCGGTTCCGTCTATGCTCAAGCTCCAGCGTCCGGTGCCGCGCCCACCTCTCTGACCCTGTCGCTGGGAGGCGGTGGAGACGACCCCGCCAACGTCGCCACGGCAATCCAGGTCGTCGTGTTGATGACGCTTATCACGCTGGCGCCTTCTTTCCTCTTGCTCATGACGAGCTTCACCCGCATCGTCATTGTGCTGGGGTTTATCCGAGGCGCCATCGGTTTGCAGGGAGCGCCTTCCAACCAAATTCTGGTTGGCATGTCCCTGTTTCTCTCGATGTTCATCATGATGCCCACTGCAAAGCGGGTTAACGAGGAGGCGCTTCAGCCTTATATGAACAAGCAAATCAATACCGCTCAGTTTGCGGAAAAAGCTTCTGTTCCCATGAAGGCGTTCATGCTCCGTCAGTCGCGCCCCGCGGAAGTTGACTTTTTCCTCGGTCTCTCTGGCCAAGGAGCGACGAAGACCGAAGATTTGCCCATCACCGTGGTGGTTCCCGCGTTTATTTTAAGCGAGTTAAGAACCGCTTTCCAAATGGGGTTTCTTTTGTATGTTCCCTTCCTTGTTATCGACTTTTTGGTTTCTGCCACGCTGATGTCTATGGGCATGATGATGATGCCGCCCATGATGATTTCCCTGCCCTTCAAGTTGCTGCTTTTCGTGCTGGTGGACGGGTGGCATCTCATCGTGCGTTCCCTTGTGCAAAGTTTTGTTTCCTAGTCAGTCTCGTCAGTCGACTTCACCCTATCGCCGTATTGCCGCATGACTATTGAACAGTCCGTTGATATTTTACGAGATCTGGTGACCGTCGCCCTCACGGTGGCTGCCCCGATTCTTTTGGTGGCCGTTTCCGTGGGATTGGTCGTTAGCTTGTTGCAGGCGGTGACCAGCATTCAGGAGGCGTCTTTATCGTTCATTCCGAAGGTCACTGCTCTTGGGATCACAATGGTTGTGGCGGGGCCTTGGATTTTGAAGACGTTGATGAACTTTACGATCACTTTCCTGAATCGCCTACCCGAAGCCGCGCGTTAAAGTGTCGCGCAGGAGCTCTTTATTTTCACGGACGCTGTCTGATTCTGTGCGATACTGTCTGATTATTAGCCAAGCCAGAAATTCTCATGCCATTCTTTAGCGGAGACTTCATGCTACTTTGGTTTCTGTCGGCAATCCGAGCTTCTGGGGTATTGTTGATAGCACCGGTTTTTTCTTCAAAAGCGGTCCCGGTTGTCGTGCGGTTGATGATTACGTTCTTTTTGGCGCTGGTAGTCGCTTTAATGCGCACCGGAACCTACGCCCTGCCCAAGACGTTGGGGGATTTAGTCGTCGCCCTTTTGGTGGAAAGCATCATTGGGTTGATGATGGGTTGGGCCACGCGCTTGGTGCTGCACTCCGTTGAAATCGCCAGCCATATCATTTCTGGGGAGTTAGGTTTTACCATGGGTCAACAGATCGACCCCATGAGCGACACCTCTGAAAGTTCTGTTGGTCAGCTGTTAATGGCATTTGGCTCCATGCTCTTCCTTGTCTCCGGCGCCCATCAAGCCGTTCTCGCCGCTTTTTTGAGAAGTTACGACATCGCCCCGATCGGACTGTTTCGCGGGAATGACGGCGCGGGAACTTTGCTGGTGCATTCAACAGGCAAAATTTTCCTACTTGGACTCCAAATGGCCGCTCCCCTAGTGGCGGTGAACTTTATTATTTCACTGACGTTTTCGATCCTGGGAAAGGCGGCGCCGTCCTTAAACGTGTTCGGTGAAAGCTTTGCTGTTCGAATTTTGGTGGGTCTGACTTTGCTGGGGCTCACGCTCACGCTTTCCGCACAACTGATTCTGCAGACTCTCAACAAGTCTTCTGAGCTCATGCTCCAACTGATTCCCTGATCCGCAAAGCATCTCAACTGATCATTTTCCACTACTGGCTCAGGCATGGCTGACGAACAAAATAAAACAGAGGAACCGACGGAAAAGCGGCTCTCCGAGGCTCAGGCCGAGGGGCAGTTCGCCCGTGCGCCGGATCTTCAGGTCGTCGCCCTGCTCGCTGCAGTGCTTTGGGGTATCTCCGTGATGGGGCAGGGGATTGCGGAACACGTGGCGTCGCTTGCTGTGGGAATTTTTTCCCACCTCGGAATGTCTGAAATCCGCCCAGAGGCCGCTGGAATATGGGGGCCAGATGCGCTGAAGACACTTCTTTCACTGCTATTGCCCACGGCGATTGTGTGCTTCATCGCCGCCGTATTGATGGGTGGCGCGCAAACCCGTTTTATCCTCACACCCAAAGTGTTAGATATTAAATTTGACCGCCTAGATCCTGTCGCCGGTTTGCAGCGACTCTTTTCCATGCAAGGCGTCGCGCGGGTCATCATGGAAACCGCGCGTTTGCTCGCAGTGGGTTGGGTGATTTGGGCTGGTCTCGCCAAGGTGATGAGCGACCCCATTTTCTATACCCCGGTGCCTATCGAACGCTTGGGCGCTTTTATCACCGATTCGGCGACTGTCTTGCTTTGGAGATGCATCCTCGCCCTTGGAATGATCGCCGCCGCTAATTACACCTATCAGTATTTCCGGATCAAAAAGTCGTTGATGATGACCAAACAGGAGGTCCGGGACGAAATGAAGCAGTCCGAAGGCGATCCGAAGATCAAGAACGCCTTGCGCGCCATGGCCCGCCGCCTTCTACAGCGCCAAATGCTCGCCGCAGTCCAGACGGCGGACGTCGTCATTACCAACCCAGTTCATTTCGCCGTTGCGTTGCGTTACGACAAAAATAAGGAGTCTGCGCCCACCGTTATCGCCAAGGGTGAGCAGGCTTTTGCCCGGCGTCTAAAGGCCGTTGCTTTGGAACACGGCGTCCCCATGGTGGAAAATCCGCCCGTAGCGCGAATGTTGTATAAGTTTGGTAAGGTAGGAAATATTATACCTGTAAACTTGTATCGTGCTGTAGCTGAAATACTTGCATTTGTATATAGAACGCATCGCGATTATTTTCACGATCTTCAACGCAAGAGAGACCAGTCTTGAGCACGCGGTTTGCTTATCTGTATAGGGCTACTTTATGAACGAATTCGCCTTTCCATCACCTTCAGGACTGTTTGCCAGTCTGAAGAAAGGGGACATTGCCTTCGTAGCGGCCCTTTTTGGGACGGTGGTCCTGTTGGTTGTGCCCGTCGGGCCGATGTTGCTGGATCTCCTTTTGGCGACCAGCATTGCCATCTCCCTACTGATCTTGCTGATTATCGTCTACGTGAAGGAACCGGAGGACTTCTCGGGATTCCCGACTTTGCTGCTTTCCGTGACCTTGTACCGACTGGCCCTTAACGTGGCCTCCACTCGGCTTATCTTGGTGGACGGTCATGCGGGGGCTATCATTCAGGCGTTCGGAGACTTTGTGGTGCGCGGTAACTATGTCGTTGGTGCCGTTGTGTTTCTGATCTTGGTGGTGATCAACTTTATGGTCATCACTAAAGGCGCTGGGCGTATCGCGGAAGTTGCCGCGCGGTTTACTTTGGACGCCATGCCAGGCAAACAGATGGCGATTGATGCTGAGCTCAATGCCGGGATCATCGAAGAAGGCGTTGCGACTCGTCGCCGCGCTAAAATCCAGAAGGAAGCCGATTTCTACGGCGCCATGGACGGGGCCAGCAAGTTCGTGCGAGGCGATGCCATCGCGGGGATTCTCATTACTTTAATCAACATCATCGGGGGCATCGTGATTGGCGTAGTCCAGAAGGGGATGCCCGTCGCAGACGCCCTAAAGCAGTACACGCTGTTGTCCATCGGGGATGGTTTGGTCGCTCAAGTCCCAGCGCTCATTGTCTCCTTGGCCGCAGGTATTTTAGTCACGCGCGCCTCCGAAGACTCCGATTTGGGCAGCTATCTCTCCAAACAGTTGACCTTCTACCCGCGCGCAATGGGGATCGCCGCTGGGATGATGACCATTTTCGCGATTGTGCCTGGCATGCCGGTGATGCCTTTCCTCACTCTTGGGGTGACTCTGGGGATTCTGGCTTGGAGGTTAAAGAAGGCTGAGATGGAGGAAACCGAGAGGGCATCCCTCGAGGCAGTGGCAAGCACGGGCAAAATGCTCACCCAGGGCGCGCCGACCGCCGCGACTGGCAGCGGGGCAAGCGGAGACTCCAAGCCGCGCCCGATCTCCGACGAATTCCGCAAGCTCATGGAGGTCGATGTCCTTTGTATCGAACTCGGCCTCGGTTTGGTGGGGCTCGCCGACAAAAAGACCGGCGGCGATTTGCTCGATCGCGTGACCGGCGTGCGCCGCAACTTCGCCCGGGACATGGGCATCGTCATTCCTCCGATTGCGATCCGCGACAGTTTGGATCTCGAGAATTCCGAGTACCGCTTCCTCTTGCGCGGTCGCGAGATTTCCCGTGGCAAAGTCCTACTCAAGCACTGGTTGGCGATGAATGTTTCCAACAGTACCGTGGCACTGCGCGGCGTGCCGACCGTGGAGCCCGTCTTCGGGATCAAAGCGACTTGGGTGGACGACGACGAACGGCGCACCGCAGAAATCCACGGCTTCACCGTGGTGGATCCTAGTTCCGTGCTCATCACGCATTTGTCCGAGACGATGAAGCGTCACTCGTATCTGATCCTTGGCCGCCAGGACGTGCAGACCTTGCTAGACTCTTTGAAGGAAACCCAGCCGGTATTGGTGAGCGATGTCGTGCCCGAGCCGCTAGGGGTGGGTGTAGTCCAGCGTGTGTTGCAAAACCTGTTGCGCGAAGGCGTTTCGATCCGGAACCTCCCTTCCATCATGGAAAATTTGGGCGACGTGGCTGCCGTGACCAAAAACCCAGACGAACTTTCCGAACACGTCAGGCGCAAACTCGGCACCTATTTTGTCGCAGAGTACGAGTCGGAGCCTGGTATTTTGAAGGCGATCACCATTGAGCCCCGATTGGAGCAAATGTTGACGACCAAGGTTCATCGTACCCAATTTGATGTCGGTTTGGTGATCGATCCGCAGATGGCGCAACACCTTCTCCATGAGCTCTCCAGAAGGATGACAGAGTTGGCGGAAAAGGGGCTCAACCCTGTGCTGATTACGACCTCGGAGTTGAGATTGGCCTTCCGGAGATTCTTTGAGCCGTCCCTGTCAAAGTTGGTGGTGCTTTCATACCAGGAATTGCCTTCGCAAACTGAGATTCAGAATGTCGGTATTCTCATGCCGCCTTCCGCCATGGCCGCTGCTGCTTAACAGTTGCCTAAGTGCTGTCTGATACTTGGAGTGATGGATGGAGCGGTAGTTTCAGGGGACTTTCGAAGATCGTTTCCGAACGAATTTTTAGAACATTAAATCCCTCTCTGATTGTAAAAATAGAGTCTGGTGCTGCTGGATCAGTAGATTTTGAATGCTGATTTTCACAAAACTTAAGGAGCCCGCACTTGTAAAATAGAGAAATTAAGTTCAATTCTTAAAACCGCATTTTTTGCGAAACTTTTAGCTACTCGCTTGTAAATTATGTCTGAACAACGTTACCGATTCGTGGTCGGCTCTGCTGAAGAGGCCGTCAGCGTGCTGCGCCAGCGCTTCGGCTCTCGTGCCCGAGTGGTCTCTGTGCGCCAAGTCGAGGGGAAGGGCTTGGCTCGGTTTTTGCAGTCTCCTAAATTGGAGGTAATTGCGGCAGTCGGGGAAGCTCCGGCGCCGGTGCCCGCACATGGAAACGGGCCTGTCTCTCCACAGCACGACTCCGTGCCTCAGGCTCGTACGATTGTTACGGAAATGCCTCGGCAGGCTGCCCAGTCGCTCGATCACGGGGTCTCTGAATCATCCTACAGCTCCAGCAGTCGTCTGTGCCGTTTGCTTGAAGCCGGCGGGATATCTAAACAAGTGCTTTCCAGGCTCCAGATGTATCCAGCTTGGAGCACCATAGAAGGAATGCCCTTCGCTCGCTCCCTGCCAGAAGTCGGCGGCTTCCTGAGGGCGGAGTTTCGCACCATCCCCCGTCGCCCCCTCGGCGATCGCGTCGCTTTTGTGGGCCCAGCGGGCTCTGGGAAGACGACCGCGCTTTGCAAGCGATTGGCGATGGACGTCTTTATGCGCGGCCAAAAACCCGCCGCCTTGAAACTGGACCTCGATCGAGCGAACCCCGGCGACGCCTTGTCGGTTTTTTGCGAAGCCTTGGGCGCCACCTACATACGTGCTGCAGTGGAGGCTCCCACCCCAGGGCACGGACGCACTTTGTACATCGATTTGCCGGGCTTCGGCCTTTGGGCCGAGGACGAGCTGGTGGAGATCCGCTCCGCCCTCACTCCCTTGTTCACTACCGCCCGCGCCATTGTGATTAACGCGGCATATGATCCTTCGCTCATAAGACGTTGCTTTGAGGTGGGTGCGCGTTTGGAGTGCACTCATGTTGTCTTCACTCATTTGGACGAACTTCAGCATTGGGGAAAAATGTGGGACTTTCTGCTGCGTTCGGGCCTGACTCCAATGTTCTTAAGTACGGGCCAAAACATTGCCGGAGATTGCGAAGAAAATGTTTTTGAAGCCGTACTTTCTCGAACCTTTTCCGGAGTTGGTTTGGAATCTGCTAACCAAGCTGCAAGCGCATGAAGTACTTTCTTCTAATGGGGGGATTTGTTGGTTTTGCAGTCGTTTTATTTGCGAGTTATTCCGCAGGAAACAGACCTGCTGTTGCCTTACGCGACGCCTCGATTGGCTGTCTGGTGGGAGGCTTGCTTTTCAGGATGCTCCACGCCGCTTATATCGCTGGTCTTAAGGGATGTATAGCCGATCGAGCGCGCTCTACCCGTGGAGACCAGAGTGATGAGGAGTTGGAAGGCTCCCGCCGTAAAGTCTGACAGCGTTCTTAGCGTTGCCTTAGTTTTATGTCCATGCAGACGCCTGATCCAGCTATCGTCTCACCAACTGTTTTGGTGAAGACTTATCAGACAGACGAGGATCGTGCTCAACTCTTGGAAGCGAATCTTGATCTGGTGAAGACAGTGGTGGATAGGATGCGGATTTTTTTGCCCCCATCTCTGGACTTGGAAGATTTGTATAACGTCGGCATCATTGGCTTGATGGCTGCGGTACGTAAGTTTGATCCCTCTCAGGGGACATCTTTCGCCGGATTTGCTTCGCTTCATGTGCGCGGGGCCGTCCGCGACGAGTTACGCAAAATGGATTGGACGCCTCGCAGCGTTCGGGAAAAGGCGAAGAAGCTTCGCGAAGCAGTCGAAGTTTTGGAGCAGAAGCTGGGGCGGCCTTGTTTGGAGACCGAAGTCGCTGAAGAACTTAAGATTTCTCTTGAGGCTTATTGGAACTTGTTGGACGAGATCCGGCCAGTCAGTTTCGTTCCCTTGGATGATGAGACTTTTGGCGATGAACCTTCGGACGCCCGTCTGCATGAGCGTATTCAAGACGACACTCAAGAGGATGCCCTTCAGATCCTAGAGCGGCGCGAAATGATCAAGCTAGTGACTGCTCAGATGCAGAAGATGCCTGACCTTACTAGAAAGGTTTTGGCGATGTATTATTTTGAAAACATGCGATTATCTGAGATTGCCGCTGTGTTTCGATTGACTGAAGGCCGGATTTCGCAGATTCACACACAGGCTGTTCTTAGCTTGCGCGGCTTTCTTAACAGAATTAACAAACCAAATTTATGCTCTTAATCATTGGATACATTATTGTAATCGCGGGAGGGCTCATCGGATTTATGATGGCCGGCGGGCATCCTGGCTCCTTGTTGGTGCCTTCAGAATTCGTTTCCTTGGGCGGTCTTACCTTAGGGATGATGGTCATTGCATCCTCTCCAGCAGGCATTAAGGGGCTCATCGGCTCCGTGATGAGCGTGCTCAAAGGCGGCTATGTTTCCAAAAAAGACACTGAGGAGTTGCTAAAGCTTTTGTACGAAATCTTTAACACGGCTCGTCGTAACGGTCTCATCGCGTTGGAAGATCATGTGTTGGATCCGAAAAAGAGCGCTATCTTCTCTAAGTACATGACCCTCACGGGGAACCATAACCGGTTAGAGTTCTTGTGCAATGGTTTAAAACCCCTCATCGATGGTCGTATTAAACCCGATCAGTTGGAAGGGCTCATGCAAGTCACTGTGGATTCAAATGATCATGAACTTTCTGAGTCTATTCATTTGCTCCAGTTGGTGGGTGACTCCCTCCCCGGTCTGGGGATTATCGCCGCGGTGCTCGGGATCATTCACACCATGGCCATCGTGGACTCCGGCGCAGCCATGGTCGGTAAGAGCGTTGCAGCAGCTCTCACCGGAACGCTGCTCGGGGTGTTGGGCGCGTATGGTTTCGTGAATCCCACGGCCGCCAAAGTGAAGGCCAACAACAATTTAGAGTCCCAGTACTTCATTGCTGTTATGAAGGGGTTGTGCGGCTTCGCACAGGGTCTCAACCCTGTGATGGCCGTGGAAGTCGCTCGTCGTTGCTTGGATCACCATTTGGTTCCTTCTGCTGAACAACTCGAAGAAATTCTCAAGGGCGCTGGAAAGTAATACGGCTTCTCATTGTTTCATCGGTCCGCGTGGGATCGAACCCAAACCTGATTCATGGCTAAGAAGAAAGACGAACATCACGGAGGTGCTTGGAAAGTCGCGTACGCTGACTTCGTCACCGCCATGATGGCGCTGTTCATCGTGCTTTGGATTTGTAAGGAAAAGCCAAAACTTGCTGCTGCTATCCAGTTTACGTTCAAAGATCCTTTTGCAGGCTTTTGGGGCGGCTCAACTGTCGCCGAACAGGCACAGAAGATATTGGACGAAGAAGATCCCAAGATGACTCAGGAGGAGATCGAGAAAAAAATCGAGCAAATCAGTGAGGAAGTCCAGAAGATGATCAACAAGGACGAGCCTGATGATAGCCTCATGGAGGTCCAAATTACCTCAGACGGCCTGAAGATCATGCTTTTTGACAATCCTAAAAAGCCTTTCTTCGAGACGCGTACTTCCAAGCTGACGAAGTGGGGCGAGTTTGTGATGGAAAGTCTTTCGTGGATCATCGAGAAGAATAAGCTGAACGTATTTATTGACGGTTATGTGGCTAAGTCTGAAGAGCCTATTAGAAAAAACTACGGCTTGTGGGAATTGAGTATCGATCGCGCCACTTCCTGCAGACGCGCCCTCATTAACTACGCTTGTTCCCCTAAGTTAATTTTCCGAGTCACAGGATTCGGGGACAGCAAGCCTCTTGAGGATACGGAGCCAGAGTCCGAAGAGAATGACCGCATGTTGTTCACCCTCAGCATTAATCCTAAAAAGTAATCTATGGACAGCTATCTCGCGAATCGTCCGAAAATCGGAGCCGCTAATCCTTATGACTCTGGAGTCGCAATGGATGGCCTTGCTTTTGGTGAGCCCGCTGGGGGCGAACATTTCATGGCGGGCCTCCCTCGCAGTGGGGGCTTTCAGTCTTTAAAGTCTGCTTTGCTTGAGGCGGGCAGTGTCGTGGACCCTTCCCAGATGCAGCTGCGCGCGACGCGTTCTAAAGAAGGTAAGGATACCTTGACCCCAGAGCCCACCGTGGAGGTCATTACGCATGAGGGTCGTATCGAAAAGGTGATTGTGACTTGCTCTTGTTGCCGCACCATTGAGCTGGAGTGCTCTTACTAAACTTCACTTTGAGTTTGGTCACGGCGAGCCGCATGGGCTTCCTTCGTCATCAAGCTGCTTTACAGCATATTACGGGATATTATGGCTAAGAAAAAAGACGAACATCACGGAGGTGCCTGGAAAGTCGCGTATGCAGACTTTGTGACTGCGATGATGGCGCTTTTCATTGTGCTCTGGATCATTGCGCCTGAGCCCAATGACAATAAAATTGTTTATGAAGATGAAGTGAGCGACGCCCCGCCGCCGCCCCCAGATCAGGGAGGCCAGGGAGGAGATGCGAAGACGATCGGGGAGAAAAACTTGGATAAGAACGGAGAACTCGCCGCCAAGAAAAAGAAAATGGATCTTCAGTTCATCGCAGATGAGATCATTAAACTTTTAAAGATTGAGGAATCGGAAGCTTATCAGCCAGCGGATGTAAAATTGGTCAACGACACGATTAAGGTGTCGTTGTATGATCGTGTGAGGAAACCCTTTTTCAAGAGCAACAGCTCTGAACTAACGGAGTGGGGCGATTTTGTGCTCAAAAGTCTCGCAACAATCGCGGTCAAGAACGACATGAGACTGTTGCTGGATGGACACACCGCGAAAATTGGCCGCGGTGCCCCTGTTCCCCAAGACTACACCCCTTGGGAGCTGAGCGCCGATCGCGCTGCAGCTGCCCGCCGCCGCCTCTTGTCGCTTGATCTTCGTAAGGAACAAGTGATTCGTATTACTGGTTACGCCGACTCGCGACCCTTAGAGGGTTTGGATCCTACTTTCGAGCATAACCAGCGCTTAACCGTTCACATGGGCATTCAGTAAAGACTGCGCGGGGGGCGCTGCCTCGCCGCACGCTTAAACACATTGCCTTTCCCTGCGGACTATTGCGCCACTGCCTCAGGAGCAGTTTGAAGCATCTGGTAAACCCCTCGGCCAGAACGCACAATCAGGGGGTTCTTTTTTCCCGTACTCGATAGCCATACATGGACGTTGCGGCAGTGCATACCGATGCGCGCTGCGATATCTGCCACCGCCAGCGCCTTGCCCCCTTCTGCGTTGAGCACCTCCATGATCTTGCGTGTCGTCTCCCCTCGCCGAGCACGTCCGCCCCGCCGCACGATCCGCTGACTCTGCCTTAGAGTTGAGTTGGGAATGCAAGCGGGAATACCGTCTAGATAATAGTGCCCAGGTGCCGATTTCTTAATCTCTGGCATCCGTTTGCGGGCTGAATGAAACCAAGAGTGTACATTCACAGGCTTCATTCCCAATGATCTCGCTAAGTCTGGTACGCTGATTCCCTGAGGCCCGACAGCTTCGAGGGCTGAAATGATTTGCATCCGCAATTGCCCGCGTACCATGCGTGTCGCTGATGTCTCGTTGGCACGGGATGCCTCATTGAGACGCACACGCCCATTTTGAGCGGGACTTTCTATGCCAAGCAGTAGTAGCGAAGACACTAAGTTTGTCTGCAAGTGGTTGATGCGTATACGGATTGAGCCCAGTGATGCTTCGAGCTCCAAGCGCCGTTCCTCCAAAAGCATCAGTTCCTTGATAGAGGCTAAACGGGGAACGGTTTCGTCAGGGGCAGTGGCTGATTTTTTACAGTTAGGTTCTGATTTTTGGAGATGCATCGCTGTGTGAAGGTACTAGGTTTACGAAGTGTTTGGTGACGCATTGTAAGGCGCCATGTCTGTAAGATCGAAGTTGCGTGTCAGACTGGATGCCCTAAACGAATGTTTTGCATATGGGTTGGGGGGCGGAAAAAAGTGGGGAAAGAGAGGGGCAAAGAAAAAGCCTTTTCGTAGATTAGTATGTATGCGTACTATATCGCCCTCCCTCCGCCACTTTCTCTCGTCCCCATGAAACTTTTCTCTCTCCCTCCCTTTTCTCTCCTTTGCGGGCTGCTCCTCACTTCCACTACACTAGCCGCTGAGAAGAAAACGAGCCCAGATCAGCCTAATAATCCTCCCGCCTCCAAAACTAAAGCTACCCCCGTACAGGGTTGGTTGGAATGGCGCGGACCGTTTCAAAACGGCGTCTCTCCCGAGACCCAACTGCCTTCCGTTGTCGATGCTAAAAAGCCCTTGTGGGCTGTCGACTTCCCTGGCCAGAGCGCCCCAGTAATCGCGAACGGCCGTCTTTACATCAACGGCTATCAGGGCGACGGACCGGACTTGCAGGAGGCGGTAACGTGCCTCGACGCTGAAACTGGCAAGCAACTCTGGGTTCATCGTTTTAACGACTTCCTGAGCGATACTATTTATCTGCGCTATGCGACTTCGAGTCCTGCGGTAGATGCAGAAACCGGTAATGTGTATGTTCAGGGCACTCAGGGGCTTTTTTCGTGCTTCACGCGGGATGGGCAGTTGCTTTGGCAACATTCGCTCATGGAGGAATTGGGGCGTCTGACCTTTCCGAACTCCAGAACGGCTTCTCCTAGGATCGATCACGAGTTGGTGATCACTCGCGGAATTACCTCAAACTGGGGTGCTAACGGCGCAGCGGGTGATCGGCTTTACGCCTTCGATAAACGCACCGGAGAATTAGTGTGGAGCAGTTCGCCCGGCGAGCGTCCACAGGACAATACGTTCTCTCAACCTTTGTTAACCTGGTTGGACGGAAAGCGCGTCCTGATTTCAGCTGGAGGCGACTCGACGGTCATCGGCATAAACGCGCGCACTGGTGATCCCATGTTTCGTTTCCCAGCAGCTAAGGCCGGTGCGAAGGGCGGAATCAACGCGGCTCTTGTGCGGTATAAAGACAACCTTATCGTTTTGCACGAATCGGAGAATTTAGATTCGAGCGAGGTGGGGCGCACCGCCTCTTTCAAGCTTCCTCAAGGCAGCAAACCGCCTGAGTTTGGCAAGCCGCAAGTCTACGAGCCCAAAGAGTTGGAGCAATGGCGTAATCCCTTGGGAAGTCTCGCAAGTTCGCCAGTGCTGGTTGGAGATCGCATGTATGAAGTCACTGGAACTGGGGAGCTTGCCGCAGTTCAGCTAGAGGATGGGAAGATCATTTGGAAGAAGAAACTCGCTGCCGAACAACGCCAGAGTTCCCCTCTTTACGGGGACGGCAAGCTGTACGTCGCCATGTACATTGCGGATGCCACTGCGTCCGCGGCGGCGAGCGGCAGCGGCGATACTGGAGGCAATGGCGAACTTTTTGTCCTCAAGCCCGGTGACTCAGATGTACAAATTTTGTCTCGGACCATTCTGGAAGGGCGTTGCTATGGATCTCCTATTGCATTCAACGGTAAGCTTTACGTACAGACAGACCGCAAACTGTATTGCTTCGGCAAAAAGGGCCTGAATCCAAGTTCCAGTCTGGTAAAGTCCAACGATGAGTGGCCAGCCATCGAGCCCGGCCCTGCCGCTCGTTTGCAAATTATCCCAAGCGAATTAATTCTCAGTCCAGCTGAAGCCAAGTCTGTTCGGGTGCGCGCTCTGGATGCGAGGGGATTTACGGTGGTTGAGAATGTGGATCTCTCGAAGGTCACATTTGAGAGTTACATTCCGCCCACCGCGTTGGTCAAAGCGCAGATGAAGGGCGGGTTTGATGCGACTGGTCGCCTCGTCGCAGATCCCGCCCCAGTGGCGAGTGCGGGCGCATATCAGGCAACTTATGGGGATATCAAAGGAACCATGCGCGCACGCGTGCTGCCGGATTTGCCCTTGAAAGTGGACTTCGAACCATTCGATCTTGCGCTCAGCACAGATGCCCCGCCCGCGCCCGCTGTGCCCAACACTTTCGAGCCGCCTACCGCATTTGCCTATCCGCCTCTGGCGTGGAACGCTGCTCGGTTTCGTTTTGAAGTGCGTCAGGCACCCGGCGAGGGAGGGACGAAGGCTCTTTGCAAAACCATTGAGAACAAGCTATTTCAGCGCGGACAAATCTTTATCGGTCGCCCGGGCTCAAAAAATTACACCCTCGAAATGGATGTCTTAACTGAGGGGAACAAAAGGAAAATGAGTGAGATCGGCCTCATCAACCAACGCTATCTGGTGGTGCTAAAAGGAAACTCCCAGCAGCTCGAAGTCAGCTCCAATCAGGAACGCTTCCGTGAATCTGTCCCCTTCGCCTGGGTGCCTAATCAATGGTACCGCCTCAAAGCGCGAGTCGACGTTGCGGCAGATGGTAGCGGTTCAGTGAAAGCCAAAGCCTGGAAAAAAGGCGAGGAAGAGCCTGCCGTTTGGACCATCGAAGTGGCTCATAAACACGCTCATACCGAGGGTGCGCCCGGCTTGTTTTCCTTCACTCCGCAAGAGCAACGCGCCTGGATCGACAATATCTCCGTAGTCCCGAATAACACTGCAACCCGCTAATTTTTACTGTCATGAAATCCTCCCAACATTCCTCCATGCCCGTTGCTGGCATGATTGTCTGCTTTGCCGCCATCGCATTTACCGCCACAGCCGAAGATTGGCCACGCTGGGGCGGCAACGATCAGGGGCGTAATATGTTTTCCCCAGCCAAAGGGTTGCCATCCGCTATTCAACCCGGAAAGTTTAAGCCGAACTCGGAGGAGATCGACTTGGCGACCACTAAAAACGTCAAGTGGATCGCGAAGTTGGGCTCGCAGTCGTACGGAAACCCAGTGGTCTCGCGGGGCGTGTTGCTAGTGGGAACCAATAATGCGACTCCGCGTGACCCGCGGTTCAAGGATGACAAGTCGGTTTTGTACGCGTTGCGCGAGTCCGATGGCGCATTGCTATGGCAGTTGACCGTTCCGAAGCTCGCATCTGGCAAGGTCAACGACTGGGAGTATCTCGGCCTGCTTTCCTCTCCCTGCGTTGAAGGCGACCGCGTGTACGTCGTGACGAGTCGGTGTGAGGTTTTATGCCTTGATTTACATGGCCAGGCGAATGGCAATCAAGGTCCCTTTATGGATGAGGGGCAGTACGTGGCCGGTCCGGGTAAACCTAAGGTGGAGGTGCTTCCCACAGATGCTGATATTCTTTGGAAGTATGACATGATGGACGAGTTAGGCGTGTTTCCGCATAACGCTTCGAACTGTTCTGTCATCATCGAAGGGGACTCCGTTTTTGTCTGTACCTCCAATGGACAGGACTGGACCCATGTGAACATTCCTTCGCCGCAATCGCCCTCGTTCATCGCTCTCGATAAAAATACCGGCGAACTCATTGGAGAAGACAATGCTGGCGTTGGGCCCAGAATTCTACACGGTCAGTGGACCTCACCTTCCATTGGAAAAGTGAACGGCAAGACCCAAGTCTTTTTCGGCGGTGGCGACGGCGTTCTTTACGCTCTCGACGCAAAGCCTGTGAAAGAAGGCGACACCAACACACTCAAGACGATCTGGTCTTTTGATTGCGTTCCGCCCGAATACAAGAAGGATAAGAACGGCAAGAATATCAAGTACCCTGCGGCGGAAGGACCTAGCGAAGTCAATGCGACGCCAGTGTTTTACAAAGACCGAGTTTATGTTGCCGTTGGTCAGGATCCTGAACACGGCGAGGGTGTTGGGCGTTTGCTTTGTATCGATCCGACGAAGGAGGGCGATGTGACTTCCACTGCACTCATTTGGGATTACAAGGGAATCAAACGCTCCATCTCCACGGTATCAATCGACCCCGAAAATGGTCTGCTCTATATCGCCGACTTCTCCGGCTTCGTGCACTGCCTCGACGCAGACACAGGCAAACTGCACTGGGTCCACGACATGCAGGCTCACATGTGGGGCTCCACTTTGGTGGTCGATGGTAAAGTTTACGTCGGTGATGAGGATGGGGATCTCGTGGTCTTCGCTTCTAGTAAGGAAAAGAAGATTCTGAGCGAGTGCAACTTGGGAGCGCCAGTGCTCTCCACCCCAATCGTAGCAAATGGGATCATGTACTTAACGTCTCAGACTCATCTGTTTGCAGTGGGTGACGGAGCGAAGCCCGTGGAGGCTGCCGTCAAGCCGTAACTCATCTCACCTCGCCGCCGCCGTGCTACGAAGTGCGGCGGCGTGGTGTTGGTTTACCTTCTTCTCTTTTCCCTCTTTTCCTCTCCATGAGCACTTCTTCCGGTACGTCTTCGATTGATTCACGGACGCGAATCCTTGTCCTGATCATTGCAAGCATCGGATTTCTTTTCGACACTTACGAATTACTGATGACGCCGCTGGTGGGCGTTCCGGCCATTGCCGAATTGCTCGGCCTTCCGCCGAACAATCCCTTGGTGACAGATTGGACCGGACGGATGCTGTGGATATCTGCGCTGTGCGGCGGCACATTTGGGCTGATGGGTGGTTGGCTGATTGATCGTTTTGGTCGGAAGCGCATCATGGCAGCCAGCATTTTTCTTTACGCTTTTTCGCCGTTTGCGGCAGCGTTCTCCACCACTCTCGCGAGCTTCGTTTTTTTCCGCAGCCTCACCTTCGTTGGCGTCTGCATTGAGTTTATCGCAGCCATTACTTGGCTGGCGGAGTTGTTTGAAGATCGGAAGCAGCGCGAGTTTGCGCTCGGATTTACGCAGGCTTTCGCTTCGCTCGGAGGCATTTTGGTGACCGCGTTAAATGGTTGGATTGTAATTCATTCCAATGAATTTAGAGAGTTGCCAATCCCTGATGTTTTCAATGCGCACGCTGCGTGGCGCTACACGCTGATGACTGGCATTATCCCAGCGCTTCCCATCGCTCTTTTGCTTCCGTTTGTTCCTGAGTCCCGCGTCTGGTTGGAGCGCCGTGCCTCCGGCTCCCTCGCCCGGCCAAGTCTGGCCGGCCTGTTTACTCCAGAGCTGCGGCGTACGACTTTGGTGACCGCGGCGCTCTCAGCGTGCGCTTACGCCGCCGCTTTTGGCGCGCTGCAACTCACGCCGCTGCGGATTATTCCGGGCGTACCGGAACTCGCCGAGCAGCGTGCGGTCCTCAAGCCGCTGCAGGACGAGGCGCGGACGATTAACGTCGGGATTTTGGAACTCGATCCCGCTCTAAAGGCGGCCTTCGGAGCCGTTCCAGGGCTGCGCGAATTGGCTGCGAAGCGGGCGAAGAATCGCATTGCGTTCCGAGCGGCGCTCAAGGCTGACGACAAAGCACGGGCGGCGGAACTTGGTGTCGAATTTAAGGCATTAGGCGAGGAGTTGGATCAACTTACGGCCGCGGTGCCTGATGCTAAAAAGAGCCTTGTGGAGCGGGAAAAGCTGCTCAAACAACTCGGAGACAATCGGGAAAAACAAGAAACGCCCGACAAGGCGATCAAAGCGCGGGGAAATGCCGCTCAGTTTTGGCAGGAGATAGGTGGTTTGACCGGCCGGATTTTGCTCGCGATCCTGGTGCTCCTCGCCGTGACGCGCCGTCGGTTGCTTAGAATTTTTCTCGTCCCGGGATTGCTCGCAGTTCCGTTGACTTATTTCTCACTGTATCACACTGGTGGCGCTGGATTAAACTGGGCCATAGCGGTTTGCGGACTTTTAGTGGTCGCGCAGTTTTCGTATTTCGGCGAGTTTTTACCCAAGGTTTTTCCTGTGCACTTGCGTGGCACGGGTGGTTCCTTTGCCACAAATGTGGGAGGCCGTATGATTGGGACTTCGGCAGCTTTTTTAACAACGAACATTTTAGCACCGCTCATGCCCGGAGTATCGACCTTCGACAAGGTGGCTTTTGCGGCGGGTGTAGTGGGCACGACCGTCTTCGCTCTCGGATTTGCGCTGAGCTTTTTGTTGCCTGAACCGAAAGCTGAAAAGGCCGTAGAGCCCGCTCGCAGCGTGCATTAATCCCTACTAAGAACGTCCGAATTTTCACACACCACCACGCCCTCTTATATATGACAGCTCCCACTCCCGAAGCCGCACACGCCGCGCTTGAATCACACCTACAAGAAATTGTTAATTGGCATTTTAGCCCAGAAACCGGTTCCCCATTTTGGTTGAACTGGGCTGCCAAAGCCGGCTGGGATCCTCGCACAGAGATTAAGACGGTCGCGGATTTGCAGAAGTTCCCTCATTTCGAAGACGAATGGCTCCGTGATCTGCAGCCTGAAGTATGGGTCCCCAAGGCATTTGCCGGACGTCCTTTTAATATTTTTGAGACCGGCGGCACCACTGGAATGCCGAAGCAGCGCATCGGGTGGGACGACTACAAGGTGGATTACAGCGAGTTCAGCGATAAAATCAGCGACGAACATTTCCCCCGTAACCATTACTGGCTGATGATGGGCCCCACCGGTCCCCGGCGGTTGCGTCTCGCTATCGAACATCTCGCCAACGTGCGGGGTTCCGCCTGCTACTTTATCGACCTCGATCCCCGCTGGGTGAAGCGTCTGATTACTAACAAACATTTTGATCAGGCGAAGGCCTATATGGAGCATGTCGTGGATCAGGCTGCGAATATCTTAAAGCATCGCAAGGTGAGCGGTTTGTTCACAACGCCCAAGCTTCTCGAAGCCCTGGCTGAACGTGTGAACATTTGGGATGCCGGCATCCGCGGAGTCTTCTGCGGCGGTACGACGATGTTGCCTCAGTACACACGGTTCATCGTGGAGGAGGTTCTCGAGAATCGGATCGGCTTTTATCCGACGTACGGAAACACCTTAATGGGGCTGGCTGCGTCCGTGCCGTTGACGCCCGCAGATCAGTTCTCGATTACCTATTACGCTCCGCAACCTCGTGCAATTCTTCGTGTTGTGGATCCAGAAAACACCGCAACCACCGTGGACTACGACGCCTGGGGACGAGTGGAACTCACCACCTTGACTCGCGAGTTTTTCATGCCCCGCTTCCTGGAGCGCGACGAAGCCATCCGTCGCAGACCGCGTGGTCAGTACGCGTGGGACGGCGTGGCGGAGGTACGTCCTTTTGGCGCAATGCAGAAAACGATCGTGGAAGGAGTCTACTAATGGAAACTTTATCAATGGAAACTCTATCACTAGACACGCTGCCGCACTTGCCAGCACTTCGGCGTGGACGCCCCTACGACAGTCTCGAGAAAAGTGAGATTGTCGATCACAGCACGGGCAAGGTCGTGGCTGTGGTGAGCCAGGTGAATGCTGGGATTTTGAAAAAAGATCTCCAGCGTATCGATGAAGGACGCGCCGCTTTACGCAAGTTTACTGTAGCGGAGTTGATTGAGATTTCCGCCAAGGCCGGGGAGTTGTTTTTGGAGGGCACCTTGCCGCTCGGGGATCGCGGTCATACGCAATCGGCCGATGAATATGTGCGTACGCTCTCTGGGACCAGCGGTTTGCCGCACGTCATGGTTCGCCGGAATATGGCGAAGATTCACTACGCGCTTACCCACGTGGGAACGGTGCTGAACGGGCTCACCCGTGGACTTCCCCTGGAGGTCATCGATCGGGGCTACGGTGAGCAGAGCGGAGCTGCAGTGAGTTATTATCCTACTACCCAGGCGCTTGGATTGGTCATGCCGAGCAATTCGCCCGCAGTGAATTCGCTTTGGCTTCCAGCCATCGCGCTCAAGACTCCTGTGGTGATCAAGCCGGGCCGCGAGGAGCCGTGGACTCCGTACCGTCTCATCCAGGCATTCATCGCTGCTGGGGCGCCGCCAGAAGCGTTTGGTTTTTATCCGACGGATCATGAGGGTGCCGGTGAGGTCATGCGTCTGTGCGGACGAGCTCTGATCTTTGGCGATGCCAACACGGTCGCGCAATATCGGGACAACCCCAAGTTTTCTGTGCACGGCCCGGGCTTTTCAAAGATCCTGCTCGGCGAAGATTGTGTGGAGCAGTGGCCGGAATATATCGAGTTGATGGCCGCATCTATCGCGGAAAATGGCGGGCGCTCTTGTGTGAACGCTTCGGCTGTCGTGGTGCCTCGTTACGGGAAAGAAATAGCCGAGGCTCTGGCTCAAAAACTCGGCCCGGTGACCCCCTTGCGTTCTGACGATGAGGGAGCAAAGCTTTCAGGCTTCGCGAATCCAAAGATGGCCGACTACATTGACTCAGCGATCGAAGACGGATTGAAAGTCAATGGCGCTGAAGATGTAACGGCCCGATACCGTCACGGGGAACGGAAGGCCATTTTTGAAGGTGGCACGTTTTTACGCCCGACAATTGTGCGGTGCGATTCGTTTTCACATCCGCTGGCAAACCGAGAATTTCTTTGCCCGTATGCAAGCGTTGTGGAAGTGGCGCAGAGTGAGATGCTCGGACAAATCGGTGCGTCTTTGGTGGTCACGGCAATCACGAAGGACGAAGCGTTTACTTCTCAGCTGTTAGATTCGCCGTTGATCGAACGTCTCAATTTGGGACCGATCTCGACGATGAAAATTTCATGGGATCAGCCGCATGAAGGGAACATGTTTGAGTTTCTCTACAAGCGGCGTTCGATCGAGCGCGCCTAAAGCCTTTTGCCATGCTTCCGTTTGACTACCAGCCGCGGACGAGACTTATCTTCGGTGCGGGTGCGCTTTCGCGCGTCGGGCAACTGGCGCGCGAATTGGGAGGCACTCGCGTCCTTGTGGTCACGGATGTTGGAATAGTAGCGGCCGGTCACGCTGAACGCGCGCTCGAGGCGTTGCGTTCCGAGGGGCTGGAGGCAACGATGTTTGACGGTGTGCGCGAAAATCCGGACGCACGTGATGTGGAGCGTTGTGTGGCAGTCGCTCGAGCGCAGGGCGTTGATTTGTTTGTCGGTCTCGGTGGCGGCAGCGCAATGGACACGGCAAAGGGCGCGAATTTTGTGCTCACTAATGGTGGGCAAATTGCTGATTATAAGGGAATAGGGAAGGCCTCGCTGCCTATGCTACCTCTTATCGCTATTCCCACGACGGCAGGGACTGGAAGCGAATGTCAGTCGTTTGCGCTCATCAGCGATCCGGTTTCGCATTTGAAAATGGCGTGTGGCGATCCGAAAGCCGCTGCTAAAATCGCGCTGTTGGATCCCGAGCTCACGCTATCCCAGCCGCCCAGAGTGACGGCCTGCACCGGAATCGACGCGCTTGTCCACGCGCTGGAAACTGCGGTGACTAAAAAGCGGGGCGCACTTTCCCAGTTGTTTTCACGGGAGGCATTTCGTTTGTGTATTCATGCGCTGCCGAGGGTGCTGTCCGTTCCAGGAGATGTGGAGGCGCGCGGTCAGATGCAGCTTGGGGCTGCGTACGCGGGGATGGCTATTGAGAATTCGATGCTGGGTTGCACGCATTCGGCGGCCAATCCTCTCACTGCCAAATATGGAGTTGCGCATGGTCATGCGGTGGGACTGCTCGCGATGGGCGTGCTCCGTCGCAACCTCCAGAATGCAACAGCGGCGGCTGAGTATTTGGCGCTGGCTCGTCATGCTGGTTTGAACTCTGTCGAGGAGTTGCAGACTCATTTTGCGGCGCTCCTGCCGTTGGCTGGTCTACAAGTTTCGCTCTCCCAGCTCGGGGTGACTCGGGGGTCATTGCCGGAAATGGCGGCCGAGGCTGCGATGCAATGGACCGCGTCTTTTAATCCGGTCGAATACTCAGTATTGGATTTTGAAGGGCTTTACCACGAGGTTCTTGCATGAGCAATTCTTGGTTCAAAAATCCATTATTCTGCAGATTGCTTGGTGCCTCAATGTTCGCCGCCGCGCCTGCGGTTCATGCGGATTGGTTCATGCACCGAGGCGGTCCAACGCTAGCCGGGGTTTCTTCCATGGAGGCTGGTGAGTGTCCCAAAGAGGTTTGGAATTTTGCGACGGGAAAGCCGATCAAGGGCGGTGCGGCGATTGTGAAGGGCAGACTTTTTATTGGTGATGATGCTGGAGTTTTGCACTCGCTCAGTCTCGAAAAGGGCATCGAAATATGGTCGTTCAAAACGGACGCTCCAATTGAGGCCACGCCTCTAGTGCTCGGGGGACGAGTGATTATCGGTGCGGGTGACGGCGTCCTCTACGCACTCGATTTTGAGACTGGCGCAAAGGTTTGGACTTACGCGACGGGTGATAAAATTATTGGCGGAGCCAACACCGCAAAGAGTCCGGATGGAGCGAGTGACTGGATTTTCATCGGGAGCTACGACTCTCAATTGCATTGCGTAGACGCTGCGAGCGGTAAGGCGGTGTGGACCTTTGCGACTGATAATTACATCAATGGAACGCCTGCGCTATTGCCGGGTGGAGAGCTCGTTTTTGGAGGCTGTGATTCTCAGTTGCGAATCGTATCGGTGGCCGAAGGTAAGCAGTTGCGGCACATTGATGCAGACGCGTATATTGCATCCTCTGTTGCAGTTGCATCAGATGGAATGGCCTACGTTGGGAATTACGGAAACGTCGTGCTTGGGTTGAATCCGAAGGAGGCTTCCGTTTCGTGGACGTTCCGCAGTCGGAGCTTTCCTTATCTTTCGAGCGCAGCGGTTGTGGCGGATCGCGTTCTCATTGGAGGTGGCGATAAGCGTCTGCATTGCATTGAGCGTGACTCTGGGAAGGAGCTCTGGGAATTTGCGACGCGCGGAAAGGTTGATGGTTCGCCTGTGGTGTGCGGGGACACCGTTGTGGTGGGAAGTTTTGACGGCCGCTTGTATGGCGTCTCACTCGCGGATGGGAAAGAGCGCTGGGCGTACGACCTTGGCTCGCCTGTAACTGCATCGCCGGCGGTCACCGACGGTTGGATTGTGATCGGCACTGAAGACGGAACCGTACACGGCCTTAAAGTCCCAAAGAAATAGCCATGACCTCTGCCACTTCAACAGTACCAACCACAAACGAAACTCCGGAAGCGGGCGAGACCACTGCGGGAAATTATTTTGTCTCCAACTATCCGCCGTTTCATTTTTGGGATCCTGGAACGGCGCGTCACTTGGGCGAATTGCTCTCGAAGCCCGCGGAACCGCTCACGCCGCTAGGTGTGTATTTCCATATCCCATTTTGTCGTAAACGCTGTCATTTTTGTTATTTCCGCGTTTATACGGAGCGGAATGCGAGCGAGATTCAGCGTTATTTAGACGCGGGCATTGCGGAGCTGAAGCGTTATGCGGCCACTCCTTTTGTGGCGGGGCGTCTTCCTCGTTTTGTTTATTTTGGAGGGGGCACGCCAAGTTATCTGAGCGTTGCGCAGCTTAAGTCGCTGAGCGATCGCATGAAGGAAATCCTGCCTTGGGAGCAGGCGGAGGAAGTGACGTTTGAAGCGGAACCGGGAACTTTGAACGAAGGGAAGTTGAAGGCGATTCGGGAGCTTGGAGTGACCCGATTAAGTCTGGGCGTGGAGAATTTCGATTCGCATATTTTAGAGATAAACGGAAGAGCGCATCGGGCAGATGAGATTCACCGGGCCTATGGGGCTGCTCGGGCTGCGGGATTTCCTCAGATCAACATCGATTTAATCTCCGGGATGGTGGAGGAGACGGAAGAGAATTGGCGTGAAAACGTGCGTAAGCTTATTGAGTTAGAGCCGGATTGCGTAACGATTTATCAGATGGAAGTTCCGTATAACACGGGCATTTTCAAACAGATGAAAGCGGAGGGGAAGCTGGTGGCTCCTGTGGCGAATTGGGCCACGAAGCGGGCTTGGACGGGCTACGCTTTCGCCGAGTTGGAGAAAGCCGGTTACACCGTGACGAGTGGTTACACCGCAGTGCGCAATCCTGAGCGCACGAAGTTTGTGTATCGCGATTCTCTGTGGAAGGGCGCTGATCTTATAGGCGCGGGCGTCTCAGCGTTCTCTCATCTTGGAGGAGTTCACTTTCAAAATATCACCGAGATTGAACAGTACATTGAGACCACTGAGCGGGGTGAATTTCCGGTGTTGCGTGCGATGGCAACGACGCCCGAGGAGCGAATGATCCGCGAGTTGATTTTGCAAATGAAACTCGGTCGGGTATCTGCGGAGTACTTTAAGCAGAAGTTCAGCGAGGATATAATTGTGCGCTTTAATCTGCAGTGGAACGACTTAATTGCGCAAGGTTTGGGTTTGTGGAACGGGGCCTTCTTCGAGCTAACCCGCGAGGCGCTCCTCAAAGTCGACTCTCTACTGCACGCCTTTTTTCTGCCACAACATCAGAACTCTCGTTACGTATGAGCACCGTATCGTTTGAAGAATTACTGTCTCCGCTGCGGCGCTTTCGTGCGGTGGGGCGTGACACTTTCGAGCCCGTCGCGACTTCCGCGTTGCCGGAGCCTTTCCGAACTCTGTTAGTGCACGAGGGTGACATGACGTCGCGTCTTGAGGCGTTTCACCAAAGCGAAATTCATTTGGAGGTTTTGAAATTGGAGCGCGACGGAGGCGCTTATTTTCGCGAGGTGCTGCTACGCGGGAGTGCGAATGCAGGGTCGGTGGAGTATGGTGCGATTGAGATTTTTTTGGAGCATTTTGAGCCGGCGTTGCAGCGCCAAATTTTGGATGGGCGCGTGCCGTTGGGAGGGCTTTTGAACGCGAGCGGCTTAAAGTATCATAGCGAACCGCAGGCTTACTTTTCAGTGCGGCATGACACGCAACTGGCCCAACTGCTCGGGGTGTCTACCGAGTTGGAGATGTATGGGCGGTGCAATATCCTGCGCCTAGAGTGCGGAAAGGTTCTTGCGCGAATTGTAGAGGTTCTTCCTGTTAAACATTCTATGAATAAAACTGCGAATTCTGTGCCGATCAAAACTCAGTATGATGTGATTGTAATCGGTGGCGGGCCTGCGGGCGCGACCGCTTCGGCGTTGCTCTCCGCCAAGGGGCGCAGCGTACTACTTTTGGAGAAGGAGAAGTTTCCGCGCTACCACGTGGGTGAGTCGCTGATGCCGTTTTGTTGGTTCACGCTTTCGAAGTTAGGGGTGCTCGAGGAAATGGAGCGCATCGCGTTTACGCGGAAGTATAGCGTCCAGTTTGTGACGCCCGAAGGTAAGAAATCCCAGCCCTTTTACTTCTTCCAACATCTGGATCACCCGGCAGCAAATACCTGGCAGGTCGAGCGCGCAGATTTTGATTTGATGCTCCTTGAGAACGCAAAGAAGGCGGGCGTCGAGGTGCATGAACGCACCCGTGTGGAGCGCGTGCTCAAGAATGACGCGGGGACTGTGGTGGGCGTGCAGGCGGTTGATGCTGAGGGAAATTCTTTTGAGGCGTTCGCTCCTATCACCATAGATTGCTCAGGCCGTGAACAGGTTGCGACTTTGAAGGAAGGCTGGCGCGTGCGTGATCCGAAGCTCAACAAAATTGCTGTATGGACTCTGTACAAGAACGCCAAGAGGGACGAAGGGATCGACGAAGGAAACACCACTGTCGCCTACGTCCCTCAGCGCGGGTGGTTTTGGTACATTCCTTTGCGCGGAAATATCGTGAGTGTCGGGATTGTTGCGGAGCGCGACTACTTGTTTTCCGGTTCGAAAGATCCGGCGGAGATTATGCGCCGTGAAGTCGAAAACAATGCGTGGATTCGCGAGTACCTTGCTCCATCGGAACAGACTGGCGAGTATTGGGTGACCGGAGAATATTCGTATCGCTCCCGTGCGTGTGCCTCGGATGGCCTGCTGTTGGCCGGTGACGCGTTTGCGTTTCTTGACCCGGTATTTTCCAGCGGCGTTTTCCTCGCCCTCAAGAGTGGCGAGATGGCGGCGGAAGCGGTGGATGCGGCGCTTTCTCAAGGTATTGTAAGTGGTTCTTTTTTCGAGGAATATGGTGAGAGGCTGTGTGAATCTATCGAGAATATGCGTAACCTCGTGTACGCGTTTTACGACGAAAACTTCAGCTTCGCCGACATGCTCCGCAAATACCCGGAAATGAGAGGCAAGCTCACGGACTGTCTTATTGGTGACGTCGACGGCAAGGATTACTCAGAGCTTTTTGCCAGAGTTGCCGAGTTTGCGTCGCTTCCTGAACCTCTCAAACATGGTCGCGCGCCCGCGTCCCTCGTCACTGCATGAGGCGTTTCATCTGGATGGTAGTTGGCTTGTGCCTCGGCGGTTCGAGTTCCGTTTCGGCAGGCGACTGGCCGCGTCTCTTCGGGCCTGGTAACGATTCGCGCGTGGCGCCCGCCGATGCCAAGGGTTTTTGGCCCGAGTCCGGTCTGGTGCGGGAGTGGGATTTTCCCAAAGGAAAAGGCTGGGCGCCGCCTGCGGTCGTCGACGGAAAGGTGTTGCTCTTTCATCGCGAGGCGGGGCAGGAAGTTTTAAGCTGCCTCAGTTTGGACTCTGGGAAAGTGCTCTGGCGCATGGGTTACGATGTTTCCTATCGGGATCGCTACGGTTCTGGCGACGCACCGCGGACGGGTCCTGTCGTCGCGGACGGCAAGGTTTGGACTTTTGGAATCACCGGCGTGTTGCATTGCGTGGAGTTGAATTCGGGAAAGGTTTTGTGGATGCGAAACCTCGGTGAGGATTACGCCATGGAGCCAAATTTTTTCGGGCACGGTTCCACGCCGCTAGTGCTGGGAGGGAAAGTCATTGTGCCCATTGGCGGTTCTCAAGAGCGTTGCGTGGTCGCGCTTTCTGCAAAAGACGGGGCGGAGGTTTGGGTGGCGAAGCACGCTTGGGGCGCTGGGTATGCGTCGGCGATTCCCGCGAAGTTCGGGGTGGGGTCCGCGCAACGGGATGGCGTCCTTGTGTTTGCGGGAGGTCAGAGCCGTCCTGCGACGGGCGGCTTGTTGTATTTGGATGCTGAGACGGGAAAGGTCCTTGGCGAAGTGCCTCACCGGGCGAGGATTGCGGAATCCGTGAATGCGGCGTCTCCGGTTTTGGTCGGGGTAAATCGCGTATTCACGACCGAGGCTTATGGCAGTGGGGGTGTCCTAAGCGAGATTGGGGCGGATGGTTCGCTGCGGAAGGTTTGGGGCACGGTGAAGCTCGGCTCGCACTTTGGAACGCCGCTGTTTAAGGACGGACTGATTCTCGGTTTCGACGGTCAGAGTCCGAGGCTCGCGGAGTTGGTGTGTCTGGAGGCAGAGAGCGGCGAGGAAAAATGGCGGTCCGATTTGGGCGGAAATTTCGGGCGCGGAAGTCTGCTGGATCTTGGGGAAGCGGGTGTGGTTGCGCTTGGGGAATTTGGAGAGTTGGTGCGCTTCAAAGCAGGTGGCAAGGGGCTTGAAGTGTTGCAACGCACTAGGTTGTTCGAAGCGCCGGAGACGTGGGGCCTTCCAGTTTTGGCCGGACGCCGGTTTTTGGTGATGCAGAATGAGCGTTCCGCTGACGGTGCCTCGCCGCGGCTGATTTGCTATCGTTTTTGAATGAAGGCGCGAGCCGTGGCGCCCTCTTACAAAATCAGCTTTAGGGCTGCCGCTGTCGCGGAGAGTAGAAGTAGAGTTTCAAACGCGCGTTGGGGAATCCGGCGCACCAGCGTTTTGCCCATGATGTTTCCCACTAGCACCAACGGCGTGAGCGAAAGATCCAGAAGCAGCGAAGGCGCATGGAGCAGGCCGAGGGCCGCGGAGAAGGGGAGTTTGAACACGTTAATAATCAGAAAGAGCCACGCGCTGGTGCCGATGAGGTTTTCCTTCGGGAGTGCCAGCGCGATAAAATAGATGGCCATGATCGGGCCCGCCGCGTTGGCCACCATCGTGCTCACACCAGCCCAGATGCCCATCGCCCAGGCGAACGCGAGGGAGTTGGGAATACGCCCCCCAAATTCCGGGAAAGCAGTGCGCAATCCTTGCAGAATAATGGTGCTCATCAGCATCCACCCCAGCAGCGGTCGGAAACTCGCGTCGGGCAGACAGCGCATCAGCAAAAATCCGGCGACGATCCCAATAAGGGTCGGCGGGAGCATCCGCGCGATTTGTGGCCAAAGCGTGTGCTGACGAAAGGAATGCACCGCGCAAAGGTCGCCTACAATAGTCGATCCTGAAAAATAGCTTAACATTTTCCAGGACAAACACTTGTCGCTTTAAGTTGGCATAGTATTTGCTCTGTATTTGGGGCGAAAGCCTCAAAAAACTGGCAAAATCGATGAAGCCCAAAGCAACGCCTTCCTCCGCCCAACCCGACTTCTTTCAAGTCGAACTCTCCTCCATCATCAGCTC
>CAIXGS010000027.1 GCA_903919125.1 uncultured Spartobacteria bacterium | reverse complement strand
TGATTCAAGAGACCTCAGCACCTGGGAGCGCGGAGCCCCAGCTCCGCAATGCCTGTCCGAGCTTTTGGGGCGTCAAAGCGGAGCTAGGGCTCCGCGTTCCCGGGAGAGAAGAACCAGTTTTCTTCAAGATTTGGTATTACAATTTGCGCACCCGTTAAATTTCAAAAATGAGTCATCTTCAAAGAAGCCGCTTCAGAGTCCCGCGCAAAAACACCCGCTCTGTTCCCAAAGCTGTCCGCCAGTTTGAATCTCGGCGTAAGACAGAGAAAGCTGGACCTCAAGCCAGTATGCTCGAGATGGGTTTTCCGTGCACATCACTGAGACGAAAATCTCTGCCGCCAAAGCGGTATGTTAGTTTTTCGGGATCCATACCTAGCAATTCCAAGACGGTGGCCCACAGGTCTTGAACCGTACATTGGTTCTCGACAGCGTAGTAGCCGAGTTCGTCGGTCACTCCATAGGCGATGCCCCTCTTAAGGCCTCCTCCAGCCATCATCACGCTAAATCCCATAGGGTTGTGGTCGCGTCCATCGCTGCCTTGAGAGAACGGCGTGCGGCCGAATTCACCAGCAAAGACAATCAAGGTGCGTTCAAAAAGGCCACGCTGTTTAAGGTCCTTGATGAGCGCTGCAACGGGTTGATCCACCTGGTGCGCCATCAGACCGTGACCCTCTTGCAGTTTTCCGTGCTGATCCCACGGATTGGCAGCGCCGCCCGCGCCGATGCCAACCGCCAAACAACTGAGTTCCACGAAGCGAACCCCGCGCTCCACCAGACGTCGGGCTGTGAGCGCCTGACGTGCGTAGGCAGCGGTGTATTTGTCAGGCGAATCCAAGCCGTAAAGCTTCTTAATGGAATCAGGTTCGCCCTTGAGCTCGCACAATTCAGGGACGGAAGTCTGCATACGGTAGGCGGTTTCGTAGTTGGCGATGGCTGCTGCGACGCGCGCGTCTGGGGCTTCCCGCAAAAAGTCTGTATCAAGGGCGTTGATGAACCCGAGGCTGGCCCGCTGACGTTGGCCGCTTTCAGCTGGGGTGATGAAGGCTAGGGGAGCGCCTGCATCGGCTTTCAGGATCGAGGCCTGATGTTGGGCTGGGAGGTAGCCCGAACTGAAGACTCCGACGCCGCCGTGCGGGGTGGTGGCTTCACCGCTTTGAAGCACGACGAACGATGGCAGGTCTCGATTACCGGAGCCCATTCCGTAGCTTATCCAAGCCCCGGCACTGGGGTGGCCCATGAACGGGAAGCCCGTGTGGAAGGCGTAGTTGCCTTGGGCGTGCTCGTTTACCTTGGTCGTCATAGAGCGGACGATGGTGAGATCATCGGCGCACGCGGCGATTTGCGGAAACAAGTCGGTAAGGATGAGCCCTGATTGCCCTCGTGGAACTGCCTGCCAAGGACTGGCCATGATGTTGCCGTTGTTGTTGAACATCGTGGGCAGCACTGGGACGGGCATGGGTTGGCCGTGGCGCTTGGCCAATTCCGGCTTCGGGTCGAAGGAATCGACGTGGGAAAATCCGCCGCTCATGTAACAGAAAATGACGGAATCGACTTTGGCGTTTCGTCTGTTGGCAGCGGGTGCCTCACCAACCCCATTGTTTTTGGAAGTGCCTGCTGCATTGGCGAAGAGATCGCCCAGAGCGAGCGAGCCAAAACCAAGAGAGCATCGGGCAAGCATCGAGCGTCGGGAAAGCGGGGAGAGATTCATAGGGTGAAATGGAAATTTAAGGCTGGTGCACGAGACTTCGCGTCTATCTTAAGTAAATGAATTCCTTTAGATTAAAGATCGCATGCGCGAGTGGCGTGAGATCTTCCGGGTGACTGGAGTCTGCCAGTAACGCTAGGGCTTGAGCCGTTTCCCGTGGTGTTGGCGGGTGGCCTAGGGCGGCTTCGAACATCTCGCTGATGTTTGCCTCGTTGGATCGGTTTTTAGCCCTCATCGATTCGCTCCAGCGCTTGGCCAGTTGGAGGACAGCTGGGTCGTTGAGGAGTGTCAGGGATTGGGCGGGGACGGTGGTGGAGTCGCGCCGGCCTAGAGTGGTGAAAGGTTTTGGCGCATCGAAAGTGGTCAGCAAAGCGGGAAGACTGTTGCGGCGCTGTTGTAAATAAACGCTTCTGCGAGGAACGGTCTGGGCGACTGAAGTGCCCATTTGCAAGGGATTGAGAGCGCCTGAAATACTAAGAAGCGCGTCTCGGATGGATTCCGCCTCCAGACGCCTGATGTGAGCGTGGGAAAGCAGCGCGTTAGCCGGATCTTTTTGAGTGGCTAGCTCGGAGGCGCGCGAGGAACGTTGAAACGCTTCTGTGCTTACCAAGTAGGCGAGCATCTTTTTAAGAGACCATCCGTTCTCTTGAAGTTGACCGGCTAAAAAATCGAGGAGCTCAGGGTGGGTCGGCTTCTCCCCCATGCGTCCAAAGTTGTCTGGTGTGGGGACAATTCCAGCGCTGAAAGTCCATAGCCAGATTCGATTAGCCATGACTCGTGCTGTGAGCGGATTGTCTTTTGCCAGAACGCGCTCTGCGAGTTCCGCTCTGCCGCTGTGCTCGGAGAGAATTTGTTGTGGGTTGAGGACTTCGAGATAGGCACGAGGGACGATATCACCGGGACTTTTGTGGTCGCCACGTGCCAGAAGTGCCGCGTCTTTACCTTTATGCTCGAGGACGCCCGGAGTGAACGCCGGAGTGGGTAACGCCTTGCTAATGCTTTTGAAGCGGGCGGTTGCCTCGCTTAAAGTAGGGGTGGCATCGGTGTTGGCCACGAGGATGCGACTTTGGAGGCAAGCATCCAGTAACTCGCGTTGGGCCTCGGAGAGAGCACCTTCGCGCCAAGCAGCGATGGATTCCTTGAGGCACGTCTTCAGTTGCGCGAGATAGGCAACAGGAGTGTTATTGGTGGCGGGGAGATTTAGCAGCATTTCAAGGGCTGGATAGACTTCCTTTGGAGCGTCTTTGCCAGTGTGGAAGACAACCTTTTCCACGACAAAAAAGGCGTCATTACCTTTAAAAGGAGCGCTACCTTTGGGCGGTTCAGCTTTGCGGGTTTGATGGGCCGGAGTGCTGAACTCCATGTAAGAGTTGCAGTTGACTCGATAGCTAGTGTCTAGCCTAGTCCAAGCGGAGGACTTGCGCTGGACAATTGCGCGCGGAAAAATTGAGCCGCTACCGAGGGGATAGTTGTCGGGAATGATCCTCAGCATGGCACCGTCGAGCGCCGCAAAACGAATGCTGACGCTCTCAGACGTCAATCGAAAGTCCGGCGACATGGACACTCCGCCAAATTGTGGCACAAGGGTGGATGCTGCGATGCCTGCGGGAAGTAGACTGTCAAAAAGGGTGGCGCCGTCCGCTTCGACTCGGAAGTCTCCGCAGGAAATGCGCGCGGCATCCGGGCCGCTGTTGAACCACTGTGCCGCATCGGGTCCGGAAAGGTCCCACGCGACCTTAAAATTAGAAGCGTTGAACGCTTTGGCCTGGGCGATTTGCCCGCCCAGTTTGGAGCGGTATTCTGGTAGGAGCTTGGCGAATGCTTCGGGTGGAAGCGTTGCCGCTTTGGCGGCCAGATGCAGCGGATGTTCCGCTTTAGCGGTGAGTTTGATGAAAGTCTCTTCGGAGTTTACTGGAGTGAGACGCGCGATCTCCGCTTGAAGTGCAGCGGCCTCGGCTTTTAATTCATCCTGAGCACTTTGGGAGGAATTCGGCTCTAGCTTGACTTGTTTAGATTCTACAGGCGCAGGGCGTGTTTCAGCGAGGGGTCCCTCCGCAAAGGAGGAGGCGATTTCCTCTTTTGAGAGTGCGCGGGTGAAGAGGCGAACTTCTTGAATTTTGCCTTCGAAAAAACCGTTTCCTGCACCTGTATGGCGGAGGCCGAGCAGCAACCGAGTGTCTGCGGCTGGAAACACATGGAGGGCATCTTTGCGGTAAGGTTGGCCGTAGGGCAGTCCGTTTCGGAACAAAGAAATCGTGCCGTCCGCAGCGTAAGTGATGGCGAGGTGCACTTTCTCTTCCGGTGCGACGTTTTCCTCTACGCCATCGGTCTGTTCGGAGCGTCTATGGTTGTTACTTCCCGCTAGCCACTTGCGCGCTGTTTTCTCGCCGTAAACCAGCGAGTCGAAGGCGTGAGTCGCGATTTGCTCGAGACCAACAATCCCCCCGCCGTGTTGCGTGAGATTGTGTGTGGTGAGCCAGACTTCATAAGTGCGTTCTGCAATGGTGTCGGGCAGGGGTGCTGATTTGAGAAATGCTCCGTTTCCTGCCAAAATAAGGTGACCGTCTTTCACTTTTGCGCCACCGATCAGCTCAGAATGCACATGGCCGAACTGATCACCTTCTCCTAGGGCGAAAGCCCAGAGCGCGTAGGGCGCAGGAGAGTGACGTGGCCGGTCGGCGCTGATTTTTTGCCACTGCATTTCGGCTAGTGATCGTTCCACTGAGCGGAGTTTTGTTTGAAGTTCGAGCGTGGAGGCGTTGAGCGGTGGATTTGCGGCTTTGGCGAGTAATTGAGGCAGGTCAGCGATTTGAGAAAGCCAATGGTCTGCTAGCTCTTTGCGGATAGTTGCCTTTAGCGACGTGAGATCAGCTTTTGCAGAAAGTTGAAGGCGTTCATCTGAATCGATGGGCACTTGGGCGGGACGGACGCTGGAGAATATGCCGTAAAGGGCGGTGTAATCGCGCTGGCTGATGGCGTCAAATTTGTGATCGTGGCAGCGGGCGCAGGAGACAGTGAGTCCTTGGAAGGCTTTGGTAACGACGTCGATCTGGTTGTCTACCGCCTTTATTTGGTCGTCTAGAGTGTCTACGGGTTGGAAGCCGTGTTCTACCATTCGCAGATGAGCTGGACCGATACGCGACTCATTGATGCCGCTGGGGGAAAGGCGAGGCTTGGGCAGCAGATCGCCGGCGAGGTGTTCGCGGATGAGTTGATCTAATGGGACGTCCTCGTTGAAGGCGCGGATGAGATAGTCGCGGTACTGGAAAGCCCCCGGAATTTCGGGGTCGCCTTCGCTACCATGAGATTCGGCGTAGCGAACAAGGTCCATCCAGTGCCTAGCCCAGTGCTCGCCAAAAGCGGAGGAGTCGAGAAGCGTGTGGGAGCGTTCGAGCAGGGCTTGTTTTGGGTTTTGAGCGTGGGCGGCGCAGAAGGAGTGGACGTCCTCTGGCTTTGGGGGAAGGCCTGTGAGGAGGAAATGTAGCCTGCGTACCAGGACCTCGGGCGTGGCTAATTCGGCGGGCGGGATGGCAGCTTTGGACAGTGCGTCGTTTAGGAAGCGGTCGACTGGATGAACGAAGTTTTGGCTCTTAGATTGACTGTCGGTTTGAGAGTGAGCTGCGGTTGGAGCGCTGGGAGTGTTGAGCGGGGCGGTTAATGAGTTTTGCTCTTGTACGGGTTTAACGGGGGGAGGCTGTGGGTGGGAGAGGGGTTGAAGAGACCACCAAGAGCGGCGTGCGGCGAGTAGGTCTGGCCAAGTGGGTTTGGTGGCCGCAATGGTGGGTGGTGCATCGCGGGGGTCCGGAGCGCCGCGTTGAATCCAAAGGGCAAAGTTTTGGAGAACCTTATCGTCCAACTTCGGAGCTTTGTCCGGCATTTTGAGGTCCGGCTCCAAATGACGGATGGAGCGCAGCAGGAGGCTACCTTCCGGATCATGCGGAAGGATCACAGCGCCTGAATCGCCCCCCTTTTGCCAACCGAGACGAGAGTCCAAGCGTAGGCCGCCCTTTTGTTTTTCTGAACCGTGACACTCCATACAATCCGCTACGAGAGTCGGGCGTATGAAAGTTTCAAAAAAAACTGCGTCTGCTTCAGAAATTTGATTGGACGCCGCCGCATGAGCTGTTGGCTCAGAGAGTGCGCCTGAGAACGCGGCAAGGAGCAGGAGAAGAAAGGTAGCGCGCATGAAATTGTTTCGGGTGGGAAGGTGTTTGGTGCGCGGTTAAAGTAGAAATTGCAGCGCAGCTTCAGAAGCGGCGTCGGTGATGGCTTTTCCCCAGGTTTCGAATTTTGCTTCAGGAATCCTAGAGGAGGGTCCGGCGATGGTGATGGCGGCAAAGCAGTGGCCGTGGGCGTCCAATAAGGGAGCTGCGATGCAGTGGATGCCGTCGAAGTGTTCGCCTCGATCCAGCGCATAGCCGCAGTGCTGGATGTGTTTTAATTCGGAGTGGAGCGCTTCGAGAGAAAGAATGGAGTTTTGGGTGAAGCGTTGAAAGGCAATGGATTGCAGTGTTTCGGAGAGGTCGGGTTCCGGAAGAAAGGCGAGGATAGCCTTGCCCGGGGCGCAACACTGGGCGGGGACGCGAGAACCGAGGTCGACCACGTACTTGAACGGATGTCTAGACGGGATCTGCTCTAGGATAATGCATTCAGCGCCGGCCAAGACGCACAGCTGGGTTGTCTCATTGGTGAGTTGTGAAACTTCGCGCAAATAAGGGAGACAAGCTTCGATCAGGGTGCGACTTCCAGAGTGTGGCTGCCCCAGAAGCAGTAGCTTTTGGGTGACGCGCAAGGTGCGGGTAGCGAGGTGTTTTTGCACATAACCGAGTTGTTCGAGCGCAGCCGCGATACGGTGCACGGCGGTCTGGGGAAGGTTGAGAATGGTGGCGAGTTCGGTTTGGGAAGCTCCGTTGGGGCGGGTGGCGAGAGTTTGAAGCAGGGCGAGTCCACGCTGAAGGGCGGGCGCGTGCTGGGAGCGGGATGTTTTCATGGGTGAAAGTGGTTTCACGAATGAATAAAGTGCGAAGTCGGGTCGTTTCTTAGATTCTTCCCAGATTTTTCGAGATAGTCCCCATTTCGAAGTTCAGACTCCCGAACCCTCGGGCGGCGGGCTTGTTCTCACTGGCATCAAAAGAAGAGGGCGAGCCTTCAGTCGTTGGAGCGGATGTTTATAATCCTGTTTGCCCAACCAATCTTCGCTCCGGCCCTCCAAGCTCCCGCCAAACTCCGGGTGCCAGGGCGCCCAACTCCAAGCCGCCTATTTTGACTCGCAACAATCTCAGGGTGGGATGTCCTATGGCGGCGGTCATGCGGCGGACTTGATGATACTTTCCTTCCACTAAATCCAGGGCGAGCCAGAAGTCCTGTACGGTTTTACGGATGCGCACAGGGGGTTGGCGGGGGGCGACTTCTGGCTGTGGGTCAAGAAGGAAGGCGTTGCAAGGGAGCGTGCGTTGGTCGCCGAGTTGGAGGCCCTTTTGGAGCGTTAGAAGCGAGTCTGGAGACGGGAGGCGTTCTACCAGCGCCCAGTAAGTGCGCACATGGCCTTTACTGGGGTGGAGGAGGCGGGCGTTCCACTCGGGTTCGTTACTGAGTAGAAGCAGGCCCTCGCTGTCTGCATCCAGGCGACCGATGGGATAGACTTTGGGCGGGAATCCAAATTCCGCCAGAGTGGACCAGCGCGAACCTTTTTCTGGAGTGAATTGGGAAAGGACGCCGTAAGGTTTGTGGAAGGCGAGGAGCACAGAGAGGAAAAAAGCGGAATGAAGAGGGTGTGCAAATGAGAAAAACATTGCCGCGGATGCACTGCGTGGGATCGTCGTGTTCGGCACAATTTTGAGATGGATCCCGAGGAAGAGTTATTCTGTTCACCTGAACCGCGCTTAATGGCGGGAGAAGCTGCGGCTCCCGCTGTGGCTGAGGCGTTTGAGGCGGGTGATGCGGTTGGGGTGCTGTTTCTTTCGACGGTTGCGTTGAAGCAGGAGTTTGGCGCGGCCTTAAGCTGGGCAAAGGGCTGGGGGAAGCAGTTCTTTACGCACCTTTGTCAGACGCGCGATGTTGCAACGGTGCCCGCTCCTTCGCAGGAAGTGGTGGAGGAAATGTTGGCCGGTGCGCCGCCGATGCGCGGGGCGGAATATTTGAGTGAAGCGCTGCTATTGCGGCTGTGGGAGGATTTGCGGGGTGCTGTTAGGGCGGAAGCGGCGAGGCATGAAGGGGGGCTGGCGGGTTGGTTGGGGGCGTCGGGTTCGCTGTGGCATTTAGTGGGGCGAGTGACGTTTCACCTCGCGGAAAACAAGCGTAACGCAGCCCAGCCGTTCGCATTTTTGGCGACTTACGCTGACCAACTTTCGGCCGATGGTCGTGTCCAGCATACTCCTTTGGGGCGGGCGTTGATTGCGCATCAGAAAAATCAGCCGGTTTTGGATGCGCTTTTGCAGCCGGTCCGCGAGGCGGCGCAACGCAGTGCTTTGGTCCGCGAGATGCTCGAAAGTAAACGGCTCTTTCAAGCGCTCGCGTGGACACCGCAGGAGGCGTACGCTTTTTTGCGCGAGATCCCGCAATTGGAAGCGAGCGGGTTGGTGGTGAAGCTGCCGGATTGGTGGAAGAGTCGGCGGCCAGCCCGCGTGGTGGTTGCGGTGGCGGTGGATGCGAAGGAAGATGGCGGCGTGGGACTGGGAGCCATGCTGTCTTTTAAGATGGGGGTGGCTCTCGGCGGGGTGCAGTTAAGCGCCGAGGAGCTGCAACAGATCCACGCCTCAGCGTCGGGGTTGGTAAACTTGCGGGGACAATGGGTGGAGGTGGATCAGGAGAAGTTGAAGCAGGCGCTGGAGCATTGGAGGAAGGTGCAGGATGCGCACAGCTCTGGATTGCTATCATTTCACGAGGGGATGCGTTGGTTGGCAGGCTTTTCTGAAGGCTCAAAATCTGCCGACGAAGCTGAGGACGACTTTAATTCAGGACGCGAGTGGAGTGAGGTGGTGGCGGGCAAAAAGCTGGAGGAGCTGCTGGGGCGGCTGCGGGAGCCTTTGGAAATGGAGTCTGTTCCGGGGCTGACGGCGGCGCTCCGTCCTTACCAGAAGCGCGGGGTGGGCTGGTTGCATTTTTGCGCACGTCTCGGCCTGGGAGCGTGTCTGGCAGACGACATGGGTTTGGGTAAAACGTTACAAGTGATAGGGCTTTTGTGTTTACGGCAGGCGGAGGGAGTGAAGGTGCCGAGCTTGTTGGTGGTGCCGGCGTCCCTCATGGGGAATTGGATGCGTGAAGTCCGGCAGTTCGCTCCTAAATTGCGCTTCTTGCCGGGGCACTCTTCCCTGAGCAGTCGCGAAACATTGGACGCGTTGGAGGCGGATCCTGTCACGGCGTTGTGTGGGTACGACGCACTGCTCACGACTTACGGGATGTTGCAGCGGAGTGCATCTTTGCAGGAATTGACTTGGGACCTCGCCGTTTTAGACGAGGCGCAGGCAATTAAAAATCCAGGCACTGCCCAAGCGCGCAGCGTGAAGAAATTGCGTACGCATGCGCGGGTGGCGCTGACAGGGACGCCCGTGGAGAACCGGTTGGGGGATCTTTGGAGTCTGTTCGACTTTCTGAATCCGGGACTGTTAGGGAAGGCGCGCGAGTTCGCCGAGGCGTCTAAACAGATGGCTGCGGGCGGGGGTTATGCGCCGTTACGGCGACTGATGGGACCGTACTTGTTACGCAGAATGAAGACGGACCGGCGCATCATCGCGGATTTGCCGGAGAAAATCGAGATGCAGGCGCGGTGCAATTTGGTGAAAAAGCAGGCGGTGTTGTACGGCAAGCTCGTCGCTCAACTTGCGGCTGACCTGGCCAGCGAAGACCTTGATCCCAACCAGCGTCGAGGGTTGGTTCTGGCGTATCTCATGAAGTTTAAGCAGGTCTGCAATCACCCCAGCCATTGGAGTGGGGACGGCAAGTACGCGGCAGAGGACAGCGGGAAGTTTTTGCGCTTGGGCGAAATTGCAGCTGAATTAGCGGAACGTCAGGAGCGCTGTTTGGTTTTTACGCAGTTTCGTGAGATGACGGAGCCGTTAGCTGCGCACTTGGCAGGAATATTTGGACGGCCGGGCTTGGTGCTGCACGGGGGCACGCCGGTGAAACAGCGTCAGGCGATGGTGGAGGCGTTTCAGCAAGCGGGTGGGCCGCCGTTTTTTGTGCTGAGCGTCAAGGCTGGGGGCACTGGGTTGACGCTGACGGCGGCCAATCACGTCATCCACTTTGATCGCTGGTGGAATCCAGCGGTGGAAAATCAGGCAACGGATCGAGCGTTTCGCATCGGCCAGAAGCGCAACGTACTGGTGCATAAATTCGTCAGCCCGGGAACCATTGAAGAGAAAGTAGACGCTTTATTACAGCAAAAGGGTCTTCTCGTGGAAAACCTGATAGGGGGCGAGGATGGCGCGCAAAAAGCGCTTACTGAAATGAGTAATACGGAGCTGCTGGATTTCGTGAAGTTGGACATTCAGTCTGCGATTTTGTAACAGGTAAAAATGTCTTGGTACCAATACGAGAGTAGCGAGGAGCGCAAGGCGGGCGCACAACGAGAGCTGGAGCGACGCCGGAAGCGGGGGGAAGAGTTCGTACCATTGGTGGTGCCGCAGGGCAGCAGGAAGCTAGTTTCCACGTTTTGGGGCAAGGCGTGGTGCCAGCATCTGGAGAAGTTTCAGGATTATGAATATCGCTTGCCGAGGGGGCGCTCCTATTTGAGGCAGGGGCTGGTTTACAACTTGAGCGTGGACGCTGGTTTAGTGACTGCGCAGGTTTCAGGATCGTCCATGTACGAGGTGAGCGTGAGGGTTGCGCCCCTTCAAGCAGAGGCGTGGACGGACATGAAGGCGGCGTGCGCGGGACAGGTGGGGAGCTTGTTGGACTTGCTTAGCGGTAATTTGGGGACGGGGGTGATGGCGGTCATCTGTGATCGGGATAAGGGCATTTTTCCAACTCCCAAGGAGATCAAGATGTCCTGCACGTGCCCGGATTGGGCGGACATGTGCAAGCACGTGGCGGCGGTGATGTACGGGGTCGGAGTAAAGTTCGACAGTGACGGCGCTTTGTTTTTCCGATTGCGGCAGGTGCATCCGGCAGACCTGATGGCCGTCGGCGCAGGGGAGCTACTCGCCGGTGGGGAAGGCGCTGGGGACGGGCTTTCGGGTGAGGATTTGAGCGCGCTTTTTGGAATTGAACTCTCGGCACAAGAAGAAGCGGCCCCTCAGGAGGACGCGCCGAAGCGACCGAGCAGAGAAATTCGAACGCTTGTCTCAACCACTCCCAAGAAAAAGAAGCCATCCGCACCCAAAAGGGTAAAAGCCGTTGAGAAGCCCAAACCGAAAGTGAAGCCTAAGGTAAGTAAACAGGGCGGAGCCTCCTCCGAAAAGTGAGGTGTGAAACGGCAACTACCTCACGCGATACACAGCTTTTTCGCCGCGCTTGTAAAGAGTGTCGGCGGGCTCGGTTTCGAGTAGATATTGGGATTGATGGGCTCGAGGAGACCCCTTTGTTTCGGCCCCTCCTGAGTTAAGTCGTCAGATATGTCCCGAGGCGATGACTGGGAACCAGTGCATCTATTCGAAGGCTGCGCAAAACTCTTTGATCACGCTCACTCGCTCTCTTCGTTTTTGCTCAATAAGAGGTGCGCGTAACGAGTCTGCCAATCGGCGGGGAGACGCACTGGACGGCCCGCGGGCATCTGCACCAGCGCTAACATTTGGCGGGAGCGCACAAGGAGCGCTTCGTCGCTTTGGCGAAGCACGTTGAAGCCACACCAGAAGCGCGTTCGGTCCAGAGACTCCAACCAACCGTCGATAAACAATTTGTCGCCTAGAGTTCCGGGTTTTTTATAGTCAATTTCGGTTCGTGCCACGACTGGGAAAAGTTGGGTCTTAGCCATTTCCTCCAACCCGAGACCGAGCTGTTCAGCGAGCAGCGTCCGTGCCGTTTCAATAAAACGCAGGTAGGCAATATTGTGAACTACCGCAGCGCAATCCGTGTCGAAGAACATGACTTGCACTTCGATACGGATCTTCGGAGTCAGGGGGTGCAACTCGGCATTCATGCGGAAGGCTGCGTGACACAAAGGGCGCGCAGTTGGGATACAAGTTGTGCAGGCGCTGCGGAATGTTCGGTGCGAGTGGCGAGCGCTTTGATTTTGAGCTCTGGCCATTCCGCGCCGACAACGACGGCGAATTGGGCACCCAGCGTCTCCGCGGCTTGGAACTGCTTGCCTACTTTTGCTGCTGAGAACGCGAAGTCCGTGCGCCAACCACCTTCCCGCAGCGACTGCACCACTCCAAGCGCCTCGGTTCGGTGCTCCTCATCCGCAACGACGACGTAGACTTCTGCTGCACGATTCGCTGCCAGCCACGCGTCGCGTTTGGCTTTGGCATGTGGAACCTCGCTAATCAAGTTCGCCAAAACGACGTCGCCCATCCCGAACCCTAGCGCAGGCATTTTCACCTTTCCGTCGCTCATCAATTCCAACAATCCGTCGTAGCGGCCACCGCCCGCCAGTGCGCGCTCCTTGCCATTGCGGTCAAAGACCTCGAAAACCAAACCCGTATAATAGGCAAGACCCCGCACGATCGTCAGGTCCACGGCCACGTATTTTTCCAAGCCGCGCGCCGTGAGATCCGCGATGATGCCCTGCAATTTGGCAGCCTCCCCAGACGGCTCGGCAATGAACGCGCGCACCGCTCCCAACTCAATCCCGAACTCCGCCAATTTCCGGCGGTTGTCCGCCTCTTGCGAACGTTCGAGCTTGTCCACCACGGCCAGAAAGTCTCCCAATCGCTCAACCGTAACACCCTTGCCTTGCGCAAACTGCAGCCACGCATCTCGGTCACTCAGTCGAACTACGAAGTCCTCCGGACCTAGCCCGAAGCCGCGTAAAATATCAATCAAGAGCGCGAGCAACTCGGCGTCCGCCGCGGGAGAACTATCGCCCAAAATGTCGCAATTTAATTGGAAGAATTCCCGTAGGCGTCCGCGTTGCTGTTTTTCGTAGCGGAAGAACGAGGGAGCGCAGAACCACTTCAACGGCTTTTTGTAATCGCGCTCCCGGGAGGCCACCATGCGCGAGAGCGTCGGAGTCATCTCAGGACGCAGAGAGACGTGGCGCTCACCCTTGTCGACGAAATCAAAGAGCTGGCCGACGAGTTCGCCGCCGCTCTTTTTTCGGTACAGTTCAATGGGCTCGAGCACTGGACCGTCGTATTCAACAAACCCGTAGCGTGCGGCAACGGAACGCCAAACAGAAAGGACGTAGTTGCGAAGCGCACAATCCTCTGGATAAAAGTCGCGGAAGCCTGGCAGAAGCTGCATGAGATTTCGGAGCTAAACGAGGTTAGAGACGGCGGCGGGGTTTGTTAAATTTGGGACCTCAGCGATCCCAAGTGCGGCACGCTGCGCGGTGATAATTTGCATCGCCCCAGAGCGCCCCAAAGCGAGAAGTGCTTCAAATTGTTCGGGAGAGAAAACCGCCTCCTCACCGGAACTCTGCACCTCGACGTAATGACCATTTTCGGTCATCACGAGATTCATATCGACGGAGGCGTCGCGGTCTTCGGGGTAATTGAGGTCCAGCAAGGGAACGCCCTCAACAATGCCGACGCTAACGGCCCCCACGAGCTGGCGGATGGGCAGGGCCTTGAGCTTGCCATCGTTTACGAGTTTTCGACAGGCGATGTAAGCCGCTACGCAAGCACCTGTGATCGAGGCTGTTCTTGTACCACCATCTGCCTGAAGGACATCGCAGTCTACCCACATTGTGCGGGCGCCCAGAGCGTCCAAGTCGACTACAGCACGCAGGGCGCGCCCGATGAGGCGTTGAATCTCAACGCTGCGTCCATCCAATTTGCCCCTCGAGGAATCACGGGCCTTGCGATCCAGCGTTGAGTACGGAAGCATCGAATATTCTGCCGTCAGCCAGCCGCCTTTGACGTTTTGTTCCTTCATCCAGCGCGGGACGGATTCTTCAAACATCGCGCTACAAATCACCCGCGTATTTCCGCAGGCTACGAGTACCGAGCCGTTGGAGTGGGGCGCAATGTCGGGGGTAAAAGAAAGAGGGCGGAGTTGGTCGGAGAGGCGACCGTCGGGGCGTGTCATGGTCGTATGTTCCGCAGGAGGCGCGAGCGAAACAACCTCGGATTATAAACTAGAGCGCTGGCGTCATTTTGAAACTCGGTGTAAAAGTGCCTTAGTTCATGAGCATACGGCTTTTATCAATTTTTTGCATCGCGTTGATTTGGAACGGATTTTCTCGCGCGGCAACGGCTCAAACACCGACTCAGCCTCTGAGCTTTCCTATCGGGCAGGTCAAAGGTGCCGCTCCAGCGGCTCAAGTCACCGTGGAAAAAGTGGTCCCGATGCGGAAAAAGCGTAGTTTTCTTCATCCGGCAGCCACTGTTGCGCAGGTAGCGGTTGGGATTGCGGTGAGATTTGAGCAGCCGAACGCGGCGGCACTTGCGGAAATCCCAGAGACAGTGCGCTCTTTGGTGAAGTTCTCCGCAAAGTCTAAGCATCTTTTAATTAAACGTTTAGCGATATTCGCTCCGGGCGATCCTGTACCCCGCCTCATGGTGGACGAAGCACACGTGGGCTCAAAGGGGGAATGGGTGTTCAAGCGGGCCCTGTTCTCCGATCGGCGCGGTGCGTCTGATTGCCGCTTGGTGTGGGACAAAACTGGCGAAGCAAAATTTACTTTTTCAAAGGGCAGCCCACTGGACTTCAGCAACTTGCTTGCGGATAAGCCACTTTAGTGGAGCCACCTTCTGAACCCAACAGCCACTTCTCAATCACCACGTCCGCAACTTGGCCTGCGGTGACGGAAGTGACGCAATTAGACCAGATCGTTGTCGTCCCGGCGCTCAAGACGCATGATTTGCTTTTTCACCGTCTCAACTTGTTTGGTCAACTCGAACAGCGCCTTGAATATTTCTCCCTGTGTAGCAGCGTCTTGCAGAGACGGCAGCAGCGGATGTAACCGGGTGACCGTCGCAGCGAGTTGGTTGCACTCGGTGCGAATCTGTTCGATAGCTGCGGCTCGTTCCATACACATAGCTTTGCTCAGGTCGGCCTTCCCGCGCAAGCTCCTCCACCGTTGCGCAGTTCCTGCACTGTGCTACCATCCCAATCCCTTTGATTTTAAGGTCTATGCCTAATTACGATTACACCTGTTTGAAGTGCCGCAAAAACTTCGAGTTCTTTCAGTCCATGAAGGACGATCCCCTTAAAATTTGTCCCCAGAGCGCATGCCGCCAGAAAACTTGGGGTAAAGGGAAGGTCAAACGCGAGATCGGTACTGGCGCTGGTCTGATTTTTAAGGGCTCAGGTTTTTACATAACCGACTACCGCTCTGAAAATTACAAGTCAGGTGCTAAAACTGATTCAACCCCGGCTCCAAGTGCCGAAAGCCCTGCCGCGAAAACGGACGCTGCACCTGCCCCGAAAGCTGAGTCACCCAAAAAGAGCGAAGCTCCAAAGCCGAGCCGGTCCAAGCCCAAGACCAGCGAGTAAGCCCATGGCCGCCCGCAGTCCAGGAGCCTCAGGTAAAGCCGGTGGTCCAGCCAAACCCGCCTCTAAGAATCCCGTCAAACCCGTGGCAAAATCCCTCTCCAAGGCAGCCTCTTCAAGCGGGCGTCCACCAAATGGCGGGAGTCGACTCTGGAATCGAGGGATGCAGTACAGTCTGATCGCGGCGATGCTGCTGGCTCCCGCGTTCGCGTATGTCATTCAATTGCTGCGAGTACCAGATGAGATTGTCGCTCCTGAATCTCAAATCCGGACTCGAGTTCTTTCTCCCTTGATTGCGGGAGCCATAGCCAGTCCCCAAGCCATAGCGCTGGAATTTGGACTGGAGGAAATAAACGCCCATCTGGGCCAGACATTGCAGGCGGTCCGGCGTGGGAATCCGGCCTTTCCATTTCAGCAAGTGACTTTGCGTATGGAGCCTGAGCGCTGTCAAGTCCTTGCAGTATATCGTTTTAAGCAATGGAATCTGGACGCACTCCTCCATTTGCGAATGACTTACTCCGTGGTGGTTCAGGATGGAAAATTAAAAGTACGCCCTTTTTCTGCTCAGTTAGGCCGAGTCCGGCTGGGTGCTTTTGGGATGCGGAAACTGGAGGAGGAATGGTTGAGAAAGCTGCTGTTGCCTTTCAAGCGTGAAATTATCCTTCTTAACCGTCTAGAAAATCTGCGTTTAGAGCCGGGACGTGCCATTTTAAAGGTGCGTGCTTCGGTGCCTTAAAGCCTCATTTGAGCCTGCCTAAGAAACCATGTTTGCTCCGTAGTGCACCTCGGAGTTAAGTCTGGTGGCGCACAAGCCCCAACGCAATGTCCCTGCTCGACCGTTATTTATTCCGCAATTTTCTTGAGCCGCTGCTGCTCGCGCTCGGTGCGTTTTTGAGTATCTGGCTGATCTTTGATCTCAGCGATCACGGGTCTGACTTTTTGCGTACGGGCGCTTCGCCGAGCGTCGTAGCGAATTTCTATTTAATGCAGCTTCCTCAGATCCTGTTGCTTGCGCTGCCCGTCGCCATTTTGCTAGCGCTGCTTTTCTGTTGCAGTCGAATGTCGCGCAACAACGAGATTATTTCGATGCTCGCCTCCGGTCGCAGTCTGGGACGCGTTCTCCTTCCATTGTTTGCCGCTGGACTGGCGATGACCGCGCTCTGCCTCGCGCTCAACTACGAACTCGCTCCGCGCGCTGAAGCTTTTAAGCGCGCCGTAATCGATGGTCTGCGTCAGGCCCGCTCCAATGATGCGCCTCGTGACCAAGTCGACGCGCATTTGTTTCGGGATCGGCTTAGTAATCGGACTTGGTTTGTGCGACGCCTCCGCCCGAGTGGTTCCGTGCTTGAAGGCGTCCAGATTCTACAACAAGACGAGTTGGGAAACATCACCCGTAAATGGTACGCTGCGAAAGCGATACATGATCCAGCAACGCACCGTTGGACGCTCCAGCGCGGTGTCATTGTGGATCTCAATGCGGAAGGTGAAGTCCTCAAGATCGACAATTTTGAAGCACAAGGACAACGCACCTTGGAAGGGTGGCTTGAAACACCATGGCGCATTGCTTCTTCGCGACTTGATCCGAACCAACTTACCACGCCCGAGTTGAACGAGTATTTGACGAACAACTACGATTTTTCTAAACCGCAACTGGCTCCATTTCGCACCGTCCTTCAAGACCGTTGGGCGTTGCCTTGGTCTTGTCTTATTGTAATCTTAATTGCTGCACCGCTTGGAATTGTATTCTCACGGCGCGGCACAGTTCAGGGCGCTGGAATTGCCATTTTCCTGTTCTTTCTTTTGCTTGTCCTGCGCAGTCTTTTCCTCGCCCTTGGCAAAGCTGGACGCATTGCTCCAGAAGTCGCTGCTTGGGGCCCTCATGTTTTATTCTTTTGTATCGGTTTTTGTCTGTTTTGGATGCGCTCCGCCAACCGCGATTTTTCGAGTTTGTTTCTAAGGAGACTGTAAAATTTCACTCTATGAACCACCGCTTTAACAGTACGCTCGTTGGGATTAAGAGAAATTTTCCTCAAGTCATACAGCTTTCATTCAACAACTTAGGGGAGATGCTTTGAGTCAGGATTGGAGTATTCAACAGCGGAGCGAATGTTGCTCCGCCACAGGCGTTGCTTTCATCGCCGGAGAGGTGTTTCACACGCTTCTATTTCGCGAGGTCGAAGTGCTCCGGCGCGAGGATCTCTGCGAAGACGCGCTCCGTGCCCGACCTGCTGACGCACCCGTTCCTTTTTCGGTGTGGCGCTCCAAGTTTGAGCCGCCACCCGCCAAGCCGCCGGAACCGTTGGGCAAGCAGACTGCAGAACAGTTGTTACGGACAGTCATGGCGGATCCAGATCCTGAGCTGCGCAATATCCGCTATATTCTGGCTGTGATGTTGGAGCGCAAGCGCATCATTAAAGAAGTGGAAGTGCTTCGTGAAGAAGATGGTTCAATCAGCCGCGTTTACCAATTTCCAAAGACGGGCGAGGCTTTACTTATCCCCGATCCTCAATTGCGAATGGACCAAATCGCAGAAGTGCAGCTCGAGCTTTCCGCGCTGCTCGGTGCGCCAACTTAACTCTCGGTAGTCCGTCTCAACACCATCTGCCCCATGTCTCAACACCCCGAACTTCTCGCGCCGGCAGGCAACTGGGATTGTGTTCGCGCTGCTGTAGCAAACGGTGCGGACGCGGTTTATTTCGGACTGCCAAGGTTTAACGCCCGAATGCGCGCGGACAACTTTTCCGAAAGTGACCTTCCTGAAGTGGTGCGCTTTTGTCACCGCTCAGGTGTGCGGGCCTATGTGGCGCTCAATACGCTGGTGTTCACTGGTGAGCTGGATGACGCAGCCGCCGCGCTTCGGCTATTGAGCCGTTCAGGCGTGGATTCTATTATTGTGCAGGATGTTGGACTCATCAAACTCGCGCGAAAAATCGTCCCGGATTTGGCCGTTCACGCCTCCACTCAAATGACCATCACCTCTCCCGAGGGCGTGCGCTTTGCTCGCGACCTTGGCGTGCGGCGCGTGGTGCTCGGACGGGAGGTTTCCCTGCGGGAATTGGAGCGATTCGAGCACGACTTCGAAAACCCCACTCCGCTTGAGGTTTTTGTACACGGGGCGCTTTGCGTTGCATACTCCGGGCAATGTCTTACGAGCGAGGCGCTTGGTCAGCGGAGTGCGAATCGCGGGGAGTGTGCCCAAGCGTGCAGGATGCCCTACGACTTGATTGTGGATGGAGTGCACAAAGATCTGGGGGATAAAAAATATCTCCTCTCTCCTCAGGATCTCGCAGCTGTCGATCACATCCCGGCGCTGCTTAAGGCGGGCGTGACTTCCTTCAAAATCGAGGGCCGCCTCAAGGCTCCGGAATACGTTGCCGCGGTTTGCCAAGTCTACCGCAGAGCGCTGGACGCCGCGTTGGAAGGGGAGGGAATGCCTGCCAGTGCAGCGGATCGTTATCAGTTGGAGATGTCCTTCTCGCGCGGATTGTTTCACGGTTGGATGGAAGGAGTTGATCATCAACAATTAGTTCCCGCGCGCTTTGGGAAAAAGCGCGGTCCGTTTGTGGGTCGATTGACGGCCATCGGGAAAGATTATGTGGAGCTAGACGCTTTAGTGCCTTTGCAGCCCGGTGACGGAATCGTGTTTGATACGGGGGGCGATACAAATCACGAGCAGGGTGGCCGCATTTTTGAGATTCGGGGGAGGCGGTTGTTCTTTCAACGGGACCATTTGCAGTTTGCAAAATTTCAGGTCGGCGATCGGGTATGGAAGACGGACGATCCCGCGCTCAACAAACGCCTTCAACAGTCCTACGCGGGGGCGATTGCGCCGCGGCGCAGGATGGCTTTACGGATGCGCGCTACAGGTTCTCCTAGTGGTTTTCTGACAGTGCAAGCATTAGATAACAACGGGGTTATTCTAGCGTCCGAGGACTCACAAATTCCCTTGCAAGCGGCCCGCAACGCGCCTTTAACGCACGCCCGCCTCCTCGAACACTTGGATCGTTTTGGCGACGCTCCCTTTGAAGTGGAGTCGCTAACCGTGGAGTTTTCCGAGCCGGTGATCCTCCCCATATCGGAGCTCAACCGAGTCCGTCGCGCTTTGGGCGTGCGCTTGGAAGAGGCGACGCTTCCGGTACGCGTTGAGCTCGCGGATTCCTGGCAAACTTTGCTGGATCCCGCTGCGATGCAGCGTGAGTCGCTCGAACTGCCGAAGCTGACGGTGCTGTGCCGCACCGACGAACAGTTGGAAGCGGCTCTGGAGGCCGGTGTGGAGCAGGTTTATTTGGATTTTGAAGATGTGCGTCGCTATAAGGATTCCGTCGCGAGAGTGCGCTCACGTTCTGTACCTGCCTCGATTTGGCTTGCGACGCCACGCATTCAAAAGGCAGCGGAACAGGGCTTTTTCCGTCTCATCCAAAACGCGCAGCCTGATGGAGTATTGGTGCGAAATCTCGGCGCCATCGAGTTTTTCCGAGATGCGGCGGGCGGCTCGAGTGTTCGTCTGGTGGGAGATTTTTCGCTGAACGTGTCCAACCCTCTCACGGCTCAGGAGTTTTTACGCCGGGGCTTGGAGACACTGACTGTGTCCTACGATCTCACCTTGGAGCAGGTATTGGATCTTGCGCTGGGGTTGCCAAGGGAGGCGTTGGGTGGATTGGAACTTACCTTGCATCAACATATTCCAATGTTCCACATGGAGCACTGTGTCTTCGCCGCGTTTCTTTCGAAAGGAAGTTCGTTTCTCGATTGCGGCCGTCCGTGTGACACGCAAAAGGTGCACTTGCGCGATCGTGTCGGAAAGGAACATCCTTTGCGGGCGGACGCCGGGTGCCGCAACACGCTGTTTAACGCGGTGGCCCAGACTGGGGCGCAGTTTTACGATGCGCTGTTTGGAGCGGGCTTGCGTCGCTTTAGGGTGGAGTTGTTGGAAGAAGACGGGGCGGCGACTGGGCGGCTCATCGGAGCGTATCAGGCACTCTTGAGAGGTGAGCGCAGTGGTGGATCGCTTTGGCGGGAGTTTCATGCTCAATCGCAGTTGGGTGTCACGCGAGGCACACTTGCAGCCCGCGAAGTCTGACGCGCGGGAACAGCGCTTGCACAAACCTGATTGCGAAAATCCACGCAAAGTTTCTTGCTGGCCTTTCCAAGGGTTCAACGCGCTGGCAGGAAACCTGCTGCGAAGCTTACGATGCGCTTCCCCCACTGTCTCGCTCTCGCTTTTTGTTTAATCACAACGCTTTCCTCTCAAGCGGATTCAAACGACAAAAATCCGGCGCGTCCTAACATCCTCATTGCCATCGCCGACGACTGGTCTTTCGGGCACGCGGGCGCGTACGGTTGTAGTTGGATCAAAACCCCCGGCTTCGATCGGGTGGCCAGAGAAGGCGTACTCTTCAACCGGTTCTACACCCCCAGCGCGAAGTGCTCGCCCTCACGTTCAGCCATCATGACGGGGCGCAACCCTTGGCAGCTCGGTGCGGCGGCGAATCATTGGCCCACTTTTCCCGCAGAATTCCAGACGTATCCTGAAGTGCTTCAAGCCCTGGGATACTGGGTGGGCATGACGATGAAAGGATGGGGCCCCGGTGAGGCGAAAGATGTCAATGGCAAGCAGCGGCAGATGGCCGGCGTCCCATTCAACAAAAGGACTACTGGGACGCCTACCGCGGAGATTAGTAAGAATAATTACTCGGCAAACTTTGAGGACTTTCTGGCAGCGAATACGGACAGCAAACCGTGGTGTTTTTGGTATGGGAGTGTCGAACCCCATCGTCCTTACGAATACGGTTCCGGCGTGAGTAAAGGGGGAAGGCAGCTCGCTGAGGTGACCCGTGTTCCCGCGTATTGGCCTGACAGCGAAACGGTTCGAAATGACATGCTAGATTACGGATTCGAGGTCGAGTACTTTGATAAACACTTGGCCCAGATGCTCGAGTCTTTGGAGGCCAAGGGACAGCTTGAGAACACCATTGTGATCGTGATGGCAGACAATGGTATGCCGTTTCCACGTAGCAAGGGGCAGAATTATGAAATCGCCAATCACCTTCCGTTGGCCGTTCGCTGGCCAAAAGGCATCCCTTTCCCGGGACGCGTTGTGGACGATTATGTGAGTGTTATCGACTTGGCGCCGACATTGCTCGAGGCCGCAGGCGTTCCTTGGGCTAACAGCGGCATGGCGCCCGCGACTGGGCGAAGTTTCCTGCCACTTTTACGCTCCGAAAAGTCTGGGATGATCGATGCCGCTCGCGACCACGTTCTCTTGGGCAGGGAACGCAACGATGTGGGGCGACCCAATGACGTAGGATACCCCATCCGAAGTATTTTGAAAGCTGGAGTTTTATATTCGCACAACTTTGAGCCAAGTCGTTGGCCCGGTGGGAATCCGGAGGCGGGCTATCTGGACTGCGATTCAAGTCCGACCAAGTCAGCGCTTTTGCATGCACATAGGAAGAATGTGGCAGATCCCTTTTGGGCGCTTTCGTTTGGGAAACGGGGTGAGGAAGAGCTTTACGATCTCGCTTCGGACCCTGATTGCGTCATCAATTTGGCTGCTAAGACGGAGTTGGCCGGGGTGAAGTCAGCTCTGAGCGGCCAATTGGAGACGGAGCTTCGAATGCAAGAGGACCCGCGGATTTTGGGGCGAGGCGCTGAGTTTGATGCGTATCCTTTTGCCAACGACACGCATCGTGGATTTTATGAAAGACATCGTTCTGGCAATGCAACGCTTAAAGGCTTTAGCGTAGATGACTTCGAGGTTGCGCCGTTGGATCTTGTTGTGCCACAGGAATGAGTGATGGCATGAATGATTGCGGGTTCAGAGTTGGCCGAGCGGCAGGCGTTTCCAACGGGTTTTGCGGAGTTGTGTAGTTTTAAGTTAGCCTTCAGTTATTTAATGATTTCCATAAGCGACATTAAGGCGATTCAGTGCTTTAATTAACAAAGATTAGTTATTTTAATCTGATTTTTCTCACTAATGACCACTAACTCCTCGACGATCACTCCGCTGACTCCCCCTGGTTCTAAATCAGTGCAGGCCAAGTCAGAGGGTTCTTCCCCAGAATTTGAAAACGTGCCCTGGATAACAAAGGCGACAACGCTCTTTTTCATCATCCTTCCTTTGTTAGCGACAGTTGCCGCCCCTTTCTTCTTTCAATTCAGTTGGTTGGACGCCGGTTTGTTGCTGGGCTTTTATGTGATTTCGATGATGGGAATCACGGTAGGGTTTCATCGCTTGTTCACACACGCTTCCTTTGAAACGCCCACGTGGGTGAAATGCATCTTCGCAATTTTCGGCTCAATGGCCCTCCAAGGCTCGTTGTTCGACTGGGTTGCCACTCATCGCCGGCATCATCAGTTCAGCGATACGAAAGATGATCCACACTCCCCGCACCACCACGGAACCGGAATCTGGGCGCTGATCAAAGGAGCATACCACTCGCACATCGGATGGTTTTTCGAGCCAGAGCCCGTAAATATGGGACGCTACATCAAGGATTTACGCAGTAGCCGTGCGCTACGCATCATGAACGCCTTATTCCCGCTTTGGGTGACAATCGCTCTGATCCTCCCCGGCGTCTTGGGCGGACTGCTCTCCCAGTCTTGGAAGGGCGCTCTCACGGGATTCCTATGGGGCGGTTTAGTTCGCGTGTTTCTTGTGCATCACGTGACTTGGAGCATCAATTCCGCATGTCATATTTGGGGGAGCCGCCCATTCCAAAGTAAAGACCTGAGCCGCAACAACATGGTTTTCGGAATTCTCGCTCTTGGTGAGGGCTGGCATAATACTCATCATGCTTTTCCCCGTTCCGCGCGCCATGGACTGCGCTGGTGGGAAATCGACGGTAGCTACGGTGTGATCCGGCTTCTCTCGTTGTTTGGGTTGGCGTGGGACATTCGGCTTCCAGATGCTGCGGCCTTGGCGTCAGCAGCTTCCAAATCCTCCGCATCTTCTACAGCGAATCGCTAAAATTCGCGGAAAACGCTGGCGTCAAGACTGCCTCCCTTGCGCTCAGTCCGAGACCTTCGCAGGCCGTGTACGTCGTTTCAAAAGCGGTTTTAGAAACGGCGCAATCCTACTGCCTTTGACCTTTGCCACTTCCTCTGGAGTGCCGCAGGCGATGAGTTCACCTCCAGCCGCACCCGCTTCGGGACCGATTTCCAAAAGGAAATCCGCTTCCGCAATGACTGAGGTGTGATGCTCGATCACCACCACGGTGTGTCCCGCATCCACCATTCGGTGCAACAGCCCTAGCAGCTGCCGCACGTCGGCTTGGTGCAATCCAATGGTCGGCTCCTCCAATAAGTAGACCATCGAGGGAGCGACCTTTGAACTCCGTAACCGTGCGTTTTCACTTCGACTCACACCGCGTACCAATTCGCTCACGAGCTTAAGTCGCTGCGCTTCTCCACCGCTCAAAGTTTGGCTGGACTGCCCCAAGGTCAGGTAACCCAACCCTGTCTCACACAGTAACTTGAGAGGTCTCGCGATGGACGGGTGAGACGCAAAAAATTCAGCCGCATCTTCCATGGGCAGGGCAAGCACATCGGCGATGGTCTTTCCTGCGTAAGGCACCTCCAACGTCGCTGGATTGTAACGGCGCCCGCCACAATCCGGACATTGGATATGAGCGGTGGGGAGGAAGTTCATCTCAATTTTCAACGTCCCTTGTCCGAGGCAAGTCTCACATCGACCGCCCTCCGTATTGAACGAAAAACGACCACTAGAATACCCTCGAATTCGCGCCAGAGGAGTGCCTGCAAAAAGTGAGCGAATCGCGTCAAAGATGCTTAGATACGTGGCCGGCGTGGAACGCGAGGTCTTGCCAATGGGCGATTGGTCGACTTCATACACTGCTTCTACCCCTTCGGCCCCGAGGAAACTTCGACACAATTTTTCGATCACACCGGTGCCGACGTGGCGCGGCTTTCTGCCCTCAATCGCTGCTTCCAGAACGGGCTTGAGGATCCCTCGCATGAAAGTACTTTTGCCCGAACCAGAAATCCCCGTCAGCACCGTGAGTCGCCCGAGAGGAATGCGCACATCCATATCCCTCACGTTATTCAAGTGGGCTCCGCGTACCTCCAACCACCCCGTCAACTCGCCCTTCGCAAGCGATCGGCGTTGCCCCAGCATCGGATGTTGCAGCGGATTGCGGAGGGATTCTCCGGTCGCAGAAAGAGGTGCGGCCCGCAATTGCGCCAGCGTTCCCTGCGCCATAATTTGTCCTCCGTGTCGGCCTGCGCCCGGCCCGAGATCAATCACGTGATCTGCGCGCAGCAGTGTGTCTTCGTCATGTTCGACGATAACGAGCGAATTCCCCTTGGCCTTGAGCGCCGTCAGCGTGTCCAAAAGAGCAGCGTTGTCGCGGGGATGCAATCCGATGGTGGGTTCGTCCAAAACGTAAAGGACGCCGCGCAGGTTTGAGCCCAATTGTGCCGCGAGCCGGATGCGTTGAGACTCGCCGCCGGATAAGGTTTTCGCCGATCGGTTTAACGTGAGGTAATCCAGACCAACCTCGCTCAAAAACTGAAGTCGTTGAGTGATTTCCGGTAAAATATCTTCCGCGATCCGAGCGTGGTTTCCTGAAAAGTTTAAGCCTTCCAGCCACGCTAAAATGCCCGCTGCGGAAAGCGCGACAATCGCAGGTAACGTCTGCAATCCAACGAAAACGAACCGCGACTCACGCCGAATACGCGCCCCTTCGCAGACGGAACAAACGGCGCGTTCTTCGTCCTCCAGTGCCTCGTGCTGGCGCTCGTGATCCAGTTCAATTTCCAGCGCGGAATCCAGCCTCGGGTTATCCTTGCGCACCCATTCCTCGCCGAAGCCGTGGCACGTGTCGCACCAGCCGTGCGGACTGTTAAAAGAAAACTGACGCGGATCAGGCTCCTCAAAAGAGGTGCCGCAACCCGTGCAACTGAACTGCGTGCTGAGTACGTGGCGCTTTAATTTGGCGTCCAGTAGAACGGCGGTTCCCTTTCCCACTTCCAGCGCAGTCTCAATAAGTTGACGAGTCTTCCCGCCCGGTGCGCTCTTCCCAACGAGCACCTCAATGGTGTGTTCCTTGAAACGAGCCAGCTTTGGAAACGCACTCGCCTTCACCCACTTCTCATCCACTAACAAGTCCTCATAGCCGCGACGCAGCGCCCACGTCGCAATCTCGCTGTGATAGCCTTTTCGAGCGCGAATGAGAGGCGCAAGAATGGAGACCACGCCCTTTTTCGCGAGGGTCTCTGCCTTCGTCACCGCGGAGCTGAGCGTCTGCCGTTCCACTGGCAATTCGCAATCCGGACAATGCTGGACGCCGAGTTTTGCGAAGAGGAGCCGCAGGAAATGATAAATCTCCGTGACGGTCGCCACGGTCGACTTGCCACCGCCCCGAGTGAGACGCTGCTCGATGGCGACGGAGGGCGGCAGGCCCGTGATTCGATCCACGTCCGGGCGCTCCAGTTGCGTGGCAAACTGCCGCGCATACGGCGACATGCTGTCCAGAAAGCGGCGCTGGCCCTCTGCGAAAAGTAGATCGAAGGCCAGAGAAGATTTACCCGAACCGCTCAAACCAGTGATGACCGCGATGGAGTTTCTCGGAATGGTGAGCGTCAAATTTTTCAGATTGTGCTGCCTCGCTCCGACGATGTGGATGCCCTCGGGTGCCTCCGCAATAGGATAAACATCAGTAGTTTCTGCGACGCGCAGTTCCTCTTGAAAACCGCCGTCTGCCTTTAAAAAGCGGCCGGTGTGAGACTCCGCGCAGGCCGCAACGTCTTCCGGAGTGCCTGCCACCAGAATGTGGCCGCCCTCGGCACCAGCTTCTGGCCCGAGGTCAATGATGTAATCAGCACCGCGGATCACGTCTGGGTTGTGCTCGATGACGAGAACCGTGTGACCATCGTCGACGAGCTTGTGCAGTGCTGCGACCAGCAAGACGATATCGTCTAAATGCAGGCCTGTGGTGGGCTCGTCCAAGATGAGAAACGCCCCAGTTTTCGAGCGTTGAATAAGCCGCTCGGCTAGCTTGATGCGTTGGGCCTCGCCGCCGGAAAGCCCATTGAGAGGCTGACCCAGCCGCAAGTATCCGAGCCCCAGTTCTTCGAGTGTTTCAAGCGGCTTGATTGCGGACGGTATATTCGCCGTTTTTAGAAATTCAATCGCCTCTGAGATAGTGAGGTCCAACACCTCATCGATCGATTTTCCCTCCACCAAAATCTGTCTTACTTGCGGCTGGTAACGCTTCCCCTCGCACTCCGGACAACGCACATAAACATCACTCAAAAACTGCATCTCAATCTTCTCATAGCCGCTTCCCCCACAGCGTTCGCAACGGCCTTTACCAGAATTAAACGAAAAACTACCTGCGGTGAACCCCGCCTCCTTAGCCTCCGGCGTCTTTGCAAACTTCGCGCGGATTTCGTCGAAAATCCCGAGATACAACGCGGGAGTGGAACGCGGCGTTTTGGACAGAGGCGTCTGATCGACGAGCACTACCGGCCCCGCCTTTTGCGCACCGTGGAGCGCCCGGCACTCGCCCGGTGGCTCATCTAGCTCCAGTCCCTGCGCCTTCGCAAGCTGGCCGTACAATACGCTATGCACGAGCGTGCTTTTTCCAGAGCCAGAAACCCCTGTGACACAACAAAGTACACCCAACGGAAAGTCGGCGTCGACCTCCTTTAAATTGTGGGCGCTTGCCCCTTCCACCTTCACCCAGCCCTTTGGTTTTCGGCGTTTGGTGCGTACCGGAACACTCTTTTTTCCAGTGAGATAATCCCCCGTGAGTGTCCTCGTCGCTCCAGAAAGGAGCCCCTCCGCCGGCCCCTCGTACACAAGGTGGCCGCCCGCTTCACCGCGCCCTGGGCCGATTTCGATGAAATGGTCCGCAGCGCGCAAAACCGCTTCCTCGTGTTCCACCACGACCAACGTATTACCCTTGTCTCGAAGTCTTTTAATTACGTGCAAAAGCCGTCCTGTATCCCGCGGATGTAGGCCGATGCTTGGCTCGTCCAACACAAAAAGCGTGTTCACCAAAGCGGTCCCCAAGCAGGTCGTGAGATTAACGCGCGCAGTTTCGCCGCCGCTGAGAGAGCGCGTGGGGCGTTCCAACGTCAGGTATCCTAGTCCAACGTCCAGAAGGTATTGCAGCCTGGACTCAACCTCGCCCGAGAGAAGGTCCGCCGTGGGATCTTTGGAAAGACGTTCCCGGCGCTCACGAATAAAAGCGTGGAACTCGCTGATCGGCAAACGCATCAAGTCTGCCGCAGTCAGGCCGTCCCAGCGAAAGTTCATGGTGTACGGAGCGAATCGGTTTCCGTGACAGTCTGGGCACACCGTGTAAGTGCGATAACGACTCAAGAGCACGCGCACGTGCATTTTGTAACTCTTGGCCTCCATCCATTCAAAAAAACCGCGCACGCCGTACCACAAGTCCTTCTTCCACAGGTAGTCGCCTGAGCGTGAAGGATCCTCCCCGTTTAATATCCACTGCTGGTCAGCGACGGAAAGTTTGGAGAACGGTTTGCGGCAATTGATCCCGCGCTTTGCGGCTTGGCGGAGTAAATCTCGCTGGCAATCGGCACCGCCTTCGGTTTGGAACGGCTTAACCACGCCGTCCTCGATACTTAGCTCTGGATTAGGTACTGCGCGGAGCAGATCTATGGTGATGATCCGCCCAAAGCCTTTACAAGCTGCACAGGCTCCCTGAGGATGGTTGAACGAAAAACGCCCCGTAGTCGGTTCGGGGAGCGAACGCTCACAGGCGGCGCAATGCCAACCCGTGACGAAGGGTTGAATCCGTTCTCCTGCGATTGTCGCTATTTTGCCCTTCCCGAAACGTAACGCGATTTCCACAGCTTCCGAGAGGCGCGGTTTGTTTTCGGGCGAGGGCGTAAGGCGATCTTGGATGACAAAAACCTCCGGGGGAAGTTTTGAAACCGGCTCGTCCGTGCGCATCACCGCGCCTTTGGCCCAGATTCGCTGGTAGCCTTGTTGTTGAAGAAAAGCCAAGAATTCGCTGGGAACGGCGTCCGGTGGAACGGCCAACGGGAAGGTGATCAGGAGAGGCTCTGCGGCCGCAAGCAGGCCATCCACAATGGAAACGGCGGTTGAAGGGCGTACCGCTTGATTGCATCCCGGACAGAACGCCTCGACGACGCGGGGGAGCAGCAGTTTGAGATAGTCGTTGAGGTCTGTGATGGTTCCGACTGTGGAGCGGGTGGATTTGACGGCGTTGACCTGTTGGATCGCGATCGCTGGGGGGATTCCTCGGATTTCGTCGACAGCGGGTTTGTCCATCCGGTCAAAGAACTGACGGGTGTACGGGCTGAAGGTCTCGACATAACGGCGCTGTCCTTCCGCGTAGAGGGTGTCGAAAGCGAAGCTGGATTTTCCGCTGCCGCTTGGACCTGAGACGACGATGAGTTTGCCGAGGGGTAGCGAAACGTCGAAGCCCTTTAAATTGTTTTGGCGCGCCCCACGGATTTCAATGAAGCCTGGGCCGCTGGGAGGGTGGTAGGAGTGTGCCATGGGCAGGGCGAACGCTCGGCGAGACTGGGCAAGTGCGCAAGCTTGGAGCGAGCGTGCGCGCACAAGCGGTTTTTGGCGGCTTTGAGGCGCAATCATGCCGAGTGCATGCCGTCTCAATCGGACTCTCGTGTCTGTTTTGATAAGGGCGCGAGCCACTGTAAACCCTTGCGAACTGCGCAGCGCGTGTTACTATTAAATCCCCCCTTAGCCTTCCCAGAACATGATCTCCGGACCCACAAGTACTTTGGATGCGCCCCCTGCTGCCCCAGAAAAGGTGGCAGTTACAAAGGTGGCAACTACGAATTTTGTGTCAATTGTGTCAACCTCCTCTGGGGCGCCGTTGGTCGCACAACCTCCCCGCGGCCACTCGCATCTGATTTCCCTTTGCGCTGCGGTTCTTGTCGCAGGCAGCCTGATTACAGGGGGTTACTTCTGGGCTCGCGATATTCAGGAGCGGCGTCTGCACACCGCTGCGCCTGAATTTTGCGATGCAAAGCTTCACGGCGTGGCCCTTATCCGGGAGGCGCTTTCAAGGCCCGACACCTTGGTTTTCTTTGGCAGTTCGGAACTCATTCCCGATGTGCCCATGAAGGGCGTCGACTTTTTCTCCGACTCGCCCACTGGTTTTACGATGTTTCCCGTTGGTAAGGCGGGCACCACGGCACTTTCTGTTCTCCAAAAACTCGGTGGTGCCGCCGAGCAATTGGAGGGTAAAAAATTGGTGCTCTCTCTCTCGCCTAGTTTTTTCCAAACTGACGAGGTCGACGCTAAGTATTTCGAAGGCAACTCTTCCAAGCTACAGATTAAAGAGTTTTTTTGGAGCGACCGCTTCAGCGCCGAGCTCAAACGGGACGTCGCAGTGGCGATTTTGAAGTACCCGAAAGTCATCGAGGGCGATTGGACTTTGAACTTCACCCTGCGCCGTTGGGCTGGGGGGTCTTCGGTAGACCGGTGCCTCCTCGCGATTATCCAACCCTACGCGACCTTGGATCGAATGGTCGGGCGTTTGCAGGATCACATCGAAGCCGGTTTGGCACTCAAGGGGATGGTCGCCACCGAGGGCACTGTTCCCCCCAGCGCTGGTCGGTTCCGGCCAACGCGTGGCAAGGTTCTGCGGTGGGACGACCTCTTTCTCTCAGCCGAACAGCAGTCGAAGGCGCTGGCGGCAAAGTCCCGCAAACGGCCGATCAAAGTCGTGCGTGCCAAGGGGACGTGGGATAAGCAGTTTGCGGTAAAGATGCGCAAGGCCCAAGAGTGGAAGGATTTCGAGCTGGTTCTGAGGTTGCTCAAGGAAGCGGGCGCTAAGCCTCTGGTCATGTCGATGCCGTTGCATGCCGATGTACTCGAAGCTCAGGGCGTCTCGGAGACGGGGCGTTTGGCCTACGGTGAGCGCTTGCAGGAGATGGTTCGCCGCTATGGGGTTCCCCTAGTTTATTTTAAGGATCACGAGAGCGATCCTGTATTTTTCGTAGATCAAAACGACCACATCGGCTCTAAAGGGTGGTGGTATTACAACAGAGTGCTGGATGACTTTTACCACGATAAGCTCGGGAAAAGCGCCCTCCCTAAATAAATTCCTAGACCCGAATAGCTTATGACGAAGGATAAAATACTTCAGGTGCTTGCAGAAGTGGCCGAAACTCAAGAGGTACTCAGCCAACCGGATTTGGCATTGTACGAACTGCAAATTCTCGACTCCATGAAGACGGTGGAACTCATCGTAGCCTTCGGACGCGAATTCGATGTGGAAATCTCTCCCGCAGAGTTTGAGCGCGAAGCATGGGCCACGCCCGCCCTGTTAGTCGCCGACTTAGAGCGGCGAATGGCATCTTAACTGACTCAATCAGATGGATTTTGATGCTATTTTTGAGGGGCGTCCGGAACTCAAACGACTGGCGCTCTTTCTCTATTATGTCGCCTTGGTTTTCGCCCTGATATTCCTTTACGGCCGAGGTGACTTCTCAACGCCACCCTTCGTTTATCAGGAGTTTTAGGCGACGGCCGTCGCTCTCCTCGGGTAAGATGGTCGTTGGCGCATCTCATTGGGTTCCACAGAGGGCTTCCCAAAAGAAAGCGATTCTACCCAGTCGATCTGCATAAAAACCGGTAGCTTTCAAACCGCATTACCACCCCTATGAGTGAACATTTTTTGGACCGGATTGACCATTGGGGCAGCGTTTGCCCTGGGCGCATAGCAGTACAAAGCGGCTCCAATACGCTGACTTGGAGCAGTTTAATTCAAAAATCAAACGCCTTAGCGGCTTGGCTGCATCACGAACTAGCTTCCACTCCCGGCCCTATCGCTGTCCACGGCCATAAAGAGCCTGAAATGCTCGTTGCGTTCCTCGCCTCCGTAAAGTGCGGCCGCGCGTACGTCCCAATGGACACCTCCATTCCCGAGCACCGCATCGCCAAAATTGTCGCCGGCTCTGGCGCTGCTCTGGTTCTTACACCGGAAAGAGTGAGCGAAATTCTGATGCACTCTGCGGACGCCTTGCCCGCCCCGCCATCTAGGGTGCAAATGGACGATCCTTTCTATATGCTCTTCACCTCGGGGAGCACTGGGGAGCCCAAAGGCGTGGTCATTACGCTGCGCAACCTGACGGCCTTCACGGACTGGCTCTTGGCAGAACACAAGTTTGAGCCTCAGGTGGAGGTGTTTCTCAATCAGGCCCCGTTTTCCTTCGACCTCTCCGTCATGGATTTATACGGGAGCCTACTCACCGGCGGAACGCTTGCTTGCGTCACTAAGGAGGAGCTAGCCAACCTCAAGCTGCTATATCAAAGGCTCACGCAGTTCGGACTGACGACTTGGGTGTCGACCCCGTCTTTTGCACAGATGTGCTTGATCGAAAAAAGCTTCCGTCAGGAAATGCTCCCCACAATGCGGCGCTTTCTTTTTTGCGGGGAAACTCTCGCCCCGGAAACGGCCTCCCAACTGCTCGAACGCTTTCCCTCTGCCGAAGTCTGGAACACGTACGGCCCGACGGAGGCCACGGTGGCCACCACTTCCGTGCGCGTCGATGTCGCCCTGCTCGAGCGCTTCTCGCCGTTGCCTGTCGGCTACCAGATGCCCGGCACCCGAGTTCTCGCCGTGGACGACGCCGGAGTTCCCGTCGCCGATTCCGAGCGCGGCGAGTTGCTCATAGCAGGCCCCAACGTCAGCCCCGGTTACCTCAACCGGCCCGATTTGACGGCGAAAGCCTTCACCCAATTCGAAGGCCAACCCGCTTACCGCACTGGGGACTGGGGCCGCTGTCGCGATGGACTGGTTTTCTTCGAAGGCCGTATGGACGGACAAATCAAGCTGCACGGCTATCGGATCGAATTGGGCGACATGGAGGCTAACTTGCGCGAACTCTCCGAGGTAGCAGATGCCGTCGTGCTCCCTGTGGAAAAAGGGGGCAAAGTGGATTCCCTCGCCGCCTTCGTCGTCCTTTCCGCTCCGATGGACGGCTCTGATTTTGAGAAAAGTGCGCGCCTTAAAGCTCGGCTGGGCGAACGCATTCCGACCTATATGGTCCCTCGCAAATTCCTGTTTCTCGGAGCCTTCCCCATGACACCCAACGGTAAGGCAGACCGCCGGGCGCTAGCCGCAATGCTCTCCTGATACGTTCTTTTTCCCCCAATGGTTCCCTTCTCTGACTTTGAGTACTTCGGCTTGCTGCTGTACATCCTGCTTCCCTTTGGAGTGCTCGCGTTTTTCGGTCGGCTCAACGGGACTACGAGCTTGTTGGCGATGTCCATCCTCCTGGTACTTCAAACCAGCGCTCCGGTGCATTTACGCCCCGATTTTGAAGTGCGCGAGCTGTATATCATCGGCGTTTATACGGCATTTCAAGCCCTCCTCGCTCACTGGCTACTTCAGTTCCGCTCCCGCGCTGTTTTCTACGCTACGCTTAGCCTTTCGATCTTACCGCTTGCTGCGGCCAAGCTCCTTCCGACTTTCTCCCCCCATACCGCTTTTGGTTTCCTCGGCATTTCTTACGTTACCTTCCGAGCACTCGACGTCCTTTTTTCTATTCAAGACGGTCTGGTCAAAAACCTGTCTCTTCAGCATTACGTCGCCTATTTGCTGTTCGTCCCAGCTCTTTCTTCCGGTCCTATAGATCGCTACCGCCGCTTCATTAAGGACTGGGAAAAAACTCGTTCCCGGGCGGAGTTTCTCGATGACCTCGACTTCGTTGCCAGAAGGCTGGCTCGCGGTTTCTTGTACAAGTTTATCATAGCCGCCCTCATCAACACCTACTGGATGGAGGCCCTGGGCAAGGGGCGCGGCTTTACGACGCTGTGGATGTACATGTACGCCTACACACTCTACCTCTTCTTCGACTTCGCCGGGTACAGCGCTTTCGCGGTCGCCTTAGGCCGTTTCTTTGGAGTCCATCTCCCAGAAAACTTCGATCGCCCATTTTTATCCAAGAACATCCGGGATTTTTGGAATCGCTGGCATATTTCGCTCTCATTCTGGTTTCGAGACCATATTTACATGCGGTTTTTGTTGACCGCCTCAAAACGTAAATGGTTCAGCGGGAAGCATACCGCCTCTTATTGCGGCCTCTTTCTGACCTTCGGTATCATGGGCGTCTGGCACGGCCTCACTCTGCATTACATGCTCTACGGCCTCTACCACGCCGCACTCCTGAGCGGTTATGACTGGTTCGCGCGCTGGAACAAGCAGCGGAAATTTCTCGGAGAAAGTGCGCTCCAGATTTTCGCCAACCGATTGCTTACCTTCCACGCTATCGCCTTCGGCTTGCTTCTTTTCTCCGGCCGCCTCACTCCGGCAGCTCCTCTCGCCGTCGAGCGGGTTTTGGAAAAAGCCGACACTCGGGAAGTCACCGGTATGCTCTGGGAACCGGCCGCACAACCAGAAGTGCTGCAAGTTGATCTGTACATCGACGATCAGTTCATCCTACGTATCCCCGCAAATATTGAACGCGAGGACTTGAAAGAGCGTGGCTTTGGAGACGGCAAACACGGGTTCCGCTTTGAGATTCCCTGGTGGGTCCGCGACGGGCGTCCACACGTCATCGAAGTCAAGGATGTGAAGAACAACCTGCCTTTGAAAGGCTCGCCTCAAACCGTGGAATGCGAGCGAAATGAGGAAGAAATTCAGCGGGAGGAAGAGAAGTTGCGCAAAGCTCGGGAAGCCGCTTTGGATCAGCCGCCAGCGGCGATACCCTCGACGCCCTCAACACCTCCAACGCCGGCTCCTAAATAATTCCGTTTGCGACGCAGCCTGAACCAGTTGTAGAACGTCTTGCGAAACCCTTCCAGCGTGCTGAAAGGCTGGCAGTGTAGTTCCGTCCCCTTCGTGATCGAGTCCAAAATGGCTCTTACACTGAGGCGCTCCGCTGGGAAAGTGGTGTACGAGCGGCCGATGGAAAGATGGTGGTGCGCGTCACTGCCCGCGGTCATCGCGAGACCGCGTCCTTGGGCGTACGCCAGAGCACTGGCGTTGTGGCGCTTCAATACGGTGGCTGAGTTAAAAACCTCGAGACAAGTGATGTCCAACGCATCCAAATCATCTTCCCTGATCCCTGCACGCATACGGTCATAAGGATGTGCTGGGATACAAACGCCATTTTGCGCTCGCACCATCTCGATCACCTCCTTGGCGGGAACTCCTTTCAAGCCGTTGGGAAGCCACACTCCGAGGCACAAAAGGTGCCCCTCGGCGGTCGACACTTCGATTCCCGGCATGACAAGGAAGCCGTTAACGGGCTCGCCGTCTTCCCGGATCAAACCGATGTCGCGCAGATATCTGCACCCATCCGATGTGTTGTGATCTGTCAACGCAAACCCGTCTAAACCCGCCTGTTTAGCCGCCTGAATCAACGCCTCAGGACTGCTCACGCCGTCTCCCGAGTAAAACGAGTGCACGTGAGGATCGATGCGAAAGCCCATGCCGTAGTAAACTGCGAAATGCGGTCGACGAAAAGCGCAGAACAAGGCTAACTTCCAAAGCTTCTTGCGTGCACAGCGCCAGATCAGAGCGGTATGATTTCTTCCATGAGCATTGGATTCAAAGAGTGGGCGTTAATTTGCGACGCTTTGGGCAGCGGCCGTCAGAGCATTATTTTGCGGAAAGGCGGCATTGCAGAAGGGCGCGAGGGCTTCCGTTTTCAGCATCCCGACTTTCTCCTGTTTCCCACCCTGTTCCACGAACAGGTGGCCAAGCTCAAGCTCCCACCGGAAACTCCTCTCCCCCATTTACCCGATGGGCAACATACGCTCACCCACCAAGTGAGCGTCGCGTGGACTCGCGATCTCGTGGATTGGGAGCAAATCTCGCGCTTGGATCCGTTTCATCTCTGGACTCCGCAAGTCATTCGGGAACGTTTCGAATATGACGAGCATCACGGGATCAGCCTCGCTTTCGTGCGGGTGTTTTCCTTACGAGTCCCTGTGACGTTTCCGGACGAACCCAAGTACGGGGGCTGCCGCTCTTGGGTAAACGTGCCAGATTGCGAGGAGACGCCGACCAGTCCCGTGCTTCAAGATGCCGAGCACGCCGCTTTGGAAGCCTCACTTTTGGCGGCGTTGCAATAAAAGGCTAATGTATGTCCTTGGTTGACAACCTGACCTAGTGGGTTAAGATAACAGACCGCCTTGGATTCGGGGCACTTTGGATAATCCGCGAAGTGGTTCCTTTTGAAGAACGGGGTATGTCCCTTTCGAAGAATGGGTAACACACGGTCCGCAGGTGCCTGCCTCACCATTGCATCCATTCATTGAATCAATCTGCTTAATATTATGACTAGCCATTTGCTCGAAGAAGCCCTCAAGAAAGTCCCAAACCAGCAGGTGTTGGTCAATGTTATCAGTAAGCGCGTAAAGCAGTTAACCGCTGGGGAGCGTCCCATGGTAGATGCTGGCTTTCGCACGGGATTTGCCGATATCGCCCTTCAAGAAGTGATAGAGGGTAAAATCACGCTTTCTTTCCCAGAGCCTCCTTTGGTTGTTGCCGTCTAAAGCACTAGTGCGGAGTGGTTTGACCCAAAAACCGGGGACTCTTGAGCTTGGAGTCCCGATGCTGGCTCTTTTGCTTTTATTAGAACAGCTGTAAATCTGGGGTCAAGTGTCCCAGAACTGACCGGCAACCACTGCGTGTGGAGGGCAGGCAGAGCCAATTTTATGGACTCGGAGATTTCAGTAAACAGGAAGGCGCTTCGTGACTTTCACGTTTTGGAGCGCTTCGAGGCGGGGTTAGAATTAAAGGGGACGGAGGTCAAAAGCATCCGTTCTGGCCATGCGAACTTGCTGGGCGCTTTTGCCCGAGTGGAGAAGGGGCAGGTTTACTTGTTCGACTTGGAAATCCGGCCCTACGGGAATGCGAGCCACACACAGCATGAGCCCAAAACGCGCCGTCGTCTGTTGTTACACCGGCAACAGATAGCAAAGCTCTTCGATCAAACCCATATTAAGGGACACGCCTTGGTGGCTCTACGCCTCTACTGGAAGGGGCACCGGATCAAAGTGGAAATCGCAGTGGGCTCTGGCAAGGACAAGGCAGACCAGAGGGCCTCGTTAAAGGAGCGTGTTGAATTGCGGGAAGTGCAGCGGGAAGTCTCCCGGTTTAACCGTGGCGCTCGAAACTGAAGTGCCCGTCCGAAGCGGGCCTCTTGCGGCTTGTTTGCACAATGGCAAAAAGAAGCTTGCCCAGAGCGCCGCATTATTGGGAGTATTTCACCCCCGCTTGGAAAGGGGTCTTAGCTCAGTTGGTAGAGCGCCTCAATGGCATTGAGGAGGTCAGGGGTTCGAATCCCCTAGGCTCCACTTTCCAAAGCCGTCCGAGACCTAACCCAATTTGCTGGGACTAATTGGTGGGAGCTTGGCGCCGGGCGCGATCGTGTGGGATTCCCAGCGTTCTGCCAAAGCCTTCCGTGAGACGCTTACTTCGCACCGGTGCAAGTCTACGGCACCCCCTTCGTGATCGAGTCGGGCGGTCGCCGGTGAGTATCAGCACTGCCCCCAACCGTGTGCAGGGTGTGGACTCGGTTACCGGCAAGGAACGGTGGTTTATTCACGACGGTCCGAGTTTTTCGAGCGTGCCCACTCCCTTGTAAGGTTCTTATCTCCAACTGGAAGCCGCAAAGCTCTTGCCTGACAAGATGAAACAGTAAAGCAACCCATGCACGACCATTTACGGTTTTGGGGCAATTGGACGGATTTTTGAATCCGTCCCAAGAGCAAACGTTTTACGGTACGCTCTTGGGGTGCATTGGTGGGAGTGCTGGAAGTGCCTGTTGAAACTGGAGAGCGTTCCAAAGCCACTCTCGAAGGCGATGGCGGTGATGTCCCGATCGGTTTCTCGTAGAAGACGGCAAGAGTGATCGATGCGCAGATCGTTGAGGATGTCCCAGAGGTTTCTCTGTGTCATCCGCTTGAAAAAGCGGCTAAAGGCGGCAGGGCTCATGGCAGATGCAGCTGCGATCTTCTCCAGTGTCAGAGGCTCTTGGAAGTGAGTGAGCAAAAAGGTGTAAGCCTTTCCCATGCGCGTGCTGGCTTCTAAGTCAGAGGCTTTGGTGTAGAGGTTCTGAGACAATGGGCGTGCTGGGCTCTCAGAAAGTTTTTGTAAAATGTTAATGAGTGAGAGGATGCGCCCGAGAGCGGGCAGTTTGGGCAACTCCTCAAGCAGGCCGGTGATTGCTGGGCTTGCGCTACAATCAAACACCATGCCTTGGGTGCCCTTTCTCAGCAGTTGCCGGACACCTTCCATTTCCGGGAGGTTTAGAAAGACGTCGCCCACAAATGAGTGGGGAAACTGAACTACGATGGCATGGGAGTTGTGAGGCAAGGATTCCAGCGTGGGGCGTTCGCTATGCCAGAAATGGGGAAGATTTGGGCCCACTAAAACAAGGTCTCCAGCGGCGAATGGCTCGATGCTATTGCCCATGAAGCGTTTACCACAGCCGCATTGGATTAGCGTAAGTTCCCATTCGGGATGATAATGCCACGGCGCATCGAACTCCGATTTGCGGAGTTCTAGAACTTGGATGGAAAGGTGGTTTTGAAGCGAGATTTTCTCGAAGTGCAGCTTCATTGAGTCTTGGATGCCGTCTGGGGGCGAGTTTTTGCTATTTTAGGGTATCATCTGCACAAAATTGGGCAAGTGATGCGAGGCGATTCAGCCTCGGATCGGCCAAAGTTATGGCCAATCGAATGTCGCGCATTTCTATGAAACCAAATTCTTATCGCGGGTTACCGTCTCTTGCTGGAGTGGCTACTTTTGAGCAGGGCGTTAAAGATGGCCTGTCTGTGGAAGACTGTGTAAACCGCCTAAAGCGGTTCCATTGGGCGTTTCGGAGGTTGCACCAAATCTTTGTACATCGCCTGGTATCGGAGCCGATCTACGAGCTGAAGATGGGCTTCAGTTTACACGCCCACTACTGTGCGGAACATGCGGCTGCTCTGAGGAGCCGGGTTTCTGAGATGCGCGAGCCCCCGCTTGGGCTGGACATGGTGCCGGATGGCGCGTTGGACGTGCTGTTTGATGAAATCCTGTCGGCGCCGAGTACAGAACTATTGTTGCTTGGCGTGTACAATGTGGCGGTTCCTGCTCTGGCTGCTGCCTTAAAGAAACATTTGGAGGTCACGAATCCCATTGTGGATCATCCCTCTATACGCGTGTGCCGGTTTGCGTTACTGGAAGTGGAGGAGATGGCGGTCTATGGCGCGCGGTGTGTGACTGAAATGGTGAGCGGTGAGTTGCGTGCGGAGTGGAGTGCAACGTTGGTGCATTTTGAGAAACTCCTAGCTCAGGCAGGAGGGCTGGATGGGGCTGAGGAGTATCGCGGAGGGGAGGTAGAGCGACGGCTTTCCGCCGTAGGGTACAAGTTTGATCCAGTTCCTAAACGGGATGAACGCTTCAGGGATCCATACAACATGGGGGTACATGCAGAGGCGTTTTTGTACAATCCGGAGATGCCCAGTGCGCCTAAGTCGTTAATGCTTTATTACAAAAGGCTCAGAGAGATTGATGTGCCGGAAGTAATTGCGGCGATTTTGGCTGAAACACAGGGGAAGCCGTGGGACTACACGGTGGATTTAACGCGTCAGCTTTGGGATGAGGCCCGCCATGCGATGATGGGTGAGATCGGCTTTTTAAGGGCTGGGATTGACTGGCCGCAGTTTGTGCCGATCAACTTTACGTGGTCGTTGTCTTTGAATACCCAGCTCACGGCAAAGGAGAGGCATGCGGTATTGTATTTTATTGAGCAAGGGTTGATGCCAAAAACGGGAAAACGATTTGAGTGGGAGGTTGGAATTGATTCAGGGGATACGTTTGCGGCCTTAGCGCAGGACTACGATTGGGCGGACGAAGTGTTGCATGCGCGCATCGGACGGGACTGGTATGTGAAGGAGATTGGGGATGCCAAGCAGGCGACTGCCTATGGAGATGCGTGTTGGGCGCGCGTGCTGATTGATTGGGAAAAGTATAAGAGGGAGGGTTTGACCCAGCACGAGAATTGGTGGCCTGAGATATATCGGGAGTGGTGTCGGATTCAGGGGAGGGACGTGGATGCCAAAGTGGAGGCATATGCGACGGATTATTCGGCTATAAGGGCAGATTTGCGGGATTTAACGGCATCAGCATAAGGGACTTTATGATTATTAAAGACGCATCTTGTGTGGTCACTGGGGCTGCTCGAGGAATTGGGTTTGCAATGGCGAGGGCCCTTCTGAAAAAGGGAGCGCGCGTCGTTTTGAGTGATGTGGATGAGGCCGCTTTGGCTGAGGCTGTCAGTTCGCTTGATACGGTGTCGGCTATTGGGTGTGTGGCGGACGTGACCTCGGCTTCGTCCATGGCGGCTCTGGCTCGGGGCGCAGAGGCGCACGCGGGGCAAGTCCAACTCTGGGTGAATAACGCGGGGCTTGCTAGGCACCGACGTATCACGGAGTACACAGAAGTTGAGATCGAGAGGATGTTGGATGTGAACTTAAAGGGCACGATTTTGGGGGCTCAGGCAGCGCTGCGCGTGATGGGTGCGCTGGGAAGAGGGCATATTGTGAATGTTATTTCGACTGCGAGTTTGAGAGGGATTCCGCTGGAAACGGTTTATTGTGCAGCAAAATGGGGGGTGCGCGGTTTTACTCAGGGCTTGAGGGAAGAGGCTGCGCCACAGGGGGTGCGGGTGACGGCCCTGTTGCCAGGGGGCGTGGACACGGCGTTCTGGACTGGAGCGGTGGACCGCGTGATGCCTGTGGAGGATTTTCTGACAGCCGAACAGGTGGCGGAGGCTCTTGTGAGCTTGGTTCAAATGGACGATAATGTGGTGCCGCAGGAGCTGGTTCTCCGAGCGTTACGCGACCGCGATTTCACCCATTTTAATGCATGAGCTCAGATTCAGCCCACAAAGTGAGTTTCCGTACGGTGGAGGTTTCCGATCCGCGTTGGGAGCGAGACGGGTTGCGTCATGTCACAGTAAAGAGCGCGGCATTGGGACAGCGGGCGGATTTGAGTCTGTTTGTGTGTCCTGAGGTGGTTGGGCTGACGGCGGTGCCGCTGGTGATCCTGTTGCATGGAGTTTATGGGAGCCATTGGGCGTGGGCGTTAAAGGGCGGGGCGCACGAGACGGCGGCCCGCTTGATAGCGGAAGGGGCGATTCCCCCTATGGTTTTGGCGATGCCAAGTGACGGGCTTTGGGGCGACGGCAGTGGGTATTTGACGCACCCTGAGCAAGATTTCGAACGCTGGATGGTTGCAGAGGTCCCAGTTGCAGCCGCCTATGGTGCGCCTTGTTTGAGCGATCAATCCCCGCTCTTTATCGCAGGCCTCTCGATGGGGGGATTTGCCGCATTGCGTTTGGCGGGCAAATATCCTAAGCGCTTTCGGGCGGCGTCCGCACACTCTGCCGCGACTCATTTTGAGCAACTTCTTGGAGTGACGGAGGAGGCGGAGGCGCGGTTTGGCGTACGCAAGGAAGACCATTCCGTCTTGGACGCGCTGATGAAAAGTCCTGAGGAATTGCCACCTTTTCGGTTTGATTGCGGGACGGAAGATTGGTTGATCGAGCCCAATCGGCAATTACACGAGGCGCTAAGTTTGGCTGGGGTAGAACACGGTTATGAGGAACACCCTGGCGCGCATGATTGGCTCTATTGGGAGCGGCACTTGGAGGACAGTTTGCGCTTTTTTGGCTCTGTATTGCGGCGCTAGTAGGCAGTCAGGCCTAGTATTTTACCGATTAATTGCTTCGGCGAGTTACCTGAAGTCGTCGTGGGGATGCTGCTTATCATGCCGAGGCGTAAAAATCTCGCGTCCATGCAAACCCACCTCAGTTTGAGAGGCGAAAGTGGCTCCTGAGGTAGGACTTGAACCTACGACCAATCGGTTAACAGCCGATCGCTCTACCACTGAGCTACTCAGGAATGTTCCGTAAACGGGGTGGAGATACTAACGGCGTCTCTCGCAGACGAGCAATAATTTTTCTTATCGGAAACGTTATTTTTGGCTTCCGACTAGCCTCTGAGCCTCACATTCGGCAAAGCTTTTCAGTTCGCGTGAGGTGATCTCGTGATTTTTAGGTGCAAATGAGTTTTGGTGGTGTTCTCTTCGGGCCGTTTAGACAAGCTTGCCCTCGATGCATTCTATCCTTATCGCTCCTTCAGTTTTGGCCTGCGATTTCGGCCGGCTTCATGATGAAATTCAGCGGGTGCAAACTGCTGGCGCTGATTGGCTTCATCTCGATGTGATGGACGGTCACTTCGTTGACAACATCTCTTTCGGTCCGGCGTTCGTCGACGCCACCGCCGCCGTGGCAACCGTGCCGGTGGATACGCATTTGATGGTGTCACGGCCGGATCACTACTGGCCCCGTTTTTCCAAAAGCTCCCAAAACATCACCATCCATGTGGAAGCTGATTGCGACGTGTCGGATACGCTTCGCGCAATTCGTTCAGCAGGCTGCACGGCTGGACTTTCATTGCGGCCCGGCACGCCTTTCTCAGCCATCGAACGATTTCTTCCGGAGCTGGATCTCGTTCTGGTAATGACCGTGGAGCCTGGTTTTGGCGGTCAGTCTTTTCAGGCTGCGATGTTGGAAAAAGTGCGGGCGGCGTTTGCTGCGCGCGCGCGCTTGGGGCTTTCTTATCGCATTGAAGTGGATGGGGGAGTTAATCTTGAGACTGGGTTGCAATGCGTTTTAGCTGGGGCAGACACCTTGGTGGCAGGCACTTCTGTGTTTCGTGCGCCAGATATGTCCGAGACGATTCTTCGACTGAGACAGCGGCCAGCCTAGGGTTACGGCGGCTCTGGGATAGTAATTGGTGCGTCCTCGATGGGCCGGATTCTGCGGCGCGGTTCTTGGGCTGCCGGCGCTCCGGGAGGAGTCGGGGCTCCCTGAACGCCGCCCGGGCGAGGGATGGCGCTCATGCCGGGGCGCGGAATGGGTGCTGCGGTTCTGCCCGGGCCGGCGCCGGGTTTAACCGTTGAGGGATTTTTGCCCCCCGGGCGAGGTGCGGCACTTGCCATAGGCGGCGCACTTGGTGCGGCGGCGACAGTAGCCTGATCAAATTCGACGCGGCCCGTTTCGGATCCTTTTTTTAAGAAAACGGCGGATTTTGCGGGCACGGCAGCTTCCTCGACAGACGCAACCGAAACGCCGTCCTCGTTGGGATGATCGCCGGATAGGACGAGCCGCGTGGCCAGATCACGCGAGCGCACAAACACCGTGAAGAGCTCTTTTCCGTCATTGTCTCGCTGTTTCGATATGCCCGTAAGCACCCAGTTCGTCGCAAAATTCTCTGTGGAGACGGGTATAACCTCTGGCGGTGCGCTGGCGATGGCGAAGGGCGACTTTTCCAGCAAAGCGGCGTAACGCTCAGCAGAAAACGGCACTGGCAGCTCGGAGGATTCGCGGGCAACTTTTTTTTCCGGAGCAGTCGCATCTTTGGGCGGTCCTTGGAGCGGTTCCTGAGCGCGCAGCAAGTTTCCCGGCAGTAAGAGGGCCAAGACACTCACGGGCAGTAAAATTGAAGTACGAAGAGCGGGATGCATCAGCGGGCGGCGAACCATTTCGCGATGGTGAAGTCACACTGCATTTGAGTGGCATCCGTAGCGTCCACTCGGAGCTTGGATTGTTGAATGACCACAAAGCGTTCTGGAGTTTGGAGTTCGGACAAAAAGCTGCAAATTCCTTTCCAATTGCCTTTCAACTCAAATTGAACGGGCACAGCAACGCCACCGTTTTCATTGCGCACAGTTGGAAGTTGCTGTTTGGATAGGGAGAGTCCGTGTTTGGAGGCGCTCTCTTTGAGCGTGGTCAACAGGGCATTCCCCTCGGCTGAATCGTTGGCGAGTTTAGGTTGATGTTGTTGGAGCCATTGTGCCCGTTTTTCCCATAGGGGCGCGGTATCGGCTAGGAGTTGGAGACTGTCACGCGTGGAGGCCTTCTGGGCCAATTGTCGTGCTAATTCAGCTTTGGTGCGCGCGAAGTATTGAAGCACGACGACGTTAATCAGAAGGACAAGTAACGTCGCAACGATCCCTACCAAGCGTTTTTCACTTTTAGATAACTCGCTGAACTTCATTTTTTCGCAGCGGTGTTATCCGACTTGCCAGTGACCCGAAACTGGGCGCGGTCGTTCGGGAGAATGTTCGGGTTGGGCGACTCGACTTTGTAGCTGGCAAGCTCCGACTCTTTCTTCAAGCGTGCAACATACTCGATGGCTTCCGCCACATTGGAAGCCTCGCCCGAGAAGACGAATTCTTTTGGGTTAAGCTGGAATTCTGTGATGCGAATATCCGCGCCATTCACAGTTTTGGCTGCCTGATGCAACACCTCCACCAAGTAGTGCGCTGGGTCAATGGCGGGCTCTACGGCACGCCAACGTAATTGTCGCGCATTGACCAAGTCGACTATGGGTTGAAGGTCGGCAATTTGGCGGTCGAGTTTGCCCAGTTGGGATTTCTCAAACGCCAGCCAGCAAAACCCAGCTGCAACTAGCGCAAGATAAGCAGTCGCGGCCCATTGCAATCTTTCAGTGACCTGTGCGCCCCGGGTGATTGCAGCGGCTTCCTGCGCCCAACTGGCCGGCAGCCAGTTACCAGAAATAATAGTCGTGGGCTCGAGAACCGTGGCCTCCAAAGGAATTCCCGGGAGTGCCTCACGCATGGAGTCGCACCAAGCTTCCGAACAGCAGGCAATGCGTTCGACTGGTCCGGGCAAAGCCCCTGAAAGTTCAGCGCCGAGGAGGACGCGGGAAATTTCGCCTGAATTCGGAAGTGAATCTTCCGTTGAAACGCCCTCCAGCCAGAGGAGCTTTCCTTCCGCCGCGAGTAGAACGAAGGGCTTGCCTGCCTCCATCCACAGCGCGATGGAGACTCCTTTTTCAACGAGCTTGCGAGCGAGTTGAACCGCAAAAATACCCACAGCGACGGGGCCGTATCCGGCAGCGCGCAGCGGTTCACCGCAGGAGCGCAGCTCGGATAACGGGACTGTGACTGCCAGAACCGAGATGCCCTCGGGAGTGTTTTCGAGTTCCTCCAAATCGAATACAAAATCTTCAGCGCTATAGGGCAATAGCTTTTCAAGCTGCATCTGGGCCATTGCCAGAAGGTCTTCTTTTGGAGCTTGCGGCAGAGTGAGCCTTTCCGTGATTACGGCTGAGGAGGAGAGCAGCAAAACCGCCTGTAACCCCTTGGGTAACTGCTCGCAAAGTTCTGCCACCGAAGCGCCGGTGCATGAGTCCGCGTCACTCTGCGCCCGCCAGCCTTGCGGCGCGGGGGAGAGGGTGATGAGCGAGTCTGTGCCGTTTTTCTTCATTCAATCCACGAAAGTATCTGCGGTGTCCCCGTGCCTTTTCGTACAACAACCTGCACTTGTCGAATGACTTTTCCAGAATACCCCTCGGCTTGGATGCGAATCGTGGATTCGTTGACTCCCACTAAAGCCTCCAGTTCGGCTCTGCGCTCCTTGTTGCCCATTCCCAGTTGTACGAGCAGAGCATCGGTCGACTTGTATTTTGGGTCGTCTTCGGTGTGCAATACTCCGTCCATCCCAACGCGAATTTGGAGCAGACGCTGCACTTGCGTTTCGCTGAAGCCGGGCAATACCCGAAGGAGTTCCTCAGGCGCTTCCATCAGGTCCAGTACTTTGCTGCTGTCCAATGTCAAAAGATCCTTCCAACCGGGATAATCGAGCAACGGTTCCATACCTGGAATGCGTTTGAGTTCGTCCAGACTTAAGATCATGCGGTTGGCGGGATGATAATCTTTGTTGTCCTCCTGTCCGTGGATACGCGCGATGTTATCTGGGTCCACATAATCTAATAGGCAGTCTACGAGTCGGTCTCTTTGAATGACGTCTTCCACTCCGATGACCCATTCCAACCATTTCTTGAAAATGGCGAGACGCGCGTGGTCATTTCCTGTGAGTAGCAGCTTTAGATTGAGTCGGGTGCCTTCGCTTTCCATGGTTACTCGAAAGCCCAACCCTGGTTCGATTTCCGTCTGTAAAAGCGAACTGTAGCGGTCCACTTTTGGGTTGAGCGCCATGGCGATTCCCGAGTGTGCCATCGCCAGAGCCTCTACGGAGCGCGAGTCCTGACCGTGTTCCTGAACACGTTGTTGCAACCAGAAAAACCAACCCGCCACGGCCATAGTCAGCACGATGATGCCCCAGAAAACAGCCAGCAAAGCTGAACCACTTTTCCCCGTGTGCGCCGCATGAACGAAGGTAAAGGCGCTGCGTTTCATTGTGGGATGCGGGCCGAGGGCACGGGTATAACAACCTCAAAAGCATCCTCGCTGGCATTGCGCCACACCTTCATGCGCACGAGTGAGGGACGTGTGGTGCTGTCCTCCCAACGCTCCATCCAAGCGCCCAGAGAAGGCTGGAAGTAGCGGAATTCCAGCGCGGCTACGTTGCTGAGCAGTGGGATCCACTCGTAGGCGTTGTCCGGCTCGGAGGATAGGCGGCGTCGGATGCCGATGTCCTGTTGTTTAGAGGTGGCTGTGGTGGGCTGGATGGTCAGGGTCAGTGCATACTCATCATCGGGCGCGGCCGAGGTTAAGAGGGCCATGCCGGGGCGCGAGATCCATTGCAATTCGTCGGCAGGTGCCATGCCGTAGACGTGGTTGATTCCCTTGATGACGTCGTTGGTTTTGAGGGGAAGATTGGCTAAAATGCCCTGCACGTAGCGCACCAGTCCTTCCATCGCGACGCTTTCGAGTTGGCTGTCGCGCGAGTTCTTGAGCGCCATGAGCTGCGTGCCCACAAGCTGATACATGGTCACGAGAAGCATGCCCAGTACGCCTACGCCGACCATAATCTCCAGCAGGGTAAACCCCTCCCGGGAGGTGTGTTGAGAGTTAACCTGCTGCGGGATACGCATAGAATTTGAGTTGCTTCACGGAACGGGAGCCGCCTGAACCCGGCCAGCTCACTTCCAAGGTGATGCCCAGCATGCCGTCGACAATCGCTTTGTTTTGGTCGGTCAATTCCAAGGGCAGGATGGTCTGCCTTAGAATCATCCCGCTGAATTCGCCTTTGAGTTCCACTCCATTTTGGATGTCCGCATACGGCTGCGCGCCCGCTTCTAATTCGCGTAGTCGGTTGGCTAGGGCTCGGCGAGCTCGGGCGTCGTCGCGTTGTGCAATGCCCGCTTGCAATCCAGCCTCGATGCAGCGCGCAAGAGCCAACACCGCCATCGCAAAAATGGCCGTCGCAACCATCGCTTCGAGTAAAATAAACCCGCCGCTGCGCCCGCGCCTTTTCGCTGCTTTTGTTTCGCGTGCCTGCATGACCTTAGGGGACCCGTACCGAGATCACATCAGGCTCGGGCACCAGGGCTCCGAAGCGTTCCGACCAACTCCCACCGGGACTGTTGTACGAGACCTCCACTGGCTCGCGCACGCCTTCAGGCCAGAAGCTCCATTCCCACGGTGCCTTGGGATCGCGGGCAGCCACCCGAGAGAGGATGAACTCTTCGTCCTTTTGAAACGGAAAAAAATCCCCACCATCCACTGTGGCGGAATTGTCGGTGTCCAAAGGTTCTTCTGGAACCATTCGCACGCCCTCGGGTTCCCAGCGCAATCGGACCTCTTTGCGGGTCGTGCGTGCGAGAGTTGCCGCCTTGCCCACGAATTCGTCGAACTGGCGCATGCGATCACGAAGGCGGTCCTCCGCGAAAAGGCCGCGCAAGCTGGGCATAGCAAGGCTCAGCATCAGCAGGCCGATTGCGACCGCCATGCAAATCTCCAACAGCGTAAAGCCTGCGTTCTGAGGACGTATTTTCACAAACAAGTGTCTTCAGCGCGGGTTTTGGCGCTGTGGCCTTCTTTTAAACTGGGGATAGCCTCGCAGACCGCACGCCATCCTGGGAAGTTCCATGTATTCGGAAAGCCCTTGCACTGGATGGGTTTGGCTTCCTGTACGCGACAATCGCGGCCTTCTAAAAAAATGCATTCGCCGTTCGCCTTGTCCTTCAGCGCAAGGCCGTCTCGTTGGGGTCTTAGCCGAGTGTATTCCTGAATAAAAACCCACTCCTCCATCTCAAGCAGTTTAGCCATCGCGGCTAACTCCGAGGTGCCAACTTTGACCTGTCCGGGCCAGCGGCAACAGGCCGTACAACGCTGGCACTGATAATGGAGCTCAAAGGAATTTGGGGCTGCCATAGGAGGGTTTCATCTAACGCTCGAAATCGCCAAGCAGTTAAAGGGCGGAGACAACGGACGGAGGCAAAGCAAGACCTGCAATGCTGCTTGGGCTAACTTCTTCGAGAGTCGATATCTTCATGGGGGATTCTAGCAGAAGTTGCCTCTAGGCGCGAAATTTTTCGTCCTAGTTTATGTTGATTCACGATCCGAAAAGAGCGCCGCCTTTGGGACGACGCTCTTTCCGGTGACGCTCTGAATGGAGCCATCAAACCAACCGAGCCATTAGTGCATCCAGTCTGTATGGAAGTGCTCGCCAACTGGCTTGTCCAAGCGCTCGTAGGTGTGCGCGCCAAAGAAGTCGCGTTGTGCTTGGAGCAGGTTCGCTGGGAGGCGTTCCGCACGGTAACTGTCGTAATAGGCGAGGGATGCGCCGAACGCGGGCACTGGGATGCCGTGCGTGATTGCTTCGGCAACGGCGGTGCGCCAGTTTAACTGAGTGTGTCCAAGGATGTCGCTGAAGAACGGGTCCAGCATCAGGTTTTTCAATCCTGGGTTCAACTCGTAGGCCTGCTTAATGCGGTTAAGGAACTGCGCACGGATGATGCAGCCGCCGCGCCAAATGGTTGCGATATCACCAAAATTAAGCGTCCAACCATACTGCTTCGCCGCAGCGCCCAACTGTACGAAACCCTGGGCGTAGGAGACGATTTTGGATGCATACAAAGCGTCACGCACGGCCTCGATAAGGGCTTTGCGGTCCCCCTCGAAAGCGGTAGGGGCGGGGCCTGTCAAATGTTTGCTAGCCTCTACGCGCTCTTCCTTCAGTGATGACAAAATACGCGCTTCCACCGCCGAAGAGATGGTCGAAAGCGGGACGCCCATTTCCACAGCGTGACCCACCGTCCACTTGCCTGTGCCCTTTTGTCCGGCCCTATCCACGATCACATCCACCAAGGCCTTGCCGGTTTCTGGATCGGTGCGCCCGAAGATGCGGGAGGTGATCTCAATCAGATAACTATTGAGTTCGCCGCCGTTCCATTCGGTAAAGATTTCGGCGAGTTCGTGAGCGCTCAAGCCAAGCAAATTCTTAAGAATGGAATAAGCCTCACAAATCAACTGCATATCACCGTACTCGATGCCGTTGTGGACCATCTTGACGTAATGTCCTGCGCCATCTGGCCCCATGTAACGGCAGCACGATTCACCGTCCACGTGCGCTGAAATTTTGGTGTAAATTGGGGCAAGGAATTCCCAGCCTTCTTTGGAGCCGCCCGGCATAATGGACGGGCCCTTGAGCGCTCCTTCTTCGCCGCCCGAAACGCCGACGCCAAAGTAGCGGATCCCCTTGGCCGCAAGAGCCTTTTCGCGGCGTTGCGTATCAGTCCAGAGCGAGTTCCCCCCGTCAATAATGATGTCCCCTTCTGAGAGGAGCGGAACCAACTGGTCGATTACTGCGTCCACGGGTGCGCCCGCTTTCACCATAATCTGCGCTTTGCGAGGCCGACTCAATGCTCCCACAAACTCTTCCAGAGTGTGCGTGGCAACGATGTGTTTTCCCTTGGCGCGCCCTTCGGCGAATTTATCTGTTACCGCAGCGGTGCGGTTGTAGACAGCGACGGTAAATCCCTTGCTCTCCATGTTGAGAACTAGGTTTTCCCCCATTACAGCGAGGCCGATGAGGCCGATATCACAGTTTGCAGACATGATGTTTTAACTTATAGATTTCAGATTGAGTCAGCGTGCAGGCTAACGTCAGAGTGAGTGCTCGGCAATCGGCATTTGCCATCCTTGCAAAAGAGGATTCGCCGCAGCAGAGTCGCAGCCAAACCACCCATGAACCTACCCAACAAGCTTACCATGATGCGGTTAGGTATAACGGCTGGTTTCGCCGCTTCGTTGGAGTCCTACCAACCCTTTTCCTGTACTGGCGCTCTCTTGCTCTTTGGTCTCGCGAGTTTTACAGATTACGCAGACGGCGCTATTGCCCGCCGCTACAATCTCATTACTGACTTTGGCGCTCTAATGGATCCTTTGGTGGATAAAATTCTCACCGCTACTGCGTTGATTTGTCTAGCGGCGCGAGAAAGTAATGGGCACGCCGCCATTCCTGCGTGGGTGGCGATCGTGATCGTGAGCCGAGAATTTCTCATTACAGGCTTGCGGCAACTAGCAGCAGCAAAAGGGGTGGTGCTTCCAGCCGACCGCTTTGGAAAGCACAAGACGATCTGGCAAATCATTACGATTCTTTATTTTCTGCTGCTTTTAAGTCTCGACGAGTGGATTCGGGCCGGCTGGGTTCCGCAGCCCTCCTTTCTGAACGTGCTTTGGCGCCCCGTGGGTTCCATCCTGCTAGGCCTTGCGCTGGCCCTGACGGTGGGGTCCGGTCTGGGCTATCTCTGGCGCAACCGCCATCTCATTGAAGATCGCTGATGTAAATGTCCGGCTTTTTTGCCAAGCCGCTGCGCCCGAAGTTTATTCGCTTCCGTAGAGGATTTATTTTTGCGTAGGAGCACCACTGGCTTTAGGGTGCTGGATCGTGGCCAAGCCCGAGCGCAGCACATCGAAAGCGGAAATCCGCAAATCAGACGGCTCCTCACTCAAGGCGGGGGAGGCTGCCACAGCTGCCGCATTACATCAGGAATTGCATGTGGATTTGGCTCCCGTGGCGGGTTGGACACGGCGGAATCCAGTGACGGAAATTTTTTTGCCATCGCTTTTTAAAACTCGGGAAGGCAAGTCATTACGACCTAAATGGCAGACTTTTGGTCACGGAGAAGTTGCGGTGACATGGATCGGTCACGCCTCGTTTCTGCTTCAATCAGCGGCGGGCAATGTGTTGATAGATCCGATTTGGGCCAAGTGGGTGAAGGGCATCAAACGGATGCGGCATCCCGGTGTGGAGCTTGGCGCGCTGCCGCCCACGGACCTCGTACTGGTGACGCACGCGCACTTTGATCATCTCGATCGGCGAACACTGCGACGAGTCGCCACAGGGCAACCCATCGTGGTGCCCTTTGAGGTGGGCGACCTAGTGCACGATCTTGGCTTTGGGGTTGTGCAGGAACTCCATTATTGGGAAAGCTTTGAGCTGGATGGGATTCGCGTTACGCTGACTCCTTGCAAACACTGGGGCGCCAGAATGCTGCACGATTCGCACCGCGGCTTTGGGGGATTTATCGTCGAAATGGGAGGCAAGATCGTGTACCACGGCGGGGATTCGGCTGCCTTCGATGGATTTGCGGAAATCGGTCGCCGCTTTGCCATCGACGTGGCGCTGTTACCTATTGGCGCGTACGAGCCTCCAAGCTTGCGCAGCGTCCACATGAACCCGGAGGAGGCGCTGGATGCCTTCGTCTCACTGAACGCTAAAGTCATGGTGCCCATGCACCACGGAACTTTTCGCATGTCTTACGAACCTTTGGATGAACCTCCTCGCCGTCTGCTGGCTGCCGCCCAAAGCCGCGGGCTGGAGGATCGGATCGCCTTTTTGACGGAAGGCACCCCAGTGGTATTTTAAGGGACGCTCCCACACGCTTTGCCGAACGCGATTTTCGGGGCATCAAAGCACGCGGCCAGCAGGATGCCACTCGCCGAAATGCGACGATGCCTTAATGAAAAGTAAGACATTCGAAAAAGCAGATCGTTTCCTCAACCCTCAAAAGACAGTCCATTTAAACGGCAGCATTCCAAGCAAGCGGCTTTGCCGGTTCCCAAAAACCCACCTCAGTTTTAACTTGATCCTCGGCCTTTCATTGATAGTCATTATGCTTATGAGGCGGCTTTTTAACCTTCTAGCAATCCTGGAAATATTTCTCCTAGCCACTCCGTCCGAGTCGCCTGCTCAGCAAAAGAATCAGGTTGCTGAAAAGGAGGATAAAAATGAACCCATCGTTGGAAAATGGAAGTGGTCATCGGGCTACGATACCGAGTTCCTTGCGGATGGAACAATCATTTGGAAGGGAAACCAGCGTGGAACATGGAGAAGACTTCCCAACTCCACCCCTAAGTATGAAATGGTGTGGCCTGACCAAAATTACGCGAAAGATCTCATGAACCTTTCAGCGGATGGCCAATCGATGAAAGGTTTTCGAATCTCCCAAACAAAGAACAGGACTCAGTGGATAGCGAAAAGGTTGCCATGAGCTGAAAGGTTCTGAGCGTCGCAGGAGTGATTTGGCCCAAAAGTGTCTGTCCCCTGCCTCCCACGAAGTGCTGCGGGGGAGTTTTTCAGGACCGACTAAAGGATGCGCTCGCCGTTGTTCACCGGTAGCGTGTTCGATAAGCGCTCGGAGTGCTTCCGATCGCGCTGGCAAACTCACGGATCAAGTGGCTGTGATCCGTAAAGCCGGTTTCCTGTGCGATTGCTGAAATTGTTTCATCCGTTTCCAGAAGCATCTGGCAGACCTTACCGATCCGGAATTGCCGGAGATAACCGCTCGGAGTCATCTGAAAGGCCTTTTTGAAATGGCGCTGAAAGCTGCGCTTAGACATCCCTGCGTGCTGCGCGAGAAGGGCAAGATCGAAAGGGGCCGCAAACTCCTCGCGGATATATTCCAAAACCGGCGCCAACTGGGTGAAAGGCGAGGCAAACCGGGCCGTCTTTTCCAGATCCCTTGAAATGCCCGCAAGTCCAACAATACGGCCGTCTTTGGCGCGCAAGGGGATCTTTGATGTGAGATACCAGTCGTGGCATTGCGGGTGGCGCATCACCATTTCGACACGCCCCCAAATCTCGTTCCCCTCAAGCACACGCTTGTCATCCCGGGTGTACTGATCGGCAAGATAGGCCGGAATGAAGTCGTAGTCAGTGCGTCCGAGGATGGCGTTCTCGTGGATGAATCCGTGGGCGAGAACCATGCCCTGACTGACGTGCATGTAAACACCGTTGGCGTCCTTAACAAACAGCCGAGTGTCCGGCAAAGCGTCAAACAATCGCAGCCCCTGTTCCGAACTCAGGGAGGCAAAGAAGGAGGCAATTAAGTCGGGGGGAAAGGACATCTGCTGCTGCTGAGTTGACAAACCACCAACCTCCTTACGCTAACAGGGGACCTTTAGCACCCCTTTGTTTGGCGCTGCCGTACACAAAGGAGACGTCCCCGTTCTAGACGTAGTCGTGGGGTTTATGCCCTAATCAACCTCGCTCGCGATCCCTCTTGCCTCCCTATGAATTCCCTCGCCTCCACCAAGCGGTTCCTCGTTTCTTTTGCGGCACTCCTGCTCGGAATTGCCCCCCTCGCTCAAATCCAAGGCGTTGAGTCCGCTCCGAACCCAGCGTCTCCCGCAGCCCGCACCAAATTGGCGACGGACAACCAAAGCGACCTTTTCCGCCGCTCGAACTTAGCCGCATGGTGCATCGTTCCCTACGATGGCAAACGGCGCGGACCCGAAGAGCGGGCAGCGATGTTGGAGAAGCTGGGAATTTCTAAGTTGGTTTATGATTATCGCAAGGAACACATCCCCCAGTGGGACGCTGAACTTGCTGCACTAGCCAAGCATCACATCGAGCTACTCGGTTGGTGGTTCCCCGGTAATCTCAACGACGAGGCAAGAGCCGCGCTGGAACTTTTCAAGCGATACGGCGTAAAGCCACAACTCTGGGTCAGCGGTGGCGGCGGGCCAATCGCGGTGAAGGATGAAGCCGACCAGAAAGCCCGCATCGCGGCTGAACTCACCCGTCTCAAGCCCATCTGCGCTGCTGCCAGAGAAATCGGCTGCACCGTTGGCCTCTACAACCACGGCAGCTGGTTTGGGGAGCCTGAGAACCAGCTTGCCATCATCGAGGCACTCAAGGCAGACGGGGTCACCAACGTAGGCATCGTTTACAATTTTCACCACGGCCACGGTCAACTCGACCGGATCGTGCGCATACTGGCCCGCACCCTTCCGCACCTGCTCTGCATTAATCTCAACGGGATGGACATCGGTGGGGACGAAAAAGGCCGCAAGATCCTCCCACTAGGAGCAGGCACCGAGGATCTGCGGATCCTGCACCAGTTGCGCGAAAGCGGGTACAAAGGCCCCGTTGGAATCCTTAACCACACAAACGAGGATGCGGAGGGACGCCTCTTGGACAACCTTGACGGACTCAACTGGCTTTTGCCTCAACTCGACGGCGAGGCCCCCAAAGTCAAGCCTGGCCTGCGCACCTTTAAAGATGCGCCGGCGACGCTCAAATTAGCCTCTCCAAGCGCCCCCGCCACCGGAGTTCCCTCCCTCAACCCTGCCTTTGGAAAAGCCCTCTGCGGACGCCTCGTCGTGGAGGGAAAGGACGCGTTCCGCACCCTGCCCCTCACCGTGGAATGTCGGGTCAAAATCAACAGTGCTACTGGTTTCAATATTCTCGTCGCCTCCGATCCCAAGGCTTCCGCAGACCATTGGGAATTCTACACCTACGCCAAATCGGGCTTTCTCAGCTTATACCTGCCCGGGCGCGGGGGCGAAGTCAAAAGCGACGTGAACATCTGTGACGGCACTTGGCACGCCGTCGCCGCCACTATCGCCGCCGAAAAAGCCTGCCTTTTCATCGACGGAAAACTGGTGAAAGAAGCCTCAATTCGAGAACGTTCTGGTAATCCGCATCCAGGCGGACTTGCCATCGGTGGGTTAGTCGAGAGCTCCCTCGGTTGCGACGGACTTATCGACAATGTGCGTATCTCCTCGGGCATCCGGAACATCGACCCGCCCGGAGACAATCCGCTCAATTCCGATGCGCAGACTCTGGGGCTTTGGAACTTCGACGACCTTCCCGCGCAGGTGCTCGGTGCCGGCACGGGTTCTTCACAAGCGCCTCAGACTCCTCAAGTGCCGACTGCTTTCCGCGCGCCCGCGCCCGAGAATCGAAACAGCCTCCCGCCCAGCTTCATCCTCCCCGCAGCTGCCCCAGAAAAACTGACTCCAGCCAACGGCTGGCCAGTCACCCAAAACCACGCCGACTGGGAACGTTCCCTAGGGGGACCGACCTCAAACCGCTTTTCAAGTCTCACGCAAATCACGCGTGAAAATGTGCGCGAACTCCGGCCCGCGTGGACTTACCGGAGTGCCGACGGCTCGGCCAACATTCAGTGCAATCCGATTGTGGTGAAGGGGGTTATTTTCACACCGACTCCGGGCAAGAACATCGCTGCCCTTGATGCCGCCACCGGCGAGGAGCGATGGCGCTTTGCCCCTAGCAGTCTGATTGGAAAAGAATCCACCTCGCCCGCCCGGCGGGGTTTGCTTTTTTGGAAGGGCGATGCGGAAAACGCACCCCGGCTGCTATTCGGCGACGGCAACTGGCTCATCGCCCTAAATCCTGAAACAGGAAAGCCTATTCCTAGCTTTGGGGACAAAGGCAAAACGCATGTGCCGGGAGGAACTACTGCTGTGGGAGCCATGCATGGAAATATCTGCGTGTTGCCCGGCTACAGCGGCGACGTCTACGGCTACGACGCCCGCAACGGAAAGTGCCTGTGGACGTTCAAGACGCGCCCTCCGAACGGCGAATACGGCAACGAAACATGGAGTGCTCTGGAAAGCGGCGCAAACTGCTGGGGTGGAATGGCGATGGACGAATCTCGGGGCATCGCATACATTGGACTTGGCTCCCCAAAACCCAACTTTATCGGCATCAATCATCAGGGGGACAACCTGTTCGCCAACTGCGTCCTGGCCCTCGACGCCGCGACCGGACGGCGGCTCTGGCATTTTCAGGAGCTGCGGCACGACATTTGGGACTGGGACATTCCCGCGCCACCGAACCTCGTAACGGTCGAACGCCACGGCCGCCGCGTGGATGCCGTGGCGCAGGTGACCAAGTTGGGTAACACGCTCTTGCTTGACAGAGTCACGGGCGAACCGTTGTACGACTTCCGTTTTGTGCGGGTCGATACACACGCCCTCCCGGGAGACACCACCGCCGTATACCAACCCGCGCCTGAAATTCCTCCGCCCTTTGCTCGGCAGTCCTACACCAAGGCGGATCTGCCCGCCGATCCCGCAGCGAGCGCCGCAGTCCTTCCCCTCGTGGAACGCGCCAATCTCGGCCCCTTCCCCTCCTTCGACGAAGCGCGGCCCACGCTCCTTTTTAACATCCACGGCGGTGCCGAGTGGACCGGGGCGGCGGCGGATCCCGACGGTTTTTTATACGTCACCTCCAATGAAATCCCCTGGAGCATCACCTGTTTCCGGGACGACGATCCGGCCCCGCTCGTGCCCGCAAACGCAGGAGAACAAGTTTATCAAACCAACTGTTCCCCATGCCACGGCCCTGATCGGAAAGGGCTTGCACACGCCCCGCCCATGCGCGGGGTCAGACACCGCCTCGCAGAAGCCGATATCCGTGCAATTTTGAAAACCGGACGCGCCTCGATGCCTCCCATGGCCCATCTTTCGGAGGAACAAATCCAGCCACTGCTCAACTTTCTGTTGTGCCGCGACCGTCCTTTAACCAACGCTAAGACCGGAGGCAGGGACTGGACCTTCTCCGGCTTCAACCGCGTGATGGACGCGAACGGGTATCCCGCATGTTCCGCACCTTGGGGGACGCTGAGTTGTATCAACCTTAACACAGGAACAACGGCCTGGCGTGTCCCACTGGGCGAATATTCAGAGCTGACCGCGAAGGGCGTGCCAAAGACGGGGCAGGAAAACTTCGGCGGCGCGATGGTCACAAAAACGGGACTGGTCTTCGCCAGTGGAACGCGGGATCGGAAAATTCGCGCCTTTGATTCCAAAACGGGCGAGGAATTATGGAGTCACGAGTTACCGCTCCACGGCACTGCACCTCCGGCCTGCTACGAGGTGAACGGGCGCCAGTTCATCCTGCAACCCGCCACAGGCGGTGGTAAATTAGGAGGGCCCGCAGGCGACACGTGGGTGGCGTTTGCGCTCCCCCCGCAAAAGTGAACCCGCTCTGTAAATGGCGGCCTCTTTTTGCGTCGTCTTATCTGAAGCCCGCGTCGATGCAACCCTGCAGGGTTGATTTTTTCTGGAACGTGACCCGGGGTAGCTCGTACTTCGCAACCCTGGGCTGAATCATGGAACGCACATGGTGTTGGTACATTGCGCCGAGCGCGTTCCCAAGACTGTCGGCGTTCCTGCTTCGCAGTCCCGTTTCTTGCGCGTGGGCGCAGCTCTAAAACGAAGCGCGGACTGCGAGCAATAGCACGCCGTAGCCCATCCCCGCTAAAGAAGCGGCTTTCCACCGAATAGGGGCCGCGGTCACCCAAGCGATTGCATCCCGCAAAAGGTACGGCATCCCGATAAGGAACAGGCCTGCAATAATCCAGCCGTACACCAAGCCGACTAACCATAATTTACCGGTTTCCGGTCGCATCCAAGCCGCTTCCAAGAGCGGTTCGGCCACAAGAAGCAGCAACATCCCCAAGGCGCGTACCGCAAGAAACTCGCGCACAAAGCGCAGCGTGAGAACGGCTCCCGCCACCGCGAAGAGCAAGAATTTCGGCCGCATGGAGCTAAACTCTCCCAAGTCCGTGAAGGCCACCAATCCGGTAAACCATACAGCAGCAACCACGAACAAAATAAACCCAGCCGTTGGTGAGCGGGGAAAGGCCCGAAGCGCGTTTTGGAGAAAGGAGGTCTTTAACAGCGCAGCAAGATGGCCAACCAGCAGAAGCAGTCCCACGACACTAAGGGCGGTCTCTAAGGAGAAGGAGTATATCATTCGCTAAGCCGCAAGAAGAGCCTGACTGCTTCCGAGGCTCAATCTCAAAGGTGAGTCTCGGGCAAAATAGGGCTACTTAGTTTTTTGGCTGTTGCAGCCCCTCAACAAGCGCCTGAAATAACGGGGAGCGTTGACTACCCCGTCGGCTCACTACGCCCAGGAACAAGGGTGAGAGAGGGGTGGTTAGCGGAATATGGACGAAAAGTCCTGAGTTCAAGGCCTCAGTCGCCGCCACTGCCGGCAAGAGGGTGACGCCACCGCCTTCCAAAACGGCCCTCTTAGCAGCATCTATTTGATCAAACTCTACAGTCGGCTTGAAGTCTACGCCCTGTAGTCTAAACTGTCGCTGAATCTCGTCCCGCATCTCTGCGTTAGACGCAAAGGCGACGAAGCGCTCCCCTTCCAAATCGCTTAGCGCATACTCGTCACGGTATTGTTTTGGACCGCTTGCGCTTGCGAGCAACATCAGATTTTCAGCCTGCAAAAGCTCAATATGCAACTTCGGCCGCGGTGTCGGACGAGGCACCAGTCCCAAATCGGCCTCCCTCGCCGTCACGCTTGCATAAACCCCGTCTCTGTGAGTGTGTTGAAGGTGAACTTTCGCTTCGGGATAGTGTTGCAAAAATTGGTCCAGCCGCTTTTTCAACCAAAACCGACAGATGGAGGATTCAGTGACTAACTTAATGCTTCCAACGACGTTGTCCTGGTCGTTGTGAATGGCTATCAGCGTCTGGTCGAAACGCGCCAGAATGGCCTTGCATCCCTCGAGGAAGATTTTGCCTTCACTGGTTAACTCGACTCCGGAACGTCCGCCCCGCACGAGGAGCGTCCGCCCGATTTTCTTTTCCAAACACATGATTTGCTGCGAGACAGCACTTTGGGATATATTATTATCCTTTCCTGCTTGCGAGAAGCTTGAAGATGTCGAAAGGTCGACGAAGATTTTGAGCGATTCAATATGCATGATCCGAGGGGGCTCCGAGGGGCTAATGCTCTAATGCTCTAATGCTCTAATGCTCTAATGCTCTAATGCTCTAATGCTCTAATGCTCTAATGCTCTAATGCTCTAATTTCTTCATTTGGCTAAATTCATGCAGGCAATTAAATTGGCGCTTAACCATATTTCTTAATTCACTTAATGTTGTTTGAGGCTTTGGCTAAGCGCCAGAAAATTCCGTTACTCGTCACAACATTATTATAGCACAACTCCCAAAAATGTTCACTCAGCGCCTGCAGACTGTTGAAAGCAAAATTGCTCTCGCCTGCTCCAAAGCTGGACGCTCTTCGCATGTGCAACTGATTGCAGTTTCCAAATCTCATCCGCCAGCGGCTCTGCAAGAAGCTTTCGCTGCTGGGGTTAGAGTATTTGGGGAGAACAAGGTGCAAGAGGCAAAGGCTAAAATCCCAGAACTGCCCGGAACTTGCCGATGGCATTTCCTGGGGCACCTGCAGCGCAATAAGATACGTCAAGCGTTGCCGTTGTTCGATCTGTTTCACGGAGTGGACTCTCTCTCCATTGCCAAGGACATGGATCGTGTTGGGCAAGAATTAGGACTTTTCCCGCGTATTCTTTTGGAGACGAACATTGCGGGGGAGTCTACAAAGTTTGGCTTCTCTCCCACGCAGTTGGAGGAGCAGTTTGAAGAAATCATGCAACTGACTAGGCTTCAGGTGTTGGGGCTAATGACTATTCCTCCACCTGTGCAAGAGCCTGAGCAAGCGCGCCATTACTTTACGAGTTTGCGAATGCTTCGAGACCGCCTTCAGGAAAGGTTTGGCGTGCGGTTGCCCGAGCTCTCCATGGGGATGAGCGACGATTTTACAGTGGCTATTGAAGAAGGCGCCACGATGGTGCGGGTGGGCACTGCTCTTTTTGGGGAACGCACGGCGAGAACCGGGCATCCAGAGGTGAGCGAAGCGCTGGACGGATGAGCCGAAAGGGTACAAAATTCGCTTTTCAATGAACACGCGCCTTAGCCCGCTCCATGTTGCTGTGATTGGCGAAGAACTCGCCGTGGCATGGAACGATGGGACCGAAAGTTTTTTTCCGCTCGAAGAACTGCGCCGCCACTGTCCGTGTGCGGTGTGTCAGGGAGAGGCGGACGTACTGGGGGAAGTCGAAAGGCCTACGCGCCAGTTTAGCGCAGAAAGCTTTAATCTGCGGCAACTAATGACCGTGGGGGGGTATGCGTTGCAGCCGCAATGGGCGGACGGCCACGCAACAGGTATTTATTCATTTTCTTATTTGCGAGGGCTCTCCAGCCACAAACCATCGGCGGCTTAATGAAACTGACCACACGCGTTAGCATCGTTGCCTTTACGCTGGGAAGTTGCGCGCTCGCCGCCTACTTGCAAATGCCTGAGCGCGAGGCATTGCGGGATCCCTCGCCTTTTGAGTTGTACGACACTGTGCAAACTCAGGTACTTGCCTTGCGCGCCCAACGTTATCAGGAAGCTTATTTGCAAGTCTCCAGCCGGTACATGGATCGCAACAACTTAGAACGCTTTATTGAAGCCGCGCGCGGGGACGTCCCGGCGGTTCGACTGGCTGTCCGCTGGGAGTTTGGCGCTTTGGAAAATAACGGTATCGAGACGGAACTGCCTGTGCGTTTTTTTCTGCAAAGCGGCGAGGTTTTTGAGGCGACGTACACGTTTATCCGCGAGGACCGGAAGTGGAAAATCGACCACGTGTACAGTGGAGCCGTTGGTTGGGGAAGCGCCGCTGGGATGCGGATGTAGCCCCGTCTACTTCTTAGGTTCGTCTTTCTTGGGCTCGTCCTTCTTAGGCTCGTCCTTCTTAGGCTCGTCCTTCTTAGGCTCGTCCTTCTTGGGTTGGTCCTTCTTAGGCTCGTCCTTTTTGGGTTCGTCCTTTTTGGGTTCGGGCGCTGGAGGGATTGTCAGGACCGCTCCCTGTTCAATCGTCAATCCAAACGCCGCCTTCAACTTCGCCACGCCAGCGTCCGTGGTCTTGGTTTGAAAAACGTACAACCGCTTGAGTCCCCGCAGAACTTTTAACGACTCCAATCCGGTGTCCGTAATTTCTGTTGAAAACAAATTAAGAGACTCCAGCTTTTGTAGATCTTTGAAATGCGCCAGTGACGCATCCTGCACATTGGAACGTGCCAAACTTAATTTACGCAGGTTCTTCAAGGTCGCCAAAACCGAGAAATCCGCATCCGCGAGCTTTTGACCTGCCAGGTCCAATTCCACAATGCCCGCCACTCCTTTTAGCAAAGCAAACAGGCTGGAGTCTGGCCGCTCTGCTCCGCGAAAGTTCACGTAATACCAGTTTGAACCCGCAGACAAGGGCTGCACCAAAACTCCCCTTTGGGAAAGTGCAGTGAGCGCCTTTTGCTGGGCTTCTTCCAATTTAGGGCCGAGATCTGCGTCTTGCGCCCTGGCGAGTGGAGTAAAACCCAGCAGCACCGCGGTTAGAAAAATAGAGATGGAGGACTTAGCGAACATAAGGATTGTAGTTTCAACCCTGAACTCATTGAGATGCTAGGCTCAACTTAAAGCTCAAGGTGAAGAGAGCGAAAAAAGCGTTCGAAACATATCGAAAGCGTTATCTTTTACCAGAGATCAGCCTAAAGAAGTCGGTGATTTTGGGAGAAGCGGGTGCCGCGTGGGAGACTATTCGATAAAGGGCAGGCTGGCGGGGCACGTCCTTCCGTGGCACCCTGCGCCGATGACTCACCCTCAACACTGGCTCGTCAAACAGGAGCCTTCTGCGTATTCGTGGCAGCAATTCCTTCAGGACGGACGCACGGCATGGACGGGAGTGCGCAACTTTCAAGCCCGCAAAAACTTGCGATCTATGCGCAAGGGTGAACGTGTGCTTTTTTACCATAGCGTGGTGGGGAAGGAAATCGTCGGGATTGCCCGAGTAGTCACCGAGGCGTATCCAGATCCTACGGCGACGGATGGCGAGTGGTCGTGTGTGGATTTGGAGCCGGAAGTATCTTTTGAGAAACCTGTTACCTTGGAAACTCTTAAGGTTCACCCCACATTGAAAGAGATCGCGTTGATCCGCCAATCGCGTCTTTCGGTGATGCCTTTGGAGGCCACGGCATTTGCAGAAATCGTCCGTTTGGGCTCCGTGCGCTAACCGTGCGCACGCACCCAGCGCTTTGCCTTTAACTCAAAGCGGGGCAACGTCCCGAGGGCGACTTCCCGCACGGGAATTCGTAGTGAGAACGCTCGTTCGAAAGCGGCTTCCAACTTCGAAGAAACCCCAAGCGCACCGTCGCTTTCTACTTCTAGCGAAACTTCCGCGAGGCCGGACTTGGTGAACAAGCTGACTCGGTACTCTTCCACTTCGGGCACTGAGCGTACGACGTCGTCCACCGCACTGGGATAGAGATTCACCCCTCGCACAATGACCATATCGTCGATGCGTGCGAGAATTCCGCCTTCCAGCAGCAACCCATCCGCAGTGCGCTTTGGCAGAACGAGATCTCCCGTTCGATAGCGGAACAACGGCCAGCCCGAGCGCCCGAGCGGGGTGAGCACCAACTCGCCTGACTCACCTTCCTGTACAGGTGTATCCAATTCAGGATGAATGATCTCAGCAAGATAACGCTCTTCCAAAACCCGCAGCGTACTGGGCTTGCCCGACGCCGCAAACGCTACTGGCCCCACCTCGGTCATCCCGTAGTGATCCAGCACCTCGGCCCCGTTCCACGCCTCCTCCAGTTGCTGGCGCACGGCAGTAAGGCTGCCTCCGGGTTCACCTGCGACAAGGATTTTTCGCACCGCGCTGCGTTGCAAATCGATGCCTTCCCGTCGCGCGAAGGCCACCAAGTGCAGCGCATAAGTCGGCGTGCAACACAGCACCTCGACTCTGTGTTCCAGCACCGCATGAAGGCGCGCCGCAGTTCCGAGTCCGCCGCCAGGGATACAGCGTAAGCCCATGCGCAAGCCTGCTTCAAACGCCGTCCAAAACCCAAGAAACGGGCCGAAAGAAAACGCGTAAAAGGCAACCATCCCCGGCGTCACTCCCGCCAAGCGGTAGCCCTCAACCCAATTCTCCAAGAGCCATTCCCAGTCTGGTGCCGTATCCCAAATGGAAAGCGGCCGCGCAGTGGTGCCGCTTGTCTGACAAAACCGAATGTAGCCTTCATCCGGCTCCGTTCGGTTTTCACCGTAGGGCCCATGAGTGGCCTGATCGGCGACGAGATCGGCCTTTCTGGTGAGGGGAGCCTTTTCTAGAAAGTCTTGGAGAGAATGAAGTTTGATGGCCTCAAGACGTTTCTTTTGAAAGCGGCTACGCTCAATGGCGTGACGCAGAAGTTTCTCCAAATTAGCCCATTGCCGGTGTATAAAAATATCACTCACTGCGCTGGGCGTCCGTTGAGGTTGTGCGTCCTGGACAACAATTGGGGAGGGGAGGTGGAACCGAGAGGAGATGGCCAGACGTTACGTTCGCGTACCATTTGGCCCCGCATCCTTAAAGTCAAGCGCCACGCCGCTCTCCACCGTCGCATATCCCGCCAGCGTTGCTTGCAAGCCCGCACGGATCCGCTCCACCAAAACCGCGGGAGCCAACACTCGCGCAAGAGCCCCGAAACCCATCACCCAACGCTCCACTTCCACCGTGCTCGAAAGACTCGCCTCCCATTCCAAAGCGCCAGCCTCCAGCTCGTAAAGTCTTTGGCTGCTGTGCCATTTGCGCTCGCGTACGAACTGCGCCGCCCAGCCGCTAAAGCGAATGCGCACCGTCTGCGGAGGGTCCTGCACGGAGAAAACGCCGAGGCTATGCTCGAGGTGATCGTTTAGCGAAAAATCCAGCGGCCGCTCAAATGTTTTGTCCTGCAAGTGCGTCGCGCGCATTCGAGGCAGGGCGAAGGTGCGAACGGCTTCGCGCATCTCGTCAAATCCGATCGCGTACCACATATCCTTCACGCACGCCAAGTGGTAAGGCCTCAAAACGCGTTGCTCCCAGTGTTCGGAGCCGAGTTTTTTGTATTCAAAATCCAAAACCTTGCTCTCCCGCACCGCAAGGGCGACGCCCTCGAAGACCTCTGGATGCGCCTCTAAAACACTATCCCCACGAAAGACAATGCGGCTCGCTATCTCACTGATGTTGACTGAAACGCGCCCGCGCATCGCTCCGGCAATTTTTTCGCAAGCCGAGCGAAGCGACGCCTCGTAAGGAGTTCCCCGGTAGCGTTGTAAGGCGCCTTGGGCAATGAGCAGGGAGACGAGTTCGCCCTCACTCACATCTAAGGACGGCATTGTCTGTACGGGTTCCGTGTAATAATAGCCGAACTTTCGGTCGTGATAAGAGATCGGCAGATCTAACCGACTGCGCATAAACTCTATGTCGCGGCTGACTGTCTTCTCGCTCACCTCCAAAATTTCACCCAGCGTTCTGCAATTTGGGAACGAGCCGGAGTCGATCTCGTCGTGAATCCTCCACATTCGCTCCAGAGGGGAACGCGTAACCTGCAGAGGCGCTGCTGCGGTTTGATCCTGGTTAGGAGGGCTTAGGCGCATGAGGTGGAGTTTGTGGTCTTATGAAGGGCAGCTCCGGATCAAAAAGCCTAAATTACAGAGACATCTGCATACTCTTGTATGCCGGATTCAGTGCGGACGACCTCGTTGGTTTCATTCAGTAAAATCACACGCGGCCGATGGCCAACGGCCTCTTGGGGAGTGAATTGGGCGAAGTTCATGATGGTCAGCCTGTCGCCTACGCCCCCGAGATGCGCAGTGGCTCCGTTGAGCTGGATCTCGCCTCCCCCGCTTTTTCCATAAATGACATATGTCTCGAACCTGTTCCCATTCGCCATGTTACCGACGAGTATTTTTTCATACGGCAACAGCCCGACTTTCTCGGCAAGATCCGCCGAGATGGTGAGGCTGCCCTCGTAATGCAAACTTGCACCAGTCACCGTGGCGCGGTGAATTTTTGATTTCAAAAGCGTCAGATACATCTTCGAAGCTTACGTTTATGCGAAGCGCCCGAAATTTCAAGACATGGAGCAAAGTCAGAGTATTCTTCGCTGCCCACGAGCATTGAAATGGAGGTGGAATCGTGACTAATTGGCACCCCCTCTTTCTTCTTTGAGGAAATTTATCCCTGATCAAGATTACGCACTGAACTGATGCTGGATATAGCGTCCTGTTTGCGTTGAGCTAACAGCGTATCTTAACCTTATGGTTCACCTTCCTCACACCGGTCCGCGTCCTGTTCGTCCGCTCGTTGTCCTCGATTGCGTCGGTCTGACCCCTGCCCACATCGGCACGGATACTCCCAACCTTGCACGTCTCGCTGCGGGTGGCTTTCTCACGCCGCTTGCGCCTGCGCTCCCGGCGGTGACGACGACTGGGCAAGTCACGATGCTCACGGGCGTGGATCCCAGCGTGCACGGGATTGTTGGCAATGGGTGGTATTTTCGCGAACTCAACGAAATCCTGCTTTGGCGGCAAAGCGAGGCTCTGGTGCAAGCCCCGCATGTGTGGGAGGGACAACCTTGGAAGGTCCTCAAACACTTCTGGTGGTACGCAATGAACACGAGTGCGCACGCGACCGTCACCCCGCGTCCGGCCTATCATCACGACGGCGCCAAGTCGCCCGACTTTTACGCCTACCCGCCACAGATTAAAGCGTTGCTGCAGGAAAAACACGGGACTTTCCCCCTCTTTAACTTCTGGGGTCCAACTGCCAACGCAAAAAGTACGCGCTGGATCGCGGAAAGCTTTTGCACCGCTTGGGATGCGGTGATGCCCGACCTCGGCCTTTGCTATCTCCCGCACTTGGATTATGACCTCCAGCGCTTTGGTCCGGAGGGGCCGCATCTCGCTCCCAACCTCCGTGAGTTAGACGCTTGCGCAGGCGTTGTCATTGACCACGCCCTCGCACGAAATGCTCAAATTTTGGTCGTGAGTGAATATGGTATCGCGCCGGTGAGTGACGCTGTTTTCCCCAACCGCGCGCTGCGGGAGGCGGGTCTTCTGGAAGTAACGACGAATGTGACTGGCGAGTTGTTGGACACTGGAGTGTCGCGTGCGTTTGCCGTGTGCGACCATCAAGTGGCGCATGTGTACGTGCGCAACCGTTCGGATCTTGAGGCGGCCCGCCGTTGTTTGGAGCGGCTGGCGGGCGTGGAGCGGGTGCTGGGGCTTGGAGAACACGGTGAGCTCGGCTTGGATCATGCGCGTTCTGGGGAGCTTTTAGTGCTAGCAGAGCAAGGGTTTTGGTTCGCTTTTGACTACTGGCTGGAGGACGCGTGCAAACCCGACTTTGCGCACTCTGTCGAAATTCACAAAAAACCGGGGTACGATCCCCGTGAACTTTTTTTTGATCCGAGAGGCGGAAAGTTAAGGGCTGCGAAGGCGCTCTTAAGGAAAAAACTTGGGTTACGTTATGTCTTGGATCCGTGTTCGCTGGATCCAAAGCTGGTGCGGGGCAGTCATGGGCTGGCGGCGGCGCGTCCGGAGGACGGAGCCGTTTTGTTGAGCTCTGAGCGGAGTGTGGAGGCGCTCAATCCAAAGCACCACCGCGATGTGGCGGCTGTGATCCGACATTGCCTGAGGTAAGCGGATTGGCTTTGTAGGCAGACTTTATTGGTGGCGAGTCGTACTCCGGCCTAGGAGACAAAGGAAATAAAAGGGCAATAAAAAAGCTCCACCCCTTTCGGAGTGGAGCTTTTCAAAACTAAGTACCGCCAGAAGCTACTACTGGAGAAGCTTGAGAGCGATCTGGGAAGCTGCGTTGGCCTGGGAGACCATTGCTGCACCAGACTGAACGAGGATGTTCGCACGAGCGAGCTTCGTCGTTTCAGCTGCGACGTCGACGTCGTAGATGCGGCTGTTAGCGGCTTCGAGGTTCACCTTGTTCACGTTGAGCGAATCAAGAGCGAACTGGAGGCGGCTTGCCTGAGCGCCGTTGGAGGCCATGAGCGTCGCAAGGGACTGGATAGCTGCAGTCACAGTGCTGATGCTGCCACCGGTGAGGCTCGAGAGAGCGCTCATCGTGGAGACAGAAGCGTAGAGACCAGCTTGATCGATGGTCATCGACTGGGAACCGTCATGGGACAGGTAAACAGTCAAAGTACCAGTGGAGGTCGAGAAGAGCGAGATGCCATTGAACTGGTCAGCAGAAAGCTTTCCGAGTTCTGTGTACAGGTTGTTGAATTCCGTGGAGTAGTTCGCGGTATCGTTGCTCGTCTTGGTCACATCGCCAGCGAGGGTTGCGAGTTCGGACATCCGATCCAGAACTGCAGCAGCGCTCTTGAGGGAGCCAGCCTGAGTCTGGAGGAAGGAAAGGGAGTTGGAAACGTTCGTCGCCGTGTCGTCAGTACGCTTGATGGCGGCAGACAGTTTCATGGAAACTGCGAGTCCACCTGCGTCGTCAGCTGGATTAGCGATACGTGAACCGCTGGAGAGACGGGCGAGGCTTTTCTGAAGCAAGTCGCTGGACTTGGTCAGGTTCATTGCTGCGTAGGACGCAGATTGATTGGTGTTGATTACGACTGCCATAATATTACTTCCTTGTGTTGTTTAGTGGTCTGGGTGTCGAAGCCTTCATGGCTGCGACGTCTTTGGAATACCCGAGGATTATTTCGGTGGGAAGCAGAAAAGCTTTAGCAAATGTTTTGGAAAAATGATTTTCCCTTCGCCAGCCAGTCCCGAGCCCCCCTGAGGCCTGTTTAGTACTTGTTGATCCTAATTGATTTTGAGTGAATCGTGGAAGAGGAATTTCCCTGATTCTTCTGAGGCTTTCAAGATGTGCTGCTTTGTGTCATTAAGCGGAGTAAACATAAGAGGAAGCCTTGAAGGAAACTTCAGCAATTAGGCCCCCTCTTTTATCTGGACCCTTTTAAGAGAAGCTTCTCCTGTAGTTTTTTACTTTATCTCCACGCCGCCACTGTCGTGCTGTAATGTTAGGCTAATAGTTTTTTATGTCCGCCCCCGCTTCGGAAAATCAGTCCGCCCCCTCCCTCGATCCGTCCAGTCCGGCCGATTTAGCCCTCGCCACCCCGCCATCGCGCCCCACGTCGGCCTCGGCTTTGATTGCGCTCAAGGCACGTAACGACCTAGAAGGCTATCGCTTGCTCGCCCTTGAATTGGCGACTCAGCCTCTTGGCACAGAGAGTGATTGCACCCTGATTTCCGAGGCCTTGGCGAGCACGGGGCATCCAACCGAGGCCGCGGCGTATCTGGAGCGTGCGCTTAAAATTCATTCCGAGAGTGTTCATCTGCACCATAATTACGGGGTTGCACTACAAGGCTTAAAGCTTTATAATGAAGCATTTGAAGCGTTCAGGCGGGCAGTGGAGCTGCGCCCGTACTCGGATGTCAGCCTGACCATGGCGGGATCTGTGTTGCGGATTTTGGGGCGACTGAGCGAGGCGTTGGAGTTTCATGGCGCGGCAATTCGCGTGAACCCAACGTCTGGGCTGGCGCTCTACAACATGGGGAACGCGCTTCAGGAACAGGGCGAATTACACGCCGCTGCAGACGCGTATCGCAAAGCGCTTGCGCTCCAACCCGATTGGGAGGACCTGCTGCATAACTTTTGCGTGACGCTTAGTCAGATAGACCGATTCGGAGAAGCCGCGCCGCATTTACTCAAGCTCACTAAAATGCGGGGCAACCAGCCCTTGGACTTGGCCCGACTGGCATTTGCCTTGAGGGAGTGTAACAGACCGGGGGAAGCGCTAGAGATTGCGCGAATTCTTCTCCAGTTGGCGCCGCAAGAGCGTAAGTATCGGATGCTTCACGCCGCAATTTTGACGCGCGTGGGTCGGAGCGCTGAAGCAGTCGCGGAATATACCAAGGCAATAAAATTAAATCCTGATCTTACACATGCTTACGAGGCGATTGTTTATTGCGCCAACTACCTTCCGTATGAAGATCCTCAGGAGCTTTTCGAGTTTTACCGTAAATATAGTACGCTCATTGAGCAGCCGAAGGCTTCCAAACGCTACACGGCCTACCCTGTGCGCCGGTTTCCGCGGAAACTCAGAGTTGGCTACGTTTCGGGCGACTTTTGCAACCATCCGGTAGCCTCCTTTATCGAGCCGATATTACTGTCCCACGACGCATCTGCCTTCGAGGTTTTCTGTTATTATAATTTTGCCCGCGTCGACCAAATTACGGAACGCATTCGCAGCCTGCCTTGGCACTGGCGTCAAGTGGAGTCGTTATCGGATGAAGCGTTCTGCGAGTTAGTCCGGGCCGACGGCATCGATATCCTGGTGGACTTGGCCGGTCATTCCACTAGAAACCGTCTCCCTGCTTTCGCGTTAAAGCCAGCACCGGTGCAGGTTACTATGATTGGCTGCATGCAGACAACCGGCTTGCAAAGTATGGATTACCGAATCACAGACGCAGGACTGGATCCGGAAGGCGTGAGCGAGTCTTTAAATTCCGAGCGCTTGATCCGGATGCGAACGGGCGCCCTTTGCTTCAAGCCGTATCCACAGGCTCCCGACCCAGCGCCGACGCCCGCTTTGCATGGGCGCCCTTTTACCTTTGGATCCTACAACAACCTCGCGAAGTTGACTCCCGAGGTGCTGGATTTGTGGGCTAAAGTGCTGGATTATTTACCCGAGACGCGGATGCAAATTGTCGCGGATTCAGGGGAGTTTTTTCTGCGGGAAATGCAGAAGCGCGGCATTCCAAGCCAACGATTTACAGTGCTGCCACGCCTCCCTGTTCCGGGGTACCTCGCTTCCCACGCCGAGGTGGATCTGATTCTGGATACCTTTCCATTCGCCGGCCTGACCGTTTCGATGAATTCGCTTTGGATGGGGGTTCCGATGGTCACCCTTACGGGGAACACCTCCGCCAGCAGGGCGGGTGCGAACTTACTCAAGCGCATTGGACTGGATCAATTTATCGCCGCAAGTCCGGACGAATATTTGTCCATCGCCGCGCGGTTTGTTCGGAATCCACAAGCTTTGGCTCCTATTCGCGAGTCCTTGCGCGGTCTGATGGCGGTTCACTGGTGCGATGCAACCGCTTACACTCGGGAGTTAGAAGGCCAATTCCTCAGTATGTGGGATCGTTATTCAAGTACTATTCCAGAGCTAAATTCCTCTTCGGAAGATATTTCTGGTGTAACAGCTCTTGAACAGGGGCAATCCTCTCAATCGCTCCCCAGTGCGCCACCCGCCTCGCAGGCTTCTCCTCCAATTCCCTCGTCGCTTTCCCAGTCCGTCTCAGTCCCGCTTGATCCCATTTTGGAGGCCAGACTTGAGACGCTTGAGGCGACTTTGGAGCCATCAAAGTTATTGGAGGAATTTCTCGTAGAAATCGTCGCAGATTCTGAGCTCCGTCGGGCTCTCACACTGCGTGTGCAGAAAGTTTGTCCCAGCGCGGACAACTGGAAAAAAGCGGCGCTTTGCGCGGAACTTTTACTGCGTGCTGAGGCGGGGAATGCTGCCGAGGAAGCGCTAGACAAAGTTCGACAATGCTTACAAACGGCTCCGGACTATTCTTGGTGGGCGCGCTCGCTACTGCGGCAAGGCAAGCGTCTGGAGGCGAAAGAGGCTTTCGAGACCGCGTGCAAACTCCCAGAGGTGCGCCCAGATGCTCTTTTGGGTTTGGCGTGCATGCTAACTGAAGACGGCGACAGGGACCGGGCTGAAGCGCTATGCCGTAAAAGTATCGGAATGAGCCCTTCAGTTTGGGAATCGTATCTCAACTTGGGTCACCTGTTGTATCAAAAGGGCTCATTTCGGGAGGCTTTATTGGTTGCCGAACCCGCGATTCGTTTCTCCTCCGATCCTGCCTTGCTGCTGAATCTCGCTGTTTATCAGGAAAAGTGTGGTGAATTTATGGCCGCCATCCGCACCCTTGAGAAAGTTATCGAGCAAGTGCCTGATTCGCCATCGGCCTTCCTGAACTTGGGTAATTGCCTGCTGTTTCTGGGCTTGCCAAACGAGGCCTCCGCCGCCTACCGCAAAAGCCGCCAATTTGAGCCGGACAGCGCCAACTCGTTTAGCAATCATCTGCATTCCCTTAATTACGTTTCGGGAATCGACCCAGAAACAGCGTTCAACCTGCATCGCGAATTTTCGCAGCGCTTTGAAGCGCCCCTGCGCCCGCACCAACCGCATTCCAATTTGCGGGATCCGGAGCGCCGTTTGCGCATAGCGTATGTATCGCCTGATCTGCGCGGGCACTCTGTCGCCTTTTTTGTGGAACCCCTGTTTCGCCACCATGACAGGACGCAGTTTGAGGTTTGGGGCGTGCTTTCCCACACTTGGCAGGACCGCACCACTGAAAGGCTTAAAGGTATCTGCGATGGCTGGTTGGACGCCGGAAATTTGTCTGATGAAGCACTTGCGGAAAAACTGCGCTCTCTAGAAATCGATGTGCTTGTGGATCTCGTCTGCCACTCCCAAGGGTCGCGTCTCCTCACTTTTGCCCGGAAGCCTGCGCCGCTTCAAATTACGATGATTGGCATGCAGCAAACTTCCGGTTTGGACGCCATGGATTATAGGGTCACGGACGCCTTCATGGATCCACCGGGGACCTCTGAGCGGTTTCATTCCGAACAGCTCATGCGGTTGCCTCTGGCCTTTTGCTTTCAGCCCCCAACGCCCGAACCTGGACAGCAACTTCCTCCAATCGCTCCATTGCCCGCCCTTGAAAAGGGGTGTGTCACCTTTGGCTCTTTCAACAATTTCGCCAAAGCCAATTCCGAAGTGCTGAAGGCTTGGGCACAGGTGCTCAAGTTAGTACCCAATAGCCGATTGGTCGCGGTGGCCCCGGAGGGTACTCCGTTTGAGGCTACCATGGCGGCTGAAGGTATTGCGCCAGAGCGTATTATTGCCAGCCCACGCAAATCCCACGATGCGTATTTACACATGCATGATGAGATTGATTTCGTGCTGGATTGTTTCCCGTTTGGCGGACTCACCGTTTCAGCAATCGCTGCCTGGATGGGCGTCCCTACGCTCACTATTGCGGGGAATACGCCTTCTGCCAGAGCCGGCGCCGCGCTCCAACACTCTCTCGGTTTGGATGAATTCATCGCGAGTGACCCAGAGGATTACGTTCGAAAAGCAGCTCTTCTCGCGGCCGACCTGCCTCGCCTCTCAGAAATTCGCCAATCCATGCGCACTCGAATGGACGTGCAGCTTTCCAACGGCGAAGCCTACACGCAGGCCTTTGAGCGCGAAATTCGCTCCGCTTGGCGTCATTACTGCAAAACTCCCTTGTGAGAAACGGGTGAAGTGACTCCCAGTGTACTCTCAGCGATCGAAGTGCCGCGTGATGTCCTTGAGCGTTTCCAGCAAGCTCGGCATAAACTCGGCACGATAGCTGCGGATCGTCTCCAAGAATTTCGGGCGTGAGCTAGGTCGCATGAAAACGGAGTGCTCCGAGGCGCGCTCCCACAGGTCCGGCATGCCTGGGGAGTTTAACAACTGCTCCACCCCAATGGCGCCCGGGTTGCCGATCAGTCGCACTTCGCATCCCATAAGAGCGGCGTCCGCCAAGGTGGAACTGAGCCAGTCGTAGGAGTAGAAAATGCGGATGTTTTCCAAAAGATCGTACAGCTTGGACTTATTCTCGGGCCATGACCTGGTGATTTCCACCGCTCGAGCCAAAGGCGGGCAATGCCCGAGGGCCGCTCCTTTCCCAATATAATACGCGTCGAGTGTGCGTGGTTCAGAACCCGTAAGGCGGGCGGAGCGGATTAAAAGTTCGCCCTCAAAAACAGGATAATACAGAACCGGCGCCGTCGGATGAAACCAGCGGGAATAAGTCAGGAGATAATCTCCCGGCGCAGCGCCCATGCCGGGTCCGCCAAAGGCACTTTCCCTATTCAAGAGATACCTCACCACACGCTTTGCGTTCAATGGGTTCCCGAAAACACCCTCGGGATAAATGATGATCCAATCCTCTGCAATTTCAGGGCCGCTACAACCACTCATTTGGACGTGAGGTGTGTCAAAATGTGGATGAACGGTCAGCGGCGCATTCTGCGGAATCCAGTAGGCATCAAAACCCAATTCCCGGAGCTGATGGACCAAATAGTGCATCATGAAAATCCCGGCAGACCGATGCGTGAAAGAAGGCGCGACCACGCCAATACGTCGAGTTTTCATGTTGTAGGGTGGCCCTCAGTTTCCGGCTGTGGCGTGCCGTAGCGGCTCAAAAAACGGTCCTCACTGGTCTGCCAATGCTCCTGCACCGGCTCAACTTCGGGCTCCGTGTTCTGAATAATATTCAAGGGCGCGACAGCTAAACGCAGCCCAAGAAAACGCGCATCAAGGCAGCTTGCCATTACACAGTGGTAGGAGGGAAAAGACTCGTTAAACCGCCAACCCGCTGCCACCGCTGAGGGCACGTGAACCGCCAGTAGAACGTCGTCCAACACGTCCACCAAACCGGTTGTTGGCCCAAACACGTTCGGCACGACCTCTCCAGAAAGTGATCGAAACGCCACCTGTCCCAGAAGCGAGGAGCGTAGACACATGCTGCCCCAGGTCGTGGGCGAGGCCACCGCCAAGTGCGAACCGCCGGCCACCCCCACAATATCCGCGCCATACTCGCGTCTGGCCTCTTGCAGTGAGGGAAGCACCCCCCCAAGTTGCACCTCCAAATTCGCCGCTCCGAACACGACCCATTCCGCACCGGCGTCGGCACAACGTTCCAGCACTTCGTTCCAAGCCTTTGGTTGAATATTTGGAGAGTTAAGATGATCCAGAGTCCAGTTTCCCGGAACATCCGCTGCCAGTTGCGCGCTAATTTGAGCCGCAAAATTTGGGGAATCAGCTGCTTTGCCCGTCGCCACCCATATGTTGCGCGGACTGGCTCCTGCCTCGCTCGAGAGACATGTGTCCAACGGGTATCTGGCACGGCTTAGATCTAAGCCCAAAGTTCGAAGCTCCACTGCGGCTTCTCCCTTCCCTGCCATCACCAAAAGGCTTGCCAGCCCGAAGCAAGCCTCTGGACAGCCCGGATCCATTTCGAATGCCTTGGAAAAAGCGTGGGCAGCCGCCGAAGAATGGCCGGCCCGCATCAGTTTCCGAGCGAGTTCTACGAAGTCGGAGGCCTTCTGCGGGGCGCTAATTTCCCCAGCCTGGATCGCTTCCCAAATTTCGAGCACGCTTCTCATACAGAATATTAGGGTCTCAATACGTCCAGTAACTTTGTGAACAAAGTCCTAATTTTGGGTTCAGTGTGAGGAGTTTCATCCGAAGTGTTGTGTGGAACCCAATGGATGTGTTCGGAAATGCCTCAGCAGTCCCAGCTCTATTTTGGGCAGCCGCCCAGAAAGCCCCATGAGACATGGGTGCCTTTCATCCGTCTGCGCCTTAAAACGACGCCTCAAAACCATCTTTTACAGCGATGACCCGCTACAATTACCCCAAAAATCGTGACGGCCTCTAACTGAAAAAAAACGCTTGGCCTTTCTTACGCGCAGAGCCCTACGAAAGTTAAAATAAAGCGACACCGTACGTCACGCTGTGACTTCTGGAGGCGCGCTTTGGGGAAAGTCTGGGAAGTAAGTCTGAAAATCCTCATTCCGCCCCAACTGACTTAATAGTGACCTTAACTCTGTGATCCAATCTTGCCGGTCGGGGGCACTTGAAACGGCGCATATCAGCAAATCCGCAGCTTCTTCGAGCCGGTTTTTCCCTTTTAAAAGAACGCTTAACTGATGTAGAGACTCGGGGTCGGGATGTTCTTTATCCACGGCGTCTGCCAGTAGAGATAACGCATTCTCGGTTTGTCCCATGTCCAGCATGATTGAGGCTAGGGCGCGCATCGCCTCTGGGTGCCCTGGGTGAGTTGAAAATATTTCACCAAATGCTTCAGCACAAGCTTCATACGCCTGTTCTTTCGCATGGGAAACGGCTGTGTTTATCAAACTTTGCAGAGACTCAGACATGGAACGAGTTCAGCAACTTCAGTGCCAGAAATCAGTCAAACAAATATCCAGCCTGCTGCCCCAGAGAAACATAACTGACCGAAAAAATGAGCTTCCGAATAGCGAGACTTGAGTCTTAAAATGAGGGTCTGCTGAGAGCTTAATTCTCGAAAAATCAAATTTTTTCTAATTTTTGTTAATTTCCGCTAATGTCTCCGCCTAATCTGCCGAACTAGTCTGGGCGGTGCTTAGATTACCAAGTTATAGCGTCGTTGTTTCCCTCTGAAAACTGAGCATCAATAAACTGCACACGATCCAATGATCTCCATTAATACAAATTCTTCGTCTTCACTTGCTTCTCTGAACCTCCAGAAAGCGAGCGACTTATTGCAGAGAAGCTTGGTTCGCCTTTCAAGCGGTTCGCGGATCGCAACCCCGTCAGACGATGCTGGCGGTTTAGCTGTTTCGATGAAGTTGAGCGCCGCAACGAAGCGTACGCAGTCCGCTGCGGTGAACGTGTCCAACGCGATTTCGATGCTTCAAGTTCAAGCGGGTACGCTTAAAAGCGCCGCGAGCGTTCTGGATCGTTTGTCCGAACTCGCAACTCTAGGCTCTGATGTCACCAAAACGACCGCTGACATTTCCAACTACTGCACAGAGTTTAATTCGTTGGTCAGCGAACTCAACGTCCTGACCTCTGATTCGTTCAATGGGACGAGTTTATTCTCTTCTGGTACCACCACTGGCACTCTGACCGTTTTCCTTTCTCAGGACGGCTCGCAATCCATGACGATTAGCCAGGCCACACTGGCGAACGCTTATTCGGCGGCAACCACCTTTGCCAACGCCACCTCTGCGGGCATCTCCAATCTCACCAGCGCAGTTCAGAACCTAGCCAGCATCATGGCGCAAAATGGTTCTGAATCCAGCCGCCTCCAGTTTGCTTTGGATTCGCTCAACGTGAATCAAGTGAACCTTGAAGCAGCGAACAGCCGTATTTACGACGTCGATGTCGCCGCCGAAACTTCGAAGCTCGCCCGTGCGAACATCCTAGTTCAGGCCGGTGCAGCAATGCTGACGCAGGCGAACGCCTCGCAGTCCATCGCGCTGAAGCTCCTTCAGTAAGCTTAGTTCAGGATATCCAGTTTTCCACCCCCGTCCGGTTTCAATCGGCGGGGGTGTTTTTTTATATTTACTTGAGAGGTCCCGCTGCGTTCCCTCCACCATCTGGGGACGCGGCCCTAGGGAATTCCAAAAAATTAGCGATTGGTCGTCCAATGTAGCGCGCCTTCTCCAGCGCACGTGCCTGTCGAAAAACATCCCTGGAGTAGATACCCACCGGTGGGCGCGTCCCATGCAAGCATTTCTCCAGCGACGAAAACGCCAGGAAGGTTCCGCACCATCAGGGATTCGTCGAGTTCTTCGAAGCGCACGCCTCCCGCAGATGAAATGGCTTCCTCGACAGGGCGGGATTTCTCCAACCGGATCTCGCAATGCTTTACAGCGCGCACCATCGCCTCAGCAGATTCTGGCGGGCTGTCGCGAAGAAGACCCTTTAGAAGACAGTTTACCGTTTCCCCTAAACGCCAACGCAGCGCCGCTTCTTCGAGAAAGTTGTGCCGCGCACTTCCTAGCCGCGCGAGAAGACTTTCCGGGCTGGAATCCGGTTTAAAGTCGATGCTCAAAGTGGGGCGAGGGTGCGCGCGAAGTGCAGCTCCGAGTGCATATAACGCTCCGCCCTCCAGCCCGTAGCGGGTCACTAGAAGCTCGCCCCGTACGCATTCCCCGCCCGTTGAGACGCGGACGTTTTTCAACGGCCTGCCTTCGCAACGCTCAATAACATCCTGCGGCCACGAGCACTCCCAGCCGCAATTTGAGGCCATCAACGGTGCAATTTTCACGCCCAACCCACCCAGAATACTGCTCCAAATCCCAGTCGATCCAGTCTGCGGCCACGACGCTCCACCCAACGCCAGCACGGCCGCTCCCGCCCGCACCACCTGCACCTCGCTATCGCCCGCTTCGTCGCTTGCCCCGCTAAATTCCAGCTCCAGCCCTTTCTCGGAACGCAGCCCCGTCCACCGCTGCCGCATCCTGAACTCCACGCCCAGCCCGCGCAATCGTTCCACCCAGCGCCGCAACAGAGGAGCGCTCTTCATCTCCATTGGGTAGACCCGCCCGCTGCTCGCGCAAAAAGTTTCGATTCCCAAACTTCCCGCCCAGAGGCGCAGCGCGTTCGCATCAAACCCCCGCAGAAGTATCCGCCACAAGGCTAGGGCGCTGTCCGAGTCCATCTCTGCAACCGTGTAGTGCCTCGCGAACTCATCTACTGAAGCCTCATGAGTCAGGTTCAGTCCACCTTTACCAGCGACTAAAAATTTGCGCCCCACGGAGGGCTTCTGTTCAAACACAATCACGAGCGCCCCTCCGAGTGCTGCGACTTCCGCAGCACGCAAGCCCGCTGGGCCGCCGCCCACAACAGCGACGTCACAATGAAGAACCGCATCCGGCTTTGAGGCGAAGCTCACCTTAGACCTCCAAAACCACAGGAGCCTCGGAAAGCAATTCCACGCCGCCGTCGGTCACGACCACGACATCCTCAATTCGAGCCCCCCCCACGCCAGGCCAATAGATCCCGGGCTCGACGGTCAGTACTTGTCCACGTGTGAACTTTGTATCGGAAAAGCGAGGCGACTCATGCAACTCCAAGCCTAAACCATGGCCCGTTCCGTGGAAAAATCCGCGCCAACGACCCTCATGTTTCTGCGTTGGAAACCCCTGATTCGTAAAAAACTGTTTCACCTCTTCGTGCAGTGCTCGCCCCGAAATCCCCTGCTTCATCCCTTGCAATGCGTGCTGCTGTCCTGCCCGCACCGTCTCCCAAAGGTGCCTTTGCTCACTGGTCGCATGGCCTCGAACCACCGTGCGGGTCATGTCGCCAAAATAACCTGATACCGTGTGCCGTGGGAAAACATCGAGGATGATCAGTTCGCCGCTTCGCAAGGGCCCAGAGCCTCGTTCGTGAGGATCACACGCTTGGTTACCGCCTGCGACGATGGTGTGGGCGGGTTCACCGCCGCTCCGCAAAACTGCGCAATCGATCTCCGCACGCAGCCGTTCCGAAGTCAGAACACTACCTCCCCAGTGAAGCACTCCATCCCCTCCAAAATTCGTCGCGGCAAGCACCTCAATTCCCCGCGCAATACCAGCGGCGGTGATCGCCAAGGCTGCCTTCAAGTGCGATAATTCGTCTGGACGTTTTAGCTCGCGAGCTGCCCAAAAAAGTCCGTCCACCGGTACCAAAGAAACGTCGGCTTCCTCGAGATTGCGCCCTAATGCAAACGGAAAATTTTGAGGGACCGCGACTGCATCGATGGAGCGGCTTTTTAGGAAGGCGGGCAACCAAGCGCGCACGGACGTTCCTTCGCTAAAGCCCAAATCAATAAGAACTTCTGATAACGATAGAACCTCATCCACTCGGGCTTCATGTCGCCCTCGATCGACCTCCAGGTCGTTTAGTAAGATAGTGCTCTTTCCCGCATTTTCTAAAAAGACAAAGGCGTCTGGCACAAAAAAGCCCGTCGCATAAAGCATGTCCGGATCCCTGTCTGAGGCGGCAAAAATGAGGCGGGGCAGCGAGTTCATGAGCATAATGTAGGCACCCGTCGAGCGGCTTGCAAATCCACCGACCAATCAAATTTCCGTTGCGAGTGACGGCAATGAGTCTCGAACACGCTGCATCCGTATGGCGACGTATTCGGTGTCTGGCAAAATGTATTTGCGCAGTTCCAAGCCGACCTCCCTCACGGCAAATTCTGAGATTATGCAGGTGCAAATTTCTTCCGCCAAAGTTTCGATGAGCTTGCGAGGGCGCGCCGCAGCTAACAGCCGAACTCGCCGGGTAAGGGCAAAATAATCCACTGTATTTTCAAGTGCGTCCCCCAAAGCGGTCATCTCGCGCACGGGCACCAGCTCGAGGTTCAGTGTGAGGCGTTGCGCCTCGAGGCGCTCAGAATCCGGCACCCCAATGTGCGAACTGAGCTCCAACCCAGAAATCATGATAGAGGAGGAATTGTTTTGCATCTCACAATTTTGAATGCCGAAATTGGATTCAGCCGATGGGCTCTAACCGAAAATGCGCTTCCAAAACTGACTCTTCTGCGGAACCGGCGCGGGGGTTGCCTCTTGGGGAACAGTCTCCCCATCATTGGGTTCCGTGGGGACGGGCAAGACTTTTTTGGGAGTCGGAAGGATAGTCGGTATTTCTAATTCGTTGCCATTCGCGTCCTTGAGCGGGATGGGCTTCATCTTGACGGGATCCTTAAAGTATTCGCGCAACACCTTCCCGATCATCGGCGCAGCGTGAGATCCGCCGTGCACGTCATTGCGGTCGGGATCCCCCTCGTAAACCACAGAAAACGCGAGCCGAGGCCCCTCGGCTGGGGCATAACCGGCAAACCATGCGACGGTGCGCCGGTTGTGCCACTGGGCTGTGCCTGTCTTGCCAGCAACATTGACCCTCTCCACCTTGGCTTGGTGCGCAGTGCCGCGGCCCCCCGTGACCACGTTGGTCATCCCGCCACGCAGAACACCCAAAGTAGTCGGAGAAATCTCCACCCGTCGCCGCACGCGTACCCCGTACGCATTCACGACCTCACCGGTAATGTCCTGCACTTGTTTAACGAGCCGAGCTTGGAAAAGAGTGCCTCCATTTCCCACGGTCGCCATGGCCTGTGCCATTTGTAATGGGGTGATCTCCGTGGCACCTTGGCCGATGGCTAGCATCGCTAACTGCCCGCCCACCATGCGCATCCCGTGCTTGCGCATGTACTCTTCATCCGGAACTAGCCCCGCGCTTTCCTCGGGAATCGGGATGCCGGTCTTCTCCCCAAACCCGACTCCGTTCGCAAATTCCTTGATTACCTCACCGCCCATCTTCATTCCAGCTTGGTAAAACCAAGTGTTGCACGATTGCTCGAGCGCCTCCGCAAAATTCAGACTCCCAGTCCCCGCCTTTTTCCAGTTGTGAAAAATGCGGTCACCGATCTGCAGCCCCGCCGGACAATCGAACTGGTCTTCGGAACCAATGCGCCCAGAGGACAACCCAGCCAGACCGACAAAACATTTAAAGGTCGACCCAGGCGGATAAGCTGCCAGTGAAAAGCGGGGGAAGAGAGGCTCGTTTGGATCACGCTTCATCGCGTTATAATCTGCTTCGCTGATAGATGGAACGAACTGGTTGGGATCAATCGGAGGCCACGAGGCAAGCGCCAGAATGTCGCCGCTCTCCGGTTCCATCACCACCATCGCGCCGCGTTTCGTTCCCGCAGCAAGCGCCGCCTCGCAGATTCTTTGAAGCGGCAGGTCGAGGGTCGTAATCACGTTCTTGCCCGCCACCGGCAGAATGCTGATGGACTCAGACGCTTTTTTTCCCGCCCCGTTGTACGTCACATTCATCTGACCTGACTCTCCACGCAGCAACTGGTCGAAGGTTTTTTCCAACCCCTCCCGCCCCTCGGCATCTGGCCAGAGTCCCTCTCCGTTTTCCACTGGGCCATCTTGAAAGCGCCCCACGCGTCCGACGTATCCTAAAACGTGCCCTGCCAACTTTCCATTCGGATAGTGGCGCGCATAAAACGGCAACAATTCCCACGCAGGATTCTGTGCGGCGCGTACTTTTGTCTGCTCCGCTTCAGTCAGATTTTGAACCATCACCCAAGGAAGTAACGCCCTGTTGTGGTAATGCTTCTGCGCTACGCTGGGTTGCAGTGGAAATTCTCTTCCCAACACTTTGCCCAATTTTTCCGCCTCCTCTATGATGAACTTAGTGACTTCCTCGTCGCTGAAATTCAGGGGTCTCGGAAACGAAATCCCCAAGTTGTAACCGACCCGTTGGAGCGCCAGCGGCAGCCCGTTGCGATCACAAATTTGACCGCGAGGTGCTGGAATCGTAAAAGCCCAAACTCGCGCCTGCTTTTGGGTATCCCAACTCGTGGTGGGCGTCGTCGAAATCGGTGATTCCGGTGCAGGATCCGCAGCGGACACCAAGGCCACCCCAGTGCCGAGAGTGAATGCTGCCGCACGCTTCCAGAACTTCGCCGAAAATCGAAGCACCGCTGTGGTTTGATCGAAACCCATTACTCGATTCTAAAACGGGGACTCTGGGAAAGGAATCTTAAGGGGTTCCCGTAAATTAAATCGTCCACCGCCTTTGCGGAATGTCCGCGTCGCCGCATTTCAAGAGCGGTTTGAGGAACTGCCAGAGGTTCGGATCGGCCCCAATCGCAGGCACAATTCAGCCAGATATTTTGCATCCCAGCCCGCTCCACCATATCCACGGCACGCGCTGGAGTCGCCTTGGATTCGGGGTACAAAGTAATACCCGCCCAAAACCCAGCATCTAGGACCAACGAGACCGTGTGTTCCTCGACATGATCGATGATCACGCGCCCGGGTTGGATTCGGGAGTCTGCTTGGAGGAGGTCGAGTATCAGCTTCGTGCCTTTGAGTTTGTCTTCCAAGTGGGGGGTATGCACTAGAATGAGCTGGTTGAAGCGAGCGGCCAGATCGATGTGTTCCTCCAGTATCGCAAGCTCGTTGCGGGTGTTTTTATTTAACCCAATCTCGCCGATCCCCAGCACGTTGGGTCGCTCTAAAAAACCAGGAATCAGGGCGAGCACTTCACGTGCAAGCACCATGTCCTCAGACTCTTTAGGATTAATACAAAGCCAGCAAAAATGCGGCAACCCGAACTTCGCAGCCCGCTTGGGCTCGTAGTCTGTGAGCTGACAAAAGTAGTCGTAGAAGCCGTCCGCACTGCTGCGATCAAAACCAGCCCAAAAGGCTGGCTCACAAACCGCCTCACAGCCAGCAAGCCGCATCGCTTCGTAGTCGGAAGTAGTCCGACTGACCATGTGGGCGTGCGGTTCAATGTAGCGCATGGCGATGAGGTGAAGTTGATTGAAAAAGAGCTGGGGCGCAGGAAATATGGACGCTCTCAGCGAAGACGCAAAAACATTTCACCCAACCTCAGGTGGAACGGCGGCGAAGAAATCAGGCTCCCCTTCAAAGAGGCGCGCCTGGCCAAGCTCCGCATGCGCCCTTACCTGGAGCGGAAAGCAGCGGCTCGTTTGTGGGGTCGCTCAGGCTCAGCAACACGGCCTTCGCTTTGTCCTGTTGTACGGACTGCAGCAGAGGAAGCGCCTCGCGAATGGCTGCCAGTCGGAAGTCAGCCTCCCCATCCGAACGCTCGACACGATCTAGAAACGCCGCCAGCTCGATGAGCTTGCAGCGGGCGTCCATAAAATACAGGTCTAGAACCTGTTGGCGTGTCATGCGTCCGGGGAGGGGAGGGCGTTAGTCTGCGATTTATTGCAACTGAACCAGACGACTAGTCCTTTTTGAACTCTTCGTGGCCCTTCTTCTTCAAATCGTTAAGCTTATCGAACTCGGCCTTGGCTGCAGCGGTGTTGCCTGCATTGACAGCAGCTTCCAGAGCTTCCACGTGCTTGCCGAAATCTGCCATGGACGCCTTAAACTTCTCCAAGTAGGCCGCTTTGGCTGCTGCCGGTTGATCGGCCAGCGTCTTGGGTTCCATCTTTGATGCGGCATCGTTGGTCTTTTTAATTTCAGCGATGAACTTGAGGTTCTCTGCTTTTTGAGCAGGATCCTCAATGGATTTTTTCAAGGCCTTGTAAGCCTTGTTCATTGCGCTCATTTCTTTTTCCATGGGTGTGTCTTCAGCGAAAGCTGAGATTCCAAAAGAGAGCACTGTAGCAACAGCCACGAGGGGGGTGAGTTTTTTAAGCATAATTTTTGTGAGGAATTCACCTTTCTCGTTATCGGCCTCGCTGCCTTTTGCCAAGCAAGCTTTTCGTCAACCTTTTGCCTAATATTTTCGCCACCCCGCTCAACCCCCTTTAACGCCCCTTTCACACTTACCCGTTGCGCCGCCTACCAAGCATACGCACTGTGCTTTCCCTACTCGTTTTACTTCCGCATGACTTCTCCGACAGACCTCTCCCGCAAACTCTTCGGCACCGACGGCGTCCGTGGCGTCGCCAACCTCGAGCCCGTGACCGCCGAAACCGCTCTCAAACTGGGGCGCGCCGCAGCGCATGTACTCAGCCAGCGTGGGATGCCTCGGGCCTCCAACAGTTCGCGCCCGACCATTGTCATCGGAAAAGACACGAGGCTCTCGGGATATATGTTGGAGACGGCTCTTGCCGCTGGAGTGATGTCACTGGGCGCTAACGTTTTATTTATTGGGCCACTGCCTTCGCCCGGTGTCGCCTATATCACGCGTTCACTCCGGGCGGATGCAGGGATCGTGCTGAGCGCTTCTCATAACCATTACGAGGACAACGGGATCAAGTTTTTCCGACATGATGGCTACAAACTCGACGATGCGGTGGAGCGCCGCATCGAACAGCTCGTATTCGGTGGCGAGATCGAATCTATCCGGCCGATTGCTGGAGAAATTGGCCAGGCTAAACGCATCGATGACGCTCTGGGCCGATACGTTGAGTTCGCCAAGGCGAGTTTTCCTAAGGGCATGACTTTAGAGGGGATGCACATCGCCGTGGACTGTGCAAATGGGGCCGCCTATAAATCTACTCCGTGCGTCTTGCGCGAACTCGGAGCGCGTCTTTCCCTTGAGCACCATTCTCCCAACGGCCGTAACATCAACGCGGATTGCGGCAGTACTTACCCCGATGAAATCAGTCGCATCGTGCGCGCAACCGGCGCGACAATCGGTATTTCTCACGATGGCGACGCCGACCGTGTGCTTCTTTGCGATGAAAATGGGGACGTCGTGGATGGTGATGAAATCCTCGCAATTGCCGCCCTGGACGCGCTCCGGCGCGGTGCTCTCTCTCGCAATATTCTCGTGGCCACGGTGATGAGTAATTTTGGCTTGGATGAGACCTTGCGCAGCCACGGGGGAAAAGTTCTTCGCACTGCCGTTGGGGATCGATACGTCATTGAAGCGATGGTTAGGGAGAATCTAAACATCGGCGGCGAGCAGAGCGGGCACATGATCTTCCGCGACTTTGGCACTACTGGCGACGGCTTGGTAAGCGCTCTGCAAATTCTTCGTATTGTGGTAGAAACAGGAAAGCCTTTGAGTGAGTTGAAGCAGTGTTTGGTGAAATATCCTCAAGCCCAGCGCAATCTAAAGGTTACGCGAAAGCCACCGCTGGGAGAGCTTCCAGCCGTGCAAAAACTCGTGGCACTTGCTGAGCAGGAACTCGAAGGCAGCGGCCGCGTTCTCTTACGGTATTCGGGCACGGAGCCCAAAGTGCGATTGCTTCTGGAGGGGCGCAATAGTGGGCACATTAACGCGCACGCGGACCGAATCGCAGAAGCGCTTCAGGCGGAAATTGGAGCCTAAGGTTGCTTTAGACGGAATGAGTGGAGGAATCTTTATAACGGGCACCGACACAGGTGTGGGTAAGACGCACTTCTCTGCGCTTCTACTGAAGGCACTGCGCAAAAACGGGTTGGACGCGGTAGGAATCAAGCCGTTCTGCTGTGGTGAGCGCACGGATGGTGAGCTGCTTTATGAAGCGGCAGAACGCGTGGAGCCTCTCGAACTCGTCAATCCGGTGTGGCTGCGCGTGCCGGCGTCTCCTTACACGGCATCTTTAGTGGAAAATCGGGCGGTGGATGTGGATACAGCGAGAGGTGCAGTCGAGCAACTACGCAGTCGGCACCAGTTTGTGGTCGTGGAGGGGATTGGCGGATGGCGGGTTCCTTTGACCGCACAGCTTTGCATGAGTGACTTTGCGTTGGAACTTGGCTTGCCAGTGCTTGTTGTGTCCGCCAATCGCCTGGGCGCAATCAATCATACCCAACTCACCGTAGATGCCATTTTCGCCAAGGGCGGCACTTGCGCAGGCGTGGTGCTCAACGAGGTAATGCAGTTAACTTCGGACGCGGCGACCATCACCAACCGTGGTGTGTTGGAGCAGTTGTTGCCCGTGCCCGTGTTGGGGCAGATAGAATGGGGCTCCACGGAATTGGATCCTGCGTTGCTGAGCGTCCTGCAACGCCAACGTCTTGTTCCGTAGATCCCGTAGTTCTGCGGCTTGCCTCACCCCTGTGCGGCAAAATGGAGCGTCCATTGCCAGTAGGCGTGAAGCAATTCGGGCCCCCGCAGCATCCAAAGCAATGCGCCCATTGCGAGAAACGGCCCGAATGGAATCCGCGCTGACCATTCGCGTTTTCTTAGCAGAAGCGTCAACAGACCAAAGGCCGCGCCGAAAACGGAGGCTGCCATCACCGTGAAGAGCACGGATTTCCAGCCCAAGAATGCGCCAATGGCGGCCAAAAACTTTACGTCTCCAAATCCCATGACCTCTCGCGGGAGGGTCAAGGAGGAGATCTCAAACTCCACCCGGTCCACGGCGTTAAGATCCAGTTGAGAGTCTTCTAATTCGAGTCTCTCAAACTTCCAAATGGCCATCGGAGAAGTGGTTGGCTTTCCATCCACCTTTCCAGAAAGGATTTGCATCACAACTTTTTCCGTTCCTCTTGCGAATAGCTCTCCCCATTGCAGCGTCTCTCCTTCGACAACCATTTGAGCCTCGTCGCCGCTTCGCGTCCAAACGAGCAAAGTGGGTGGATTGAAACGATGGGTTTGCCTTCCGAATGCGAGGCGTCCCACCTCGGCTACCGCCCAGAGCAGGCCATAGCCTGCCGCCGCCCCGAGAGCGGCTTGCGCAAGGCCCGCAAGAGGGCTTGGCGCGCCATGCAGAGCAGGAATCAGAGGGGAGAGAACGAGACCTGCTCCCACGCCACCCCAAGTCACTTCATCGGGTATGATGAGGTGTTCCAAATCCACGAAGGTCGCAACGGTGAGTAAACTCACCAGCAACCAGTACGCCGCGTGCAGAGGGAAATTCGTGGCGCCAAGCTTTAGTGTCACACACGCGAACAAAACTGAAGTGACGATTTCTACGATCACGTAGCGCACCGCAATGGGATTGCCGCAGCCGCTGCACTTCCCTCTTAGAAAAAGCCAGGATAGCACCGGTACGTTTTCGTACCACGGAATCAGCCGCTCGCAGGCGGGGCAAAAGGAACGCCGCGGTTGGTTTACTGACATTCCTCTGGGGAGCCGGTGGATGCACACATTCAGAAAAGACCCGACCAGTGCTCCGAAAGCTGCCGCACAAAATGGCGCAACGAGTGGAATGGAAAACATCACGTGTTCAACTCAACGAGCTACCGCAGTCGCGTCAACTCCGGACTGGTCTAATGCGAAAGGCTATTTGTATATTTCCCTTATGCGCAGACTTTGTATTTTATTAGCCGTTGGTCAAATTTCTGCAATGCAGGCATTTGCTGGTGTTGACGTCCTTGCAGAGTTAGGACGTCCGGCGTCAGCCAAAAAAGAAGACGGTGCTCCGAAAGCCGCAGGGGATGCTGCTGCCAAAGGCGGTGGCCAGGAAAAAGTCCTGACTATGACCGTGCGCAATTCTTCCAGCAAACCCGAGGCAAACCTGACGGTGCGTTATTGGTATTTTGGCAGGGACATGAAGACAATGAAGGTGGATGTAGCTGGGGGTGGAGAATCCAGCGTGAATCTCAAGCCTAACGGCACGGAGGTAATCTCGGGTGCGGGTGTGCAAAGCTCTTACACTCAAAAGTCTCCATTTATTGCTAAACCAGGCGGCCCTAAGCCGGGCATGGCGCCAGGAGCAAAGTCCCAAGATGCTGGTGGGATCAAAATTGCCGGCTATGGGGTGCAGGTGATCAAAGAGGGTAAAGTCATCGCTGAGTCTTTTTTGGAATCCGGGCATAAAACGGTCGTTGGATCCGAGGGCACCAAGCCGGGTAACGCGTTCACTCCAAAAGAGGCGCCGGATAAGGCACCATAAAGGTCCAAGCGCGAAGCCTTAGGCAAGCCGCCTCCAGATCGAGGCTTGGGCCACGCTCCATTGGTACTTACGAGCGTGCTCTCGGATAAGAAAGGGAAGGTCCAACGTCCTCTCCATTTGAAAGTCGGGAGCCAAGTTTGCGCGAAGTCCGTCTAATGTGAGCTGCGGTTGCTCGTTGGACCGGAAGCCGCCCAACCACTCCGTCTTGGGCGTATACGCCTCCATCCAAGTGTAGGGTGAGGTGATGACGAGGGTGCCGCCACGTTCCACCAAGTCGCCGAGCTGAGCCAGGCACTGAGCGGGCTTTTGCAGGCGGTCAATCAGGTTTGCCATGAGCACGATATCAAACCGGCCCAGCCCTTCCCGCAGTTGCAACGCGTCGCCCTGCTCGAATCGAACACGTTCAGGAGCCACTTCAGCAGGTCGGTGCGCAATCAGTGGCGTTGAAATTTTCCCTTCCTCAACTCGCTCGTACTCAAGCTTGCCCTCGGTTCGAATGCGTTCTGCCGCGGCGATAAAACTGTGGGAGTAATCGATCCCGAGTACAGCCTCACAATGGCGTGCCAATTCGAAAGTGGAGCGCCCCACCGCGCAACCCAGATCCAGAGCGCGTCCTCCTCTGGACAACTCCGCAGGTTCAAGGCACTCGCTCACGCACCGCACCGGGTAGGCGAGCGCATCCTTTGGCCCCTGCGCGAAGGGAAGTACTTCCTCTGCGGTGCCATAGTGAAACAAAAGATACTCGCTCAGGAGTTTGTTGCTTTCATAAGGATTCTCCAGCCCAGCGGAAGAATCTGCCACCAAATTTGTCCGTGAGGTTGCGGTGATCATACGCATGGGATAAACGACTGTGCGATTTGTCGCAACGGATGATCCCGTTTTTTCCCTGTTTTCCCCCTTATGTTCTGGCGAGTACGAAACCACACCTTAGATCTAGGCAGCCACGCGCTGCTTATGGGCGTGCTCAATGTAACGCCCGACTCGTTTTCCGATGGCGGTCTCTATTCTGATCCGAGCGTTGCGGTGGAGCGTGGTTTGGCACTCGTTGGTGCGGGCGCAGACATTCTGGATGTGGGTGGCGAGTCCAGTCGACCAGGAGCGACTCCCATAAAGTTAGAGGAAGAATTGCGACGGGTGCTGCCCGTAATTCAGGAACTTTCGTCGCGCTGTAATGCCCTGATTTCCGTGGACACTTGCAAGCCTGAAGTGGCTCGGGAGGCCGTTCGTTGTGGGGCGAGCATCATTAACGACATTAGCGGACTGCGCGCTCCGGGAATGCTGGAGGTGGTTCGGGAGACTGGTGCGGGGGCCGTGGCCATGCACATGCAGGGCGACCCCGCGACGATGCAGCAGGCGCCCCGATACGCTGATGTTTTGGAGGACGTGTCGGACTTTTTCCGGGCCACCCTTGATCGATGTGTGGCAAGCGGCATTGATCCGCAACAGATTGCGCTGGACCCAGGGATCGGGTTTGGGAAGAGCGTTCACCACAACCTCCGTGTTCTTAAAGAGCTCAATTTTTTCCAACAGCACGATCGTCCGCTCGTTCTCGGTGTTTCACGGAAGTCTTTTTTAAGCGCGCTCACTGGGCTGCCTGCAGTCGAGGATCGTGAGTGGCCCACGATTGCTCTTACTAGCTATGCCCGTCATCGCGGAGTCCATGTGGTGCGTGTCCACGATGTGCGCCCGAACGGGGAGGCGTTGCGCATGACGGAAGCCATCTTGGAGGCTTGCGCATGAGCTTCTCGATAGCCGTTGGAGTGGTGGAAAATTTTCTCTCTGACCATTGGCGGGATGCCCTGGAGATATCCCTCATTTGGTTGGCGCTGTACCAAATCTGGGTGCGGTTAAGGGAGACGCAAGGCATCCGTATCTTAACTGGTGTCGCGATAGGCTCCATTTCTTTCTTGCTCGTATCAGAGCTTTTACATCTGCCTGTTTTGGATTGGTTATTGCGAAACACTGCGGCGCTTGGGTTGTTTACGTTGGTGGTGATTTTTCAACCCGAGCTGCGTAGGGTCGCGGCCAATCTCGGCAAGAACCGCCTGTTCTCTAGTGCGCAGGAAAATCTCGAGACGGTGGAACTTCTGAGTCAGCTAACATTCGACCTCGCCAATCGCCAATTGGGGGCGCTCATCGCCATCGAACGGGACGTTCCACTGGATCCCTGGGCAGAAAGCGGAGTGGAGCTCGATTGTCTTCTGAGCGTTGAGCTTGTCGTATCCATTTTCTTTCAAAGAACGCCTCTCCACGACGGCGGCCTGATTCTCCGCCAAGACCGGCTTCTCGCTGGAGCCTGTATTTTTCCTGTCACAGAGCGCACTGATCTGGACCGTAACCTTGGATTGCGCCATCGCGCAGGACTGGGACTTAGCGAGGAGACGGACGCCATTATCATCGTCGTGAGCGAAGAAACCGGCGTGATCTCGCTTTGTCGTTCTGGAGAAATTGAGCGGGATTTTGATCCCGAAAGTTTTCGCACGCGCCTCAAAGAGTTGCTCACCACCGTTGAAAATGAAGATCCCGCCTGAAAGTCACTGGTTAGCTAAGTTGTGTACTTTGTTGCTGGCCATTGCCTTGTGGTTTGTCATTCGGCAACGAACGGACTTCCAGACACAAAGCATGAGTCACACTCCGGTGACGGACCGCGCCAATTAGTAAGCAGCTTGTTAACTGCGCGCAGTCTAGTGCATCGATAATCCTTCCCGATTCCCGTCTTGAGTCCTCGAAGGCGAGTCCCTTAATTCTCCTCACCATGCAGTCTCCCGAAGCTCAATTGGAAATCCTGAAACACGGTTCAGCGCAGATATTATCCGAGGCAGAACTCCTTACGAAACTACGTACGGGCAGGCCGCTGAACATCAAACTGGGGGTGGATCCCACAGCCCCTGACATCCACTTGGGCTTCACCGTTTGCTTGCAGAAACTTCGGCAGTTTCAGGATCTTGGACATCAAGCGGTTTTGATCATCGGGGATTTCACCGCCATGATAGGCGACCCCTCGGGCCGTTCCAAAACTCGGCCCCAACTTTCCCATGACGAGATCATGGCCAACGCCAAAAGCTTCCAACAGCAGGCGTTCAAAATCTTGGACCCCGCCAAAACTCGTACCGTGTTCAACGGTGAATGGTTTGAAGTGATGAACTTCGAGCAGATCATCCGCCTCAATAGCCGAGTAACGCTCCAGCAAATGCTTCATCGCGAAGACTTTCGTTCTAGAATCGAGAGGGGTGATTCTGTGCGTCTCCATGAAATTCAATATCCCATCATCCAAGGCTGGGACTCAGTGATGGTGAAGGCCGACGTGGAATTGGGCGGTACAGATCAGTTGTTTAACATCCTAGTCGGACGTGACTTGCAGCGGGAAGAAAAGATGCCCGAGCAGGTCGTCTTTCTAATGCCGCTGCTTGAGGGCTTGGACGGGGTTCAGAAGATGTCCAAGAGTCTTAACAATTACGTCGGTGTAACGGATCCCCCGGCAGAGATGTTTGGTAAGATCATGAGCATCTCGGACACGCTCATGGCCCGCTATTACACGCTGCTGCTGGGCCAGACCATGCCGGATATTCACCCCATGGATGCCAAAAAGGAATTGGCCCGCCGCCTCGTGGCTCAGTATCACTCGCAAGAGGAAGGGGAGGTCGCGCTCGCAGACTTCAATACCCGGTTTTCAAAAAAAGATCTGGATCACGCCGAGTTGCCAGTGGTTTCTGCGGACCTGCTTGGGAGTGATGTAATCTCAGCCGTGGTAGCTGCTTATGCGGGCGGCTTTCAAATCACAAAGTCTCGGGCAGACGCCCGCCGCCTTGTCGAGCAAGGTAGTGTCCAGTGGCAGTCGGAAAAAATCACGGCCCCGAAAGCCGTTCTCAGCCTCACTTCGGGAGGCGTATTGCGTCTGGATAAAACGCGTGCGATTCGCGTGGGTTAATGCACCGCGAAGTTGCGACTTTAATGCGCGCGCACTGCCGCACGGATTTGAGGCGCGAGGCTCTCGAGCAGGGCGTAGCGCTGGCGGTACATAGAGCGCTTGTTGGGTTTGATTTCCGCGACGTCTCGCACGGGGGGCGTCACGGGCAGGTCAAACAAGCTCTCGGCATTGAGGACGCCCGCGGACTCGGTCCAGAAGAGGTCGTAATCGGACTGGATCTCTCTGCGTTTGCGTAGCGAGCGATAAATGTGAAGCTCGTTTCCAACAGCCTGCAAGCCAGTCATATTCCACTCTAAAGCGAGCTGTTGGAGCGCATATAAAATCAACGCCTTGGGACGCATTCCCCGCAAGGCGCGGGTGAAGCTGATAGTGCGCTCTTTTTCGTCACGGAAATCGTGCCCCTGTATTCCGGCGATTAAAATTTCTCTACGTTGAGGCGTCCAATGAAGCACTGTGAAACTCACCGTGGAGATCCATTCAGAGGTACTTTCACTGCGCAGTGAAAGGCTCAACTCCCCCTCTTTTTCGTAGAGTCCAAACCGCAAGGCGAGTCCGAGAGTTTCAGTCTCATCCAGTGGAATGGAGACCAAGGGCCACGGTTCGGAGCGGGCGAATGCGGAGATGATTGCGGGGGGAAGTTGCGTGGAAACGAACGTGTAGTGTTGCTTTAACGCGCTCAGTTTCTGTGAAGTCCCAAGACTGCTGGTAAGGTAGGGCCACTGCAACCGGCTGAAAATTCTGGGGTGCCGTTGAGCCAGTTCCTTAATGCCTGGCTGGTTCAATAAAGCGAGCAGTTGCGCTGTGTGCCGTGAAAGCAGCAGTCCGCGTGCCAAGTATTTAAGTCGATTAACGTCCTCTTTTAGACCGCTGTTCGGATAGACCAGAGCCGCCGTTCTGAGCAATTCAAACCAAAGCGTTTTGAGCGCCATTATTTCGCCTCAACGCGCCCAGGTCGGCTCGGAGATTTGCCCCAAGCCGGTGACAATCGCACTGCGTTGCAGGGAGATAACGTCCAGTAACATCAGCGAACCGCCCTGCGCGTATGCGATATGCCGCGAATCCGGCCCCCACACGGGATTCTGCCCTTCCGCCAGCAACCGCACGCTGCCAGTCGCAAACTCCAAAATCGCCACCTGAAAGCCGCCTCCCTCTCTCACAGTAAACGCCAGTCGCTTCCCGTCCGGCGACCAGTTCGGCTCCGTGTTGTATCCGTGCCCCGTTCGAATGGCGCTGGGTGAGCCGCCCGAAGCGGAAATCCGGTACAGCGTGGGGCTGCCTCCGCTATCGCCCGAGTACACAATTTGCCGTCCATCGGGCGACCAGCTCGGACTGCTCTCCACGCCGGGCGTCATGGTCAAACGCTGTGGGGAGGCTCCCGAGGAATCCGTGACGTATAGCTCCGGGTTACCGTCTTTACTTAAGGTGACCGCGAAGCGACTGCCGTCTGGGGAATATACAGCGCCCGAGTTTGTGCCTGGATACTTCATGATGCGGCGACGAGAGCCCGAGCCGAGATCGATTTCATAAACGTCTGCGTACCCGCTTTGATAGCCGGTGTAAGCGAGGCGGCGGCCGTCTGGAGAGAGTCGCGGAGCCACGCTGATGAGGCCGTCGCGCGTCATCTGCATCTGGTTGCCGCCATCTGCATCCACAAGGTACACTTCTTTATGCCCAGTCCGGTTGGCCACGAATCCGAGACGCGAACCCGCGATTCCACGAACACCGGTGATGGTTTCCACGATGTCATTGGCGAAGGCATGCGCCTGAGCACGCGCCGACCCGCTGTACGAGCGCTCCAGCAGCGAACGACCGCTACGCTCCATCAAAAGCCCACGCAGCGTGGCTCCCGAGGCCGCGCCCGAAACCGAGAAGCTTCCCGTGTTCGGGCCGCCCACTGAAAACGCTCCGGAGAGTTGCAAATCCCGTTGCACGATCTGCGCAATTCCGGCCCCACCCGGTCCGCTAATCCCGTTGAGGCCGATGGCGACTTTATCGCTTTTGGTGATGGTGATTAACGGCGCCTCCTGTGCCACGACGAAGCGCGGTGAGGCGAGCGAAAGCGCCACCAGTAAAACCGCAGGGAACGCGATGCGGTTGGTTTTGGACAATTTAGAGGTCTGACCTTCCATAGGGTGTTTTGATGAAGTGAATCGAGAAGCTACGCCCCACCATCGCAGGCAGCGGCAGGTATTCGCCACTAATCTTTTTCCACACCGCTGTTCCAGTACTTCTGCATATCCGCCGCCGACGGTGTTTCCAAGGGGCGCACGACTCGGAACCCAAGAAACTGGGCATCAGTATGATACCAAACGCTTTTGGGGAACTGCGGATCCTGAATTTTCCAGTCTGGATCCGAAAAGCGTCGCGCTGCGATGCGGAGTTTTTCTGCGGAATCATCATCCCAAGCGCCACCACGAGCGACATGCGGATAAGGTTTGGTTGCGACAACCCATGGGTTTTTCGCGGCGCCTGAGGCGTAGGCATCCGGGGAATACTGGTCCAGCGTCCATTCCATGACGTTGCCCAAAATGTCGTGCAGTCCCCAATGATTGGGCTTTTTGCGCCCGACCTTCTGGTACTTGCCCTCGCTGTTATTGCCCCACCAGCAGTACTCATCCATAGGCGCGGGATCATCCCCCCAGAAGTAAGCCGTACTGGTTCCAGCCCTCGCCGCGTATTCCCATTCCGCTTCGGTTGGGAGGCGGTAAAAGTGGCCGGTTTTTGCACTCAACCATTCGCAATATTTATTGGCAGCGTGTTGGGTCATGGAGATGGCGGGGAAGCCGTCCTTGCCCATGCCGAAACTCATTTCGACGTACGGTTGCGTGGGGCGTCCACTTGCATCGGTGAGCTCATTCAACTTCGCATCCACTTTGTAGCCGAGTCTAATGCGCTTTTCTTCAGTAGGATACATGAAGAGCTCAAACTCGTTCCAAGTGACTTCACATTTGCCCATCCAAAATGGTGCGATCTGCACGGGACGCTGTGGTCCTTCATCCGCGCTGCGGCCAGACTCAGCCTCGGGACTGCCCATGTTGAAGGTGCCGCCGGGGATGATCACCAAATCAAAGGCGACATCGGTGCCGGGAATCTTTTCTGCGTAGGGCTGCATCGCAAGCGGCGCGATGACAGGGGACTCGGCGACGATTTTTTTGTGAATGTCTTTCACAAGCACGGTCTCATCAACTTTGGGGACCTCGTCTTTTTTCCGGGAGATCATCTTGATGCCATCGGGCCACACCGCTCCCTCATCGATCCAGGCGCGTACGAGATCGGAGGTCGCCTTGGGCAAGGGGCCGCCCTTTTTCTTCGGCGGCATGAGAAGGTCGTCGTCTTCGGGAAGCACCATGGTGGTGTACATGGGACTCTTCGCAGACTTGCCGGGGACGAGGGCAGCGCCGTTGTCTCCGCTTGTAGTGGCTTGTTGGAGAGTATCTAAACGCACTCCTCCTTTCACATGGCCTTCTCGGTGACAGGATAAACAGTTGTTTTCCAGAATGGGCTGTATGTCCTTAACGAAGTCCACCGCAGCACTTGCCTGATGGGCTGCGCTGAGGCCGGCTAGACTGAGGAGGGCGGTGATTTGGAAGGCGGGTTTCATCTCGGGAACAATGTGGGCTAATTTGAGTGGGAAAAGTCAAGCGGTGCTGCGTTCTGGCTTGGCGGAAAGGTCTAATGGCGAGGCGCGAAAAAAGTTAGGGAGGATCTAGGGGCGAGCATTACTTCGAAGGCGTCGAAACGGCACCCGCCGCCTTGCTCTTCAACTGTTCGCCCCAGCCTAAAATCCGCGCCTTGGCTCCCGCGGCCTCAGCTTCGGGAATCTGCCCATTGCGTACATAAAACAGCGAGAGACTGGACCACGCCAACTGATCCTCGGGGCGCAACGCAACCGAGCGCAGGCCTGCCTCGATGGCTTCCGGGAAGCGGCCCAGTTTCATGCGCGCCATGCCGAGGGCGTGCCATGCCTCGAAGCACGCCGCATCTAACTCCGTGCAGGCCTGATATTTCTGTTGAGCCGCTTCCAACTCGCCCAAGGCAAGATCGCCGTTGGCGTCGTCGAATAGGGCCTCCAGTTCGGGAGTCATTGCTGCGTTATGGTTGCACAAACTCCAACCCGGCGGCGGCGCGCTGGCGCTCCACCCATTCGCTTAAAAGTCCGTCGGTGCGCTGGGATTCCAGCATGGGAAGGATGTTGGACTTTTCCTTTTCCAAATTTGCTGGGTCGATGGGAAGTCTCTTGGTGACATGGACTAGCAGCGTGTCGGCCGCGCCTTCCACTGGCGTGCTCGTCTGCCCGACCTTCAGCTCGGAAGCGGTGCTTTGAATTAATTTGGCGTCGGCGATTTTAAGCTCAGTGTCGGAGCGGGAAAACGCCTCGAGTGTTTCCGCCTTAAAGCCAGCGGCTTGTGCGGCGTCTGTGAACGACTTTCCAGCCTTGAGAGACTCTTCCACCTGTTTGCGGACATCCGCAGCCTTGAGCGAAAGTGTTTCGCGCACGCGATCGGCTTTGAGACTTTCGACGAGCTTGGGCTTGGCCTCTGCAAGCGGCAAAGGGTGGGATTCTTCAACAGAAAGCAGGCGCAGAATGAAGTAACCTTTTTCCGTTCCAATCGTGTCTGAAACTGGTTTTTCAGAGGTAAGCTGGAAGGCGGTCGCAGTCACCTTGGGCTGGTTCGAGAGCATTTCGAGGCGCTCGCCTCGGGTGAAAGGCGCGGTGGTCTTCAGCTCAACGCTAAACTTAGCAGCGACTTCTTCCAGCTTTGCGTCCGGGACAAGTGCTGCAGCGGCGAAATCATCGGCTTTGTCAGCGACTTTTTGCATTTCCTCGGCGCTTGGAGGAGCGACTTCCTTCTCCTTTGTGGGAAGGGGGAAGAAGGCGAACTGGACGGCGCGTTTTTCGGGGGTTTTGAGGTTTTCCTTGCGAGCTTCGAAGGCGGTTTGCACTTCTTCATCAGTAATTTGCACCGTCTTTGCAATGGCGTCCTTGGGAATGCGCACGACGGAGGCTTCTAGTTTTTGGAAGCGCTGTTCGTAGGCGGCTAGCAATTCGTCCGGAGATGGCGCGGAGGTGGCACCGAGCATGTCGCGGATGGTTTGCAGACGCAGCGAGTCGCGCACGATGTCCTCCAAGTGCGAGGAATTCATTCCTCGGGGCATGAGTTCCGCCTGAACGGTGGTGAGATAGCGCGAGTGGTCGTACTGGCCGTTGGACTGGAAGGCGGGGAGGCGGCGGATGGCGTCGGCGATTTGAACCTCAGTGGGCTGGATACCTAATTTGTCCGCCATGTGCCTTAGGACAATGGTGTTCCACACGTAGTTTTCCGTCACGGCTCCCATGGTGCGAGCGTTTTGGGACAGGGGAATAATCAGGTCGAACATGCCGAGTCTGCGGCAAATTTCAAATTGGCGCCCGATGTTGCGGTACTCATGGGGCAGGACGCTGCGGTCGTAGATGGTGGCGATTTTGTCGGAACCGAGTTTGTCCAGACGCGTGCCTGGGCCTCCGTAGAGAATGACGAAGGCGATGATGACGAAAACAGTGAGTGCGATCAGCAGGGGCTGCTGAAACCGGCGGAAGATGTTGACCATGGCTGGGGCGGTATAAAGAGCGTGGAAGATGAAGGGTGGGGGCTTGTCTCGCAATCTGTTTCTCTGTGCTTTTGCGCTATTCCTTCTACAATGCCCCTTGTGAAGCCGCCCCGCTCTTTGCCCCGCCCTCGTCCGGATCGCTTGCTGGGCGAGTTTTTTCGGCATCTTGAGTTTGAGCGCAATGTGGCCAAGCGCACGCTCACCAACTACCGGCACGCTCTGGAAAAGTTGCGGGCGTCCCGTGAGGACCTCCCCGGCTGGCTCCAACTGAAGCCGGACGACTTTCGGCGCTACCTCATGCGGCTCGCCGCCGAGGGACTGGCCAAGCCGACCGTCCGGTTGCACTTCGCCGCATTTCGCACTTTTTACAAGTTTCTGACGGAATACCACGCCCTGGAGCAGAACCCGCTCCAACAGGTGCAACTGCCCAAGCTCGGGCGAAAGCTGCCCTTCGTTCTCACCCCTAACCAGATTGACGAGCTGCTCGGGGCGCCCTTGCGCGTTTCCAAGCAAAAACAGGCTCCTGAATGGATGCCGCAGCGGGATGCAGCGATTTTGGAGCTTTTTTACTCTAGCGGCCTGCGTTTGTCGGAGCTGGCGGGACTGAACGTCGCGGAAGTGGATCCGTACTCGGAAGCGGTCCGGGTGTTGGGGAAGGGGCGCAAGGAGCGGGTGGTTCCTGTGGGGGCTCCGGCGCTGGTGGCCATCCAGAAGTACAGGCAGGCGGCGCGGGTGGAGGCGGGGCCGCTATTTTTGAACAAAAGCCGCAAGCGCATCGGGGTGACGGCGATATGGGCGCTACTGAAGCGTTATTTGCGGCATACGAGCATCCCGCTGGAGGTGAGCCCGCACAAGCTGCGGCACTCGTTTGCCACGCACTTGTTGGATGCGGGGGCGGATTTGCGCAGTGTGCAGGAGCTTCTGGGGCACGCGAGTCTGTCGACGACTCAGATTTACACGCATGTGAGCATTGAGCGGTTACGGAGCGTGTATGATGACGCCCATCCTCGGGCCTGATGCGTGGTGAGACTCATTGATTTTTCGTAAAATCGAGGTTTTTGTAAGTTCTTAGAGGAGACGTGCGGAGAGTGAAAAAAAGTTGTCATAAAAGATGGCCTTTTCTGGGCGAAATGCTGATCATGAAGTCAGTCAAACCCCTATCCTCAGGCTAGGGGTAAGCCGCTCAAGGGTCCCCTACCCATGAAACCCCGATTCCCCCACGTTCTGCGAACCACCCCAGGTTCAGTCAAGAACCGCCCGCCCCACCTCGGAGCGCGCGTTTTGCGACCCCGTGTGAAAGCATTGAGGGTAGCGGGTGGGAAGGCGCGTCGCCGACTCAAGGCGGTTGCGTTGTTGCGTTTACGTCGCAGCCGGACGGGCCGTGTGGCGGATGTTGTCGAGGCGGTTCAGGACTACGGTCCTCAGCAGGTATTTCGGCTGTTTCCGTGGCTTACGCGCTTGGTGGCGGCGTGGTCGTTGCTGGCATTTTTCGCGACGGATCTTCCTGTGCGCGCGGCTGTAACGGCGTGGAATGGCAGCTCAGATCTGCTTTGGACGAATCCCTCCAACTGGGTGAGTGGTGTGCCCGGGGCTTTGGATATTGGGAGTGTTACTGCTTCAAATGTAAGCGGTGGAACCATTTATCTCAATGGTGATGCGTCTGTTTTGGGGCTGGCTGTCACGGCGGGAACTGCGACGAGTACGAGTCTTTTGGGAGGTGCGTCCGGTGCGGTAACCGCCAACACACTGACTTTAGGAACTTCCGGCATCAGCGTGCTCGCTGGCGCTGGGACGGTGACGGTGGGCACGAGCGTCACAGTCGCTGTGACTGGCGATACGCCGCTGAATGTCGCCTCGGGTTCGACGTTAAATGTGCTAACTCCCTTGAATGGAACCGGCAGTTTGTTGGAGACTGGCGGTGGCGTGGTGCGTTTGGGGGTGAGCGGCGCTTCGAGTGTGGGGACGCTGGTGGGCGACATCACGGTGGATAACGGGGTGCTGGTAGTGAAGTCGCCGGGCGCGCTCGGTGCGGCGAATAACACGGTGTCTGTCAACGGGGTGAATTCGGCTGGGTTCAACGGCGCGATGGTCATTCTCGAGGGCGGCACGGGCCAGACGTACACCCAGAATTTCACGCTCGCCGGACGCGGTGCCACGGTGAATAGCGGCGGCGCGGCGTTGTTGTCGTTGGGAAACAACGTCCTGAGCGGGAATGTCCAGTTCGGCAACTCCTCGACGCCTTCCGCGCTCGCATCCGGGTACGGCAACTTGGCCATCAGTGGCGCGGTCAATTTGGGGTCGTCCCAGAGCCTAGTGATTTATGGAAACGGCAACACCGTGATTTCCGGCCCTGTGAGCGGCTTCGACCCTTCCAACGATCGCTTGATAAAGCAGAACCAGACGGTTGGAACCACGCTCTGGTTGCAAAATACGGGCAATACGTTCCTTTCTTCTGTGCGCATCGACACTGGTTTTGTGCGCGTAAGCGACGGCCGTGCGCTTGGGCTGAATTCGACGGCCACTTCGATGCAGGCCAGCGGAGGCGTTTTTGAAATTCGCGCAGATGCCGCGACGCTGTCGAGTAGTGTGACTAATTTTGCTTCCAAAGGATTGACTGTCGCAGGTGCGAGTGGAGGAACGGGCTATATGTTTTTGGATCGGGCAGTCGGAGGAAGTGGGCTCGCGCAAAACGTGGTGATCGGAAACTTTTCGTTTGGGACTTCAAACAGGATATTGTCAATCACGACCAGAAACGGTTACGGCGCGACCTTGGGGACAGCTGGAGTTTCAATTTCGTCTGGGGGAGGTACTAATAATAATAATTTCTCTAATAACGCGAATGGGCTGGTGACTCTGAATGGAAATGTGTCCGTGGGTGCCACAGATGGTTTGCGAATGTTTTACTTTTATAATGGCAACGGGGACTCCGTTTGGACTGGAACGCTGGCATCGTCAGTTGGGACGGGTTATCTCGGCGGCCTCGGCAAGGCCGGGCAGGGTCTCGTAACACTCACTGGGACGACGGCTGGCGCGGGAGTGAACGGCATCGCCAAAGTGGATGCCGGCGTTTTGCAGATTGGAACATTTGCCGTGCTAAGCGACCCGATCGCGCAGCTGAGCGGAATTCAGATCGGCAGTGGCGGAACCGCTGGCGGACTCAATTACGCGGGAACTGCGGGCGAGACGACGACGAGAATTGTGAGTATGGCGGGAACGACCGGAAATGCGCTGATTTTCGCCAACCAGTCAGGAAGTGTGCCATTGGTGCTCGCTGGGGGTGTTGTGGCCGGTGGGTCCGGGGCGAAGGCGTTGTTGTTGGGCGGGACCAGCGTGGGCGGCGGCTCGATCACGACAATGATTAGCGAATTGGGCGGGTCCACCGCGCTCTTTAAGTCTGACACAGGCACTTGGGTTTATGCGCCTACAATCACTGGAACAATCAGCGGTGGCACGACGACGACGTCCAGCACCGCGGCCGCTCAGACTGGCACGCTGATCGTATCCAGTACCACGGGAATTTCCGTGGGAATGACCGCGACCAGTATTTCTGGGACTGCCAGCATAGTTTCAGGCGTAATCACCGCCATTCAGGGGAACACACTTTGGCTTTCAGCTGCAAACTCGGCCGCAGTTTCATCCGGTACAACAATCACCTTCGGTTCCCTGTCCTCCTTCAGCGGCAACCTGACCCTTACCGCCGGGACGATGCGCTTGCAGGCGCAGTCGGCGAGTAGCGATTTGCTCAGCGGCACCGCGCAGGTCATTTTTAACCAAGACATCGCCGCTCCTGGATTGGGCCGTCAAAATGCGGGCGGGCGTTTGGAATACGTCGCTTTTGGAGGAGCAAGCACGGAAAACGCAGGCTCGCTGGTGGCCACGGCTGGTTTGGGCGTGGTCGCGGTGACCGCAGGCGGGACGTTGAACTTCGGTAGCCTTGGGGCACGTACCGCTGGGGCGATGGTCGACTTCCAATCGGGAAGTGGACGCATCAGTTTTACGGCGAACCCCTTTGTGAATGGTCTGTTGGGGACTTTGGGTGGTGCCTTCACGGTGAATGGACTGGATTTCGCTGGGACGCTGGCGGGAGGCACGATCACAGCGGCGACCAATTCGCCCTTCGTGGCCTCGGGCGGATCGGCTGCGACAAACTATCTCCTCGCTGGTGGTTCGACAACTTTAGGGACGCTTTCGTTTAACTCTCTGAAAATCACGGGCACGGGCACCCTCGCTTTGGGAGGGACGCTGTCGCTGGCGTCTGGCGGGTTACTGTTTGATAACTCGACGGGTGCTTACACGATCTCCGGCGGTTCGCTGGGCGCGAGTGGTGCGGAACTCATGCTCACCGTGAACGGTTCTTCGCCGGGGAACGCGTTGACCATCAGTTCCACAATCGGGGCGGGTGCGACGGCGTTGACGAAGTCGGGGACGGGGTTGCTCGTGATCGCGGGTTCGAGTAACTACACGGGGAACGTCACCATTAATGCAGGAACTTTGCGCTTGAGTGGTGTGAACGCGAATCTGGGTGCGCCTACGACCACGACTATCGATTATGTGCGTCAAAATACGGTGCTGGATCTGGGCGGTGCTGGCATTTCCGGAACGCTCTATGTGGGGAGTGGCTCGTTTGCCACGACGAAGCTTGGGGCGCTGACGGGTTCTGGCTTGGTGGACAACGTCAGTAGCACGCCGGTGGTTTTGTCTCTGGGAGCGACTTCAACAGGAGTATTCACGGGGATCATTCAGAACTCTGTTGGGGGTGGTTCAGTGAGTCTTTGGCGCAATGCCGCTTCCGGAACGCAGTTTCTCACGGGATTGAACACGTACACGGGCGCGACGGTGATCTCCGGCGGAGCGACTTTGTCGGTCAATTCGCTGGCGAACGGAAGTGTGGCGAGCGCGATAGGGATGTCCTCCAACGCGGCCTCCAACCTCGTCTTCAACAACGGCGTGCTCCAGTACACCGGGTCGAACACGAGTTTCGTCCAGTTTACCCAAACGCCGTCTATCGCTATCGACCGTCTCTTCACCCTTGCTGGCAACGGGGTCATTGATTCCAGTGGTAACTTCGGCAGCAACTACTTTGTGGCTACGCAAAACAACGCGGCGCTGGTTTTTGCCAATACGGGGACCATCGCCTTCGCGGGCACCGGCAACCGCACCTTCACGCTCCAAGGCAGTTCGACGGGCGATAACGAAATCGCGTTGAAGCTGGTGGATAACACTGCTGGGAGCGGATCGCTTTCTCTCACCAAGACAGGCGGTGGCCAATGGTTGCTCACGGGAACCAACACCTACTCAGGAGCAACCACAGTCAGTCAGGGTGTGCTTCAGGCGCAGGATGGTGTCGGGTTGCCGACGACGAGTAATTTGACGCTCAACGGCGGCGTGCTTCAGAGCTTTGGGACCTTTAATCGCGCCCTCGGAACTGCCCCAGGGCAGGTCCAGTGGACTGGATCCGGCGGGTTCGCTGCGTCGAGTTCCAAGCTGATTGTGAACATTGGTTCCCTCGGGGCGACACTCAGTATGGGAACTGGCTCTTTCAACACGAGCACTTTGATATTAAGTTCCTCCCAAGCGCTGGCGGACGTAGAGTTTCAAAATGGCCTCAATCTCGGCACCGGTGCGCGCACCATCCAGGTCGATGACAACACCAACACTGGGATGGATTTCGCCACGGTTAGCGGGATCATCAGCGGTGGATCAGCGGGGACTACGTCGCTCACTAAAAGCGGTGCAGGAAATCTCATTCTGAGCGCTGCCAACACTTACACCGGGACCACGGCGGTGACGGCTGGTGCCTTGTTTGTGCAATCCATTGGAGCGGCAGGGGCAACTTCGAGCAACTTGGGAGCGAATAGCGGCGGCTGGCTCACGCTTGGGAATGCTGGGACAACGGGTGCTGCGCTCTTGTACGTCGGACCTGGCGAAGTGGCTACGCGCACTGTGGGACTCAACGTGACCACCGGCGGTGACACCCTCGACTCCTCCGGCAGCGGGCCTCTAGTTCTAACAAGTGTGGTCAACATGCAGGCCGGTGCGAAGACGCTGACTTTGCGCGGGTTGAACACGGACAACAACATGATCACCAGCCAGTTGGCCGATAATACCGGAGCCTTGGGCGTGACCAAGTCCGACGGTGGCGTGTGGGTACTGGCGCCAAGTACGGCGAATACGTTTACGGGAGCAATTGCCGCCAATGGCGGGTTGCTGGGGTTGAGTCAGGCAGGGCTTGGCTCAGCGACTTCGGTCTCTATCGGCGGTGGTGGGATCTATGCTGTCGGAGGTAGTCTGACTATTGGCGTGAATGTTTCATTGGTGAACAACAACCAATTCAATTCATTTGCAGGATCTAACCCAATCACTGTCACTGGGACTATAACCGGAGGGAATGGAAACCCGTGGTATCTGATTAATTCCATGGATAACGGGGCGGTATTGACGCTTGGTAACTTTGTTGCGGCGAACGAAACAAGCGATCGGACGCTGTACCTGAAAGGGTATGGCTCCACAGCCTTCACTGGCACTGTTTCAAACAATAGCACCAACAAGACCTCCGTAGACATCCGCGTCGCAAACAATGCGTCGGTGACAATGGGCTCAATCAGTGGCTTCTCCGGCGGACTTTATTTGTACCAAGGGATTTTGGTGGCGAATAATCCGACTGTGGTTGCCGGAACAAGCGTTTTGGGAGCTGCCGGGGCTCTGTTCACCTTTGGCGGCGGCGAATTGCGTTCCAACTACGCGATGACCGGCGCAAATGCATTCCAGAACCCCGTCAGTTTGACTGGCGATCCTGCGGTGGTCTCGGGCACGAGCAGCATTGAGTTTGCAGGGACGCTTACCGGTGGCGGCAAAATTCTCCAGAACGACCTTTCTGGCGGGGCCACTCTCACAGTGTCTGGTTCCTCTAACTTTGGCACCACTTCGTTGTTCCAAGGCGCTGCGAACACGACTGTAAGCGGTAATATCTACGGTGCCGGCGGCCCCACCTTTCAGGGTACGGGGACGCTCACGCTCAGTGGTTCGAACTCTTTCACCGGCGCGCTGACCGTGAACCGTGGACTGGTGGTGCTGAGCGGAGGGGGTACGGCGGCGTCCATGAGTGGCGCCAACATTTACGCAGGTGGGACGTTGCGTTTGGACGACAGCTCGGGCGGCAGTGCGGCGTTGCGAATGGGGACTTTGTCCACCGTGACTTCCAATGGAGGGGTGTTCGAAGTCTTGGCTGATGGCGCCACGATAAGCCTTGGCTCGCTCACGTTAAATGCAGCTCCCGGGATTATTAAGCTTACCAAATTAGCAGGCAACGCCAATCGCCTGACCTTTGCGAACATCGTGATGGGCAATACGAGCTCCATTCTGGACCTAAGCAATATTAGCGAACTTGGAACCGGTAATAAGGTGCTGCTTACGGGGACTAGCGGGTTGACCATCGCCAATGGATTGGTTGCAAAAGTGCAACTGGGTGGCGACTTTGCGGCGTATGATTTAACAAACGGCTTTCAGGCGTTTGCCGGCTATAGCGCAGCGACCACGTTGGACGCTATGGCTGTGACGGACACTGGCAATTTGAGCGGAGTTTCCTCTTTCGCGATCGGTCGCACGGTGAACGGGTTGAAGCTGAGCGCGGCGACAGTGAGCGGCGGGAGTCAGTCTCTGACGCTTGGCTCGGGGGCGTTGCTGGCCACGGGCGGGGACAGTGTATTGAACCTGTTGCAGTTGAATTCCACCGCGACCCTGGTGGCCCAAGTTTCAGCGGACTCGACTCTGGCGATTAACGGAGCAGTAGTGAATGCGTTGGGGTTGACCAAGGTGCAGAACGGATCACTCGCGTTGAATGCGCAAAGCTTCGTCGGTTCAACCGTCAATGTGCAGGGCGGGACATTACTGCTTAACGGCGGGTTAAATACCATTCAGCCAGGGCAAAATTTGACTGTCGGACCGGGGAGTACCCTAAATCTCAATGGCAACACGCAGTTTGTCGGGAATCTGAGTTCTTACGGAAACCTGCCTAATGCCGGTGGTACGGTGGTCTCCAGTGGTTTGGCCTCCTTCGTCTCGAGCGGCGGCGGCACTTTTTCGGGACTCATTACGGGGAGTCTAAACTTCGGCATGGTCGGCACGACGGCGACAACCCTCGAAAGTGCGCAGGGTTACACTGGAGTGACCGTGCGTTCGGGAGCGGCCCTGAACTTGGAAAACGACGCGACTTTGCTTTTGACGTCCGGAATTGAACTTAACACAGCGTCGCTGGTGCTGAATAACAGCAGTTCCCTCCAAATTCAGAACAACAACCGCATCAGCGACACCGCCCCGATCGCGTTGCGTTCGGGGGCGATCACGTTGACGGGACGCGCCAAGGCGGCTGCCACAGAGACGCTTGGAGCTGTGACCGCGGCGATGGGGGCGAGCACCCTCACAGCGACCGCGACCACGGGGTCTGGCAACTTCTACAACTCCGCCGAACTCACGCTTGCGAGCCTCACTCGCAATGCTGGAGCGACGGTGAACTTTTCCGGGACAACGCTAGGTTTGCAGGGGAATTCTGGGCGTATTTATATCACGCAAGATCCCACGCTTGCAGGAACCGGCGTGTTAGGCGCGTGGGCAATCGGGAACGCCACGGACTTCGCGGCGTATAATTCCAGCAACGGAGTCGGTTATGTGGGGCAAGGCGGTTACGTGGGCTACGCTGCTTCTTTTGGTTCCGGCAACATCACGAACCTCATCACCACGGGTACTTCCTACGCGCTTTTGGCGGGGACGAATACGCTTGTCGCAGGCGGCACCGTCGCGGCGATGTTGCGCATTGGCGGCGCTTACCAGAACGACTTGGCATTCACGAATGCGGGCGACGTGCTGAATTTGGAACTCGGCGGTTTGCTGCGCTCCGACCAAGCCGGCTCAACGAACATTGGGACGCTGCTGAAACCGGGGACGCTCACTGTCGGCGGCACAGCAGCAAGCGGCATTCGGGAACTGGTCGCTTACAATGCGCAGCAAACGTTGACCATCAACTCCGTCATCAAAGACCTCAGCCAAGTCACGGGCACGGGCACCGCTTCGCTCGCTTTCGTAAAATCCGGTGCGGGCACCACGGTGCTTACCGGAACAAACACGTACACAGGCGGGACAACAGTGTCGCAGGGCGTCCTCAATTTGGGCGGCACATTGGGCGCTGTGGTCATTCCAGCCGGCGGCCTGACGATTACGGCAGCGACCGTGACGATGCTCACCAACCAAGGCCAGATTGAGCCGACGAATAGCGTCACCCTGAACAACAGCGCAACACTGACTCTTGTGGGCTCCAACACCCTTGCGAGCGTCCTTTTCAACAACTACGGCAGTTCCTCCGCTCCCACGCTCACCACTGGTGGCACCCTTTCGCTGACCAGCAACACGCCGTTCACAGTCACCTCGCAGGACGCGGCGTTTTTGCCGGTTGTTAACGGCACCCTTTCGTTGGCTGGCTCGAACACCCTCTCCATTGGGGCCATTCAAATCGGCGGCGTGACTTACACGAAGAACGCGGCGTCGCTCAATATCGTGGCACCGATCTACGGCGGGACGGCGTCCTTGAACAAGACGGGCGCTGGGTTGTTGCAACTGAGCGCAACGGCGAGCAACTTCACCGGCGGCGTAAACGTGGCCTCGGGCGGGTTGGTTCTCGGTGCGAGTAGCACGGGAACAGGCTTGGTGACTAGTGGTCCGGTGGGAACGGGCGTGCTGACGCTTGCCGCCGGAGCGACGCTTCTGAACGACCAGACTTCTCGTACGATTCTGAACCCGGTCGTCTTCCAGGGTGCGCCTCTTTTCGATGCGACCACGGGAACGACTTCGGTGACTCTGACGCTTAATGGGGGTCTCACGTTGCCCTCCGGTGATCTGGTTATCAACGTCACCAACCCTTACCTCACCGTCGCAATGAATGGAGCGATTTCCAACTTCTCTAGTTTGACTTCCGTCACCACAAGCGGCTTGGGACGGGCCAGTCTGGCTTTCGTCGGCTCTTCCAACATCCCGTTTAATATCGTGACCGGCCCTGTGACGCTGCTAAACACCGGCTCGGGCACGGGCACCGCTGAGGTGCTGAATTACGGGGCGATTTCGGTGGGTTCATACGCACCGACGGTGACATTGGGTGCGGGTTACAATGCTATTGGAAATATCACCGCAGCGAACAAGCTGCTGGCTCCCACTGCGTTTACTTCGCTCATCGACGGGACTCCCGCCTTCGCCAACGGCTTGAGCGTGACCAATAGCAACGGGTTCGGTTTGTTGCTGCCGGACAGCGCGACTTTGGGTGCACCCGTCGGCGGGGTGACGTTTAACGTGGCCACTGCCAGCGCAAGCAATGTGGTGCAGGGGCTCACGCTCAGCGGCGTCCTTAGCGGCGGGACGACCGATGCGGGCTCGGTGACATTCAAAAAGACGGGACTCGGCACGCTGGTGCTGGCGGGGACGGCGAACACCTTCGGTGCTGCGAACACGATTCTCGACGTGACGGCGGGGATGCTGCAGTTCGGCGACGACGGAGCATTGGGGAGTGTGGGAACGTTGCGCATCAGCACAAACAGCGCAACGCAAGGGTTGCGCGTGGCGGGCGGTTCGGTGACGACGGCGCGCACGATCTTGCTTGGGACGTTGGCTGGTGCGATCGACGTGACGGCGGGCAACGTGTTCACGCTAACTTCGGCGCTCGCATTTTCCGGCACGAACACGTTGACCAAAAACGACAACGGTATTCTGGCGCTCACCGTCGACGCGCCGACGCTTTCAGGATCCCTCACGGTGAACGCCGGGGCGTTGCTGCTCTCGTCAAGCCTCGCAGCCGGCAACGCGACGATTAACGAGTACACGTCGGCGGCTGGAGCGGCGATACAGTTGAGCGGTTCGGTGACGATCGCGAATAAACTGAACTTGAACACGCAGTCTACTGCAGGAAGTTGGGGTATTTCAGGTTCGGGCTTCAACACGCGGGGCGCTCTCCAGAGCGTAGGCGGTAACAATGTTTTGACGGGAACCGTCAATCTCGCGGGCGACGCGGTGATCGGTGCGGACTTTGGATCTACGCTGACGATAAGCGGCTCTCTCAGTGGCGCTAAAACGCTGACACTTGGCGGTGCTGGCGCAGTGAATGTCACTCTCCCCACTTTGACGGGCCTAACAGGCTTGGCCAAGTTTGGGAGCGGGACGGCGACGATGTCTGGCTCCCTTGGAACGCTGAGTGGGTCTTTTTTAGTGGACGCTGGTTCGTTGGTCTTCAACGGGGCGGGCACGTATTATGGAGCCACGAATGCTCCTGTGGTGAATTCTGGCGCAACTTTGGTCCTCGACGATGTTAGCGCGGGGAGTTCTGCGGATCGGTTAGGGTACCAATCTCATTATCTCACTCTAAACGGAGGGACCTTCAGTTTGCTTGGCGCAGTAGGGGTCGGGCAGCGTTTCTCCACGTTGTATCTTGGTTCTGGCGCTTCGACCGTGGCTGTACAAAACGGCGGGTTGGGCTTCACTGACGTGTCTTCTAGTGCTGGGAGTTCTTTGGATTTTACGGGAGACTTTTTGAGTGGTGGCCTAGGTTCCATTTCTATAGTTAACCCCGTGTACAACGGAGGGATCTATGTTGCTCAAGGCGTGGCTAGGGCGCGCTATACTGTGGGAGGCACAGCTTTCGCGACGTTGGTGACTGGGGTGAACACGGTTCTCCCGTTCACGGCTTACAATACCAGCAACGCCTTGGACATTGCCGCAGCCTCGGATACTCCATTGCTCTCCAATAATACGACTTACACGGCGAGCCGAACCTTAAACGCTCTGGCGTTGCAAGGGGGCGTCACTTTATCCGGTCTCCAGCGGAGCGGCGCGCTGACCCTGAGCTCTGGCGGAGTGCTCGCTTTGGCGGGTGTGAGTGCCGTCGATGCATCTGCGGGGTTGAATTTCGGTTCCGCAGAAGCGCTTTTCCATATTGCGGCGGGAGGAACCCTTAACATTGCCGGGATGGTGGCTGGATCCGCTGGGTTGACCAAAACGCTAAACGGGACCCTGCAGCTTTCCTCGCCGCAAATGTATTCGGGAATGACCTCGGTGAATGGAGGCACACTTCTCCTAGCCGGCGGAAATAACACGTTGTTGCCGGGTTCGAATTTGGGTGTGAACTTGGGCGGGTTGCTCGATTTGGGTAATACGTCGCAGTTGGTGGGGGATTTGATCAATGCCTCTGCTCGAAATGGTGTGTTGGAAGGTGTGGGTGGAATCATTCAGGGTGTTTCGGTCGCGACTTTGGTCACTAATCAAAGCAACACGAGCCGCACTTTTGCCGGTTCGATGCAGGGCGGCATGAATTTCGTGCGCGCAGGCCTCAATTCGCTGTATCTAAACGCAAACAACACCTTCACGGGCGCCACCCAGTTGCTCGGCGGTCTCACGGATTTGCGTGATTTCGGCAGACTCTCGGGCACGACCGCCGTCACGCTCAACTATGGCGAGTTGCGCCTAGATAACACCGGTTACACCGACTTGAGCGGCCGTGTTAACGCTTCCGCACCGATCTCGCTGAGCGGTGGGACGCTCTCAGTTTACGGACGTGCCCAGACGGCCTCCGTGGAGACTCTCGGTGCCCTGACTCTTTCGCAGGGTCTTTCCAGCATTACGCTCACGCCGGGCGGAACGGGCATCAACTCGGTGGATTTGACGCTCGCCAGCCTCACGCAGACCCCTGGAGCGACCGTCAATTTCACCAATGCGGCTATGGGTTTGATCGGCAGTAATCCGCGGCTTGCTCTCACGAGCGCTCCGGTGCTCACAAACAACATCCTGCCGTGGGCCGTGGTAGCTGGTGCGGAATTTGCGAGCTACGTCGCCCCCGGAACTTTGAGCAGCGCGGCGGCTGGCGGCGTTGGTTCGCTTTCGCAGACGGGCTACCTTGGCTACACGCAGGCGCTGGCAAACACGTTGAGCGGCGTGGTTCCGAACAGCACGTCTAACGTGAAGATTACCGGCTTCACCGGGATTACGGCGGGTTCCTTTAGTGGCGGCACCTTGAATTTGAACTCGCTCAACATCGTGTCGACCGCAGCGGGGACATTGAGTTTCGGGAGTCCTAGCGACGTTTTGCAACTGACCTCGGGCGGGTTGTTGCGCAGCGGCGGCTTTGCCCTTGCGTTGGGTGGAACCGCAGACAGCGGCCGCCTCACGGCAGTGGGTGCTGGGGCGGCTGTGCCTCTGTATTTGTTTAACAACACCAACACTCTGACGCTGAATTCGCGGGTGATTAACACGCTGGAAGGCGGCTCCTTGCAGTTGGTCGTCAGTGGGCTGGCCGGCTCCGTGGTCTCTTTGGCAAGTGGCTCTAATAGTTATTCCGCCGGTACGGTGGTCAATGGAGCGACGCTAAATCTCGCAGGCGGCAACTTGCCTGCTGGCGGCTTGACGCTCAATGGCGGCGGTTTTACCCAGACAGTGGGAGTGATTGATCCGACGAACATCTTCACCCTCAACGGCAACTCGACCGTCAAGCTCGCCGGCACCAATACGTTCGCTGGGCTTGTATTCAATAACAACGGCGGTTCGCTTGCTCCTACGCTCAGCACCGGAACCGTGGGTTGGTTAAACGTGGCGGCCATCACAGCGAACAGCGGCAATCCCGGAAGCGTCGCGACGATTACTGGCACGCTGGATTTCGGTGGCACGGGGCGCGCTATCACGGTGGGCTCGATTCAGACTAACGGGGTGAGCGTGGCGCCTTGGACTCCGACGCTTTCGATTGCGGCGAACATTCAAAACGCGGGCTCCTTGTCCGTGAGCGGTGGCGGGGTTTTGCAGTTGAGTGGTTCGAGTACGTTCTCCGGCGGGGTAAACGTGGCGGGCGATACCAGTTTGTTGCTGGCAGCGAGTTCGACGTTAACGAGCGGACCTCTTGGGACGGGTCTTTTGACGCTGGGCAATGGCGCCAGCGTGCTGTTTGACAGTGGCACTCGGTCCGTCGGGAATGCGGTACTGAGCAACGGGTCGGTCAATTTTACCGGTGTCAACAGCGGGACTTTGAGTGGCGCGTTCACTTTGGCGGACTCGACTACTTTCAACGTCGGAATCTCCAGCGTGACCACAACACTCTCTGGTTCGCTTTCTACCGCGAGTGGAAATGGCGCGGTGTTGGCTAAAGAAGGGCGGGGGACGCTGGTTCTCGGCGGTTCTGCAAGTGCGACAACTTTGAACACCGCTGGGTCGGGTTCCATTCTGATTAATAACGGCGTTTTAGAATTACAAGGTGCCGATACTGCTTTTGGAGCGTTGGGGATGACGCCCGGCGCTTTTGTGTCCGACAATATCATGCTCCGAGGCGGGGTCTTGAGTCTCAACTTGACATCTGCGACGGGTACACTGAGTGCGAACCGTGGCATTACCGTGGATACCATTTCTGGCACTGGACTTGGGGTGCTTAGCGTTGCCTCGGGTAAAACGGTTTACTATGGGGGAGCGATTGCGGGTAACGGTTCTGGGGTGACCAGTCTGGCGAAACAGGGTGCGGGTAATTTGGTCTTGTCTGGGGCGAACACTTTGAATGGCGCGGTATGGGTACAAGCGGGGACATTGACGGTGAGTGGAAGTAGTGTGGCGTCGGCAAATTTGGTGCTGCCCAACGCGGTTCCTTTGTATTTGAGCGGCGGGGCGTTAGGTTTGAATCTCGATGGCGACGGCGGTGTTGCTCCTGGGACGCTTACGCTGGTGCGGGACCTGACGATGCTAAACTCTGGGTCTATTTTGGTGAACCGCGCAGGGCTTGCTGGAACCACCTCATCGAATAAAACCATTCAAATGGGCTCCCTAGCCTTGAGCGGTAATACTCTCACGGTGGTACCCAGCAGCGGCTACGGCTTGGAGTTAACGGGTAATGTCACCACCGGAAGCGGAGCCGTCATTTCAGTTAGTGGCGCTCAGTTGAGCAACGTGGTGCAGGGTTTGACGATTTCTGGAAGTCTTCTCAGCGCGAACGGTCTCAATAAGACGGGTTCTGGTGCCTTGTTGCTCACTAATGTGAACAACGCCTCCACGCTGTTTGGGACCCTCACAGTCAGTGGGTCCGGTATTTTGGCTGCCACCTCAGATCAGGCACTGGGCGCGCGCAGCACCAATTTCATCCTAGGCGGCAGCGCGTCTTCCGGAGCCAGTCAAATTGTGGTATCCGGGACGTACAATTTCTTCCCGGGAATGACTCTCTCGGGTGGGGATGAATTGAGTATCGCCCCTAATACGACAATTTTATCCATCACGGGCAACACCTTGACGCTATCCGGCACACTGAATGGTGCCTTGAGCAGCGGCACTAGTTTATATGCTGATGGTACCAACAAGCTCGTTCTGAGCGGTGGGACTTTGGAGGCGCTGTCGACCTTCTCGACGGCTCGCAGTATTCAATTCAACGGTCCCACGGCTGGGGATAGTCAAATTGCAGTGGTACGCGGTTCGACGCTAACTCTGGACGGCACGTTAAGTACCTCGGGCTTCAATAATTTGAACAAGACAGACTACGGCACTCTGGTGCTGAGTGGCAGCGTGACCAACACCGCTAGTGGCACCTTGACGGTTTCCGGTGGTATCCTGCGCATGGCGGGCACTGCTGGTTTTGGTGGCTTCGGTGCCCCAGTCAAGGTGAGCGGCACTGGAGCTGTACTACAGTTGGCGGGTGGGACAACCGATCTCTCTTTTGATGCGGCGACCACGCCTTTCTTTTACTTAAGCGGCACTGGGATCAATTCGGGCGGCGCCTTGCAGGCCTATCTCGGAACCGGAACGATCAACGGGACGGTGACGCTCACCGGGGCAGCGAGCATCGCGGTGGATGACGGCGCAGGCTTAACGTTGGCGGGCAGTATCACTGGGGCGCAGGCGCTGACGCTGAAGTCGACGGGTTCTGGCAGTCTCTTGGTGAGCGGAACGCTTGGGGCGGTAAGTAGCCTTACCAAGCTGGGCAACGGCGTGGTGACACTAGGTGCCGCTGGAACCGGCTTCATCGCGGCGCTTACCGTCAACGCGGGAACATTGGTGATCTCTGGGAGCGGTCAACTTGGCAACGCCTCCAGCGCCACTGTGAGTTCAGGCGCCACGCTGCGGTTAGACAACACCGGGACGAATATCGCCAACCGTTTGGGCGGCGCAACTCGGACTCTGACTCTTGCAACGGGCGTCTTTGAGTACCTTGTCAATGGCAGCGCTGCCTCCAGTGAGACGCTGGGCGTGTTGACCAGCACCTTTGGTGCAAACACGATTCGCATCAATACTACCGGTCAGAACTCGACGCTTACCTTTGCAAGCTTGACCGGTAATGCTCCCAGCGTTGGATCGACTCTCGTCTTTCAGGCTACGGGTTCAAGCGCGGCTTTTGGAACCGATGCCAACCGCGTCGTTTTCACCACCGCGCCCACGCTCACTGGCGGGCTGATTTCGCGCGCGCTGGTGATCGACTCCAACGGCGTGAACTTTGCTGGCACCCTCGCTGGGGGCACGATAAACGCCTTCAGTGCATACAACACCTCCAACTCGTTACTGACGCCCGCCAACACAGACACGCCTTTGCTTACGCTCAGCGCTGCGGGTTCCACCCGTACGTTGAATGCCATCAAGGTCGACTCAGGTAGCGGCGAAGTCACGTTGAGTCCCACAAGCGGTCAGCAAATCATCACCCTCACCGCTGGCGGAGCGCTCTTCACGGGTGGCACATCTACACTTGCCCGAGGCTTAACGCTCGCCGCTGGGACCGAGTTTGGGTTGAATGTCGCGGACGGCTCCACGCTCAACGTCGCGGGAATATTCACTAACGCTAGTAACTTCACCAAGGGGTTGGGCGGGAACATCGTGTTTCAGGCTCCACAATTCTTCAATACTGCCGCTAACGTTTTCACGATCAACGGCGGCTCTGTTCAGCTCGCTGGCGGGCTGAACACATTGTACGCCATGCAGAACCAGAATGGGCAGGCCGTGGCCGTCGCGCCGGGTGCGACTCTGGATCTCGCGGGCAACTCGCAGCTCCTTGGTAATTTGGGCTCTCCTAACAGTAACGCGATTTCTGGTTCGGGCGGGCAGGTGCTCAACAGCGGGACTTCTCAATCCGTGCTGGCGACCAATTACTCCATCACCTCGGCGGCATCCTTTGGCGGGGTGATTTCCGGCAACATCGCCTTCTCGAAAACCGGTTCTCAGGCGGCGACCTTCTACAGCGCACAGACCTACACCGGCCCGACACTCCTCAATGGCGGCTCGCTCACACTCATCGACTTCGGCGCTCTCAGCAACACCGCCTCGCTGGACATCAACTACGCGCAGCTCATCCTTTCCAATACCGGAGTCACGGACGTCCCTAACCGCATCAACGCCTCCGCCCCAGTCACTATGCGTGGCGGCGTCCTTTACTTGAATGGGCGCGACTACACCGATAGCGTCCAGACGTTCAATACGTTGAACCTCGCCGAGGGCCTCACCGCGATAAAAGCGACCAATGGGACGGGCCTCGCTTCCACGGTGTTGTCTGTGGGCACTCTAACGGCGAACCCCGACGCGATGCTTTTCGTGGGTACCACCATTCCCACCGGCCAGATGGGCAACGCCTTCCGTATGGTCATCGGTAACGGGTTGAGTTTCCTTAATAACAACATCATCCCTTGGGCCACCTCGGGGAACGACTTCTATTCCTATCTCGCTCCTTCGGCTGGGAACGCCACCGGGGGCCTCGCTATTCTCGGCACTGCAGGCTACGCAAATTACGACGGCACGGCTTTCGGAGCCTCGAGCGACACACAGAATTTGAAGCTCAGCGTTTTGGCGACTACCGGCACCATTGCGAGCGGTACCATCAGTGTCACGGTCGCTTCTGTGACTGGGTTCTCCACGGGAATGGTGATCTCCAGTGGCACACTTTTCCCAGTGGGCACAACCATTACGGCGATTTCTGGTAACACTCTGACTTTCAGTGGAAGTGCCGTCGCCGCCGCGTCTGGAACAGTCATTTCTGTCTCCTCTGGTTTGCCTCAGGTGCCGAATTCATCCGGCGCCCCCTACAAGGTAAACTCGTTGGTCCTCTCGAGAACGGCTTCTGGGCAGGACTTCACTTTCGCCAATCCAGCCGACACGCTCTGGATCACTTCGGGCGGTCTCCTTCTCACAGGCACGGGTGCGACGACTCATAGTTTCGGGACTCTGGGCAGCGGGTTCGTTACCGCAGGCCCCAACCCTTATTCGCAGGGAACCCTTTACATCTCACAGAACCTCACCACCACGACCTTCAATTCTGCAATCGTGGATAATCAGTACGGCCAACCGGTGCGCCTGGTTATTGGTGAAATCGGCGGCAATCTGATCCTAGCGGGGAGCAACTCCTACACCGGCGGCACTGTTTTGAATGGCGATCCAATCGCCGCCGCTACTTTGACGCTCGCCTCCACCGGTTCGCTTGGCACGGGCGGGATTACCATCAACAACGCCACCCTCACTCAAAACGCGGGCGGCGTCCTCAATTCGCAGCTGCTGACCGTTAACGGCCAGTCGACCGTGACCCTCGCGGGAACCAACACCCTCACGGGCTTAGTCCTCAACAACAACGGCGGCATTAGCGCCCCGACGCTCAATGCCGCGACCCTCTCGCTCACTGGCGGCATCACGGCCACCAGTTCCAACCCCAATAACACGACGTTAATCGCTGGTTCCCTCGACTTCCTCAACGCCGCACAGACCCTAACCGTCAATCCCGTGCAAGTCGCTGGAACCACGGTCACGACTACCTTGCCCACACTCACAATCTCCGCCGTGATCAAGACTGGCACCCTCACCTTGGACGGTGGCGGGCTCCTGCAGCTCAGTGGAGCCAATGTCTTTTCGGGTGGGCTCAACGTGCTCAGTGGCGGCGTCTTGTTGGGCGCCAGCAGCACCCTTATTAACGGAGTCGTTGTCACCGGTCCTGTCGGCATCGGCGCGCTGACCATGGCGGACGGCAGCTCTCTTTTTGTTGCGGGCACGGCCAGAACGCTCAATAACCCGGTGCTTCTCGGCGGTTCATTGTTCGTTGGAAACGCTAATGCGACGGTGACGACGCTCACGCTGGCGGGTTCGTTGACGCAGACTGGCACCGCAGTGAATGTGGTGACCAACGGGCCTTACGTGACCGCGGCTCTCACAGGAGCCTTCACGAATGCGGCGTCTTTAACCGCGTTCAACAAGTATGGGTTTGGAAACGTGAATTTTAACCTTTCGGGTGCCACTTCAGCCTCGGTCACCGTGAAGGACGGCGGCACAACAGGCTTGCTGGCTGACGGTGACGGTTCGGGGACGATCGCCAATGTCTCTATAGGGGCAGTCGATTTGGGTCTCTCGCCGTTGGTAACTATCGGGCGTGCTGGTGCGACGACTCTTTTCAACCAAGCGGCGAACAAGACAATCGTCCCCGCCTCCTTCACCTCGCTCGCGGGTGGCTTAACGCTCACCAACAATAACGGCTACGGTTTGTTATTAAACGACGACTTTGCGATTTCTGGTGGCTCATTCAGCGTTTCCTTGGCAACCGCTTCGAATGTGTTGCAGGGATTGACGTTGAATGGGCTCATTAGTGGCGCCGCTGGCATCACGAAGACTGGCGCAGGCGCGGTTGTTTTGGGGAATGCCGGCAACACTTTTAGCGGCTCGCTGAATGTACTGGGCGGGGTGGTTTCTGTCGCCTCGGATACTGCGCTAGGGGACATTGGAAATACCGTTTCCATCGGCAGTGGAGCGGCATCGACTTTCCGTGCAACTTCCAGCTTTGCAACCACCCGCACGTTTAATTTCCAAAACGCGACCAACACGAACAACATCGTGGAAGTGACGGCAGGCCAGACGTTGACGTTCAGCGGTTCGCTTGGGACGACGAACGGGTTCCAGAAACAGGACAACGGCACGTTGCTGTTCACGGGTGCCAATGCCATCACCGGCCCAATCACCATCGCTGCGGGGGCCTTGCAAGTGTCCAATGGCGGCGCGTTGGGTTCCGGGACTGTTTCTCTGACGGCGGGCGTTGGAGCCGCGCTGCAGTTATCCGGTGACATCACGCTTAATAATCCAATCAGCTTACCCAATGCTTTATACGGTGGTATCAACGCTGGTGGAATCCTCCAGAGTGTCTCGGGGGTCAATACCACGACGGGCACTGTTTCTACCGTCTCGGACTTCACCCTCGGAGCGGACGCCGGTGCGACGCTTAACTTCAACGGGGGGCTTGTTCTTTCCGGGGCCACCGGTCGTCAAGCCATCATGAATGTTAATGGGGTGATGAACCTGAATTCCAATTTTACCGCACCAGCGGTCACTCCGGTGAATGGTTTTAATTCGTTCTACAAGCTGGGCGCAGGGCTACTCAATCTCACCACAGCGCAGACGGCTAATCCCACCAATGGTTTTGCCGTGAATGCGGGAACCATGGCGTTTATCGGGGCTGGTACGCTCAGTAGCGGCGTGTATGCGCTCTCGATCCAGCCCGGCGCCACGCTGCTTTTAGACAATACGGGCACTCTGATCTCCGGCCGTCTTGGGACGCGCCCCATCACCTTGGCGGGGAATCTGACCTACACCGGTTCCGCTGGCACGACGTCAACCGAGTTACTCGGCGCTATTACTCCGACTTCCGGCAACAGCATCATCACCGTCAACGGCGGTTTTGCCTCTTTGACCGCAGCGAACTTGGGCACGGTAGGAACCGGGGCGACCTTCCTCGTACGCGGGACTAACCTTGGAGCGGGATCGCTCGACCCCGGCACGGCCACTTTCTCCCTCACCACCACCGGCCCAACCCTCGTCGGCGGTACCGGTGCGACGGGCACACTCAACAAGGGCATCCTTCCCTGGGCGCTCGTGGACGCTAGCGCGACGGGCATCGGCACCGGTTTCGCCACCACAGACAGCACTGGCGGCACAACGGGCACGGTTGGCGCCATTTGGCGGCCGCTTTCCAACACCGAATACGGCACGACTCTGGTCTCCGGTAACAACGTCGTGCTTTCCAGCGGGGTGGCACTGTCTACGGGCACATTGGCGTTGAACTCTTTGACGCTCAACTCCGGTGGTGGCGTCTCGCTGCAAGCGACCCAGACTCTGACAATCTCCAGCGGCGGTTTGCTGCTTCAGGATGGTAATAGCGGCATTAGCGGCGGGATTTTATCCTCGGGTGCAAGTTCGTTATGGGTGTTTACGCCGTCGAACACCGGCGCGACCTCGACCATTTCCAGCGCGTTGACTGGCACGTTTGCGCTCACCAAGAGTGGCGCTGGCACTCTGGTGCTTGGGGGCACGGCGGCTGGATTCCCCACGTTGTCCGCCAATACGTTCACTGGCACCACGACGGTCAACGAAGGCATGTTGCGGTTGGGCGCAGGCAATGCGCTGGGTGTGTTGGGCACGCAAGCCCTCGTGCTCAATGGCGGCGGCGTGAATGGCACGGGTGGCGTTCTGGATTTGAACGGCCAGTTCTTGCTGGTGGGGGCATTGAGCAACCAGGGAGCAGGAGCCAACGCAGCCGTTGGCGGTGGCGTGATTACGTCCGGTACGGGGGCGGGCACGTTTGTGACCAACACGGCTACGGCGACGTCTTTCGGTGGGAGCGTTACGGGCGATTCGGTGTTTTTCAGTAAGACCGGTACCGGCGTGCTCACGATGCTGGGGGCGAGTAGCTTCGGGGGCGGAATGCTGCTCAATGGCGGTGGGATCACGCTTAGGGATTACGGGACGATGTCGGGGTCGGGCACCATCACGGTGAATTATTCAAACCTTCAGATCGACAACTCGGGATTGAGCGACTTAGCCAACCGCGTGAGTGACAGTGCGCCAATCAATCTCGGTGGCGGCGTGTTGACCTTCACGGGTCGCGCGCAAACGGCGTCCAGCGAAACGCTTGGGGCGGTGACATTGAAAGAAAGCGTGAACAACATCACCGTCAACACTGGAGGCACGAACGTGAATTCCGCCGTGTTGACGCTCGCTGACTTGCAGCGTGATTCGACAAAGGTCGGTAGCGCGGCAACGGTCACTTTCAACAATGCGACGAACCTCGGGCTGATTGGGAGTAATCCCCGCGTGTTAATCAATTATTACGAAAACGGGACAAGGACGTTGACGAACAACCTGATAGGCGGTTGGGCCGTGACCACTGGCGGGACGTTTGAATTCGCCAGTTATGTCCCTGGAATGGGCGTGGGTCCGCTGAGTCAAGTGGGCTTTGCCGGATACGACGCCACGACGCTCCCAACCGTGAGTCAGCCGACTTACAATGTGCGTCTGGCTTCCGGCGCGACAATGAGCGGGTCGCTCACGTTCAATTCCGTCAACTCGCTTGGAGCGTTCAATTTCACCAACGCCACCGATATGTTGAACCTCGCAAGCGGCGGGTTCATCGCGGTGAGTTCCGTGGGTTCCGTGGCAATCCCCGGTTCGCTCACGGCAGGCGGTGGCGCTACTTCAGGAGTCAGCGATCTTTATGTCACGCGAACCACAGGCGCTTACGGAAACCTTTACTCCAATATCGTCGATAATCCGAATGGCGCCCGCGTTCGTGCCGTTTTCAATGTGGCTAGCACTAGCGGTGGATGGGACATTTTTAGTCCCAATAACAGTTACACTGGCGGCACTGTTCTGAACGGATTTGCGTTAAAACTGGAGGGTGCTGGAACTGTCATTCCCGCCGCGTTCGACCCAGCCCAAGGATTGATTCTTACGGGCAATAGTAACGGGGCCCCTCAGGGGTTGCAAATGACTGCGTCTAATCAGATTGCAGCTTCCAATCAGGCAACATTGTTGGGGAATGCCTATTTGAACTTCCTCACATTTAATCAGCAGCTCGGAGGGATAAACTTCTACGCGAACGGTTCCACTAATAATAACCCGTCGGTTCTGGGTTCCGGCACGCTCACGTTGACGGGCACGATTAACGCCACCTCCAATAACCCGGGTGTATTACCTCTCGTGTCTGTCTCGAATCTCTATCTCAACGGCGGCTCCTCTGACAATGGAGTCACCAACATCAACGTCGCTCCGATCCTTGTAAACGGCGTCAACGTGGCTCCTTGGTCGCCGACGCTCAACATTTCCAGCGTCATCAAGTCGGGCACGCTCTCCGTAAGTGGCGGCGGTCTATTGCAACTGAGCAACGCCAACACCTTCACCGGCGGAGTGACAGTCGCCGGCGACAGCGGTCTCTCTCTCGGAAACGCCACCGCGCTCGGCACTGGCACGCTGACTCTGGGTGATGGGGCGACGTTGCTGGCTAGCTCTGCGCTGACCATTGCCAACTCCGTCAACGCCCTGGGCAACCTCAAGTTTGCAGGGTCCAACGCGCTCACTTTGAGTGGTTCACTCAATTTAGCAGGCGGCGCGTTGGTGATTGCGATCCCGAGTTCCGCGATGACCGTTTCCCTGCTGGGAACCGTCACGGCCACGAATACGCTCACTTCCATCACAAAAACTGGGTTGGGCACCCTTGCTTTGAATACGAGTCTGCTGCCTGGAAACCCTTCGGTGGATCTCGGAAGCGGCGGTGCACTCAGCCTCCTCACCGATGGAGACACCACCGGTACGCCGAACACCGTGACGATAGCCAACAATTTCACCATGCAAACGGCCTCCTTTATTGTGGGCCGCTCTGGGTTGGGGGTGACGGGAAATCAGGCGGTGAATAAGACGGTCCTTCTGAGCAATCTTACCGGCTCGCTTGGCGCTGGAGTGACTGTGGCGGCGAATAATGGGTACGGACTCTCCCTCCCGAATAGCTTTGCTCTTTTAGATGGTGGTTTGATGATCGTCAGCACCGCCTACACGGCGTCGAACGTTGTACAGGGTCTCACTTTGAGCGGAGTTTTGAGCGGTTCTGGCGGGCTTAATAAGGCGGGTACGGGCGTGGTTACTTTGAGTGGAACCAACACTTTCACTGGGGGAGTAACCATCAATTTGGGTGGATTGGCCGTGGCAACCGATACCGCGCTGGGCGATACCAGCAATGCAGTGAGCATCGGCTCTTTGGGCTTGGCTCAGTTCCGTGCGACCTCTGGTTTCACCACGAGCCGGACTTTCAACCTTATCAACGCCACCAACACGAACAACGTATTCGAAGTCGTTGGAGGCACGGTATTCACGATGGCTGGAACTTTCGGTGGCACGTATGGCTTCCAAAAAGCCGACAACGGGACGATGCTGTTGAGCGCCTCAAACGGGTTAATGGGTGCGATCACCGTCGCCGCCGGGGCGTTGCAAATCTCCAACTCGGGCGCGCTTGGAACCGTTGACGGAGCCACGACCGTCAGTGCGACGGGGGCGGCGCTTCAGTTGGCGGGGGTGACGACGGCGGAACCGCTGTCCTTGACGGGTTCGGGGATCAATTCATTGGGGGCGTTGCAGGCGGTTTCAGGTGCGAACACGCTTTCGGGTACGGTGACGCTGGCGGCTGCGGCAAGCATTGGCGCGGATGCCGGAGCGAGTTTGACGTTGAGCGGCACGTTTGCGGGGGCGCAGGCGCTGACTTTCTCGGGAGCTGGGACGATCAACTTGTCGGGCTCGCTTTCCACGTCGCCATCGACGATGACTCAGGTGGGAACGGGCATGGTGAACTTGCTGTCGGCAAACACGCTTTTCGTGGGTGCGTTGACGGTTTCTGGCGGCACGTTCGCCGTGAGTGGGGCTGGCGCGACGGGCGCAACGGGAGCCGTCACGGTGAACCCAGGCGCGACGCTGCTTCTGGATAACAGCGGCACGGTCGTTTCTAACCGCCTCGGGACGAGCCGCGCCATTTCCCTCGTCGGTGGCAATTTGACTCTTAACGGCGGCGCGACTTCCGTGACGGAAACGTTTGCCGCGCCTACTTTCAATCGTGGGCAGAGCATCATCACTGTTAACCCCGGAGTGGGTGGCGGCACGTTGACATTCACTGGGGCTCCGGTGTTTTCTGTCGCCGGTGCCAACACTGTGTTATTCCGCGGCACCAACTTGACCAGCGGTACGGTGGGTGCCGGCACGGCCTCGATCAGCGACTCGGCTGGGTTTGCGTTGGTTGGATCCGGGACGGCCAACCAGACCACGAAGAGCATCATCCCGTGGGCGCTGATTGACGGCTCTAGCACTGGGTTGGGAACTTCCTTCGCTACTGCTGATACGACGACTTCCTACCTGCGCGCCCTGAACATCGCGACGGAATATGCGTCGGACTTTTTGACGTCTGCGGCCAATGTTCGCCTCACGAATGCAGTGACGCTCAGTACGGGCACCTCCATGAACTCGCTGACGCTGGAGTCTGGCGGTGCCGTCACGATTGGGACCTTGCAGGGCCTTACGCTGAGTAGCGGCGGGTTGCTTTCGAAGGCTGCGAGCACGGTTTCTGGAGGCTTTTTATTGGCTTCGGGCGGTACCCTTTACGCGCAAATTTTGGCCGACCTCACCATTTCCAGCGTTCTAAGCGGAGGGGCTGGAACCGGTAGTGCGACGATGGGCTTCGCGAAGGCTGGGGTCGGAACGCTAACATTAGCGCCGCCTTCGAGCCCCATTGCCGGGATGAGCGCCAACACAATGACCGGTCAGTGGGTGCTCAACCAAGGGACGCTCAAACTTGCTGGCGGCGTCAATACCATAGCGCAGAATAACTTCTTTGTGCTGGGCTACGGGGCGACATTGGACCTCAACGGCAATTCGCAGTGGACCAATGCAATCTTCTCTGACGGAGCATTTAACGGTAGCGGCGGGACGGTCACATCAAGCAACGGCTCGGCAACTTTGGTGGCGAATAATGACAATACGGCGCGCAATTTCTCGGGCTCAATCACGGGTCCTGTCAATTTCGTCAAGAGCGGCCAGCAGACCCTCAGCTTATATGCCCAGAGTACGACCACCGGAACGCTCACCGTCAATGGCGGCGGGTTGACACTGAGGGACAGTGCGGCCTTCACGCAGACGAGCGCCATTAACGTCACCTACGCCACGCTCACGCTGGACAACACTGGGTTCAACGACCTCGGCAACCGTATCAACGACAATGCGCCCATCACCCTGCGCGGAGCGACCATCGCGCTTCTCGGCCGTGCACAAACTGCTTCGAGCGAGACGTTGGGTGCGGTCACTTTGGCGGCGGGGATTTCGACGCTCACCACAACTGCGGGTGGAACTGGTGTCAACTCCGTGGACCTGACGCTCGGGAGTCTCGTGGCGGCGCCAGGGTCAGGCGCGATGCTCAACCTCAGCACAACTACGACGGGTTTGATTGGAAATAACGCCCGCATCAACATCACCTCCGCGCCCACGCTCACCAACAACATCCTGCCTTGGGCTGTCGTGAACGGATTGGAGTTCGCTAGTTACATCCCCTACAGTTCTGTCGCTGGTGTTGCTGCGGGAGGTCTCGGATCTCTTTCTCAGGTGGGGTATCGCGGTTATGACCAAACCCTTTCGGGCACACTCGCCTTGGCGAATTCTTCTCTCACGTCCAACCTCAAGGTTTCAGCTGTCACCGGCACCATCACGGCAGCGGCCTTCTCTGGTGGGACGCTCAACTTAAACTCGCTGAATTTAGTTTCCACCGCCGCGGGGACCCTGACTTTCTCCAACGCCACGGATACGATCAACCTGACTTCCGGCGGTTTGTTGCGTAGCGGCAACGTCGCGCTGCTCATCGGTGGTTCTGCGGATTTCGGGCGTCTCACAGCGGGCGGTACGAGCGGCTCTGTTCCGCTTTATGTCTATAACAACCAGAGCACGCTTTCGCTGAACTCGCGGATTATCGATAATCCAGCGGGGGGCAGCGTGCAACTGGTGCTGGCCACCGGCAACGGCGGGAGCTTCAACTTGGGGAGCAGCGCGAACAGTTACACGGGTGGTACCGTCCTCGATGGCGTGACGCTCGCGCTCAACAACACGGGCGGTGTGGCGGTTGTCCCCACGGGCGGACTCGTACTCAACAGTGCGACGGTTACGATGACCAACAGCAGCGGTCAGATTGCGGCTGGCAACACGATCACCCTCAATGGTCCCTCCACGCTGACTCTCTACGGCAACAACACGCTCGCAAACCTGATCCTCAATAACATCGGCGGCAACGCGCCTGTCGTGAACACTGGCGGCGTCCTGAGCCTCACGAGTGGCAGCGTCACAGCGACCTCCAGCAACGTTTACCAGTCCGCGTCGCTTTCGACGGGGGCCATCGACTTCGGCACGTCCACGGGCGTCTTTAACGTGGGCGCCGTCCTTGTCGGGACGCAAAACGTCGCGCCCATGCTGTCCACTTTGACCATAGCTGGGGCGATTCGCGGCACTGGCGGCATCAGCATCACAGGCGGCGGCGTGCTCCAGTTGAATGCGATGAGCGGATACACAGGCACTACGTCAGTTGGCGCAGATAGCATGCTGCAATATGGATTATCCGCCTCGGGTTCGCCTGCCTCTGCGTTGGTTCTGGCGACGGCGACCTCTAGGTTGAGTTTGAACAACAACAGCGATGACGTGGGAAGTCTTGCCGGAGCGGGTGTAGTATTTAACAACTCCACTACCGCGAGAACCTTGACTGCTGGTTGGGACAACACCTCGACAACGTTCTCTGGTCAGTTCGCCCGTTTCAACGACGCCACCAGTTATAATAACAACCTGAATTTCACCAAGGTGGGGACGGGCACCCTCACGATTTCCGGCACGTCCAACAATTCGTTGGGCACGCTGATTGTGAACCGTGGCACGGTGACCTTCGGCTCACTCGGCACCACAGCGTTCCAATCCAATACGGTGAACGTCTCGGGTGCTCTGCTGATCGATAATTCCGTTACCAACGTGAACAACCGCCTTTCTCAGGGCAACGTTCCGGCTTCGGGCACGGGGACGACGCTCACTCTGGGCGGCGGCGCGGTGACGATTATCGGGAATTCGTTGAGCGCGACGAGCGAGTCCTTGACCAATCTACTTTCGGTGACGGGCACGATAACCAGCGGCACGACGACAGTTTCAGTGGCAAGCACCACGGGGCTATACACGGGGATGGTGATCACCAGCGGTACGTTGTTCCCCGTGGGGACGACTATCACGGCGATCTCGGGCAATACGTTGACGATGAGCGGCAGTGCGGTGGCGACTGCGGCTGGCACGGCAATTTCGGCGGCGTCCGGCGGTGTGCTGACGCTTGCGGCTGGCGGCAGCACGCTGACGCTCGGGGCGAACGGCGCGCAGAGTTTGACGTTCAACGTGGGTTCCGTGGGCGGCATCACGGCGGGTGCGTCGTTGCTGTTGCGCGGGCCGAACCTCGGGGCGACGCTGGGCGCCGGAACGGCTCAACTCGTGGCTTACACGGCGGCTCCGGCTTTGGTTGGCGGCGCGGGCTTGAGCGGTTCCTTCACGCTCTCGGTGCGTCCAGATATTCTCGCAGATACCTCGGCAGCGGGTAGCGGATTAGCGTTTGCGACGTACATCGGTACCACCGGAACTTCCTCAACGGGCGGCACGGGGTTCCGTCCGTTGACTGCGGCGGAACTTGCTTCTTTTGTCGGAGCGACTACTACCGCAAACGTCGGGCTTAGTTCTAGTGCGGGTGGGTATCTTAACGCTGCTGCAACAATCAACACGCTGGCGCTCAATGCGGGCGGCGGGATTACCATCGCGGGCAGCGTGCCGGATTCGTACGCGCTTACATTTGGTACTGGGAGTAACAACTCGGGCGGGATTTTAGCCTTCGCCGGAAACAACGGGATCACTGGTGGCCAGCTTTCCACGGGCAGCGGCAACTTGAACATTTGGACCGTGGGCGCCTCCACCGTGTTGAACCTCAACAGCGCCATTACCAGTTCGGGGGCCATTACGAAGGACGGGGCGGGGACATTGAACATCAATGTGCGCCAGTTGAACGCTTCCGCCACCTACCTCAATAGCGGGACCATCCGCCTCTCGGGCGGGGACAACCGCCTGTTTGTTGGTGCCACTGGGACGCCGTACAACTTGTTTGTTAATCAGGGGCTTTTCGACTTGAACGGAACAAACCAGGTCGTCGCCGCTTTGAGCACCTCGAATAGTAGCCCCGGCGCGGGGGGCATCATCACCAACTTAGCCTCCGGTTCGCCGGTTACTCTTACCTCCAACGGCGGCGGTACCTTCGCCGGCAGTATTCAGGGTAACTTGAACTTCACCCGCTCCAACACCAGCTCGATCTTGGTAAACGATAACACCTATACTGGCGCGACTGCGTTGCGCGGCGGCGTGTTGACTCTCCAGCAGGCTGGTAAACTCTCCGGCACTTCCGCGATCAACAGTTACTTCGGCACGCTGACGTTGGATAACTCCGCGAGCCCCATCTCCGACATCCCGCAGCGCATCAGTGCGACGGTGCCGCTCAACTTCCTCGGCGGCGCGTTTAACTACACCGGCTTCCCCGGACTGAGTTCCTCCATGTCCGCTGGGACGCTGACGCTTTCTGGTGGCGCGCTGACACTCAACGCAACGCGCGGTAGTGCCGGTGGCAACGCGGTGCTAACGCTCGACTCGCTTGTGTTGGGGAGCGGCGCTGCCGTCAACTTTGCGGCGACCAGCGGTGCCTTGGGGCAGTCTACTTTCGTCATCGGGAATTCGCAGATTTTCTTGAACACCGTTTCGGGCGTGTCGCCTGTGACGTTGACGGCCAACAACAACGGGATCTTGGGAGGCTGGGCCACTGTGGGTGGTGCAGACTTTGCGAGTTACCTCGCTGCGGGGACGTATCAAGGTGGCGTTGGCGCACTGGGCAGCACGGGGTTCCCTGCGTATTCGGGCAACACCCTCACGGCGGGTGGATCTCTCGATAACATCACCATTGCAGCGAGTGTCTCTGGTGTGACGACGCGCACGATCAATTCTTTGCGTGTAAGCGCCGTGTCGACCGCAACGCTCAACTCTAGCGCCGATATCCTCACGATTGCCACGGGCGGTCTGCTGCTAAACGGCGCGGCGAGCGTGATCACTGGGGGCAGTCTGACCGCCGGCGCGACGCTAAACACGGCCGCTTCGCTATTCGCATTTGCGAACAATACGGCGACCATTGCCAGCAACATCGTCAACAACGGCTCCGGTGCCGTGTCGTTCGTGAAGAACGGTGGCAGCACGCTCACCGTCTCCGGCACCAACACCTACACTGGCACCACCTTCGTGAATGCCGGCAACCTTACGTTGAGCAACTACGCCGCGAATGGGACCAGCATCGTCACCGTTCCCGGTAGCCTAGTGGTTCAAGGCGGCGCCACCGCGCAGTTGACGTCGCCTGGCCAGATCAAGAACACGTCCGCAGTGACGCTCAACGGCAACGCCACGCTCTCGCTGTGGGGCAACAACACGCTGGGTAGCCTCGCCATTGCAAACACCGGCGGCACCGCTGCGCCTGCGATCAACCTAACGTTTGCGACTCCGGCCACCTCCACGACTGTTTCGGGTAGCAGTACGATTACCGTGGGTACCACTGCGGGCATCGCCGTCGGTCAGCCGGTCTCCGGCACGGGCATTCCCACAGGCGCGATTGTGACGTCAGTGTCGGGCGGTTCGCTCGTGACAATTTCCGTTGCAGCGACTGCCTCAGGCACTGCGACTGCGGTGACTTTTGGCGGTTCGCTGACCTTTAGTGGCAACAGTATTACGGCTCAAAACGACGTGTTCGGATTGGAGCCGGTCCTCAACTCGGGCGGGTTCCTCAACGCCTCCGGCGGAACGCTCACCGTGAATGCCACCGGCTTGGCCCCCAGGGCCGTTCTCCTCTCCTCGCCTGTCGTCAACGGTTCCTTGTGGAAGACAGGTTCAGGAGGAATGCAGCTCTCCGCCACGGGCATCGGTTTTGCTGGGTTGAATGTGGTCGACGGACTGTTTCAACTCGGCGGTAGCAACATTCTGCCTGCAGGAAGCACATTTAATCTCGGAAATACGGCCACCTTCGACCTCAACAGTCAGTCGGCTTTTGTCAGCTCGCTTTCCGGAAGCGGTCGTATCACCGCCAGCAGTGGCACACCGACACTCACCTTCGGCGCGGATAATACCAGTACCACCTTCGGTGGCCAGTTTGCGGCTTACGCTCGTAACATCCTCAACTCCCTGTCAGTCACCAAAATTGGCACAGGAACGGTCACGCTCACCGGCGTCAGCGATACCTTGGGCACCTTCAACGCGTTCCAAGGCAACACTATCCTTTCCGGCACGGGCGCCGTTGCCTTCGGGACCACCCTGATCGCCAACGGTTCCCTGACGTTGGACAATAGCGCGACAAACCTCATTGGCCGCCTCGGCGGTGCAGCTAAAAACCTCACGCTGGCTGGGGCACAGTTCAACTTAATTGGCAATTCCCTCGCCCTCACCAGTGAAAGCGTGAGCACACTCAACATCACGGCGTCCCCCGGTGGCTCGACGATCACGTTGACGGCTCAGCCCGGCGCGCCGACCTGGCTGAGTGCCGCCACCTTTACTGGTCAGGCTGGGACTGATACCGGACTGATTCGCGGGACGAACCTCGGTTCAACTCCCGGCAATGGCGTCGCTAACTTCTTCGCCACCACGCCGAACCTGGCAGGTGGCGGCGGTCTGCCAGGTAATCCAAACATTAGTGTGCGTTTTGACGTTCTAGCCGATAGCACTGCGACCGGCTCTGGCACGCGGTTTGCCACGTACTTTGCGGGAGTGGGTTTCAGACCGCTCAGTGCCTCGGAAATGCTTTCTTCCCTCACGAATGCACCGACGGGCACTAACTTGTTGCTCAGCGCTGCGACGGTTTTGCCGACGGCTTCGCTAGCCACCATCACGCTGGCTTCCGGTGGCAGCGTTGGGGGTTACAACGCCTACAGCACCATCTCGGGTGCGTCGGGCATTCTGGCGTTGCCGGGAAATGGCGGCATCACGAGCGGCCTGTTCACCACGGCGGCCGTAACGCTGGACATTCACACGGTGGGGGATTTGCAGTTTAACGGTGCCATTTACAGTTCGACGGCGGGTCTGGTGAAGGGCGGCACTGGGGCGTTGACCTTTGGTCGTGCGCAGTACGCGACGAACCCTTGGGTGATCAATCAGGGGACGCTCGTCCTTGCTTCCAGCGTCGACAACACCATCCCCGTCATCCCGACGACCACGACGGCCACCGTGTCCGCTTTGCGTGTCACCGACGGTGTATTCAACCTCAATGGTCGCAATCAAATCGTCGGTAACATTGATTCCGCCAGCGCTTACACCGGCGGACTCATCACCAATACCGGCGCGCTTGCCACTTTGATCAGCGCCGCGACGGGGGCGACGACTTTCGGAGGAGTGCTCGCTGGCAGCCTTAACTTCATTAAGACGGGCAACAACACCACCACGCTAGTGGGCGCTGAAACCTACACGGGCCTCACGCGGGTGCGCGACGGCACGTTGACTCTCCTTCAAAATGGCTCTCTCGCCAGCACCGACATCGGCGTCGCCTTCGCCACGCTCAAACTCGATAACAGCGGTAATTATTCAAACAACAACCGACTCAACGACGCAGCCGCGATCTCCCTCCAAGGCGGCGGACTCAACTTGACGGGCGGCTATGCGCTTGCAAATTCGGAGACTGTCGGAGCTGTGACCGCGCAGGCTGGGTTGAATACGATCACGGCCACCAACGGCACGAACGGTTCCGCCGCGCTGACCATTGCGAATTTGGTACGTGGCGGCACTGGGGCGGTGGTCAATTTCGTGGGCAACAACGCCCTCGGCCAGACAGGACTGAATACCACGCAGATCCTGCTGGGTTCGCTCAACTCCGCTGCGCCCACGCTCACCAACTCGATCCTCGGTGGCTGGGCTATCGCCAACAGCGTGGACTTCGCCACATGGAACGCTGCTCAAGGCGTCGGTGCGCTTGGCTCCGGCACCTTCGCCGCCTACGACGTGCTGGCCTCCACCGGTACATTCACCAGTTCCGGCACCCAAAACGTGAAGCTTCTTGCTGCGGGCACTTTGACCGCCGGTGGTCAGACGATGAACAGCCTCAACATCGCCGGTGCCTTTGGACTCACGTTCTCTGCGGGTACGGACACCTTGACCCTCACGAGCGGCGGCTTACTCAAGACCGGTAACAGCGCATCCATCGGGACGGCTGGGACTGCCGGCGTGATTACTTCCGGCACTTCGGAACTGTTCGTCACCAATGTGACCAGCGGCCAGACGCTCACGGTTTTCTCCAAGATCACCGGCGGCACCTTGGTATTGAGCGGGCCCGGTTCCTTCCTGTTATCTCCGCAAGCCAGCAACACGTACACGGGGGCGACCTATTTGAACGGCGGTCCGGTGACGACGGGTAGCTTGGCGTTGACGGTCGTGCCCGGGGATTTGGTGATCAATAACACGACGCTCACGATGGGCACGGCGGCGGGCCAGATCGCCTCTGCGAGCAATGTGACGCTCAACGGTGGCGCCTCGCTCACGCTGTACGGCAACAACACGCTCAACAGCGTCAAATTCAACAACACAGGTGCGCAGGCCACGCCGACTTTGAACTCCGGTAGCCAGACCTTATTGCCCAGCACCGTCACCAACGGCAGTCTGGTCATTGTAATGGCGGGTTCTTACAACTTGACCGCAGGCCAGTTGGTGAGCGGTACAGGCGTGATGCCGGGGACGCGCATCACGGCGGTTTCGGCGGACGGCGGAACCATCACGCTGAGCAATCCGATGACAACTTCGACGGCGGGATCCTTGGCGTTTACGGGAACGCTCGCTCTTGGTGGCACGGCGTCGCTCGTCAGCATCAACGAAACGCCGAGCTTCACGCCGACGCTTTCTGGGGCGTTGGACATCGGCACCGCGGGCCGCGTGATGGATGTTTCTGGGGCGTCGCCTGTGGGGTTGGCGATCACGGCGGCCGTCTTGGGGAGCGGTTCGCTGACGAAGACGGGTGTCGGGCTGCTGTCGTTGACGGGGGCGAGCACGTTCTCTGGCGGAGTGAACTTGCAGCAGGGTTCGATCATCTTCGGCGCAACGGCGCTTTACGGCGGCCTGCTCACCAACGGCCCGCTCGGCACAGGTTCGCTCACCATCAGCAGCGATTCGGCGCGTTTGGTGGGGAGTGCTCAGGCACTTTACAATGCCATTAACGTCACCAATCCTTCCAACACACTGAATATCGGCGGTGTCACCAGCGCCAACAACCTGACATTGAACGGCGCGCTTTACCTCGCGAGCGGCGGTACCATCAGCGTGGACAGCCCAGCGGTGACGGCGACTTTGGGTTCCACGCTTTCCGGCACTTACGCTTTTACCAAGACGGGCGACGGGATTCTAGCGCTGGGTAATCCGGCGAATTCCTACACGGGAGTCACCACGGTGACGGCTGGGATCTTGAGCATCGGCGCGGCAAATGGGGCCTCGCGCTTCTCGCAGATCGCCCTCGGCACAAGCGGCGCACTCGATCTGAACGCCACCGGCGCAGTGCTGGGCTCAGTGACGGGCACCGGACTCTTCGCCAACCGCAGCGGTACTGGTGCCACGGTTCGTGTGGGCTTCGACAACAGCAATTTCACGTTCTCCGGTCAGTTCGCGGCTTCGGATCAGCGTAGCGGCAGTTTCAACTTGGATAAAATCGGCACGGGCACGATGACCGTTAACTCCGCCGCAGGGTTTGGGAGCTACAATTTGGGGACGCAGACCGTTTTGCAGGGCACTTTGGCGCTGAGCGGGGCCGCTGGCAGCGAGACTTTCGGAACTTACAACGTATACACCGGCGGACTGTTGCTTCTCGACAATAGCACGGCGAATTTGAACAACCGTCTGGGCGGGCCAAACCGGACCATCAACCTATACGGCGGCGAACTCAAGATCACCGGCAACGCTTCTGCCGCGACTTCGGAAAGCGTCATGTCGTCTAATCTCACCGGCACAGGTGTGGTGACTCCGAATGTTGGCAGTAGCGTGATCACACTGGTACCAAATGCGGCACAAGCGCTTTCGTTTAACTTTGGAACCATTGGAAACCAAGGGGGTGGTGAAGTGTTGCTCGTGCGTGGCACAAACTTGGGCGCGACTCCCGGCGCAGGAATTGCCACGGCTGGCGCACTCACAGTAAACCAGTTGGCGGGTGGTGCGGGCGGCAGCGGTGCGACGACCATTTCGATTCGTCCCGATATGCTCGCCGACACTTCGGCGACGGGACTTGGTAGCGGGTTCGCCGCTTGGTTCCCGACAACCGGCATCCGTCCGTTGACGGCGGCAGAACTCGCACAGGGCCTCTATCGTCCCATCAGCACCAACTCCAACGTGGCGATGAGCGGTAGCCAGACCGTGGGCACGGCGACGGTCAATTCATTGACCATGAACGCCGGGGGCAAGATCAACATCATCTCTACTGGGGCAATTTTCTCCGATGCTCAAGGCGGCTTCCTCGCTTTGGGGAACTCGGCTGGGAGTGTTGCGGGCGGGTTGTTCTCGACGGGTGGCAATCAGGCGTTCTTCTTCCAACAGGACACGGTTAACGCGCTGGATTTCAACGCGTACCTGCTCACCAGCAATCAAATCATCAAGGCCGGTTTGGGCACGATGAACCTGCTGAAGCCCCAGGTTTTTCAACAGCAATTCTCCATCTTCTATATGCTTGGTGGAACGCTCAATTTAAGCAGTGGCGTGGATAACACCCTCACAGTGGTTTCGACGGCCACAACGCCTTATGTCACCAGCTTGCTCTTGAACAATGGCCTTGTGGACCTCAATGGCAACAATCAGGTGCTCGGCAATCTTTACACTAACAACGCCATTGCTGGCGCAGGTGGCGTGATCACCAACTCCTCCAGCACGCTCGCCACGTTGACCAGCGCGTACGCTGCAAGCCAAAGCTTTGCCGGCTCCATCGCAGGGACCCTCGCTTTCACCCGTTCCGGTAACAACACAACCACCCTGACAAATACCAATTCCTACACCGGTGCCACGATTGTCCGTGGCGGCGTCCTCGAACTTAAAGATCAGGGCGCACTGACCGGCACAACGTCGCTCACCGACTACTTCGGGACCTTGCAACTCAACGATCAGGGGTTGAATTCTGGGATCAATCGCCTCGCGACTACGGTCCCGCTGACTCTCGCAGGCGCCACGCTCAACTATCTCGGCAACCAGACGTCCGCCAGTGTAGGGACTGTGAATGTGAGCGCGGGTCAATCGGTTGTGAGTGTTTCGACAATGACCGGTAATGTGGCGATGAGCGGGTTGACGTTGGGCAATCTGGTGCGGGCGACTGGCGGCGAGGTGAATTTCTCGGGAACCAACCTTGGTCAAAACGGCTTCGCCACAACGCAGGTTTTCTTGAATCAGGTTAATGGAGGAAGCACCGCTTCTTCACTCGCCAACGGCATCTTAGGCGGCTGGGCAACGGTGAACGGGACGGATTTCGCGGGCTACGTGACTTCTAACGGGACGCAGGGCGGGGTCGGCGCGCTCAATACGCTGGGTTTCCCGTACTACTCGGCGGGGACTTTGAATGGGACGACAACCAGTGCGGATAATATCAACATCAACGCGGCAGTCACGATGTCGTCCGCGAGGACGATCAATTCGCTGCGGATCGCCGGAGCTTATAACCTGACCATCGGTACGACGGACACGTTGACCCTCTCCACGGGCGGTCTGCTCGCAAACGGCGCCTCCACGATTTCCGGTGGAACGATCACCTCGGGAACCTCCGAGTTGTTCGCCTACACCAATGCGGCAGTGACCATTTCCAGCGTCCTCAGTGGCGCTGGAGTTTCGCTGGTGAAGGGTGGTGCCAGCACACTAACCCTCACGGGATCCAACACCTTCACTGGGACCCTCTACGCCAACCAAGGGACCACGACCCTCAATGCGACAGGCGCCAACGGAACCACTATCGTCGCTGCAGGAGGCGATCTTGTTCTCAACAACGCCGCGGTCACTTTCTCCGCCGTCAGCCAGCTGAAGAGCACAGCGAACGTCACGCTCAACGGCGGCGCTACGCTCACGCTCACCGGCTCGAACACCTTCAACTCTGTGACGTTCAACAACACGGGCGGTACTGCCACGCCGACGATCACGGGCGGTTCACTCGTGCTCACCACCGCGACGCTGTTCTCCACCAACGACAGCTTCTCCACCACACCGACCATCGCGAGCGCGGTGGACTTGAACGCTGGGGCCCGCACCATCTCAGTGAACGGTCTTTCTCCAAACGGTCTGAGCATTACCGGCACGATCAGTGGCGGTGCCGGGTCCTTAATAAAGACCGGTTCCTCCGCGTTGTATCTCGGTAGTGCCAACACTTTCAGCGGCGGGGTGACGCTGAGTCAGGGGAACTTGATTCTTGGCAATGCGACGGCTCTGGGCACCGGCACGCTGACGCTCGCCGACAACACGCGACTGCTTGCAGGTGGGACCACTGTCACCTTTGCCAACGCAATCGTCGCCAACAGTCAGCTCAATTTCGCCCCGAGCCAGTACGCGCTGACCGCCAGCGGTTCAATCGCCTTCTCAAGCGGCACCACGGCCGTTATTTCGGTGGATAGCCCCACGCTGCTGAACAATGGGGTGAACGTCGCCACCCTCAGCGGCACGCTCTCCGGCTTGAGCTCGCTTACCAAAAACGGCCTCGGCACGCTGGCTCTTACCAACGCCAATTCCTCCCTCACCGGCAGCGTCACCGTGAACGACGGGTTGCTCACCGTCGGCTCGCAGTTCGCGTTAGGCAGCGGCACTCTTACGCCTTATTTGGCCGGCCCGACCGTCACGCTCAATGGCGGCGGCTACAACGTGAACGTCGCGAACACGTATTTCCAGAATCCCGTGACCATCGCCGGGAACGCTGTCCTCGGAGCGACTGCAGCGAACACCGCTCTCGCGTCTGTCACCGTGGGCACTGGCGCAACGGCACTCGGGATCCAGGGCGGTAACAGCGTGACGCTATTTGGCAACTTGACGCTTAGCGGCAGTTCCGCCACGACGCTATTCAACACCAACAACCTGCTGGTGTTCGGTTCCCTGCTGGGCAGTGCGCCCATCACGAAGGCTGGCACGGGTAGCACACTGCTTTACGGCGACGCCGCCTACACGGGTGCCATCACGGTAGAGCAGGGAATCCTCGCCTCCGCCGGCACCGGCTTGACTCCGTTTGGAAGTGGCGCGCTCACGGTGCAGCCCGCCGGGGTGCTGCGTCTGACGGCGGCGACGAACGTGTCCGGCGGGATCACGTTGAACTCGGACAACTCCGGAGCGGCCGTTCTGGGGCTCGCCTACAACGGCGCGCTTCCAGCCTTCACGCAGGGTACGACCAACGGGTTTGCCAACGCTGTCATTGGGATTGATGTGATTGGCTTCAGCACGGCGTTGAGTCTGGGCAATTACAATTTCCTCGGTTCGTCGCAGAGCGGCACCTACACCGCGCCGACTCTGGGAGTGGGTGCGGACAACGCCTACCGCATCGGTGGTGGGGGATCGACGCTGACTATGAATTCCGCCGTGCTCGTGGGTTCAGGAAGCAGCGCCATCTTCGGCTTCGTTAACGGCACGCCTGGAGTCGCCCTCATCAACAATACCGGCACAGTTGTAATGAACACGCCCAACACATTCGGCGGCGGTTCCACGCTCAACGGCGGCGTCACACTCCAACTCGGGGACAACGCCGCTCTCGGCACCGGCACAATCAACTTCAACGGCGGCACCATCCAGCCTGATGCCACGGGTTTAGGAACGCTCCTCTCCATCCGCACGCTCAGCAACCCCATCGCCTTCGCGGGCACGGTGGCGACTGCCGCGATTGGCGCGGGCGGCGCTCTCGTCACTCTTAACGGTGCGTACTCGGCCGACGCCTTCATCGGCACCGGCGGCGCCACGGACCTCGTTTTGAGCGGCCCCGTTGCCCTGGGTACCAACCTCGAACGCACAATCAGCGTGACGTCCACCAATCGCGTGGTCACGCTGAGCGGCGCGATCACGGGGACGGGTTCCGCCGGGTTGATTGCAACTGGCGGCGGCTATGTAAAGCTGAGCAATGCGGGCAACAGCTACTCCGGTATCACAGCGGTGAACGCGAGTACTACTCTCGTAGTCGGTGCGGTGGGAGCGTTGCCGAGCGCTTCGACAGTCGTTGCGGCAGGTGGAACGCTCGGCTTCTGGGATATCTCCCCCACGTTCACTAATAACGTGAATTTGATCGGCAACCTGACTTTCGACATCGGTCTTGGCCAAACGGTCACACAGGGCAGCGCGAGCGTCATTTCCAACACGGGCACGCTCACAAAGACTGGTTTCGGCACGCTGGTGCTAGGCGGCAGCAACACGTTTGGACAGACCGGACAGGCCTCGCAGGCGGGTCAGGTGACCCTGAACAACGGGATGGTGAGTATTTCCAACGACGCAAACTTGGGGAACCCGAATCCTGTGGTGGCGGTTGGTTCGATCATACAGCCAGGCGGCATCACGTTTAACGGCGGTCAGTTGCTCGTAACGGACAACGTCACCACAAACCGCGTCCTGACCATGAGTGGCGTGGGCAGCATCGTGGTGGCTCCGGGCAAGACGTTGACGCTCAATGCGCCGACAGCGAATAACGCAGGTTTGCTCACCATCGCAGGCGGCACCGTGGTGATGAACGGCGTCAACCTTAACGACAACGTCGCCGTTTCCAATGGAGCGACGTTGCTCACCAACGCAACTGGTGGCACGCCTTTCGGTGACACGGCTCTCACGATCAACGGCGCCACGGTGCAACTCAACCCCTACGGAGCAGGTGCGGCGATGACCATTCCGACGGTCACCATCGCGGGCGGCGCCACCCTGCGTCTCGACGCGCAAGGCGGCTCCGATACGCAGTTGACGGCTACCACGTTGACGCGTTCTTCGCAGGGCGCGCTGATGCTGGTCCCCGGTTCCGGCGCCTCTTTCGGTAACACGAACAACTCCGATGTGCGTCTGCTCGCGACGACCATCTTCGGCGTCGCGGCGGGTACCGTGGGGTACACCCAGATGAACAACCTTTCCGGCTCCGGCACGCTCACTTCCGGGGCGGGCATCTTTGCTCCTTATGTGGTGGCGCTGAGCTCCAATACCAATCCCACTGCGGATTTCGTCGTGTACGATCCGGTTGCAGGCTTCATGCCGGCTGTCCCAGCGAGCTTGCTGACGAACACGTTTGCGAGTTCGACCAACGCTTCTGTGGTGTCCTTGACCAGCGGCACCATCGCTCCCTCGGGGACGGTTGATATGTTTGCGCTCAAGATCACTGCGAACATCGCGGCTAACGCTGCAGGTAGCATTCTGCGCATCCGTTCGGTTTCCGCCACTGATATTGGCGGCTTGTTATTGAACGGCGTGGGTGGGGCGGCTCCAGTCATTTCGCCCAATCTTGTTTTTGCCAACTCAACGATTCCGGGTTCTGGGATTCTTGGAGAAGGTCTCCTCTACGTCAGTGGAAGCTATAGTTCGGGAACGGCAACACTCGCAGGGTCGGTGTCAGCCAACAACTTGACCAAGTTTGGTGCAGGCACGCTGCTCTTGAGTGGGTCTAATGCGCTGGAAGGTAACTTTGCCGTGCAACAGGGCGTCGTGCGTTTCGGGTCAACGGCTAGCGGTCCTGTGGCGGGAACCTTGTCGCTCAATGACACTGCGACACTCGATCTGGCCGGCGGCCTGACGAGCATCGGCAACTTGGGCGGCACTCAGGGCATTATCACCAACCAAAGCGCAGCGGCAGGAACACTCACGATTTTTGGCGCTGCTACGACTACTTTCACGGGGAACATTACCGACGGAGCTGGGACGACCAAGCTAGTCAAATTGGGCGGCGGCGCTTTGACGTTGGGGGTCTTCACCGCAGGGAATTACCTTGCCGGTAACAATTCCTACACTGGCGGGACGGACATTTATTCAGGCTCGCTTACAGTTCAAAACCCGCTCGGTCTCGGCGGAGCCAACGGAACCACTCCGGGACTCGTCTCACTCTATGGCGGCCAGTTGAATCTACAGACCAATGCGCCTGGGGTGAACGGCAGCATCGTCTTCGGCAATCCAACGACCAACGGCTTTAACCTACAGGTTTTTGGGAATGCGGCCGTTGACGTCAACCGTCCTAGCGCCAACTCTGGAAACGCCATCCAGATCGGGACGCTGAGCATCGCCAACTCCACTCTCACGCTCACCGGCGGCAACAACTACCGGCTCAAGGTCGCGGGCACGACAAATCTTCTGGGCAACGCCGCGGTGTTTAACCTCAACACAGTGGCTCCCTCAGGTGCGCTCGAACTCTCGGGTGTCATCACCGATAACGGTAACAGCTTTGCGCTCAATCGCTCCGGCGGCAACTCCACGGGCACGATAATCGTTTCCGGCACGTCCAACAATTACACGGGTGGTACGAATATCCTAACGGGAGCGCTGCAAGTCACCGGCACGAGCGGCACTCCGCTTGGCACTGGTGCGGTGCAGGTCGCGGGTCCCGGCGTGTTGCGTCTCGCAGGGAACGGAAGTCTGGGTGGGGTGACGAAGTTGAACTTGATTTCCAAGCTGGGCGATTTTGCGATAGTCGCGCTCGACAACAGCTTTACGCCGTCCTCATTGATCCAAAACGCCTTCACTTCGCCGTTTGGCGGCGTGCTGTCTCTTGCGACCCCCGTGTTCAGTGGCACCATCAACCAGTCCTCCACCGGCGACCAGTACCTCGGTGCCTTCGGCGCGCAGGTCACTAGCCCCGAGTTTATCGGAACTCTTAATCCCGGTAGTGTGGGGGCGTTAGGTGATTCCACGATGTTCGCCCCCGCAGGCGCGACTGGCGCGTATCGCGTGGGTGCAGGCGGTACCGTCATCTTCTCGGGTGCGGATAATACGTTCAACGGCACCAACGTGTTGATGATCGGTTCGCCTCTGCGCACTTTGTCTTATGGTGCCATTACATTTGGGAACTCGGCGGGCACCGTGACCGTTCGTAATTCCAACAACTACACGGGCGGCACCATCGTCAATCAGGGTAGCACGCTCAATCTCCAGACGGCGGGTGCCATTTCCACAGGCACGCTGGAAATCATGAACGGCGCGACGGTCAACGTGCAGGGCGCGTTGGGTTCCCTGACCAGCGCTGGCCCCGTCATTTTACGCATCTACTCCAATCTCGTAATGGACAACGCTAACGGCATCTTCACGGGCGGTTCGCAAGGACGCTGGACGGATGCCACCGGCGTGACGCTGAACGGCGGTAACTTCAAGCTTACGGGTGCCGCCAGCGTGCAGACGGTGGAAACTATCGGCGCCGTGGATACGAGTGTCGGACCCGGCGGACTTTTCGTCACCCGCACTGCCGGCGCGGGCAGTGCGCAGTTAAACATTGCTAGCCTCACTCGTACTGCGACCAACGGAACCAACCGCGGCACGCTCTTGATTAACTCGACCGCCGGTTTCTTGGGCATTCCTGCGACAACGCCCACGAGCTACGAGCGTCTTGTGATCTCTAGCGGCAGCATCAACGGCGCGGCTATTGCACGCGGCGGCACCACCACCAATGGTACGGGTGTCTCCTTGGGCGGGATGTTGGCACCGTGGATAATCGACGCCACCAACCAGACGTTCGTCGGCTACAATGCGACGGGTGGTTCCGCTGCGTTTGGCGGTGTGGACACTGGGTTCCAACCGCTGATTACTGGGACTCTTCTCGGCGCAGGCCAGATCGGGTACTCGCTCAACTCGGTTGGTACACTAGGCATCACAACGGGTCTCATTCCCACGGCAAACGACATTGTCAATTTGACGGGCGCCTCCACCGTGGTAAGCGGCGGCACCAGCGTATACGCCCTGCGCGTTGCCAATGGTGCTTTGAGCGGCGGGTCGGTCAACATTGTCAGCGGCGGCTTTATGTACACGGGCTCTGCGGCGGACAATATTTCCACCAACTTGCTCGCGGGCGGCGGGACGGGTGAGTTGTTTATGTACGTGCCTACGGGTAACGGAGGCCCCTTCCAGATCAGCGGCCAGATCTATGCGAACGGCCTGACCAAGTTCGGGGCGGGTGACGTCAGCATTTCCGGCGACAATCGCGGGACTTTGACCGGGCCTATTGTCGCAAGCGGCGCAAACTGGTTCCGAATGAACAGCCAGTATGCAGTAGGCGGCAGCCTGACGAACCCTTATGTTGCCGGGAATCCGATCTACTTGAGTGGCGCCAACCTCTACTCAAATGCAGGAGCGCTTTGGTATCAGAGCGATGTCACCTTGAACACGGACTCTAAGATCGGAGGGAACACTGCGATGTTCAATAATCTGACGATCTCGGGCTACGCGGCGGGCTCCAATCCCAATAACACGCCGATGGTGTTGAATATCCCCAATAACAACGTTTTATATTTTGCCGGATCGCTTTCCTTGGGCGGTCCTTCCGCGATCTCTTTGCAAAATAACATGACCGTCTTCGGCGGCCTCTCCGGCTCCGGAAACCTCCAGCTCTGGTCCACGGCCGGGAGCACGAACGTCCTCGCCCTCGCTGGCTCCTCCAACTACGCCGGCTCCAAGGTTACCGTGCAGCAGGGGATCCTCTCCCTCCTGAATGGCGGCACCTCCACCCAACCTCTCGGCACGGCCGCCGTCACCGTTAACCCGGGCGGTGTCCTGCGTCTGGCGGCCAACAACATCGCTTCGGGCTCACTCACGATCAACGCGACACCGGCAACCTCGCCGTGCTGGGCCTCGCTTATAACCCGGGCTCTGCCGCCATCCCCGGCACCTTCAACGCCAACGGCGGGCCCTTCACCGGCACCGTCGGCATCGATGTAATCGGCTTCTCCAAGGCGCTGGACATGTCTACTTTGGCAGGCGGTTCCGCCTTCCTGGGCTCGTCGCAGGGCGGCACCTACGTGGGCGCGACCCTCACGGCGGCAACGGGTGGTATCTATCGCTTGGGCACCGGCGGCAGCACTTTGACGATCAACACGCCTGTGCTCACCGGCTCCACCAGCGTGCAGATCGGTGCGATGACCAACACGGTCCCTGCCCAGAGCATTTCGCTCACCAACAACGGGGGCACCGTTGTTTTGAACACGCCCAACAACTACACTGGCAGCACCACTCTGGTGCAGGGGATGACGCTCCAAATCGGCAACGCCTCCGCGCTGGGTTCGGGCACGCTCAACTTCGCCGGTGGCACCCTCCAGCCGGACACCTTCGGCATGGTCAACCTTCTCGGGCCTCGCACGATTTCCAATCAGGTCGCTCTGATAGGCGACGCCATCTTCACAGCTAGCAGCAACGCAGACCTCGTCTTCACCGCTCCGCTGGCTCTCAGCAACACCCAGACTGCTTCTGGTCCCGGCACCGTACGCACGCTCACCACAAACGCGACCACTTCGCTGGTGGCCTTCTCCGGCGGCGTGACCGACGGCCCCTACGGAAACAACACCCTGATTAAGGCGGGCGCGGGCGCTCTGGCGCTCACCGGCAGCAACACCTACACTGGTGTCACCCAGATTAACGCGGGTGCTATCCTAGTCAATTCCGACACGACCATCCCGCTTGCGTCGCAGATTGTGCTGAATGGTGGGAACGTGGCTTTCTGGAACCCAGTCGCCGCTTTGCCGACAACGCCGCAAGCAGGCAGCGCGTCTTTCACGACCAATCGCAATTATCAGATGAACACCTCGGGTGGATTCGACGTCGGGGCTGGGTTGAGCATCACCGAAGGCGTGGGAAGCGTGATTACCGGGATCACGGGAAGCATCAGCATAGCCAACATGACTACGACTGCGAGTTCCTCTACGATCTCCATCACCAATGCCTCTGGACTTGGGATTCTGCCGGGTCAGGCGGTCTCTGGGGGTAATTTACCGGCTGGATTGTATGTGCAGTCCATCTCAGGAAACAATGTGGTGCTTACTGGCACTGCAACAGGTTCGGCGACGAACAATACAGAAGTGTTTACCAACGTTTTTGCGAAGAGCGGGATGGGAACGCTGGTAATGAAAGGCATCAATACGTTCCCCGCCTTGGCTGTGAATGGCGGGGTGTTGAGCGTGAGCAACAACGTGCAACTGGGGGACACGATCGTTAACGGTCCAGTGGTGCTTAACAGTTCCGCAGCGACCCCTGCGGCCCTGCTGGTGACGGACTCATTTGCAACTTCGCGCACCCTGACGATTATTGGTTCTGCAGGCGGCAACGTGGAAGTGGGAGCGGGTGCCACCTTGACCGCCAGCGGATCCATTAACAGCGGCACCTCTACCTTCACGAAAGCTGGCACGGGAACGCTACTTTCCCTCGGCGTGAATACGGGGACCGTCTACGCGATTGCGGGCGGCGGGGTGTTTGCATCGAATGTTAGCGGGGTTTTCCCAGCGAGTACCACGCTGACCATTTCTGGTGGCACGCTTAGTATATTGCAGCCTGCTGTAGCCTCCAATTTGAGCGTCAGTCCCACGGCATTGACGTTGAACTTTGCTGGCGGCGCCACCATCCGCCTGCAGGACGGTGTAGCCAACAGCACTACGCTCGGGTTGACCACGCTCGCCCGCTCCGGCCAGGGCACGATGCTCTTGCAGGGCGCCAATGGTCGCCTTGGTTTGTCCCTCAATGGCAATGGCGAGCTTCTCACCGCCGGCACGCTTCTCGGCGTGACCCCAGCTTCGACGCGCAACAACGGTATCGTCTTCCCGAGCATTCTCACCACCGACGCCAACGGGGTAGCCAATTTCGTCACCTACAACACCAGCGGTACGCTTGGGTTCACCGCCTACACAGGCACATTGCTCAACAACCTTGCCGGTTCAAACGTGACCTCTATCGGCTCGCTTACTTCCGCTGGCACCGTGCTCTCCGGAGTGAACGACGTCTATGCCCTGACCACCGGCGGCTCGATCACCGGCGGCACCCTGCGCCTCGTGAGCACGGGCACCTTGGCAGGCGGCTCCTACAACGTCGGCGCCCTCGTGATCAACGGCTACGGCGTGGCTGCCCCGCAAATCAGCTCGGACTTGCTGTTTGGCAATCTGCTCCTTAGCCAGCCCACCTACGGGGAAGGTCTCGTGTACGTCGGCGCTGGCGTGAGCAGCGGCACAACGACGCTTTCGGGCGCCATCACAGCGCGCAACTTCACGAAGTTTGGCGAAGGCGCGCTGCGGTTGACTGGGAACTTGGCTGGGTTGGAAGGCAATTTTGCAGTGAACTCGGGTGTGGTGAGCTTCGGTGGCGCCAACGCTGGCCTGTTGACGGCAACCCTTTCCTTGAATGACCTTGGCACGCTGGATTTAAGTGGCGGCAACGTCTTCTTGGGTGGCTTGGCTGGGACGCAGGGTGTGATCACCAACTTGAGTGCGGGCACAGGGGTGTTGACCCTCGCTGGCACCCAGACGACGACGTTCTCCGGCGTGATCAACGACGGTTCGGGTACGACCAAGCTGGTGAAAAAGAGCGGCGGCAACTTGACGCTGACCCCGCAGACGGCTGGCAGCATCATGTCCGGCAACAACACGTTCACCGGCGGCGTGGATCTGTACAACGGTTCCCTGATCGTGCAGAACCCTTACGGCTTGGGCGGGTATAATGGCACCACGCCCGGGTTGGTGAGCCTCTATGGCGGCATTTTGAATCTCCAAACCAACGCTGGCGGGGTGAACGGCACCTCCATCTTCGGCAACCCCTCCACCCTCGGGCTCAACATCGCCGTGCTTAACGCCGCCACCATCAATGTGGACCGGTTCAGTACAAACTCGGGCAACGCGATCCAGATCGGCAACCTGACTCTCGGCAACACGACGCTGAGCGAGACGGGAGCGAACGCCTACCGTCTGCGTGTGGCGGGTACGACGACGATTCAGGGCAATGCCGCCATCTTCAGTCCGACATCCACGGCCCCCGTCGCCCTTGAGCTTATGGGGCAGATCAGCGGCGGTTCTTTCGCCCTCAACAAGGCCGGCTCGGGTGCGCTGATCATCTCAGGAACGAACAACGCATTCAGTGGCGGTGCCAACGTGCTCGCCGGCCAGCTGCAGGTCACCGGCCTCGCGGGCACGCCTCTGGGCACAGGGATGGTGACCGTGCAGCCCGGCGCCGCGTTGCGTCTGGGGGGCACCGCTGGCTTCGGTGGCACAAGCGGCCTGCAGGTGTTTGGCACCGCAACCGCCCCCGGCGTGCTTGCTATGGACGCCGACTTCGCGCCCAACAGCACCATGCGCAACGCCTTCAACTCCTCGATGTTCAGCGGCGTCTTTGGCCTAGCCGTTCCGGTGTTC